>NZ_JBHSMF010000009.1:107853-701702 GCF_042655405.1 Caenimonas terrae | reverse complement strand
CCACCAGGCCCCAGAACAGGTCCGGGTGGCCGGCGATCATGTTCGGGCCCGGCTGGATGCCCTTGATGATGAAGGCGGCCATCATCAGCGCCATCACCGCGTTCTCCGGGATGCCGATACTCATGAGCGGGATGAAGCTGGTGCGCGCGGCCGCCTCGTCGGCGGCCGCATAGCCGGCCACGCCTTCGATCGCGCCCTGCCCGATCTCGTGCTTGTACTTGCTGACCTTCTTCTCGACCGCGTAGGCCGCGAATTGCGCGATGACGGTGCCGCCGCCGGGCAGCACGCCCATCACCGAGCCGACCACGCTGCCGCGCAGCGCGCTGGGGATGATGCGCTTGAACTCCGGCCAGGTCGGCATCAGCTTGATGGTGCCGTTGAACGGCGTGCGCTCGTCGCCGCTGTCGAGGTTCTTGGTGATCTCGGCGATGCCGAAGCACCCCAGCGCGATGCTGACCAGCCCGACGCCGTCGGCCAGGAACGGCAGGTCGCCGGTGAAGCGCTGCATGCCGCTGTTGACGTCGGTGCCGATCGAGCCGAGCAGCACCCCGATCAGGCACATCGACATGCCGTTGATCAGGCTGCCGGTGGTCACGAAGCTCACGCACACGAAGCCCACCAGCATCAGCGCGCAGTAGTCGGCCGGCCCGAACAGGAAGGCCACCTCACCCAGCGAGGGCGCCAGGAACGTCAGCACCACGATGGCCACCGTGCCGCCGATGAAGCTGGACACGCCCGCAGTGAACAGCGCCAGCCCGCACTTGCCATTGAGCGTCATCTGATAGCCGTCGATGCAGGCCACGATGCTGCTCGCGTGCGGCATCTTCATCGTGATGGCGCTGACGGCGTCGCCGTACTGCGCCCCGTAGTAGATGCCGGCCAGCATGATCAGGGCGCCGCCGGTGGGGATGGAGTAGGTCAGCGGCAGCAGGATGCTGATGGTGGCCAGCGGGCCCAGGCCCGGCAGCAGGCCCACCAGGGTGCCCACCGTGCAGCCGATGGCGCAATACATGAGGTTCGACCACGTCAGGGCGTGCTCGAAACCGAACGCGAGGTTGTGCAGTGCTTGCATGATCAGTACAGGGGCAGGTTGAAGCCGAGGAGTTTCTGGAAGGCCAGCGCCACGCAGACCAGGCCGGCCGCGATCTTGAGGTTGCGGACCACCGAATACCTGGTCTTGCCGGCGAACGAAGCGACGAACACCATCACGACGATGCCGACGATCATGTTCACGAACTGCGACACCAGCGAGAAAGCGCACAGGCTGGCCAGGATCACGCCGATGTTGCGCACGTTGAATTCCATCGGCTCGCGACGGATGAAGCGCGACCGCATGATGGTGATCACCCCGATCAGCAGCAGCAGGCCGGCCACCATCAGCGGGAACAGCCCCGGGCCGGCGCGGTCGAAGCCGCCGATCGGGTAGCGCATCGCCGTCAGGCCGAAGGCCAGCGAGATCGCCACGAGGAACAGGCCCCGGGCCAGGTTTCGGTCATTCATGGGAGACATCGAGTGAGGTGGGTGGGATTGGATTGCTGGGTTGGCTGGCCGCGCACGCGCCCCCGCCGCCGGCCCGTGGACCGGCAGCTGGCTAATTGCATCGTGGCACGATATAAAAAGTATATCGCAACGCGATACACAGATAATCGGCGATAACCCTACGTGGCCGCTGCGGCTGGAAGCAAGCCGAAAGGACCCAAGTGCCATCGAAGAAGACCGACCGCCAAGACCGGCTGACCACCAGCGACTACGCGAAGCTGGCGGCGTTTCGCCATGCCCTGCGGGCCTACGTCCATTTCTCCGATGCAGCCGCGGCCGAAGTCGGGCTGACCGGTCCGCACTACCAGGCCATGCTGGTCCTGCGCGGCTGGCAGCACGATGCGCCGGTGACGATCAGCGAGCTGGCGCGCCAGCTGTTCATCAAGCACCACAGTGCCGTCGGGCTGGTCGACCGGCTGGCGGCGGAGGGCCTGATGGTGCGCGAACCGTCGAGCGTCGACCGCCGCAAGGTCGAACTGCGGCTGACGCCGCGGGGCCTGGAGCTGTTGGCCATGCTGGCCGACAAGCACCGCGACGAGCTCAGGCGGATCGGCCCGGCGCTGGGCGGTTTCTTCGGCGAACTGACCGGACAGGGCGGCAGCTGAGCGGCGCGCAGTCCGCCGCTCAGAGATACATCTGCGCCGCCTCTTCCTCGAAGCGCTCGGGTGCGCCCTGCCACGCGATCTTGCCGTGGTCCACCACGTACAGGCGGTCGGCATGCGGCAATGCGAAGGTGACGTTCTGCTCGCCGAGCAGCACCGTCAGCCCGGTGGTGCTGCGCAGCCGGTGCAGGGCCTTCGACAAGGTTTCCAGGATCACCGGCGCCAGTCCGAGCGTCGGCTCGTCCAGGATCAGCAGCCGCGGCTTCATCATCAGCGCGCGGGCGATCGCCAGCATCTGCTGCTCGCCGCCGCTCAAGGTGCGCGCGACCTGGGTGGCGCGGTCGCGCAGGATCGGAAACAGCTCGAACAGCCACTCGCGCCGCTCCTCCAGCGCCGCCGGCGCCAGGGCGTGGCCGCCCAGGTCGAGGTTCTCGCGCACCGTCATGTCGCCGAACAGCTCGCGCGTCTCGGGACATTGCACGATGCCGCCGCGCGCGATGGCCGCGGCCGTGAGGCCGGCCAGCGGGGCGCCGTTCCACCGCACCTCGCCCGAATACCGCACCAGGCCCGAGATCGCATTGAACAGCGTGGTCTTGCCGGCGCCGTTGAGGCCCACCAGCGCGACGAATTCGCCTTCGCGCACCTGCAGGGACACGCCCTGCACGGCCAGCGCCTTGCCGTAGCGGACCTCGACGTCACGCACCTCCAGCAGCGGCGGGCCCGCGGCAACGCGCTCGGGCGCGCGCTCGGCCCGCATCAGGGCGCCACCCAGGTAGACGCGCCGCACGGTCTCGTCGCGCATCACCTCGGCGGCGGTTCCCTGCGCGATCTTCTCGCCCAGGTACATGGCGACCGCGCGATCCACCAGGGCGGCGACGCTCTTGACGTTGTGGTCGACCAGCAGCACCGCCCGGCCCTCGGCACGAAAGCCGGCGATCAGTTCGGAGAAGCCCGCGACCTCCGAGGCGGTGAGGCCGGCAAAGGGCTCGTCCACCAGCAGCAGCTTGGGGTGCATTGCGATGGCCTTGGCGAGTTCGAGCCGGCGCAGGTCGGCGAAGGCCAGCGTCGGCGGCTTGCGATCGAGCACGCCGCCCAGGCCGACGCGCTGCGCGATCGCGCGCGCCTTGTCCGCGATCTCGGCGCTGTGGAAGATCATGCTCAGGCGGTCGGGGATCAGCGCCACCTGGATGTTCTCCACCACCGTCTGCCGATTGAGCGGCCGCGAATGCTGGAACACCAGGCCGACGCCCAGCCGCGCCACCTTGTGCGACGGCAGGCCGGCGATCTCTTGCCCCTCGAAGCGCACCGAGCCCGAGGTGGGCGGGTCCACGCCCATCACGCAGCGCATCGCCGTGGACTTGCCCGAGCCGTTGGGGCCGATCAGGCCCAGGATCTCGCCGCCCCGGATGGAGAAACTCAATTCCTTCACGGCGACCAGGCCGCCGAAGCGCTTGGTCAGTTGCGAGACTTCCAGCATCGGGGTCTCAGCCACGGCCCCCCCTGCCCTCGAGCATGCCCAGGAAGCCGTTGGGGAAGAACAGCACCACCAGCAGCGCCGCCACCGACACCAGCAGCGTGGCCAGTTCGCCCAGCGGCCGCAGCGCCTCGCCGGCGCCGATCAGGAACACGGCGCCGATCGCCGCGCCGATCACCGTGCGGCGCCCGCCGAGCACCGCGGCGACGATGATCTGGACGCCGATCGAAATGTCGATGAACGTGCCCACGCTCGCCGTGCCCATGTAGAACACCATCAGCGCACCCGCCAGCCCGGAGAAGAAGGCGCTGACGATGAAGGCGAACAGCTTGTGCTTGGTGACGTTGAAGCCCAGCGCGCCGGCCTGCACCGGGTCCTGCCCGCTCGCCTGCAGCACCAGGCCGATGGGCGAGCGCGACAGGCCGTAGAGAATGGCGCCGCTCACCGCCATGAAGCCGTAGGCGATCCAGTAGTTGGTGGTCGCGCTGACCGAGATCACGTCCGGCACCGACAGGCCGATCTCGCCCCCGGTCAGGTCGGCAAACACCACCACCATGTTCTGCAGCATCAGCACCGCGACCAGCGTCGTCAGGCCGAAGTACGGGCCGCGCACGCGCAGCGCCGGCAAGGCCAGCAGCACGCCCCCGATGACCGCGGCGGCCGCGCCGGCGACCACGCACAGCCACAGCGAAATGCCCGGCGACAGGCGCGCGTCGAGGATGCCCGCCGTGTACGCACCCAGGCCGATCAGGAAGGTCGGGCCGAAATTCACCTCGCCGGCAAACCCGAACAGCAGGTCCCAGGACATCGCGAACACGGCGGTGAAGAAGGCGACCGTCAGCAGGCCGAGCATGTAGCCGGAGCCCACCAGCGGGACGCATGCACCGATCGCCAGCAGCGCCAGGCCGGCGAGCACCGGACGCGATTTCAGCCAGGCAGGTCGCGCCATCAACGCCGTCCGAACAGGCCTTGCGGGCGCAGGTACATCACCACCACCAGCAGCAGCAGCGAGGGGATGAAGCGATAGGCCGGCGAGATGAGATAGGCGGTGACCGTTTCCAGGTAGCCGACGACGTAGGCCGCGATGAGGGAGCCGGTGACGCTGCCCAGCCCGCCCAGAACGACGATGGAGAACGCGCTGGCCGTCAGCGGCCCGACGCTGTAGGGGCTGACGCCGAGGAACATCCCCAGCAGGATGCCGGCGATGCTGGCCAGCAAGCCGTAGATGAACCAGACGGCCAGGTGGATGCGCGTCAGCTCGATGCCCAGCAGGGTGACGCCGCGCGGGTTCATCGAGGCGGCCAGCACCGCCTTGCCGTGGCGCGTCTTGTTCACCAGCACCCACAGCGCGCCGATCGCCAGCCAGCAGACCACCGCGGTGAAGTACTCGTTGCTGGGCGTGCGCACGCCGACCACCGTGACCACGCCTTCCACGATCGGCAACACGGTCTTGGCGTTGTTGGTGAAGAAGTAGGCGACCGTCTCGGAGATGATGATCCCCCACAGCAGCGTGGCGGTGAGGATGAAGATCTCCTTCTCCGACTCCGCCACGCGCGACGAGCGCTGGATCGGCCGCACCGTGATGAAGTAGGTGAGCATCGTCAGCCCCACGCCGATCGCGATGCCGCCGACCGCGGACCAGTAGGGCCCCGCGCCGAGCAGCCCGGCGAGCGCCCACGAGGCCACGGCCGCCGCCACCATGATGGCGCCGTGCGAGAGATTCAGCACCCCCGAGACGCCGAAGATCAGCGTGAACCCGGTCGCCCCGAGGGCGTAGAGCGAGCTGATGGCGAAGCCGTCGATCAGGATCTGCCAGAACAGCATGAAGCAGGCGCCGGCGTCTAGCTGTGGTGGCGGGACGCCGGCTGCGTGGACATCTGCTGCTGGGCGAGCTGCCGGATCAGCGCGCGGACGACAGCTTGATGAAGGCGGGGAACTTCATCTGCCCGGAGGCGAGGTTCTTCGGCCAGATGTTCACCTGCTTGCCATCCTGCCACTGCAGCATCAGCCCGGTGATGTAGCCGGCGCCGGTGCGCAGGCCGTGCACGTTCGGGTCGCCCTTGGGCTTGAACGCCACCCGGCCGATCGTGCCGACGTAGTCGGTCTTCTCCATGGCGTCGACCAGCTTGTCGCTGTCGGTGGAGCCGGCGCGCCGCACGGCCTCGGCGATCATGTAGACCTCGTCGTAGGCCGTGTAGCCGGAATACGAGGGGTTGTTGCCGAACTTCTTGACGAAGGCCTCGACGAAGGGCAGCGTCTTGGGCGTGACCGCCACGCCGGGGCCGGACACGGCCTGGTACAGCACGCCCTCGGTGGCGCCGTTGGTGTCCTTCCAGAAGGTCGAATTGGTGGCCTGCGAGGAGATGCCGAACATCGGGATCGGCACCTGCTGGCTCTTCCACTGCACGGTGGGCTGGGTGCCCACGTGCGAGATGCCGGTGATCATCACGTCCGGCTTGAGCGCCTCGATCTTGCTGAAGATCGGCGTGAAGTCGGTGGTGTCGGGCGAGAAGCGGACGTGGTCCAGCACCTTCAGGCCGGTCCGGGGCAGGCATTTTTCATAGCCGGCGTCCAGCGGCGTCGTCCAGGCGGCGTCCTCGCTCATGATGACGGCGGTCTTCATCTTGTGCTGCGCGACCAGCAGATCCTTGGCGGCGTCGCACACCAGCTCGGCCAGCGAGCTGGAAGTGAGGTAGCCGTGGAAGGTGTACTTGTTGTGCTCGTAGTCCTTGGCGATGTTCTGCGTGATCACGTCCGAGGCGGCGCCCGGCGTGATCATCACCGTCTTGAGCCGCCCGGCCCAGGGCTCGAGCGCCAGCACGACCTCGGAGATGTAGCTGGCGATGACGGCATTGACCTTGTCCTCGGTCACCGCGCGCTGGAAGGCGCGCACCGATTCGGCGGCGGAGGAGTGGTTGTCGTAGACCACGATCTCGATCTTGCGGCCGTTCACGCCGCCCTTGGCGTTGATCTCTTCGGCGGCCAGCTGTGCGGCCGGCCCGATCGACGATCCGGCGACTGCCTGGGCCTCGGAGATGACCCCGATCTTGATCGGGGGATCGGCCGCCAGGGCCAGGGTGGGAATGAGCGTGGCGAGACAGGCGCTCGCGACGATCGACGAAAGACGCAGCAGGCGTTGACGCATGGAACCTCCATCGGAACAGGAGCGCTGCACGTGCCGCAGCGGGGACGGTCAAAACAGTTCGCCCGACCATTGTTCCGGCGCCCGCCCGCAAGCCGCTGCGGACATTCACCAATCGACAGCCTGTTGATCGGCTGATAAACGTGAGGCTAGCTCGACTGCAGGGATTCCGCGGGCATGGTGGCCCCAGGGGCGCGTTTCAGACCGCAGCCAAAGGGCCGACTCCGGTCACCCTGCGTCTTCGATGCCGGCCCATGCCAGGGCATCCGCCCGTTCGCCGAACGAGCGATGTTCGGTGATCTTGCTGCCGCGGAACACGAACCCGTCGGCGAATCGTCCGCCGGTCCAGTCGGTCGAACCCTCCAGGCGCACCCACGCATGCAGGTAGACCACAACCTTGTCGCCATTGCGCAGGAACTTCTCGGGCTGGCATGTTCCTTCGGCCCAGGTTCCGCGTCCTGTCGCGAGCTGCTCGCGCACTTGCGCGATGCCCCGGTACGTGCCTGACGTCGGGAAGCCCTCGGGCTCCACGCGCACGACCTGCGGATCGAAATGATGCGTCGCCGCCTGCAGGTCGTTGCGATTGATCGCCGCGAAGAAGTCGGTCAGGATGTCGGTCTCGATGCACACGGGTCCCAGGGGCTTGCCGTGAATGGATTCGCGACGTTCGGGTCGGGGTTCGTGCGGGGCCATGGTTGTCACCGAACGCTCTCAGTCCGCGTAGCCCGGCATCTGCCGGTCCAGCACCCGCATCATGGCGGCGAAATAGAGCTCTTCGCGCTCGGCCTGCGAGTGGCTGTTGCGCGGGTTCGGCGCCTCCACCCGCTTGACCATCGCCTCGTCCAGCACCGCGAGCGGCCGGCCGGTGGACATGGCCAGGACCTGCGCGCGGCAGACGCGCTCCAGCTTGTACAGGCGCCGGTAGGCCTGCGCGACGGTATCGCCGACCGCGAGCACGCCGTGGTTCTTCATGAACATGATCTGCCTGGCGCCCAGGGCGCGCGCAAGCCGCTCCCCTTCGCTCAGCGAATCGGCCAGCCCCGCGTAGCCGTCGTCGTAGGCAATGTGGGGCGTGAGGAAGGCGGCCGTCTGGCTGCCCGGCAGGAGCCGGTTGTCCTGCAGCAGGTTCAACGCCAGCGCCCAGGTCTGGTGGGTGTGGAGGATGACGTTGGCGCCGGTGATCCGGTGCAGCGGGGCGTGGATGCTCAGCGCGCTCAGCTCCAGGCTGCCGCTGCCTTCCAGCACCTCGCCGGCCTCGTTGAACACGATCAGGTCGCTCGCCCTCGCCTCCGACCAGTGCAACCCGAATGGCAGCACCAGGTAACGGTCCTCGTGGCCGGGCACGCGCATGGTGAAGTGGTTGTCGATGCCCTCTTCCAGGTCGTCATGGACCGCCAGGCGGTTCGCCGCCGCCAGGTGGACGCGCGCGCGCCAGATCTCGTCGCCAGTGGGGTTCATCTGTCTTGCTCCTTGGGGATTCAGGTCGGATCGGCGCCTGCGCGGATTTGAGCACGGGTGGGCGCCGAGGCGGCGGAATCAGCAGCCACAGGCGCTTGCAGCGGTGTCGCGGGCCTCGCGCAGCAGCCGCCGGCCCGGCGGGCGCAGGGTGACGCGGCGTTTGCCGTCGCCATCGGCGGCGCGCTCCAACAACCCGGTCTTCTCCAGCGGCAGCAGCCGCAGCAGCAGGCGCAAAGCCGGCGTGCGCAAGGTGCCGGTCCACCCAGGCCTGCAGGGCCGCTTCGCTCATGGTGCCAGCCCTGCAGTTCGCGGGATCTGCTCCAGCGCCTTGAGTTCGCCGGCGTAGTCGAATTGCGCATCCTCGCGTTCCTTCAGGAGTTCCAGCACGTCGAAGGCGAGCCCTTCCACGCCGCTGCGATTCCAGGCGGCCTGCAGCACGCGGTCCGCGTAGTTGCCCATGCGCAGTTCGAAGCGGGCGCGATTGAGCGCCGCGTGCACGTCGCGGCTGGCCCGGATCAGCAGGTGAGCGCTGGCGCGGTCGCGGATGGCGTAGACGCCCATGGGCGCAAAGGCGTCACGCGCCTGGCGCGCCGCCGCCCGCCGCGCCAGGCGCGAAGCCTGGTGGGTTGAAGGGTCCATCGTTTCTTCTCCTAGTGACGATCATCGAGGCCGTGCGGTGGTCGCTTCCGGCTGCTTGTCGGGCTGGCCGGCCTCGCCTGGTTCGGGTTCCGCGAGCTGGGACACATAGGCCCGCACGTCCTGCGGCCATGGCGCCATCTGCACCGCCAGCCGTTCGTGGTCGCCGGCGAACAGCGCCCGCGCCGCTTCCTCGAAGCCGGCGAGGTCGCCGGCCAGCGTGGACATGGCGTGGTACGCGCGCTCGCGGGCCTGCCGGCTGCGGTCCCGCGCCCCGCCCTTGCGCCGCGCTTCGTGCACCAGCTTGCGCAAGGCCACGGACGCGCCGCCCGGTTGCGCGGCCAGCCAGTCCCAGTGTTCCGGCAGCAGCGTCACCTCCCGCGCCACCACGCCCAGCTTCGGCCGACCGCGGCCCCGCGGCGCCTCGGCCGGCGCGGCAAGCGCGTGGCGCGCCGCCACTGCCTGCTCGCCGCCGCGCAGGTCGAGGTCTTGGGACCGCCCGCTGGCATCGCTGAAGACCATCGGATGGCCTTGCGGTTGCGCCTTCTGTGCCCGCAGCACCGCCACGGCGACCTCGTGCAGGGGGCCGGTGGCGATCCGCCGCCCTTCGAGGAAAGCGGTGTAGTTCGGGGTGAGCGCCTGATCCATGCGTGAATTTTACCCGGGTTAAATTCATTCGGTCAATAACACCCGGGTAAAAGTTCTTGCAGCGAGACGGGCGGGGAGCCTACACAGGCGCCAGCAAGCGCTGCCTACGATTCCTGCTTCTGCAACATCACAAGGGCCCTCCATGTCAGACGACAAATCCAAAAGTGGCAACCAGGACCGCCTGCGCATCAACGTCAACGAAGACTACGAATTGCGCGACTGGTCGGCCAAGTTCGGCGTGACCCCGGAGCAGCTGAAGGCCGCCGTCGCGAAGGTCGGCGTCATGGCCGCCGACGTGGAAAAGGCCCTGAAGAACAACTGAGCCACCGCCCGGGAATCCCCCGCACGGCGCTGACGCTCGCTAACGGCGATACCACTGTCGCAATTCGATCGGATTGCCCTCAGGATCGCGGATCTCCGCGCGCGCGTAGTCCGGCCGCTTCACCGGTCCCCACGCCGCCGGCACTCCCTGCTGGAGCAGCAGGCCCAAGGCCTCGTCGATGTCGTCGACTTCGAGTGCGAGGCATTGCCAGCCAAGGCGCTGCCCGGTGCCGCGCGGGGCAATCGATGTCGCTTCCGCTTCCGGGTAGCACATGACCTCGACGGTGGTGCCGCCAAGCTCCAGGTAGACCAGATCCAGCGGACCGAGCGGCGTCGCAGGGATGCGCGCCCGCTCGCGCTCGTGAAAGCCCAGCAGGCGGGTGTAGAAGGCAATGGTGCTTTCGGGCGCTGCGGTCAGCAGCTCGATATGGTCGATCCGCTTGAACATGCGGCCTCCTCGCGTTGCTGCCAGACGTGGCCGCCGTTGCTTCCATTCTCACTGGGGAGACCAAGGCCGGCAAGCCCGACGGCAGCTGCTGCCGAAGGCGTCAAGGAGAGCGCGATCCTGGCCGCGCGGCGCGGCGCGAACGCGCTAGAACCTGCCGGTGACCAGCGCCCTGGCGAGCACCTGGCCTCGATGTCCTGCCGGGGCAAGACGTGTTGCGAGGACAGCGGTCCGCGCAGCACCAATCTACTGCTGCGCCGCCGGCGCGCAAAGGCGCCACGCACCCAGCTCATCAGGCGTTTTGAGACACACTCACCGGCATCTGAAAGGCAGGTTCGAGATGAAAGACCAGGGCAGAGCATTTTCCAATCCGCAAGGCATCCAGCCGGCGCGCGACCCGTTTCCGGCCGACGCCCGGCCCGAGATCTTCTGCGGCGACATCCTGGGCGGCGACCCGGATCTGTGGGTTCCGCAGGGACCCGGCGTCTCCTTCCTGCCGCTGTGCCTGGGCGTCACCGAGGGCTACTACGTGAATCTGCTGCGGGTGCGCAAGTCCGGCGTGCTGTCCTGCCATCGCCACACCGGCACGGTGCATGCGCATGTGCTGAAGGGTCGGTGGTTCTACATGGAACATGCGTGGGTGGCGTCGGCCGGTTCGTACGTCATGGAAAGCCCGGGAGAAACGCACACCCTGGTGGTCCCCGATGACGTCGACGAGATGATCACCTGGTTCCACGTGACCGGCGGCTACATCTACTTCGACGGGGACGGCCGCCAGACCGGCTACGAAGACGTGTTCACCAAGATCGACAAGGCCAGGGCGCACTATCGGCAGGCTGGCATCGACCAGTCCAACCTGGACAGGCTCCTGAGGTAGGCGGGCGGCGCGCGCCGGTGTGAAAGCGCGTGCAATTCACTGGGTCTGAAGCCGGCGGTAGGCGCTGAAGTGGCGCAGCGCGCCGCGCTCGTCGCCGGCCTCCTGGTGCAGCTGCGCCAGGTTGAAATGCGCATCGGCCAGCTGCGGGTCCAGCGCCAGGCTGCGCTCGTAGCCGGCAGCCGCCTCCTCCAGCCGCTGCAGGTGGTCCAGCGCCACGGCGCGGTTGAAGTGCAGCAGCGCGGAGCCGGCGCAATGGTCCAGCGCGGCATCGCACAGGCGCACCAGTTCGGAAAAGCGGCCGGCCTCGGCCAGCAGCACGCCCAGGTTCAGGTACGCATCCTCCAGGCCGGGCGCCAGCGCCAGCGCCTGCAGGTAGGCCGCCTCGGCGGCGGCCGGGTCGGTGGCTTCCAATGACTGGCCGCGCTCGAACAGCACCCGGGCCTCGCCCTGGTCATCCTGCGGCGATGCGTGGCGCTCCAGGATCGTCACGCTGCCGGCCACCGGCGCCACCTCGAAATCGAGCAGCAGCTGGCCGCTGTCCGCCTGCCAGCGGCCGTCGCGATCGCGCACGGCGACATCGGCGCCGATCGCGGTGATGCGCAGCCCGGCCAGCGGCAGTTCCGCCGGCAGCGTGGCCTTCAGCCGTGCCAGCGAGCGCAGGATGCGCCGCGGGGCGATGTGCTGCGCCTGCAGGGCATGGGCCGTGCGCAGCAGCATCAGGTCCTGGAAGGTGAAGCGCCATTCGTTGCGCCGGCCGCGCGTCGGCGCGACGAAGCCGGCATCGATCAGCCCGGCCACGATGCGGCGCGACAGGCCCAGCATCGCCTGGACGCGCGCCAGCGTGAAGGTGGAGCTGTCGTCGGCCGGGGCCACTACTTGCGCGCGCGGGCCTTGGCCGGCGCCGGTGCCACCGCGGGCGCCGCGACGCTGGCGGCGCGCTTGGCGCCCTTGCGTTCCCTGGACGCCACCTCCGGCTGGGGCTCGCTGGCCGCCGCCTTCTTCGGCGCGGCGGGCTTGCGGGCGAGGCTGGCGCGCAGCGCCTCGATCAGGTCGATCACCTGACCGGTGCTGGCAGCCTGCTCGTGCGCCGCAGCCACGACCACCTGCTTGCCGGCGATCTTCTGGTCGATGGCCGCCAGGATGCGCTGCTTTTCTTCGTCGACGTACTGCGTCGGGTCGTAGCTGTCGGTGGAGATCTGGTCGATCAGCTGCAGTGCCAGCTGCAGCTCGCCCTGCGAGACGTCCACCGGCTCGATGTCCAGTTCCTTGTGCGAGCGCACCTCCGCCGCATACAGCAGTTGCTGCAGCACCAGCCCGCCTTCCGCGGGACGGACCTGGACGACGTACTGCTTGGCCTTCCATGCCCACTTGGCCAGGGCGCAGCGGCCGCTCTTGCGCATGGCCTCGGCCAGCAGCGCGTACGGCTTGGCGCCGCGCTTGTCGGGGGCCAGCAGGTAGGCCTTGTCGTAGTACAGCGGGTCCACCGACGCCGCCGGGATGAAGGCCATGATGTCGATGCTGGGGCTGCTCGACTCCTCCAGGGCCTTGAGCTCCTCGGGAGAAAACAGCACGAAGCGGTCCTTCTCGAACTCGTAGCCCTTGACCATCTCCGATCGCGGCACCACGCTCTGGTCCTTCTCGGACACGTATTGCTGCTTCAGGCGCGATCCGTCCTTGGCCAGCAGGTTGAACTTGACCGCCCCGGAGCTCTCGGTGGCGGAGTACAGCTTCACGGGGATCGACACCAGGCCGAAGCTCAATGTCAGCGAAGCGATCGAACGGGCAGCCATGACAAGCTTTCTCGGGCCAGCGCCTAAACGGCTCCGGCCGGCGTTTGTGGTGGGACAGCAATGGTAGGGCGGACGGCGCCCGCTGTGAACCATCGCGCCAGTCCGCGGCGCTTTTGTGGAGTGGAGGCCACACCTGGGCCGGGCTGTCGCGCCTGCGTCCGGCCGGCGGCCGGGCTCGCTACAGTCGGGGGTGATGACGCCGTTTGACCCTCCTTCCCAGGCCCGCCCCGCAAGCGGGACCGATGGCGACGGCTCCTCCCTCGAGGTGCTGCGCGCCTTCCTGAAGCTGGGTCTGACTTCCTTCGGCGGGCCGGTGGCGCACATCGGCTACTTTCGGTCCGAGTTCGTGGACCGGCGCAAGTGGCTCGACGACAGGAGCTTTTCGGACCTCGTCGCCCTGTGCCAGTTCCTGCCGGGGCCGGCCAGCAGCCAGGTCGGCATTGCCCTGGGCCTGGGGCGCGCCGGTTGGCGCGGCGCCGTCGCGGCCTGGGCCGGGTTCACGCTGCCCTCGGCCGTCGCCCTGGTGCTGTTCGCGTTCGGCGTCGCCCGCTGGGCCGGTGCCGCGGCGTCGGGCGCGGTGCACGGGCTCAAGGTGGCCGCCGTGGCAGTGGTCGCCCAGGCCGTGTGGGGCATGGCCAGGTCGCTGTGCCCGGACCGGCAGCGGGCCGGCGTTGCGGTGGCGGCCGCGCTGTTGGTCCTGGCGGTGCCCGGCGCGCTTGGCCAGATCGCAGCCATCGCGCTGGGCGCCGCGGTGGGCCTGTGGGCCCTGGCCCTGGGCCATCTGCCTGCCGCCCCGCACCGGGACTACGGCATTCCCAAGCGGCTAGGCGCAGTGCTGCTGGCCGTGTACGCAGCACTTCTGCTGGTCCTGCCGGTCGCGGCAGCGGCCAGCGGTTCCATGGTCGTCCCGGCGATCTCGGTCTTCTACCGGGCAGGCGCGCTCGTCTTCGGCGGCGGCCACGTGGTGCTGCCGCTGCTCCAGGCTGGGGTGGTCCCGACCGGTTGGGTGAGCAACGACGCGTTCCTGGCCGGCTACGGTGCGGCCCAGGCCGTCCCGGGACCGTTGTTCACGTTCTCGGCCTACCTCGGCGCCATGATGCCCGCGCCACTGGGCGGCTGGGCCGGCGGCATCACCCTGCTCCTGTCCATCTTCGCGCCTGCGTTCCTGCTGGTATGCGGAGCGCTGCCGTTCTGGGAAGCGTGGCGCCAGCGCGATGCCGTGCAGCGCGCCATGGCGGGCATCAATGCCGCGGTCGTCGGCGTGCTGGGCGCCGCGCTCTACGACCCCGTCTGGACCAGCGCCATCCACTCGCGGGCCGACTTCGGACTTGCCCTGGCTGCCTTCGCGGCGCTGGTCTACGGACGGGTGTCGCCCGTGATCGTGGTGGCCGCCGCCGCCGTCGCCGGCTGGGCGCTCGCCGCGTAGCGAGCGGGTCCGGGATTGCGCTGGCCGGCGCTCAGGCCTCGATCAGGGACTGCAGTGCGCGCCGGCCTTCCGGCGTCGTCATCAGGATCAAGGCGGCCCCCGGCCGCACCACATGGTCGTCGCCGGGGTTGAAGACCCACTGACCGTTCTCGTGCGTTGCCATCAGCATGTAGCGGGGCGACTTGGGCAGCAGCATCCCGAGCGTGCGGGCCGGCTTGTGGGACGGCACCACCACTTCCTCGACGCGCAGCCCTTCGTCGGCGCGCAGCATCTGGTCCATGAAGTTCACGACGTGCGGCCGCACCATCGCGGAGGTGATCCGCATGCCGCCGGTGAAGTCGGGAGAAACGATCTCGTCGGCCCCGGCCTTGCGTGCCTTGTCCGCATTGCGGATGTCGTGCAGCCGCGCCACCACGCGCGTGGCCGGGTTCAGCAGCTTGACCGACAGCGCGATCATCAGGTTGTGGCTGTCGTCGCCGGTGACGGCGAACACGCCGGCGGCGCGCATCACGCCGGCGCGCAGCAGGGCGTCGTCGCTGGAGCCGTCGTCATGCAGGTAGAGCGTGTCGGGCGAGCGGTCCAGCCAGCGCTCGATGGCGCCCGCGTCGCTCTCGATGACCACGAATTCGCGCTGCGTCTTGTGCAGTTCGTCGGCCACGTTGCTTCCCACCCGCCCCACCCCGCAGATGATGTAGTGGCGGGCCAATTCGGAGATCTGGCGTTGCATATGGCGTTTCCTCAGGACGGCGTTCAGGTCGGACTCGAGCAGGAGAGCGACGAAGGTGGAGAACAGGTAGCTCATCGTGCCGATCCCCACGATGGCGATGGCGACGGTGAACAGCCGGCCGATCGGGTGCGTGCTCAGGTCGACCGTTTCGCCGTAGCCAATGGTGGCCACGGTGATGAATGTCATGTAGAAGCTGTCGATCCAGCTGGCCGACGGCCGCCCGATGAAGTGGTAGCCCACTGTCCCCACCATGTGGACCAGCACCAACAGCACGCCGCCCGCAACGAGGCCGCGCAAGTGCCGGCTGCGGGAGATCTTGTTCAAGGTGTCCGACCGGGTGGCGTGCGCGAGACTGCTGCGATGCCGGGCGGGCACGGCTTCGCATCCGGACGGGTCACGACAAGATCCAGCGCGCCAGCTGCTTCGCCTCCCGATCACTGATGGGCGGACGTTCGCTGCCGTCAGGCATCCTGGCGCGAGTCCAGAGCGGCCCGAGATGGGCGTCGCTGCCGAGGCGCATCACGTCGATGAGTTTCGATTCGGGGTTCCTCATCTTGCTGTAGACCGCCTTGATCTTCTGGAACGATGGGCCGATGGTGTCCTTGTCGATCGCGTGGCACTGCATGCATTGCTTGGCTTCGGCGAGCTTCGCGCCCGCGGCAGCCTTCCCGGCGCCGTTGCCGCCGGCGGCAACGGCGGCCGCCATGGAAACGGCAAGGAAAACGGGCACTGAAATCATCTTCAAGGTCGCCTCCGGCAGTTGATGCAACAACCACGTTAGCCCGCTCGCCGGCAGGCCGGCTTGACCGGTGTCAACACGGGAGCATTCAGGCTGCACCCGCGAGCGAGGCTGTCGACCATCCCGCCGGGCGCGCTTGAAGGCCAGGCGGCCTGCATGATCCACCTCGGCGATTCGCCATAATGGCCCGCGCCGAACCCCAATCCGACATGATCGACCCCGAGCCAGATCGCCGACCGACCGCACGCCCGCTGAACTGGCGGCGCAACGCATTCCTGCGGGTGGTCCGGGCCCGCCCGCGGATCTTCATCGCCAGCGCATTCGCCGCAGCGGTGGCCTGGCTCCTGCCGCTGGACATTGCCAGCCATGCCGTCACCCGCCTGCTGATTGCGTGGAACGCCGGCACCTGCCTGTATGTCACGTTGGCCGCGGTGATGATGATCCGGTCCTCGGAGCACCAGATGCGCAGGCGGGCGCAGTTCCAGGACGAGGGGCAGGTGGCGATCCTGTTCTTCGTCGTCGTCTCCAGCGTGGCCAGCCTGGCGGCCATCGCCGCCGAACTGGCCGTCGCCAAGGACATCCACGGCGGCCTGCGCCTGGCGCACATCCTGCTGGCCGGAGTGACGGTGCTGTCGTCCTGGGCCTTCATCCAGACCATGTTCGCGCTGCACTATGCGCACGACTACTACGCGGCGGCGTGCCACGGCAGGCCGGCGGGCCTGCAGTTTCCCGGGGACGACGCCCCGGGCTACGGCGACTTCTTCTACTTCGCCGCAGTGATCGGCACCTCGGGGCAGACCGCCGACGTGTCGTTCCTCTCCAAGCCGCTCAGGCGCATCGGCACCATGCATTGCATCCTGGCCTACCTGTTCAACACGACCGTGCTGGCGCTGCTGATCAACATTGGAGCCGGGCTGTTCTGAGGGGCACGCGGGCGTTCCCTGCCGGGCCCGCACCGGCCGGCCCACATTACCTGCCGCGACGCTTCAGGGCTGTGCCAGGTGCTTGCCCACGAGACCGGTCATCTCGAACATCGTCACCTCGTCCTTGCCCATGACGGCCTTGAGCTTGTCGTCGCAGAGGATGTTGCGCTTGTTCTGCGGATTCTGGAGGTTGTGCTCCTTGATGTAGGCCCACAGCCGCTTGGTGACTTCAGTGCGCGGCACGGCATCGGAGCCGATCACGGCAGCCAGCTGCGCGCTGGGCTTCAATGCCTTCATGAAGCCGGAGGTCTTCTTCTGCGGTTCGGATTGCGTCATTGGGTCCTTCTGAGGCGAAAGCTGGCAGCATACCCCGACCGCCTCCGGCTGCCGGCAGGCCAGGACGACGGCGGAAACCGCTGAAGGTTTGCAGGCGCTTGTCCTACAGCCGGCGATTGGCCCGCCTGGCATCGCGAGGCCGCCTGCAAGCGCCTGGCCTGTCCGGCCGGTCCGCTTTCGACCCAACCACGGCTTCAGGTCAACCCCGCGTCGGCGTCCCATCGCGAAACAATGGAAGCACGCGGCGGCTTGCATAGCGCCACGATCCATCCTGCTGTCGAACCAGCACTTCCTCGACCGTCCCGAGCATGACGGGCGGGCCCGATGGCAGGACAGGCTCACCGTCCGCTGCGAACAGGCCCAGGATGTAGCCGCAGCGCGCGGCGCCAGCGTCCACGGCATCGATGCGGAAGTTGCTCACGACGTGGATCGACACGCGCGGCTCCCAGTGGCGCCGGCGCGCGTAGAAGGCATCGAGCTCGGCCCGCCCCCGGTATTCGCGCACGCTGGTGGCGAATACGCCGTCGTCGAGGTAGCAGGCGGCGGCCCGACCGCCGCCCTGGATGTCGACCTCGTGCCAGAAGTCGATCGTGAATGCCTCGAGTTCGTACCGCAGCGCCAGCAGCTCTTGTGTCATGGCACCGATGCGCCCGGCGCCGGATTCCCCGGTGGTCTTCATCAATCCGCGCCCACGCCTGCGTAGTCGGCCGAGTTGAACACCCAGCCCTTGTCGATGAAGTCGCGCCGCGGGGGCGAAAACACGTCGACCAGGAAGTGGTGGCCGTCACCCACACCCTCGGTCGTATGGATCATCTCCACAGGAACCACCAGCAGCGAGGGCGAATGCGCTGTCAGGTGCTCGTCGTCGCGCCATTGGCCGGCGTCGCCGGACCATGGAACCCGCAAGTGGTGCACGAACTCGCCGGTGATGGCGAGCGAGCCCTGCTCGAATTCGGAATGGGCGTGCGGGCTGAGCGCAGCCCGGTCGCGCGCGCCCCGGTATTCCACGATGTTGATGCTCAGCGTCTCGGTCTGAAGCATCTTGAGCCGGGGCTTGTCACGCGACGCCATGATGGCATCGATGTCCATGACCCGGATCTGGCCGGCCGAGACGGTCCGCCGGTACGGCCGGCCGGTCGGCAGCACGCGCGGATCGGCGCCGGTGGCGGCGGACTGCGCGCCCAGCACCCGGCGACCGCCGATGTCGCCGCGCTGGGAAGCGATCAGCACGCATGCAGCACCAGCATCCCCGATCACCGCGTATCTGCCGGCCGGCACGATGCATGCGCAATGGGGCAGGATGTCCGTGGCGTGCACAGCGGCGTCGGCGGGGCTGAGGTGCAATGCGCCGCGGGGCGCGAGCAGGATCGTCTCGAAGTCGCTCTCGAAGGTCGGCGCGGTGCCGCCTTCGCCGAACTCGATCCACTCCAGCCAGAAGTTATGCGCACCCGCCAGCCAGCGCCGGTGCCCGCCGGCCGTCTCCGGGGGAGCGGCAGAGAAGTCGGCAAAGCCGCGTTCGCGCACGTGGGGAGTTGAAGTCGCCATCGTCGTGGTCCTCAGAAGAAGTGGGTGATGCCCAGGTCGATGATGCGCGAGCTGCCGCCGGCCGCGACACCGCTGTATCCGCCATTGCCATCGGAAGCGCCGTAGCTGGACGCACGCGCATTCTTCAGGTGCGAGATCCCGCCATAAAGCTGCGTGCGCTTGGACAACGGGTGGATGTAGACGGCACTGAGCACGGTCGCATCGAAATTGGCGGCGGTCCGGTCGTCGTATCGCTTGTAAGTTGCGTTCAGCGTGTCGCCGCCGAGCCTGACGCTGCCACCGACCAGGTAGCTGTTGAAGCGCCGGCTGTAGATGCTGGTGGCGCTGGAAGGCGCGGACTCGGGCCGCGTGCCTTGCCACGCTCCTGACTGTGCGATGGCGGACAGCGAGAAGCTGCCGAAGTCGTACTTCGCGCCGATGGTGGTCGCCCGGTCGTCGGCCGTGCCGGTCGGATTGGCGATGCTCTCATAGGACACCGCCGCATACAGCTGCTTGTTGCGGTAGGTCAGGCTGGCGCCCTTGCTGTCGCCGCCGCGGGCGGCCAGCGGCGCGGCCTGCTCGCCGAGCGCCGCCTGGACGCGTACGGCGAATCCGCCGAGGTCAGGCGACTGGTAGTTGATCGAGTTGTCGGTGCGGCCGGCTCCAGTGCCCGGCGAGCCGGACCAGATGGTGGCCAGCGCCGATCCGATGCCCAGCTGCATCGGATCGATGGAGGTCAGCAGGTAGAAGGCAGGCGCATATTCGCGGCCGATTTCTACCGCGCCAAGGCCTCCTGCGAGGCCGACGATCGACTTGCGCCCGAACAGGCGGCCGCCCTGTGCCAGCGTCCCGTTGTCGGCCGCGAAGCCGGTTTCCAGCTGGAAATAGGCGCGCATGCCGCCGCCCAGGTCTTCATTGCCGCGGAAGCCAAGGCGCGAGCCGTAGTAGCAGCCGCCGCCGTTGATCTGCACCGGCGCACCCGTTGCCGACTTGTTGGAGACCACGCAGGCGTCCAGCACGCCGTACAGGTTGACCGAGCTGCCGCTGCTCTGGGCCCATGCCGTCCCGGTGGCGACCAGGGCGGCGCATGCGAGTGCCGCGCGCTTGGGAATATATCGTGCTGTCATGGTGTCTCCTCTTTTTTGACGGGCAAAGCGCTGCCCTGCACGGGAGTGCATGAGAACGCCGGGGGGTGAAAGGAACTGCTGCCTAGCTGGCGCGGGTGAACGGTGCCGGCATCTCGATCACCGTTCCAAGGGCGGCGTAATAGCTGCCGCCCAGCCGGGTGATGGGTTGCGCCTTGACGGTATCGAAGCGGCCGTCGCTGTCGAGGAAACCCTCGCCGACATGCAGGCCCAGCACGCGGCCCATCACCACCGTGCTGCGGGTCTCGCCCGGGAACTCCGGGGCAATCTCAATGATGCGCAGCACGCGACATTCCAGACTGGCCGGCGACGCGGCCACCCGCGGCGCGCGCACCTTCACGCTCGCGGCCTTCTCGATGCGCGCCAGCTCGAACTCGTCGCTGCCCCTGGGAACCGGCGCCGAGGTCGTGTTCATCGCCTCGCGCAGCTCCCAGGACACCAGGTTGACAACGAATTCCCCTGTGGCGCGCACGTTCGCGATGGTGTCCTTCTCTGCACGGTCCGGCGGCGTGTTGCATGCGAACATGACCACCGGCGGCGCAGTGGAGACCAGATTGAACTGGGAGAACGGGGCGAGGTTGACGCTTCCGTCGGCGCCCATCGAGCTGATCCAGCCGATCGGGCGCGGCGCGACGATCGCGTTGAAGATGGACCTCTTGAAGCCGGGTGTCGTTTGCGGATCGATGAACATGCTGGCGTGCAGTCTAGGAGCGGCGCAACGACCGGGTCAACGAATGGATTGCGGCTTTCCACGCACCGGAATCGGCCGCCGGCGACGCGGCGCGCAGCGCCTCTCGCAGCAGGCTGGCGTCGATCAGGCTTGCGAGTTCACGGCGGCCGCGAGGGACGCGCCCCGTCTCCGCGGCGACCCACACCTCCTCTTGCACCATGGTGTCCAGCAGGTCGGGCGCCAGCGCCGCCGGGTAGCTGTGGTGCCGCCAGGAGCGCTCGATGATCTGCGGATGCTGCCGCGTCGCGTCGGCCACCAGCGCCCACGCGCTGCGCGGGTCGCGCCGGATCTGTGCCGAAGCGTCGATGATGGCGCGCACGTACGCAACGATTCGCGGACGCAGCGACGGGTCCTGCAGCTTCGCCTCGGTGCTGAACAGGCTGAACTGCTCGCGGTAGCCCAGTGGGTCGTGGAACTCGATCGCGTCGGCGCCCAGCGCATCCTGGGCCCGCTGCAGCTCCGGCTCCCAGATCGTGGCGGCATCGAGTTCGCCTCTCCTGAACGCCTCGCTCATGCGCGAGAGCGGCACCGCCGATCCGGCCACGAAGGGCACGACATTCACGTCCGACTGCGTCAGGCCCACGGATCGCAGAGTGCGGTCCAGGTAGTACGCCGACGAAGTCCGCGGCATGGTCCCGACCCGCTTGCCGCGCAGGTCGGCGAGTTGCGCGATGCCGGCGGAGCGGCGCGCGACGATGCGGTATAGCCCCTCGGAGACGGTCAGGATGAGGCGCAGGTCGGGATGCGCCACCGAATAGCGCAGTGCCTGCGTCTCCGAGTTGGTCGCCAGGTCCGACTCCCCGCGGGCCACCAGGTTGGGCAGGTCGCCGTCCAGCCCATACAGGCTGCTGATGCCGCCCTGCTGCACGCGAATCGGGTCGGGAAGGGCACGGCTGGCGGCCAGCAGCACCGGAGCGAGTTCCAGCGTCGACAGGTTGCCGTACACGCGCAGGGGCGGCGCGGACTGCACGGGCGTGCGGCCCGCGCAACCGGCCAGAACGCCGGATGCCAGGGCGAGACAGACCGTCCGGCGCCGCGGTTGTGCGCCGCGCGCGAGCATGTTCTTCATGAGGAGTCCTGGTTCAGCCCGTGGTGGGCGTGTCGTCGCGAAACAGCGGCTTCAGCCGCCTCGATTGGTACAGCCAGCGGCCATCGGGCTGACGCACCGCGAGTTCCTCGGCGATCGCGATCATGATCGCCGGCCGGGAGGGGAGCGGCGGCTCGCCGTCGGCCGCGAACAGGCTCATGACGTATTCGCAGCGCACGCGATCGGCGCCCTGCGGCTCGATGCGGAAGTTCTGCACCAGGTGCAGCGAAACCCGCGCGCCGCGCCGCTCGCGGCGGTTGTAGAACTCGTGGATCGCCGTGCGGCCCCGGTATTCGCGGATGCTCGTGGCGAAAAGCGCATCCTCCACGTAGTAGCTGGCCGCGTTGCGCCCGCCGTTGGCATCGACGTCGTGCCAGAAATCGATGGCGAGGACTTCGAGCTGGTAGCGCAGCGCCAGCAGTTCCTGGTTGTTCATCTCAGGCGAAAAAGAGTTTCAGGGGGGTTTCGCAGGTGATACGCCGGCGCGCCGCCGGATCCGGCACCAGGTCCTGCAGGGTGTCCAGCGTCTGCCGGTAGCCGATGCTCGATTCGAAGGCGGCGAATGGCCAGTCGCTGCCCCACACCAGGCGCTCGGGGCCGGCGTGCCGCAGCAGTTCGGCCGCCGCATCGCGCGCCAGCTGCGCCGATGCGAGCCTGAATGCCGACGCCAGCTTGACCCAGGTGCGACCGGTTTCGACGGAGCGCAGCACCCGCTGGAACCCGGGACAGGCGGTGCCGCCGGTGTCCGGGTTCGGCCGGCCGAAGTGCTCCACCACCACGGTGACGCCGGCCGCCTCGAGGGCGTCCAGGTAGGGCGGCAGGCGGTCGCTGTCGTCGTGCAGGTGCACCTGCCAGCCCAGGTCGGCGATGCGGCGCAGGAACACGCGATAAGCGCCCGATTTCAGGTCCGGCACCTCCCGCACATGGCGCCACTGCAGGCGCACGCCGATCACGCCATCCGCTGCCATGGCCCGCATCTCGCGCTGGCTCGTGTCGGGTTCGAGAATGACCGTGGTGCGCAGCCGCCGGTGCCGGCGGCAGGCTTCGATCGCATAGTCGTTGTACGTCCCGAACAGCGTCGCGCCCGCGAGCACGCCGAACGTCACGCCATTGGCGTCGAGGGCGGCGAGGTACTGCTCGATCGGCGCCGCGGCCGGCGGCGCATGCCAGGCGGTGGGCGACAACGGCATGTCCAGGGTGAAGGCGTGCGCATGGGCATCCACCACCGGCGCGTCGGCCAACGGCGCCGTCCCCGGGCTGGCTTGATCGATATGAATCACTGTGTGGTCGAGCCTTTGGCCGGTTGATTGCTGCCAGGGAAAATATAGGGCTTCGGAGGCCTCGCCGCCACGCGCGATGCGGAAGATTCCGGCAGACGGAACTTGGCCATCCGTCCGGGCGCCTCCTGCGCACGCCTGGGTTAGGATCGCCCCATGAAAGGCGTGCAGTGAGTTCCTCTCCCCCGGTTCGCTCGGTCGTGCGCGCGCTGGAACTGCTGCAGGCGCTCAACCGGCAGGCGGTATCCACGCTCGACATGCTGTTCGAGCAGACGCGGATTCCCAAGCCCACGATTGTGCGCATGCTGCAGACATTCGAGGGCCACGGCATCGTCAAGCACGCCCCCCAGCACGGCGCGTACTACCTCACTTCCGGCGTGCGTTCACTCAGCTGCGGCTACCACAGCGAACCGATGATCGTCGAGGCGGCGGCGCCGCTGATGGACGCCCTGACCTTGCGGGTGAAGTGGCCGGCGGCCATCGCCGTGCTGGACCACCATGCGATGGTGGTGCGCTACAGCACGATCCCGCT
The DNA here is from genome assembly GCF_042655405.1 of Caenimonas terrae. Lineage (NCBI taxonomy): Bacteria > Pseudomonadati > Pseudomonadota > Betaproteobacteria > Burkholderiales > Comamonadaceae > Caenimonas > Caenimonas terrae. The sequence continues at coordinate 678,324 of NZ_JBHSMF010000009.1, read as the reverse complement.
GTCACCGCTGGCCCTCAAGCACTCCACGATCGACGTGCGGCTGAGCCTGGTCAGCCGGGCCACCGGCCGCGCCTACCTGGCGTTCTGCTCGCCCGAGCAGCAGGACACGCTGCTCGCAGCGCTGGCCCAGTCGAACGCGCCCGAGGACGAAGGTGCCCGGGACCCGATGGAGTTTCGACGCGTCCTGGCCGAGGTGCGCGAGGCCGGCTGCGCGCTGCGCAAGCCCCAGGTCATGCCCGCATCGAACACGCTGGCGGTGCCGGTGTTCGACAGCCATGGCGTGACGGCCTCCCTGGGCCTGACCTTCTTCTCGTCCACGCTCAAGCCGCAGCAGGCGGTGGAGCGCTACCTCGCCGAACTTCAGGGCGTCGCGGCAGAGATCGGCGGCCGGCTCAGGGAACTCCAGGCCGCCTGACCGGCGACAGCGCCTTCAGGCCGGCCAGCGCCGCGGTCGCAGCGCGGCGCAGCAGCCCCTGGTCGGTGGAGACGATGAAGGCGCTGGCCCCCATCGCCTCGAATCCCGCGGCCTCCTCCGGGCCGTTGACCATCACGACGACCGCCTTGCCGGCGGCGCGCCCCGCGTCGCTGATGCGCCGGACCGCGTCCACGATCACCGGGTCGTCGGCCCTGCCCGCGCCATAGGCCACGGTCAGGTCGCCCCGACCGATGAAGAAGGCATCGATTCCGTCCACGGCGGCGATGGCCTCGATCTGCTCCACCGCCTGCGGGTCCTCGATCATGGCGATCACGGTGGTCTGCGCATCCTGCGCGTCCACGTTGGACCAGACCGAGCCGCCACCGTAATTGCTCGAGCGGGTGGCGCCGGAGTAACCGCGCCTGCCATTGCGGTACCGGCTGGCCGCCGCCGCTTCGCGCGCGCGCTCGGGCGAATCGACATGCGGGACCAGCACCCCCACGGCCCCGCAATCGAGCGCGGAGAGGATGTCGGAGATCGCCGGCACGCGCACCAGGCCGGCGATGCCACCGGCGCGCGCGGCGTACAGCATGACGTCGATGTGCGAGCGGTCCAGGGGAGCGTGCTCGGCGTCGATCACCACGAAGTCGTAGCCCACCTGCGCCAGGATCTCGGTGGCGTGCAGGGTGGGCGTCTTGACGAAGCTGCCCACCAGCGTGTCGCCGCGCCTCAAGCGGTCGCGGAAGAGATCATTGTTGCTGCTCATGGCGCGACGATAACGTCGGCACCAGAAGGAGAAGCGACAAAACTTCCACATTTCGCGGGCCGGAATGGGCCTGCGCCGAAATGCGCCAGGGCCGCAGCAGAATCAAAGCAAATGCCCACCCTGCTCATCTCTTCCCGCATCCGGCGCGAGTTCGGCGACCCGCTGCAGGCCGCCGCCGGTGACGGGCTGCGCCTGTTCGTCAGCGACCCGGAAAGCCCGCTGACCTCGCAGCAATTGGCCGAAGTCGACATTGCGCTGCTGTCGCTGGATGTGATCGACCAGTCGACCAAGACGGTCCTCACACCGCAGATGCGCTTCTTCTGCGACCAGTTGCGCGCCGCCTCCGGCCTTCAGTGGCTCCATGTGCCGACGGCCGGCGTGGACCGGCCGATCTTCCAGGAGATGCTGCGGCGCGGCGTGCGCCTGACCAATTCCTCCGGCGCCAATGCCGAGGCCGTGGCCCACACCGCCGTCATGGGCGTGATGGTACTGGCCCGCGGCGCGCTGAAGTGGATCCATGCGCAGCGCGAACACCGGTGGACGCCGTTGCGTGGCGCCGACGCGCCGGGCGACCTCGCGGGGCAGACGGCGATCGTGGTCGGGTACGGCCCGATCGGTCGCAGCATCGCCCGCTCCCTGGAGGCGCTTGGGCTGACCGTGCACAAGCTGCGCCACTCGCCGCAGCCTGGCGACGCCGGGCAGGGAATTCACGGGTATGCCCGGCTGCCGGCGCTGGCGGGCAGCGCGCAATGGCTCGTGATGGCGTGCCCGTTGACCGAGGCCACCCGCCGCCTGGTCAACGCCAGCGTGCTGGCGGCGATGCCCCGCGGCTCGTTTGTCGTCAACGTCGGACGTGGCGGCGTGCTGGACGAGCAGGCCCTGCTCGACGCGCTGGCGTCCGGGCAGATCGCGGGCGCGCACCTGGACGTGTTCGAGCAGGAGCCACTGGCGTCCGATTCGCCGTTCTGGGATCTTCCGAACGTGCTGGTGTCGCCGCACAACGCCGGCTCGACGGCGCAGTACGGCGATCGCTGCGTCCACATGTTCCTGGACAACCTGCGCCGGTGGGTGGCCGGCCGGCCCCTGGTGCAGGAGGTCGCGCGCGACCGGACCCTGAAATCGTCCCCGTGAGGCCCCGGTCCGTTGGACGCGCGCGGCCTCCTCAGCCCGGTGTCTCCCTCGCACGGCGTGCCTGATCGATCCGCTCCTGCGCCTGCTGCCTCAGGCTGCCGTAGAGGCTGTTGCCGTGGGCGTCGATCGCGACCGTCCCCGGCCCCAGGTCGCTCAGTTCCAGCGTGAGCAGCCGGAATTGCGCGATGTATTCCGGCCAGTGCACCGAAGCCACCCGCCGGATGCTGCGCGAGAGCAGCGTGCAACCGCCGCCCAGGAACGCGAGGTACACGCAGCCCTGGCGCCGCATTGCCTGCACGCTGGCATCGTCCAGGCCGGCCTTGCCACCGACCAGGCGCAGGCCGCAGCCTTCGATCAGCCGCGGCATGAAGGCGTTGTAGCGGCTGCTGGTGGTGGGGTTCAGATAGAGCGCCTCGTGTCCGGTCCCGTCCTCGCGCTCCCGGTTGAAGCAACTCAGGTGCAGAAAGGCACCGTCCCTGAGGTCCACCGGAAGCGGCTCGCCGGCATCGATCAGGTCGACCATCCGCTGGTGCGTCGGCAACCCGATGGACATCGTCACCCGGCCGCTCACCAGGACCATCTCGCCGAGCTCGAGGCCGTCGACGTCGGCCCGCGCGAGCGGCAGCCGGAGCTTCTTCATTCGATCCGCTCCACCCGGCCGTCGCCGTGGATGCGCGCGCGCGTACGGCGGTTGATCCAGCAGTTCAGGCTGACCGCGACCGGCACGAAGCCGTGGGAGGACGAGTAATTGGCGTGGACCGCCATGGCCGTGGTGTCGCCCCCGGTCCCCATCGGACCGAAGCCGAGCGTGTTGATGGCGGCCAGCAGGCGCTGCTCCATGGCGGCAAGGATCGGCTCCGGGTTCTGAACCCCGAACGGCCGCATCACCGCCTCCTTGGCAATGCGGGCCGCGTGATCGAAGGTGCCGCCGATCCCGACGCCGACGACGATCGGCGGGCAGGCCTGCGAGCCGGAACGCAACACGACATCGAGCACGTAGTCCTCGATCTGCTGGAGCGTGGGATAGACGAAATTCTCGGCCGCCTCCCACCGCCCGGTGCCCAGGGCCTTGGGCGAGCAGGTGATGTCCATGTAGTCGGCGTCGTCGATCAGGTCGAAGCTGACCATCGGCATGTCCTTGCCGGCGTAGCCGCGCTCGTGCGTCAGCGGGTTGGTGATCATCTTCAGCAGGGGCGGGTTGCTGCGGGCGACGACCCGCGCCAGGCCATCGACCAGGGCCTGCCGCACCGGCCCGTCGAACCGGACGCGCGTGCCGATCTTGATGCTGTAGGCCGGAATGCCGATGTCCGAGCACACCAGGCTGCCGGCGGCCTGCGCCGCGTCCGCGCTGTGCAGCATGATGCGCAGCGTCTTTGCGCCGGTCGCATTGGATTCCACGGACGCCGCCGCGGCCAGCGCCGCCTTGGTGTCTTGCGGGATCTTCCTGAGCGCCCATTCGTACAGGTCGGCGGTCACACCCGCTATTTGCTCGCTGCTGATGGCCATGGCGTCGCCTCCTAGCGCGGCGCAGTCCGCGCCTCGTGTCCGCCCCGGACGAAGACAGCGCGGCCCGTGTCGTGCAGCACCGCGCGCTGCTCGGCACCCGTCAGCAGGTCGCAGGCGCCGATCATGCGCTGCACCATGCCCTGGTACGTCCCCGACGACGTGCCGATGTCCGAGCCCCACATGATGCGGTCCGCTCCGAACATGTCCACCGACCGACGCAACAGCGCATTCGCCGGCAGGCCCGCCGCCTCGCAGATGTCCAGGTTGATCGACGTGAACTTGAAATACAGGTGCCGGCGGCCTGCGAGCTTCGCGTAGCGTTCGTCCAGCCCGAAATCCTGCGCGCCCTCCTCCATCTCGGGCTCCAGCAGGTGGTCCAGCACGATCCGCGCACCGGCGAAGCGCTCGGACAGCTCCAAGATCGCGGGGATCGACGGGCCGCCGCCGCCGTGCGCCAGCACTTCCAGGTTCATCACCAGTCCGGCCCGGTCGACCACGTCCCAGCATTTCAGCGCCTGCGGCGAGTTGAGCCACGGCATGCTGCCGTCGGACCCGCGGCCGCCGAACAGCCGCAGTCCCGCCAGTCCGTGCCCGCCGATCAAGCGGCGCAGCATGTCCGGCGTGGCCGGATCCTCGCCATCCAGGATCACGACGGGAGCGAACAGCTGCGGATGGGCGTCCGACGCGTCCAGGATGTAGCTGTTGTCGTGGCGATAGATCATTCGTTTTTGCACCGCCACGGCGCCCTGCACGTTCGCCTGCCGCATCCAGGGCAGCATCCGCGCCACATCGGGGACTTCGTTGACGGGGTGGGGCCCGTGGTGGCCGCCGGCAGTGCCAACGACCCCGGGCGCGCGAACAGGTGCATCCGCCGGGCGCTGCATGGGGTTGCGCGGATAGCGCACCTGGTCATCGGCCACCAGATGGGCGTGGGCGTCGAACAGCAGGGGGCGGGAAGTATTCAAGGGGTTCGATCCAGTCTGATGAAAGTGCGGCGGGACGCCCGATACGTTGCGCGGCGCTTCAACCGAGCATGAATCCGGCATCCAGTTCGACGAGCTGTCCGGTGGACTTGCCTGCCTCGGTGGCCAGCCAGTACGCCGTCCGCGCGACGTCCTGCACGTCGATCACCGCGCCCAGCAGGGCACGGGACGCGTAACGCTGCCGGCGCGCCTCGAAGGCTTCGGCACCGAGCCCCTTGCGCAGCCAGTCGCTGTCGACCATCCCGGGCAGGATGGCGTTGACCCGGACGTCGGGCGCCAACGAGCGGGCCAGGCACAAGGTCAAGGTGTTCAGCGCGCCCTTCGACGCCGCGTAGGCGATCGACGAGCCGGTCCCCATCCGCGCCGCCATCGAGGAGATGTTGACGATGGCGGCGTTGGCGCGCTCCTTCAGCAGTGGCGCCAGCGCGCGGCACATCAGGAAGGTGCCGATGACGTTCACGCGGTAGGTCGCCTCGAAGTCCAGCGCCGTCAGCGCGTCCAGCTCCCTGATGTCCGCGAACCGGGTGGTGATGCCGGCGCTGTTGATCAGGACGTCTGCCCCGCCCCAGCGTGCGCGCACCGCATCGGCCAGCGCCAGGCACTGCGTGTTGTCGGACACGTCGGCCTGGACCACCAGCACGTCGGCACCGCTGGCGCGGCATTGCTGCGAGACCCGCTGCGCAGGCTCCGGGTGGCGGGAATAATTGATCACGACATCGTGGCCCCGCTGTGCGAACCACAGGGCCGTTGCCGCGCCGATCCCGGACGAGGACCCCGTGACCACACAAACCGGTCTTGCGCTGGGCGTGCTCACGGCTTGGCCGCGCTTTCGTCGGCGCAGCGCCAGTACGGCGCGCGCAGCTCCTTCTTGGACAGCTTGCCCAGGGCGGTGCGCGGCAGCTCCTGCCGCAGTTCCACGGCGCTGAGACGCTGCGTCCTGCCCACCTGTGCGTTCGCCCACTCGCGCAACGCATCCGGATCGATGCTGACGCCGGGCCGGGCCAGGACCAGCGCCAGCGGCGTTTCCCCCCAGTCGGCGCTGGGCACGCCGATCACGGCCGCTTCCAGCACGCCGGGGTGCCGCGCCAGGACGGCTTCGAGGTCCGCGGCGTAGATGTTGTTGCCGCCGGAGATGATCACGTCCTTCCTGCGATCGAGCAGGCTCAGGAAGCCGTCCGCGTCGAAGCGGCCGATGTCCCCCGTGCGGTGGTGCACGCGGCCCTCCCTGTCGTACCAGCGGATCTCGGCGTCGGCGTCGGGCCGGTTGTGGTAGCCCGCCATCATGAACGGCGACCGGCCCACGACCTCGCCGGCCACGTCCTGCTGGCCGGGCGGCAGTCTCTGGCCGCTCTCATCGACCAGGAAGACCTCCGTGCCATGGGCCGCCCTGCCCACGGTGTGGAGCTTGTCCGGATGAAGACGCGGTTCGAGAAAGCAGGAGATCCCTCCCTCGGTGAGCCCGTAGCCTTCCACGAAGCGTCCCGGCCAGCGCTGGAGGATGTCGCGCTTCAAAGCCACGTCCATGGGCGCGCCCGTGGACTGGCTGAGCTCCATCGCAGACAGGTCGCAGGCGGCGAAGTCCGGGTGCGCAAGGATGCGCTTGTACTGCACCGGCACAAGCATCGTGTGGGTGGCTCGATGCGCCGAGGCGAGCGCAAGGTAGCGGCCGGCGTCGAACTTGCGCATCAGGATGCAGCTGCCGCCATTGGCCAGCGTTCCCAGCATGGGCGTGATCGTCGTGTTCGAGTACATCGGCGTGGACAGCAATGTCCGGCTCGTCGAAGAAAAGCCGAATCCCTGGCGAGCCGCCTGGTTCCGGCGCATTCCGTGCAGATGCACGATGCCCTTCGGCACGCCGGTCGTCCCGGAGCTGTAGATGATGTTGAACGGGTCCTGCGGTTGCGCCGCAGGCAATCCGCAACCACTGTCGGCCCCGCGGCTGCGCCACTGCGTGTACGCCTCACCGTCGGCGCCCGCGTGGCCGAATGGAACCACATGGGCAGCACCGCGCATGGCCATGTCCGCGATCGCGGGCCCGGTGTCCGGATCGAGGAAGAGCAGCTTCGCCCCGCAATCCAGCAGCATCGTTTCGAGGGCACTGGCGCTCGCGGATGCCGGCAGCGGAACCACGCAGGCGCGGGCCGCAATGGTGCCGAACAAGCATTCGAGATAGGCCAGCGAGGCAAGCCCGATGATGGCGACGCGGTCGCCCGGGCCGACACCACTGCGGAGCATTGCATGCGCAACCTGCACCATCCGCCCATGGAAGGTCTGCCAGTCGACCTCGCGCTCCTCGACCCGGAACGCGATGCTGTCGGCACCGGCCACCGCGTGGGCGGCAATCGTCGCGTGGAAGGGGATGAATTCGGTCTTGTCCGGTGCCATGGCGGTCATCGTCATTTGTCGAAGATCTGGACAATGGTTTCGGCCACGAGCGCGGGCTTTTCCTGCCCGTCGATCTCCATCGTGCAATCGAAGGTGATGCGGGTCGCCCCGTCCAGTCGAACACACGCCTTGACCGCCTGGTGCAGCCGCACCCGGGATCCCACCGGCACCGGACTCGTGAAGCGCACCCGGTTGCTGCCGTAGTTCAGGCCCTTGCCGCGCTGCCTGATGGTGAAGATGCTGGCCTGCAGGCGGGGGATGTGCGAGAGGACGAAAAGGCCGTGGGCGATGGTCTTGCCCCCGGGCATCTCACGGGCCGCGCGTTCCACGTCGACGTGGATCCAGTGGTTGTCGCCGGTCAGCTCCGCGAACGCGTCGATCTTCCCCTGGTCCAGGACGACCCAGCCGCTGCAGCCCAGCGTCCTGCCGATGTATGCGCCCAAGTCGGCCCCATGTTCCAGCACCACGCTCATTCGTGTCCTCCATCGGCTGCCAGCCGCGACGGCACCCGGCCCGCGCTCAGCAGCGTCATCACGACCTCGTCCGACTGATTGCGCATCGACACGCGGGTGCGGACGATCCCCTGCGCGGGGTTCGAGGCCGACAGCCGCAGCTCGATGACCTCGCGGCGCACCCGGACCGCATCGCCGGCCTTCACGGGCCGGTGCCAGCGCAACTCGTCCGCGCCCAGGCCGACCACCGGCGTGCTGCCGTATCCCCCTGCGCGGTGGAACTCGCGCCAGGAAATGGCCGTGACGTGCCACCCGCTGGCCACCAGCGCCTTGAAGGGGCCGTCCGCCGCCCTGGCGGCATCGGTGTGCATGGGTTGCGGATCGAACTCGCGGGCGAACGCGACGATTTCTTCGGCAGTGACGACGACGGGAGGGCTTTCCCAAATTTCGCCCACCTTGAAATCCTCGAAATAGCGGCGTGACAGCATGAAGGCCTTGGATTTGGAGCAACCGGAGGTGAAACGCAAACTGCGCTCCTGCCGGCCGAAGATGCCTCAACGGGCCGTTCCCGGGCAAGCACGTTGTTGCCAAATTCTGCGCAGCGGAATTGCGCAGGCGGCAGGTCAGGCCCGGCTGATATGCTCGCTCGCGCCGTCGAACGCCGGCGCCAGGCTGGAACGCTCGGCGCTTCATCGGGCCGCATCCCGCCCCATGGCCATGGACCGTGGCGAGCGGCCGGCTGCGAACAGGCCGCGGTCCGATCTTTTCGCTGGCCGGAAACCCCGAGATTTGTCATGGCGCGAGCGGCGCGCAGTGTCTAGCATCCCGGGCAAATCAACAGGAGACAACGCAATGGAATCCCCACGCATCGACCGGCGCCAGGCGCTGGACCGCCTGGCGGGCGTCGCCCTCGGGGCGGCTGCCTGGAGTGTTGCGGGTGTTGCCCGCGCCGAAGCCGGCTGGCCGAACCAGCCCGTGAAGGTGATCGTGCCGTACCAGGCGGGGGGTTCGGCGGATTTCATGGGGCGGCTGCTGGCGCGCAAGTTCGCGGAAGCGCTGGGGCAAGCTTTTGTGATCGACAACCGGGCCGGGGCCAATGGCAACGTGGGCGCCGCGGCGGTGGCATCCGCCGCGGCGGACGGCTACACCTTGATGGTGTCTACCACCGGCCCTCTCTCGTTGAACAAGCTCCTGTACAAGAACACTCCGTTCAATCCCGTGACCGATTTCACGCCGATCGCCCTGCTGGCGGACGTTCCCCTGCTGATTGCCGCGCATCCCTCGCTTCCGGCCAGGACCGTGCCCCAGCTGATCGCCTACCTCAAGGCCAATCCGGGCAAGATCTCCTACTCCACCGGCGGCACCGGATCGATGGGACATCTGGCCGCCGAGATGGTGCAGCGTGCGACAGGCGTGACGATGGTCCACGTGCCGTACAAGGGCTCGGCCGGTGCGCTCAACGACCTTCTCGCCGGCGTCGTCAACCTCAGTTTCGACCTCGTGCCGACCTATCTGCAGCAGATCACGGCCGGCAAGGTCAGGGCACTGGCGGTGCTGAGCGCCAAGCGCATCGCCAGCCTGCCGGCCGTCCCGACGTTGCTGGAATCCGGCATCCCGGCGACCGCGACCGGCTGGTATGGCCTGGTCGGGCCCAAGGGCCTGGCGCCCGCCATCGTCACACGGCTCAACAAGATCACCAACGACTTCCTCGCCAGCACCGAGGGCCGCGCGCAGTTGCAGACCCTATCCGTCACCCCGATCGGCGGGCCGCCTGACGCCCTTGGCAAGTTCATCGTCTCCGAGCTTGCGAAATGGCGCCCGATCGTGGAGCCGCTGGCTGCCACCATCATGCAGTGAAGCCACATGCTGACCACCGCGACACACGGCGCTGATGACCATCCTTAACAACAAGCAATCTGTTTTGCTGCAATTGGGGTAGGTCCCGGCTACCCGCGGATCTTGCTAGATTCACTAGGAATGAAACGGGGTTCGCGCGGTCAACACTCCTGGCGACGCGACGGGTGCCTGCATGCGGGCAAACCATCCTGCGGGTGCTCAGATCTTCCCGCTGGAGCTGCTTAGCTTCTGCATCAGTCCCGCCATGTCGGCGGGCGTCACGCCCGAGACATTGGCGCTGGAATTCATGAACGCCGTCATCGCAGCTGCCAGCCCGCTGGTCGCGGAGTCCGGGGCCATCATGCTGGGTCCCATCATTGCGCCCATCGTCATTGTGATCTGCGCACCACCCCTCTTTCCATCCATCATGCCGTCTGAAGCATCGTTCATCATGGCCGTGATCAGCGCTGAAGAGACCGGCATGTTGAGGGTCCTGGCGTACTGCGACATGGCCGCCAGCGTCATGCCATAGTTGCGCGCGTCCTGACTTGCGGCGGCGCCGGCGCCGGGGCTGAGCGGATTCATCGGCTGAATGTGCAGGATGTCGCTCACCAAGAAATAGTTCCCCATGGCAACGTTTGCGCTGGCCATGTTGGCTGCCGTCATGCCCCCGGGCATCTGCTGCGCCATCGCCTGTGCCATGGCGGTCACGGGCGTCACCTGGACACCGTTGCTGCCGGCACCCGCAACAACGCCAGGCACCATCGCGCTCATCACATCCCCCGATGCCATCCCCATGGACAGGCCCGTGGCTTCGTCCCTGTAGCTGCCCCCGCTCGCCTGCACCATCACAGGCCCGCCGTAGGTACCGATGGACATCGTGAAGCTCCCGCCGGCGTCGGTGGTCGCCATCCCGATCTGGGCGCGGCTCTGGCCGTCGGAAACGCCATAGGCAGTGACTGTGGCGTTGCCGACGGGACCCTTGGTGACGACCCCGCTGATGGTGCCGGTCCCAGCGGGGCCGGGGGCATCGCTGCTGCTGCCACCGCCGCCGCACCCGGCCGCCAGCAGCAGCGTCAAGACCATCGCACCGGTCATCCCGGTGCGGGGAAACATGCAATTCCTGGACATTTGAGACTCCCGAAAAGACACCAGCAAGACAGAAGTGAGTCGCGCGTACGAGGGGAACGCCAGATGCGCCCGTCGACCAGGATTTCTCTGGACGCCCGGTTGAGCAAGGCGTGCTTCACCGGAACACGTCGCGGCCAGAGATGCACCCGATGCAGGCATGCTAGGCGCGGCCACGCACCGCTCCTTGATTGAGATCAAGCTGCCGGTCACATGAGCGCCCGCACGCGAAGGAAGGAGGCAAGGAAGCAAGACGAACCCGGCAGTCGCGCGCTCTCCGGCGACGACCCCACCTCAGCAATCGATGGGCGCGCCCATCCCGCGAAAATGCTGGCGGCCTGCCGCGGGCGGCAGCTCACCGGATACCCGGTGTCCGACGCGGTCCCCGGCACCCGTATAACCACGGGAGGCTCGTGGACCACGGTGGCACTGCCGTCCCTGGCCACCAGCATCACGTTGTACGTGTTCATCTGCCGCCATACGCCGACGCATCCATGCGGCACCCGCAGGTCGGCTCCTTCCAGACCTGGACGTCGGGGAGCGCAGCCACAGCCCGGGTAGGGCTCAACCGTCTGCGCCAGGCCCAGCAGCCTGTTGCTGGCCGCCTCCACATTCAAGGTCTGGCTGGTGGACTGGGTGAAGTCCCCGGCATCCAGCACGCCGTCCAGGTCGATGTCGCTGGTTGCGCTGTCGACCGCAGCGAGGCGGTTGGAATTGGCGTCGTACGTGTAGCGGCGGGAGGCGCCGTCGCGTGCCAGGCTGGTAAGGCGGTTGCGGCTGTCGTAGCCAGGCGCCCAGCTCACCGGCGTGGTGTACGCCTGCTCGCCTGCCGCCGCGCGGCTGGCCCACGGGCCCTGGGTGATGCCGGTGATCCGGCCTGCCGTGTCATACACGTAGACCCGAGTCATCCGGACTCAGAATGCTGTCGATCTCCACATCCTTGAGATGCACATTGAACTGAGCTGAGTAGCCAGGCATTCTCCTGAGCAAGCGCATCGCGGCGAGTTGAACAAATTCATCCTCAACTCTCACCTGGGGTTCCGCGCGCTCCGGCTCATTTAGACGTCCGCGATGCCACACGCCAGTTCCGCGAGCCATTGCCTCTTCGCCTCCCTTCCGTCCGTTCGGAAGGGCCCGACCCAACGCTCGGTGTTGCCTTGCGCAGCGCATCCAGGTGGTCCGCCCAGTGGTTCATCATCTGGACGTGCCCGGGTAACCCTCGATCCTTGGCAGCAGCTCGGGCATCTCGCGGGCATCGACCTGCGCTAGTTTTCCTCGCGCCTGGGCCGGAGCGCATCGGAGGGCTTGAGGCCTTCCATCGGATTGCGGTCGTGTTTTCGGGGGGTGTGTTGAGCTGTCCAGAGACGCCCTGAAATGGGTCCCTGGCGGAAACGGAGGGATTCGAACCCTCGATGGGGCTCTACACCCCATACTCCCTTAGCAGGGGAGCACCTTCGGCCACTCGGTCACGTTTCCAGCGAGAGCGATTATCTCACGACTTGGGGGCCCGGCTGGCCCCTGGGCGCTTCGACAGGCTCAGCCCGAACGGAGGGGCCAGGCTTCGACAGGTTCAGCCCGAACGGAGGCGCCAGGCTTCGACAGCAGCCCGAACGGAGGCGCCAGGCTTCGACAGGCTCAGCCCGAACGGGTCGTGGGTCAGGCCGCGGCCGGCTGGTCCAGGTCGAACGCCCGGTGCAGGGCCCGCACCGCCAGCTCCATGTACTTCTCGTCGATCACCACCGAGGTCTTGATCTCGCTGGTGGAGATCATCTGGATGTTGATGCCCTCTTCCGACAGCGCGCGGAACATCTTGGCGGCGATGCCGACGTGGCTGCGCATGCCGATGCCCACGATGCTGACCTTGCAGATGCGGGTGTCGCCCTCGATGCGGTCCGTGCCCAGCTCGGGCAGCACCTTGGCCTTGAGCAGGTCCACCGTGCGGGCGTAGTCGTTGCGGTGCACCGTGAAGCTGAAGTCCGTCTTGCCGTCGCGGGCGATGTTCTGGATGATCACGTCCACTTCGATGTTGGCCTCGGCCACGGCGCCCAGGATGTTGTAGGCGATGCCGGGCTTGTCGGGCACGCCCAGGATCGAGATCTTGGCCTCGTCGCGGTTGAACGCGATGCCGGAAACGACGGCGGATTCCATTTGTTCGTCTTCCTCAAAAGTGATCAGGGTGCCGGATTTGGCTTCCTCGGCCAGGTCGATGTCCCAGGGCGTGAAGCTGGACAGCACGCGCAGCGGCACCTTGTACTTGCCGGCGAATTCCACCGAGCGGATCTGCAGCACCTTGGAGCCGAGCGACGCCATCTCCAGCATCTCCTCGAAGCTCACGGTGCTCAGGCGCCGCGCCTCGGGCACGACGCGCGGGTCGGTGGTGTAGACGCCGTCGACGTCGGTGTAGATCAGGCACTCGGCCGCCTTCATCGCCGCCGCCACCGCCACCGCGGACGTGTCGCTGCCGCCGCGGCCCAGCGTCGTGATGTGGCCGTCCTCGTCCACGCCCTGGAAGCCGGTGACGATCACCACCTTGCCAGCCTCGAGGTCGGCACGCACCCGCTTGTCGTCGATCGACTCGATGCGCGCCTTCGTGTAGGCGCTGTTGGTGCGGATCGGCAGCTGCCAGCCGGCGTAGCTGACCGATTCCATGCCTTCGGTCTTCAGGGCGATCGCCAGCAGCGCCGACGACGCCTGCTCGCCGGTAGAAGCCAGCATGTCCAGCTCGCGGTCGACGGCTTCGCTGGCCTTGGGCGGCGCCAGCTCCTTGGCCAGGCCCAGCAGGCGATTGGTCTCGCCGCTCATGGCGCTGGGCACGACCACCATCTGGTGGCCGGCCCGCGCCCACTTGGCCACGCGCTTGGCCACGTTGCGGATGCGCTCGGTCGAGCCCATCGACGTGCCGCCGTATTTGTGAACGATCAATGCCATTGGGAAACGGGGAGTGAAAGCTGCGGCAACCGAAAGGTCCCGCAGGATGCGGAACGGCGCGCAGAACCCGGGGATTATACCTAGGCGAACAGCCTAGTCGAACTTGTACGCCAGCTCTGTCTCGATGGAGAGCACCTCGTCCACCGGCATGAATTTCCAGTTGGACACGGCGTCGACGGACACGCGATTGAGTGCGTGGTTGGTGCTGGAGACGACCTTGACGTTGCCGGTGCTGCCGTCGGGATGGATCTCGAACGAGACCCGCACCAGGCCCGAAGGGCGCTCACGCAGCAGTGCGGCCGGCAACCTGGGATCGTCGGTGCGCACCGCAACCACGTCCATGTGCCGCAGCGCAGGAATCGGTTCGGGCGCGGGCGGGATGATGGCCGCAACGGGGGCGGGTTCGGGAGCAGGCGGCGGCGCCGGCGGCGGCTCGACCGCCGGGGCCGGCGCGACGGGCTCGGGCTCGGGCGCCGGCCGGGACAGAGCCACTGGCTCGGGCTTTGGCGCCTTCTTCGCTTCAACCGCGGGCCTGGCGCGCGGCGGCGCGCTGGCGTTCTGCAGAATGAAGCGGTACGGACTGTTTGCCTGGCGCTGCATGGCTTCGCTGGGCGCGGCCGGGCCCGCCACGGGTGCCGCCGTGGACTGGGCCCAGGCCCGGTCCGCTCCGACGATCGCTGCCAAACCCAGTCCTGCGATCAGGACCCAGACGCCGCCAGCCTTGTGGGCCGGGACGCCGCATCGGTGCATGTGCATGCGTTCCTTCTCCCTCGCACGGATTCTAGGAGCGAGCCGCTGCTGCCGAGCTGGGTTTAGTGTGTACCTGTGCCGTGCTTACAACGTCGCGGAAGGCTCCATCGCCCAGGCGAGCCGGTCCCCCTGCCGCTGCACAAAGCCGTGGCCCACCTTGATCCGGATGGCGTGGCCGCGCGTGGTACAGGCCGCCACCTGGTCCAGCAATTCCGCGAGCTGCGCCGCGCTGGCGCTGGCCTGGTGCTCGCGCCTGAGCCACAGGCGCAGGGCGTTGGCCTGGCGGGCGGTGGACAGCGTCTGCAGCTGTTTGATGGCGGGCGGGGTGCCGGTGCGTTCCAGGTCCTGTCGCGCGATCTCGTCCAGCACCTGCTGCGCCTGCGCGGCGTGGCCGGCGCTGCGGGCGAAGGTCTCGCGGAACTGCGGGAACGCCTGTTCCAGCGCGGGCAGCAGCCGGGCGCGGATGCGGTTGCGGGTGAAGGCGTCGTCGGCGTTGGTCGGGTCCTCGATCCATGCGATCTTTTCGTCCGCCAGCCATTGCCGGATCGCCGGTCCGGGCACTTTCAGCAAGGGCCGGTGCCAGGTGATGCCGTCGCGTTGCCAGCGTGCCGGCATCGCCGCCAGCCCGGGCAGGCCGGCGCCGCGCGACAGGGCCAGCAGCATGGTCTCGACCTGGTCGTCCGCATGCTGCGCCAGCGCGATGTCCTTCACCGCGCCGCCCCACTCCTGTTGCAGCGCCGCGGTCAGCGCGGCGTAGCGGCTGCGGCGGGCGGCGTCTTCCGGACTCTGGCCCGGTGCATGGCGGGCATCGACGCGCCGCACCGCCAGCGGCACGCCCAGTTGCCGGCAGGCCGCGGCGCAATGCTGCTCGAACGAATCCGCCGCGGCCTGCAGCCCGTGGTGCACATGGACTGCCCGCACCTGCCCGGGCCACTTCCGCGCACAGGCCACCAGCAGTGCCGTCGAATCGGCGCCGCCGCTGTAGGCCACCGCCAGCGGCAGCGCGGGAGAAAAGGATGCGATCGCGCCGGTGACGGTCGAAGGCAGGCCGCTAGCGGCCACGATGCCCCACGTCGAAGTCGTTGCGGCCGGTGCGGTCCACGCCGCGCAGCAGCCACAGCGGCCGCGTCGCGAAGCTCACCGGCACGCCGGTCTGGCCGTCCGCCGGCTTCAGGCTGCGGTCGAACAGCGAGCTGCCGGGCATGTAGCGCAGCGCGACACCGGTGCGGCGCAGCCCGGAGCGGTTGGCCTGCGCGCCGTGGATCATGTAGATGTCGTGCATCGACATCTGGCCGGGTTCCAGCTCGATGTCCACCGCATCCTTCTCGTCGAAGGCGCCGTCGGCCATGCGCTGGTTCAGCGTCAGGTCGGTGCGGTCCTCATGCAGGTGCGGATGCAGCTGCTTCGCCGCATGGGAGCCGGGGATCACCCGCAGGCAGCCGTTGTCGCGCGTGCTCGGCTCCAGCGCCACCCAGACGGTGCAGTTGGCCAGCGGCCGGATCGGCCAGTAGTGGCCGTCCTGGTGCCATGGCGTCTCGTAGCCCTCCTGCGCCGGCTTGCAGAACACGTGGCAGCCCCACAGGATCACGTCGGGGCCGATCGCCTGCTCCACCAGGTCGACGATGTCCGGATGCATGGCCAGCGCGAGGAAGTCGCTCACCCCGCGCACGCCTTCGTCGTTCTGGCCCGCGATATGGGCGCTCACCAGCTTCTCGGGGCGCACACCCGGATTGGCGGCGATCAGCGCGTCGAGCGCCTGCTGCATGCGGCGCACCCAGGCGGGATCGAGCCGATAGGCGGGCACGACATAGCCCCGCTCGCGGTAGCGGGCAACCTCGTCGGCGGACAAGCGGGCCATTGCGCGCCGTCCCTGCCGCCCTAGCGGGCGTCGGCCTTGGTGTCGGTGTAGCGGCCGTAGCTTTGCAGCCGCTCGTAGCGCCGGTCCAGCAGCTCGCGCACCTTCAGGTCGCTCAGCTGACGCCAGGCGTCGTTCAGAGCCCGCTTGAGGAACGCGCCCATCTGGCGCGGGTCGCGGTGGGCGCCGCCCACCGGTTCGTTGACGATCTTGTCGATCAGGCCCAGCGCCTTCAGTCGATGGGCCGTGATGCCCATCGCGTCGGCCGCTTCCTGCGCCTTGTCCGAGGTCTTCCACAGGATCGACGCGCAGCCTTCGGGGCTGATCACCGAGTAGATCGAGTACTGCAGCATCAGCACCTGGTCGGCCACCGAGATCGCCAGCGCGCCGCCGGAGCCGCCCTCCCCGATCACCGTGGTGATGATCGGCACTTCGAGCTGCGCCATCTCGTAGATGTTGCGGCCGATCGCCTCGGACTGGCCGCGCTCCTCGGCGTCGATGCCGGGGTAGGCGCCCGGCGTGTCGACGAAGGTGAAGACCGGCAGCTTGAACTTCTCGGCCGTCTTCATCAGCCGCAGCGCCTTGCGGTAGCCCTCGGGCCGGGTCATGCCGAAGTTGCGCAGGCCGCGTTCCTTGGTGTCCCTGCCCTTCTGGTGGCCCAGCACCATGCAGGCATTGCCGTTGAAGCGGGCCAGTCCGCCGATGATCGACAGGTCGTCGGAGAAATGGCGGTCGCCGTGCAGCTCGATGAAGTCGGTGAAGATCTCGTTGACGTAATCCAGCGTGTAGGGACGCTCAGGATGGCGGGCGATCTTGGTGATCTGCCAGGGCGTCAGGTCGCTGTAGATGTCCTTGGTCAGCTGCTGGCTCTTTTTGCTGAGCTGGTCGATCTCCTCGGAGATGTCGACCGCGGACTCGGTCTGGACGTAGCGCAGTTCCTCGATCTTGCCCTCGAGTTCGGCAATCGGCTGCTCGAAATCGAGAAAGGTCTTCTTGGCCAAGGTGGGTCTCCTTGCTTGTTATGGGAGCGTCAGGCTCAGTATCCGACCGGGAGCGGGTCCAGCGAGCGCCAAATATACCAAGTCGCAACGCTGCAATAGGGGGCCCAGGCGGCAGCCACTTCGCGGGCGTCGCTGCGGCTGACCGACTCGCCCGAGAAGTAGTTGACGCTGATGCCGTTGATCAGGCCGACGTCGTCCAGCGGCAGCACGTTGGGCCGCATCAGGTAGAAGATCAGGAACATCTCGGCGGTCCAGCGGCCGATGCCGCGGATCCCGACCAGCTCCGCGATGATGTCGTCGTCGGTCATTTCGGGCCAGGCATTCGCATGCACCGCGCCCGAATCGAAATGCAGCGCCAGGTCCACCAGGTATTCGATCTTGCGCGCCGACAGGCCGGCCGCCTGCATGTCGTCCACCTTCAGCTTGAGCACGTTGCCGGCGGTCATGCGGCGCGGCAGCTTGGCGAAGCGGTCCCACACGGTCTGCGCCGCCTTCACCGAGATCTGCTGGCCGACGATGCTGCGGGCCAGCGTGGTGAAGGCATCTCCGCGCGACTGCAGGCAGGCGTCGCCGAACTGCGGGATCAGCCGCTTCATCACGCGGTCCTTGCGGGCCAGGTGGCGGCAGGCTTCGTCCCAGTAATCGGGCGTCGCCAGCACCAGGGGCGAGGGGCTCACTGCGCCGCCTCCCAGGTGGTGCCGCCGGCGGAATCCTTGAGCACCACGCCCTGCGCCAGCAATTGCTGGCGGATGCGGTCGGCCTCGGCGAAGTTCTTGGCCTGCTTGGCGGCGGCGCGCTGCCCGATCAGCTCCAGGATCGCCGCTTCGTCCAGCGTCGAGCCGGCCTGCAGGAAGCGCTCCGGCTCGCCCTGCAGGATGCCCAGGCTGCCGCCCAGCGCCTTGAGCAGGCCGGCGGCCTCGGCCGAACGGGTGCGGTTGACCTCCGCCGCCAGCTCGAACAGCACCGCCACCGCTTCCGGGGTGGCGAAGTCGTTGTCCATCGCCGCCTTGAAGCGCGCCGCGACCGGCTGCGCCCAGTCGACTGCAACCGGTGCTGCCGCCGGCACCAGGTGCAGCGCGGTGTACAGCCGCTTGAGCGCGCCGCGCGCGTCGTCCAGGTGCACGTCGCTGTAGTTGATGGCGCTGCGGTAATGCGCACGCACGAAGAAAAAGCGCAGCGTCTCGGCGTCCACCTTCTGCAGCACGTCGCGGATGGTGAAGAAGTTGCCCAGCGACTTGGACATCTTCTCGTTGTCGATGTTCAGGAAGCCGTTGTGCATCCAGTAGCGCGCCAGCTGCTTGCCGCTGGCGCCCTCGCTCTGGGCGATCTCGTTCTCGTGGTGCGGGAACTGCAGGTCGGCGCCGCCGCCGTGGATGTCGAAGGTCTCGCCCAGCAGCGCGCGCGCCATCGCCGAGCATTCGATGTGCCAGCCGGGCCGGCCGCGGCCGAACGGGCTGTCCCACTTGGCGCCTTCCGGCTCGCTCTCCTTGGCGGCCTTCCACAGCACGAAGTCCAGCGGGTCCTGCTTGCCGTCAAGCACCGCAACGCGCTCGCCGGCGTGCAGTTCGTCCAGCGACTTGCCCGAGAGCTTGCCGTAGCCGGGGAACCTGCGCACCGCGTAGTTGACGTCGCCGCTGTCCGAGCGATAGGCCAGCTGCTTGCGCTCCAGCGCGCCGACGATGTCCAGCATCTGCGGCACGTAGTCGGTGGCGCGCGGGTCGTGGTCGGGCCGCTCGATGCCCAGCGCATCGGTGTCCTTGTACATCTCGGCGATCATGCGGGTGGTCAGGCCGCGGATGGTCTCACCGTTCTCGACGGCGCGGCGGATGATCTTGTCGTCGATGTCGGTGATGTTGCGGACATATGTCACGCGATAGCCCGATTGCCGCAGCCAGCGCTGCGCCACGTCGAAGGCCAGCATCGAGCGGGCGTGGCCCACGTGGCACAGGTCGTACACCGTGATGCCGCACACGTACATGCGCACGTGCCCCGCTTCGAGCGGGGAAAAATCCTCCAGGGCACGCGAGAGCGTGTTGTAGATGCGCAGGCTCATGGGTGGTTCGGCTCCACGTCACTGGCGATGGAACATCGGCGTGCGGGGGGTCCCGATTTTGCTCTTGTTGGCGGATTGCCGGGATGTCCGCGCGGAACCCCTCGGCTACAATCCGACGCAGTATATAGCCCCCCGGTGGGCACGAATCCACGCGTACGATCCACACGAGGCATTAATGACGCACGCTTCCAATGCGCTTCCGAAAACCCTTCGCCTGCTGGCATTGACAGCTGCCCTCCTGGCCTCCGCCGCCTGGGCCGATGAATACAGTGACGTCAACCAGCTGCTGCGCTCGGGCAAGCATTCGGAAGCGCTGGCCAAAGCTGACCAGTACCTTGCAGCCAAGCCGCGCGATCCGCAGATGCGCTTCCTCAAGGGTGTGATCCAGACCGAAGCGGGCAAGCCGGCCGACGCCATCTCCACCTTCAACAAGCTGACGGAAGACTATCCGGAGCTGCCGGAGCCGTACAACAACCTGGCCGTGCTGTACGCGGGCCAGAGCCAGTTCGACAAGGCGCGCGCGGCGCTCGAGATGGCCATCCGCACCAATCCCAGCTACGCCACCGCCCATGAGAACCTGGGCGACGTCTACGCCAAGCTGGCCAGCCAGGCCTACAGCAAGGCGCTCCAGCTCGATGCCAGCAACACCGGCGTGCAGCCCAAGCTGGCCCTGATCCGCGAGCTGTTCGCCCCCACCGGCAAGACGGCGCAGGCCGCGGCCCGTGCTCCCGCCCCCGCCCCTGCACCGGCGCCCGCGCCGGCACCGGCCCCGGTGGCGGTCGCCAAGGCGCCCACGCCGCAGATGTCCAGTGGCGTGGTCGCCCCGGCGCCCGCACCGGCCGCGGCTCCGGCCGTGCTGGCGGCAGCGCCGGCTCCGGCTCCGGCGCCGGCACCGGTCAGCACCACCGCCGGTTCCGGCGCGTCGAAGGACGTGGAGGCAGCGGTGCATGCCTGGGCGGCGGCGTGGGCCGCCAAGGACATGGGCGGCTACCTGGGCGCCTACGGCAAGGAATTCAACCCGCCAGGCAAGATGTCGCGCTCGGCCTGGGAAAGCGAACGGCGTGCCCGCATCGTCGGCAAGAACCGGATCAGCGTGAAACTCAGCGACGTGAACGTCAGCGTGAACGGCAACAAGGCGGTGGCGAAGTTCAGGCAGGCCTACAGCGCGGATGCCCTCAACGTCACGAGCCGCAAGACCCTGGACCTGGTCAAGGCCGGGGACCGCTGGCTGATCGTCAAGGAATCGACTGGCGGCTGATGCGATGGAGCATCGCTTGCGGCCGCAGCGAACGGGCTTGATTTGTCCGGTGATTTGTTCGGCCGGATTGTCCCCATGAAGCGAGCATCGCTCGTGCTGTTGTGCCTGTCCGCCTGCCTGTTGACGGCCGGCAGCGTGGCCGCGTCGCAGAACCTGCGCCCAGCCCGCCAACCGGCCCGGCCGCAGCGCCCCGCCATCGCACGGGCTCCGGTTGCGCCGGTGCGCGACGGCGAGGCCGAGGCCCGGCTGATCGAGGTCTACAAGCTGATCGGCCAGGCCCGCGGCCACGAGGCGATGGCCAAGGCCGAGACGCTGGTGCGGGACCATCCGAATTTCCAGCTCGCACAGCTCGTGTACGGCGACCTGCTGGCCTCGCGTGCGCGGCCGGTGCGCGCGATCGGCGACGTGCCGGACGCCGCGGCCCGCACCGGCGCGCTGATGCTGGCGGAACTGCGCGAGGAGTCGCAACTGCGGATCCGGGCACTGCGCGAGAAGCCGCCGGCCGGCGCCATCCCGGCGCAGTTCCTGCAGCTGTCGCCGCGCAACAAGCACGCGATCGCGATCGATGCCTCGCGCGCCCGGCTGTACCTGTTCGAGAACACGCCCACCGGCCTGAAGCTGCTGGGCGACTACTACATCTCGGTGGGCAAGTCGGGCATCGAAAAGTCGGCCGAGGGCGACCTGCGCACGCCACTGGGCGTTTACTTCGTCACCAGCAACCTGGACCCGAAGTCGCTCAAGGACTTCTACGGCGCCGGCGCACTGCCGATCAACTACCCCAATCCCTACGACCTGCGGCGCGGCAAGACCGGCAGCGGCATCTGGCTGCACGGCACGCCGCCGGCGCAGTTCTCGCGCGCGCCCAAGGCCACGGACGGCTGCGTCGTGCTGGCCAACCCGGACCTGCAGCGGATCATCAGCACGGTGGAGATCCGCACCACGCCGGTGGTGATCGCGCAGACCCTGCACTGGGTGACGCCGCAGACGGTGCAGCCCGACAGCAGGCGCTTCGCGGACACCATCCAGGCCTGGCGCAGCGCCAAGGCCAGCGGCGACATCGCGCGGGTGCTGGCGTTCTATTCGCCGGATTTCTCCGGCTACGGCAAGACCCTGGCGCAATGGACGCCCGAGCTGCGTTCGGAAATCGAGAAGGCGCACGGCCGCGACGTCGCGCTCAAGGAACTGTCCTACCTGCGCTGGACCGACAATGCGGACACCATGATCGTCACCTTCGACGAGGTGATCGCGGGTGCGCGTGCCGGCGCCGTCAAGCGCCAGTACTGGATGCGCCAGGGCGCGTTGTGGAAGATCTTTTTTGAAGGAGTGATCGGATGACCGGATTTCTGATGAGCGTTTCGCGCCGTGCCGCGCTGGCCGTCGTGGCCGGCGCACTGGCTGCCGGCGCATGGGCCGCCGACGCACCGCGCGTCAAGTTCGCCACCACCATGGGCGACTTCGTGGTGGAACTGGAGCCGGAAAAGGCGCCCAAGACGGTGGAGAACTTCCTGCAGTACGTCAACGACAAGCATTACGACGGCACCGTGTTCCACCGCGTGATCGACAACTTCATGGTGCAGGGCGGCGGCTTCACGGCCGACATGCAGCAAAAGCCCACCCGGCCGCCGGTCGTGCTGGAGGCCGGCGCCGGCCTGAAGAACCAGGTCGGCACCATCGCCATGGCCCGCACGGCGGACCCGAACTCCGCCACCTCGCAGTTCTTCATCAACGTTCGCGACAACGTCTCGCTGGACGCGCCCAATCCCGACGGCCACGGCTATGCGGTGTTCGGCAAGGTGGTTTCCGGCATGGACGTGATCTCCAAGATCAAGGCCGTGCCGACCACGACCAAGGGGCCCTACCAGAACGTGCCGGCCACGCCGGTCGTCATCACGTCGGCCACGGTCGTCAAGTAATCCAACGGGGAGCCGGCCTGCGCCGCGCCCTCCACACTGCAGGAGAATTTCAATGAGCAATCCCCAAGTCAGGCTGACCATCAAGGGCTACGGCGACATCACCCTCGAACTGGACCAGGCGAAGGCGCCCAAGTCGGTGGAGAACTTCCTGGCCTACGTGAAGAAGGGCCACTACGACAACACGGTGTTCCACCGCGTGATCCCGGGCTTCATGGTCCAGGGCGGCGGCTTCGAGCCGGGCATGAAGCAGAAGCCCAGCGACGCGCCGATCCAGAACGAGGCCAACAACGGCCTGAAGAACGACAACTACACGGTGGCCATGGCGCGGACCAACGACCCGCATTCGGCCACCGCGCAGTTCTTCATCAACGTCGCCGACAACGCCTTCCTCAATCACACGGCGCCGAGCGCGCAGGGCTGGGGCTACGCGGTGTTCGGCAAGGTGGTCGGCGGCAAGGACGTGGTGGACCGGGTCAAGGCCGTCAAGACCGGCCGCAAGGGCTTCCATGACGACGTGCCGAACGACGACGTGATCATCGAGAAGGCCGCCGTCGTCTGACGGCGCGCCAGGCGTGAGCACTCCGGCCGTGCCGCCGTTCCGGGAGCTGGTTGCTCCGCGGCAATGGCGCACGGCCGATTTCATTTCCGACCTGCACTTGCAGGCCGACGACCCCGCCACCTTCGAGGCCTGGCGGGCTTACATGGGCAGCACGGCGGCCGACGCGGTCTTCATCCTGGGCGACCTGTTCGAAGTCTGGGTCGGCGACGATGCCGCCGACGCGCCCGGCTTCGAGGCCGACTGCGCCGCGGTCCTCAGGACCACCGCGGCGCGGCTGCCGCTGTTCCTGATGCACGGCAACCGCGACTTCCTGATCGGCTCCGCGCTGATGCGCGACAGCGGCGCCACCATGCTGGACGATCCCACGGTGCTGAGCTTCCTGGAGCGGCGCTGGCTGCTCACGCACGGCGACGCGCTGTGCCTGGACGACAGCGCCTATCTGGCGTTCCGCGCGCAGGTGCGCGCGCCGGCCTGGCAGCGCGACTTCCTGGCGCGGCCGCTGGCCGAGCGGCGCGCCCTGGCCCGCGGCCTGCGCCAACAGAGCGAGGAGCGCAAGCGCGGCGACGCCACCTACGGCGACGTGGACAGCGAGGCCGCCACGGCATGGCTGCGCGCCGCCGACGCGTCGGTGATGGTCCACGGCCACACCCACCAGCCGGCCGACCATGCGCTCGCGGGCGGCCTGCGCCGCATCGTGCTGAGCGACTGGGACGCGACCGCCGCGACGCCGCGCATGCAGGTGCTGCGCGTCAGCGATGCCGGCGCCCTGCGCGTGGCGCCCTGATGTTCGGCTGGCTGCAACGGCGAGCTTCGGCCCGGCCCATTCCCGACGCGCTCTGGCAACAGGCGCTGGCGCGTTATCCGTTCCTGGCGGCGCGGCCGGACGGCGAGCGCACCCGCCTGCGGGAGCTGGCCAGCCAGTTCCTGGCCGGCAAGGAGTTCCACGGCGCGCAGGGCTTCGTCATCACCGACGACGTCGCCGTGTCGATCGCCGCGCAGGCGGTGCTGCCGGTGCTGCACCTGGGCCTGAAGTGGTATGACGATTTCGTCGGCATCGTGGTGCACCACGGCCAGGTGGTCGCACGCCGCACCGCCACCGACGAAGCCGGCGTGGTGCACCAGTGGGACGACGTGCTGGCCGGCGAGGCGATGGACCGCGGGCCCGTGATGCTGAACTGGAGCGACGTGCAGGATGCCGGGGCCACCGCGCAGCACGGCTACAACCTGGTGATCCACGAGTTCGCGCACAAGATCGACCTGCGCGACGGCCGGGCCGACGGCTGCCCGCCGCTGCCGTCGCCGGCCGCGCGCCGGCAATGGTCCTCCACCATGGAGGCCGAGTACCGTGCCTTCCGCGAAAGGGTGATCGTCGCCGAACGCTTCGGCGGCGAGCCGCAATGGCTGGACGCCTACGGCGCGACCGCGATCGACGAGTTCTTCGCCGTCGCCTGCGAAGCCTACTTCGTCAACCGGGCCCGCTTCGCGCAGGAATTCCCGGCGCTGCTCGGGCTGTTCGACCCGTTCTTCGGGCCGCGCCCGCGCTAGCGCCGGAACAGGGCCTTCAGCACGGTCTGCAGCCGGCGCGCCACCGAGGCGTCGTAGGCGCTGGCCAGCACCCGCGCCGTGTCCTGGCCCCAGGTCTGGGCCGGCGACGGATCGTTGCGGCGGGTCAGCAATTGCAGTTGCAGCAGGCGGCGCGCGCTCAGGTGCTCGGCCGGCGTCGGCGATTCGGACGCGATCTCCAGCCGCAGCAGGGCCTCGGCCGGATCGCCCGACGGCGCCCCACCGACGGCCTGCACCCAGCTGGAACGCACCGGCGCCGCCACGGCCTTGCCCAGCTCCTGCAGGCTGGGCACCTGCTCGCCGGAACGCTGCTCCCATGCCGTCATCAGTTGCGTCAGCGCCTCGCCGTGCGCCTGCGCGGCCAGCTTCTTCAGCGCGCTCTGGGCGTGCTCGAGCGCCTCGCGCTGCGCGCGGAAGGCGACATCGCCCAGCCGCGGACCGCGGTCCTCGAACGTCGGCCGGTCGCCGAAGCGGCCTTCGCCGCGCGGGGCGCGGTCGTCGCGGCGCGGTTCGCCGAAGCGCCCGCCGCCGCCCGGCGCACCCTTGCGGTCGCCGAACTTGCCGCCGCGGCCAGGCACCATCGGCTCGGCCTTCTTCATGCCGGGCCGGTCGTCGCCGCGCATCGCGACGACGGGTTTGGGCGCCGGCTTGGGCGCAGGCGCCGGGGCCGATGCGGCTGGCGCCTCGCCGTCGGCCGAAGCTTCGGTCTCCGCGGCGGCCGCGCTTTCGCCGGCAACCGCTTCAGTCACGCTCTCCGTCCCTTCGGGAGCGGAAGCCGCACCCACGGCAGCCGAGCCGGCGTCCTTGTCCTGCTTCTTGGCCGCTTCGTCGGCGCGCGCCACCGCTTCTGCCGCCTGCGCCTGGCCGTGCAGCGCGGCCTCCAGCGCCGACATCGCGGTCCGGATCTTCTGCGCATCGCCGCTGGCGTTGGCAGCCTCCAGCGCCCTGGACGCGTCCAGCACGATGCGATCGCGTTCGCTCAGCTGCGTTGCGGCCTTCTCGCGCTCCTCGGTCTTGCGGTTGAACGCTTCGTCGATCGGCTTGCGGAACGCGTCCCACAGCTTCTGTTCGTGCTTGCGGTCCAGCGGCACGCCCTGCGCCTCGGCCTGCCAGCGCTGCTGCAGCGCCTTGACGGCGTCGATCCGCAGGACCGGCTGCTCGCCGAGCTCGCGGGCCTCGTCGATCATCGCGTGGCGCCGCTCCAGGCTCTGCTTCTGCAGTGCTTCCAGCGGCGCCGCGGCGGTGTGGATGGCGTCCTTCCACAGCGGCTGCAGCTCGGCGAAGGCCTTCTCGCTCAGGTGGCCGGCGTCGCGCCAGCGGTCCGAGAACTGGTGCAGCACGCGGTTGAAGCCCTTCCAGTCGCCATCCTTGGCGGTCTGGTTGTCGGCAGCCCAGGCCTTGAGTTCCTCGATCAGCGCCAGGCGCTGGTTGCGGTGTTCCGCGGCGTCCGCCTTGACCTTGTCCAGCCAGGCTTCGACCACCTTGTGGGCCTCGTTGCAGGCTTCGTCGAAGCGCTTCCACAGCGCATGGTTGGGCGGCCCGCCCTGGTCGGTCTGCTTCCACTGCTCGCGCAGCGCCCGCAGCTGCTCCTGCATCTTGCGGCCGCCGTAACGGGGCTTGCGCACCACGGCCGGGGCCTCCGGCGGCTTGGCCGGCTGCGGTTCCTCGCCTTCGACAGGGGCTGCCACTGCCGCTTCGGCCGGTGCCGGCTGCTGCGCCGGAGCGACGCGTTCGAACAGGGCCTCGGCCTTGGCCACCAGCTCCTGGCGCAGCTGGTCGGCGCGCCAGCGTTGCCAGCCTTCCAGCTCGCCGGCGGCTGCCAGCGCGGCATGGGCCTGGTTCTCCAGCTTGTCGTCGACCAGCTTGCCGTGTTCCTTCAGCGCGTTGCGCAGGGCGCTGGCGGCGCCGGCGCTGGCCTTGCCGTGGCCCTGTGCGATCTCCTGCTCCAGCTTGCCAAGCGCCTCGCGAATGGCGTCGCTGGCCTTGGCCCGCAGCTCGGGATCGACGCGCGGCTTGGCCGCCGCCTTCGGCGCCGCTTCGGCCGGCAGCCCGCGCCCCTGGCGCAGTTCGTCGGCCCACACCGGCACCGGCGGCAGCGGCGCAGCCGGGTCGGCCGCGGCCGCCTCGGCCTGCGTCAACGCACTGCGAAACGCCTCCCAGACCGCCTGCAACTGGGAGCGCGATGCCTCCAGCAGCGGTGGAAACTTGGTGTCCACGCTGGCCCAGTTGGCGTCACCCTGGAGCGCATCGGCCTGAGCCTGCCAGTCCGGCACGTCGGTCTGCAGCGCTGCGGCGGACGCCTGGGCATCGCGCCATGACTTGGTGGACAGCACCTCGATGCGCTGCGCCAGCAGCACTGCCGCCTCGCGCTGCACCTGCACCCGATGCTGCAGGTCTTCGATTCCCTTGACCCGGTCGGCCAAAGCCGCCTTGAGCGAGGCCAGCGGCTCCTTGCTCAGCGGGGCGCCGGCGCGCGCGGCGTCGCGCTGCCAGGCCAGTGCGTCGGCGATATTGATCTTGGGCGGCGCCATCAGGGCCCGGGCCTTCTCGGCCCATTCGGCGGCGATGACTTCCTGCCCCTTGCTGCGCTTGATCTCGTCCAGCCGCTCCCGCAACAGGCGGGCGGCGCCCTTGTCGCGTCCGCTCAGTTCCCGGAACACCTCCTGCATCTGCTCGGGGCTGGGGTTGCCGGCAAGCCAGTCGCGCACGCGCGCGGCGCGCTCGCCTGAGGTCGGCGCCGAGAAGGCGCCGCCGGTCAGCGTGTCGAGCGCCTGGGTGTCATGGGTCTTGGTGGGAGAGGCTTGGGTCACGGGAGTGTGGAAATCGTTGGAACAAAAAAGAAAACGGCCGCTCGCGGCCAACCGCTATTCTCGCCGCGAATGGAGCCGCTGTCGCCAGAGGCGCTGCCAAAATGAGAAAGCCCGGACGGTCGGCCTGCAGCCTGCCCGCCGGGCTTGACGGCTGGACACGAGGTCTGTGCCGTCTGGGTCCGCAGTCAAGGAGGGATTGTCCCTGGCTGCGTCGGAAGCAAGAGATTGCTTCCAGGAAGGGCCGGGGCTACCACCGAAGTGGCCCTACCGGCTAAGTACCTGATCGCTCAGGCACTCATAGCTTAGACGGCGGCCCGGGCGATTACCAATCTGCCTTTTCAATGGCCTGCCCGGCCGTGATTGGAGCAGTTGCCTTGACAAGGCGAACTCAGCAGCGACCATGAATGGGATTAGGCAGGCGGGCCAAATCCCGTTACAGCTGCAGGAACTCGAGACCTCAGCGCGCCGCAGGCAGGCCCGCCGGGGGGCATCTCTGGCCTCCCCGCAAGTCCGGCACTGGAATCGCTGAAAATTCAACCGGCGCATGTCTATCGCGCTTCGCATTTGATAGCAGACGGCTGGCCGCTGTGGGCCTTGTCCGACAAGCAGGCGGGTGCCGTGCCGACAGGCTCTCCCCGAGAAGCCATGCGTAAATTGTGGCTGCAACATGTAATAATTGCATTAAAGATCAATTTGATATTCTTGACCGGATATTAGGCCAGCCTCTAAAATTCGCCCGTCCCCAGCCTGAACGGGGACATCCAGAACCCGCTGCCGACCCCGGCTAAGTCGAATCGCTGCAGATGTCTGAACAGACCGCTGCGATCTTGATGGCGTGCCAATCCAAACGAGGGACCGCGTCACGCGCCGCTTCAACGCTGTGCAGGCAGGTCCCCGCGTAGAAAGGAAGTGCTATGACAGCGCTCGGAAGAACTGCCCACGGCCTGCGAACCTTCGCATCCGACATCGCCCAGGGCTTTTTTGAGATCACGCACAACGGATTTGCCCTCGTGGGGCTGGCCGTCGTCTTTTCATTGATCACCCTCACCGCCCGGCCCGACCTGCGGCAGGTCGGCGAAAGCAAGCTGATGAGCTGGCTGCAGGAGCGGCAAGCCGCAACCCTGGGCATGGAGCCCGAGCTCGATGCCATCGACCGCGCCACCGCCACCAACCCGAAAGACCTGCCGAAACAGCAGGCGGCCGTGGCGTACTGGCTCAGCAAGAAGTACCGTGTCGCGCCGGAACCGGTGTCGGCGCTGGTGGCCGAAGCCTATGAAATCGGCGAAAAGACCAAGCTGGACCCGACCCTGATCCTGGCCGTGATGGCGGTGGAGTCCGGGTTCAACCCGTTCGCCCAGAGCCCGGTCGGCGCCCAGGGCCTGATGCAGGTGATGACCGGGATCCACAGCGACAAGTACGAAAGCTTCGGCGGCAAGCTGGCAGCCTTCGACCCGGTCACCAACCTGCGGGTGGGCGTGAAGGTGCTGCAGGAGTGCATCCAGCGCGCCGGCTCCCTCAACGCCGGCCTGAAGTTCTACGTCGGCGCGGCCAACCTCGGCGACGACGGCGGCTATGCCGACAAGGTGATGGCCGAGCACGAGCGGCTGCGCCAGGTGGCGACCGGCCGGAGCGTGCCGCTGGTCTCGCCGCCGGCCATCCGGACCATCGTCACGCCGGTCGAGCCCAAGCCGGTCGAGGACAAGATCGCGGCCCTGTCGCTGTCCTGAAGCGCTGCGGGCAGTTAAACTAGCCCCGTGCGCGACTGGCGATAGGCGCGGCGCTCCCGATGGGAGCAGCCGGTGCTGACGTGGAATCCAGGCAGGGCTCCCCTGCAGCAACCACTGGGAAGCGCACCGCCGGCCCGCCGGCGTTCAGCCGTTCGCCTGGGCAGCCCTTGTTATATACAGGGACCACGTCTTTCAGGACTGCCATGTACCACCGCAACATCCTTGTCGAACAGACCGACCCCGAACTGTGGGCCGCCATCCAGGCAGAGAACAAGCGCCAGGAAGAGCACATCGAGCTCATCGCCAGCGAGAACTACGCCTCGCCGGCGGTGATGGCCGCCCAGGGCACCCAGCTGACCAACAAGTACGCCGAGGGCTATCCCGGCAAGCGCTACTACGGCGGCTGCGAATACGTCGACGTGGCCGAGACGCTGGCGCTGACCCGGGTCAAGCAGCTGTTCGGCGCCGAGGCCGCCAACGTCCAGGCCCACTCCGGCGCCCAGGCCAACGAGGCGGTCTTCCTGGCCTTCCTCAAGCCCGGCGACACCATCATGGGCATGAGCCTGGCCGAAGGCGGCCACCTGACCCACGGCATGGCCCTGAACATGAGCGGCAAGTGGTTCAACGTGGTGAGCTACGGCCTGAACGAGAAGGAAGAGATCGATTACGAGGCGATGGAGCGCAAGGCCCACGAATCCAAGCCCAAGCTGATCATCGCCGGCGCCTCGGCCTATTCGCTGCGGATCGACTTCGAGCGCTTTGCCCGGGTGGCCAAGGCTGTCGGCGCCATCTTCATGGTCGACATGGCGCACTACGCCGGACTGATCGCCGCCGGCGTCTATCCCAATCCGGTGCCGCATGCCGACGTGGTCACCTCCACCACCCACAAGAGCCTGCGCGGACCGCGTGGCGGCATCATCCTGATGAAGCCGGAACACGAGAAGGCGATCAACAGCGCCATCTTCCCCGGGCTGCAGGGCGGCCCGCTGATGCACGTCATCGCGGCCAAGGCGGTGGCCTTCAAGGAAGCGATGGCGCCTGAATTCAAGACCTACCAGCAGCAGGTGGCCAGGAACGCCGTGGTCGTGGCCGAGACGCTGGTGCAGCGCGGCCTGCGCATCGTCAGCGGCCGCACCGAGAGCCACTTGATGCTGGTCGACCTGCGCTCCAAGGGCATCACCGGCAAGGAAGCCGAAGCGGTGCTGGGCGATGCCCACATGACGATCAACAAGAATGCGATCCCCAACGACCCCGAAAAGCCGATGGTGACCAGCGGGGTGCGGATCGGCACGCCGGCCCTGACCACCCGCGGCTTCAGGGAAGAGGAAGCAAGGATGACGGCCAACCTGCTGGCCGACGTGCTGGACAACCCGCGCGACCCGGCCAACATCGCGGCGGTGCGCGAGAAGGTCAACGCCCTGACCCGCCGCTTCCCCGTCTACGGCTAGCAATGTTGGCCCCCACGCTCCGCGCTTCGCGCCGTCGCTGCCCCCCGGGGGGGCGCTCGCTTGCTTGGGGCGGCGCGGCGCCGCGCTCGACATGAAATGCCCGTTCTGCGGCAACGTGGACACCCAGGTGGTGGAGACACGCATGGCCGAGGACGGCGACTTCATCCGCCGGCGACGCCAGTGCGCGGCCTGCGAGAAGCGCTTCACCACCTACGAGCGGCCGGACGTGAACTTCCCGTCGGTGGTCAAGAAGGACGGCCGCCGCATCGAATACGAGCGCGCCAAGCTGCTGGCCTCGATGAACCTGGCGCTGCGCAAGCGCCCGGTGAGCACGGAGCAGATCGACGGCGCGGTCGAACGGATCGAGGAAAAACTGCTGAACCTGGGAGTCCGGGAGGTGCCTTCCACCCGGATCGGGGAACTGGTGATGCGCGAGTTGAAGAAGCTCGACAAGGTTGCCTACGTGCGATTTGCCAGCGTCTATCGCAGCTTCGAGGACATCGACGATTTCAAGACGCTGGTCGACGAAGTGCGCAAGTGACGTTCAGGCGCAGCTGTCCAGCGCAACCTTCTGCACCCGCGGCCGGCCGACGGCATTGAGCACGATCTGGCGCGCCTCGCTGCGTTCTAGCGACTGGTTGCACACCGTGATGGTGCCGGCCTGGAAGCCGCCGCCCATCATGCGGGTCGACCCGCTGGCGACGAAGGAAACATAGCGGCCGACGGTCGAATTGCCGGTGAACCGCAGGCTGGCGGGCAGGGGATTGCCGCGCTGGATGACGGTTTCGCCATCGTCATGCACGCCATCGCCGTTGGCGTCGTGAAAGACCAGCCAGCCCTGCTCCCAGCCGCCGCCCGGGTTGCAGGCCACGCCGTCGCGCGACTTGCACAGGACCACGCGGCCGTTGCGCTTGAAGGCTTCGCTGCGCGCCAGGCGCAGCGACGACAGGAACGCATTCGACGCGGCGGTCAGCTTGTTGGCGTTCGTCAAGGCGGTCATCGAAGGGACGCCGAAGCCAAGCAGCACCGTGGCGACGGCCACCACGATCATCAGCTCGATCAGCGTGAAGCCCCGGTGCCTGCGCGGGCGGCGCAGGGGCTCCAGCAGTGTTGAAGGGAGGGCGGCGGGGGGTGTTTGGTGTGTGTTCATGGCGTCAAAGATAGTCACGGCGCCGCGCCGCAACCTCGAAAAATGCACGTTTGAAGGTGTGAAAAAACACCGCCGGGTGCCATGCCGCCGCCACGCGCCGCCCAGCCGCTGGTCAAGCCGGCACCACCACCCGTCTGGCGCCGCGCCAGCCCGCCACGGTTTGCGGCAACACTGCGTTTCATGAAAAACGAGCGTGGTTTCACCCTGATCGAGTTGCTGGTGACGATTGCCATCGCGGCCATCCTGGCAACGCTCGCGGGTCCTTCCTTCCTGCGCATGATCAAGTCCAACACGATGTCCGGGAGCGTGAACACGTTCCTGGCCGACCTGCGCTATGCCCGCAGCGAGGCGATCCGCCGCGGCGGCCGGGTCATCATGTGCCGCAGCGACAACCCCGAATCAGCCACCCCCGCCTGCGCCACCGCAGGCACCACCGCCAAGGGCTGGGCCGCCGGCTGGATCATCTTCCATGACAAGGATGCGTCGGGCGCATGGAATTCGACGGACCACACGCTGCGGGTGCAATCGGCGCTCACCGGCATGGATGCGATCCTGGAAGGCACGCCGACCGCTGCCACGGCCTTCCAGTTCACCGCCACCGGCCGGCTCCAGAACGGCGCGGCCACAACCCTCAATTTCGGCGGCAGCCAGTTCACGGCGGACCAGCAACGGATGGTCTGCGTCAGCCCCAGCGGCCGGGCCAAGATCTCCGAAGACGGGACATGCACATGAGAAAGAGCAACTCCTTCCTGCAACAGGGCTCCTCGCTGATCGAGGTGCTGGTGACCATCCTGATCTTGTCCTTCGGGATGCTGTCGCTCGCCGGAATGATGGCCTACGCGGTGCAGATGCCCAAGCTGTCGGGGTACCGGGCGACCGCGATGATGCTCGGGGCCAGCCATGTCGAGCGGATGCGCGCCAACATCGCGGGCTTTACCGGCGGTGCCTACAACGAGGCAATGACATTCAACACGGTGCTGGCCACCTCGAACTGCGTCTATCCCAGCTGTGATGCCGTGGCGATCGCCAGCCTGGACAAGGCCCAGAGCAACGCCGAGATGCGCAGGGAACTCCCGCTGGGCGGAATGCGGATGGTCTGCAACGGCGCCTGCACCTCGCGCGAGGGCGACCTGTGGATCCTGTGGCAGGAGCCGTCCACCTTTGCCGCGATCAACAACAACAACGATGAATGCCCGGCTTCCGGTACCTATACCGGGACACCGCGTTGCATCCACATCCGGTTCAAGCTATGAAGCAAGCTGCACGCATCCACCACGGCCCGCGGCGCGAGCGGGGCCTGACGCTGATCGAACTGCTGGTGTCGCTGGTGATCGGGCTGGTCCTGATGCTGGCCGTGATCGGCGCCTACCTCGGCTCCGTGTCCGCCAGCGGATCCACCCAGGCGCAGAGCCGGATGAACGAGGACGCCCAGGCCGCCCTGGCGGTCCTGACCCAGCACATCCGGATGGCGAGCAACAATCCCAAGCAGCCGAATTACGCCGCCAGCACGCCGCGCAACCCGGTGTTCGGCGGCACCAACTGGGCGGTCTTCGGCTGCGACAGCAAGTTCACCGACCCGGCTGCCGCGTCGATCAGCGCGCTCTCCTGCAGCGGAGCCGGTTCCGACGCACTGGCGCTCTCCTACGAAGCGGACCGCTACAACACGGTCGCCTCCGGCGGCAACGCCACCGACTGCCTGGGCCAGACGCTGCCGGTCGTCACGGCCTCGGTCAGCGCCTGGAGCACACCCACCGTCGTTCCGACCACCGTCACTTTCACGGTGGCGGACAACCGCTTCTACGTCGACGCAGGCAACCTGTATTGCAAGGGCAACGGCGGCGCCACGCCCCAGGCCCTGGTCGAGAACGTCG
Source organism: Caenimonas terrae (assembly GCF_042655405.1). Classification (NCBI taxonomy): domain Bacteria; kingdom Pseudomonadati; phylum Pseudomonadota; class Betaproteobacteria; order Burkholderiales; family Comamonadaceae; genus Caenimonas; species Caenimonas terrae. Next base: position 644,836 of record NZ_JBHSMF010000009.1, on the reverse strand, counting down.
AGGACATGCAGATCACCTACGGGGTCGCGCCGTCCACCGCATCGACCACCCTGACGGTGGCGGGCTACATGACCGCCTCGGACATCGCCGCGCCGGCCGACCCCGGCCTCGCCGCGCTGCCGATCGCGGACCGCTGGGCCAAGGTCGCGACGGTGCGCGTCTGCCTGATCGTGCGCAGCGAGAAGCCGATTGCGCCGACGTCGGAGTCGGCCCGCTACTTCCAGTGCGACGGCTCGCTCAACACGGCCCCGCCCGACCTGCGATTGCGGCGTGCCTTCTCGACCACCGTGGTGCTGCGTAACCGGATCGCCTCATGAAAAAGCCGTCAATGAGCCAACCGCGCACAACCGTTCCGCTCGCTGCCCGAGACCAGCGGGGTGTCGTGCTGATCATCGCCCTGGTCATGCTGGTGGTGATCTCGCTGCTCGCAACCTTCAGCATCCGCAACGCCCTGTCCAGCGAAGGCGTGTCGGGCAACGTGCGCACCACGCAGTTGGCCACCCAGGCGGCCGAAGTGGCGCTGCGCTATTGCGAGGATGCGATCGTCAACAACGTGAAGAACGGAACCTTGCTGCCATCGGGCATGACCGTGCAGCCCCCCGTGGCCGCCGCGTCCGCGCCGCTAGGCGTGAATACCGCCAACTGGGACGGGACCCGCACCGGCGTGTTCGTGATCCCCACCGCCTCCGTCAACCTGGCCTCGGCGACATTCGCCCGCATGCCGGAATGCGTGAGCGAACAGATTCCGATCGTCAATGCCACCGCCAACGGCCTGACGACCACCTCCACCTATCTCATCACCGCCCGCGGCTTCGGACCCGAAGTCGCCAGCGGCACCGGCCGGCCGGAAGGCAGCGAAGTGTGGATGCAGTCAACCCTGGAAGTCCCATGAGGAGAACACGCATGTTCCAACGTCAACTGAAGTGGCTGCTCGGGGCCGCGGTGCTCGCCACCAACGCCATCACCCTGCACGCCCAGATGGCGCAGGACCCGCTGCTCTCCCGCACCGCAGCGGTCGAGCCCAACATCGTCTTCATCTTCGACGACTCGGGCTCGATGGTATCCACCGCCATCTACCAGTACGGCGGCGGTGCGGGCTACCAGGGCAATCGCGGCCCGAACGATGATGCCGAATGCATCGGGGGCAGCGGTTGCGTCTGGACCGGCACGCCCCCCTCTCCTTACGGCCGCTCTCCGGACGTGAACCTGATTTATTACGATCCCAGGGTCACCTACAAGATCCGGGTCAATGCGGACGGCACGCCCATGGCGGCCGGTTCGACCACCGGCATCTCCAGCTGGAATGTCTACTTCTACAAGCCGCCGGCCAAGCAGCTCTACAGTGTCACCGGCATCACGCTCGACCCCGTCCTGCGCGGAAGAGGCTACCCGGCCACCCCGCCGGCGCTGCCCCTGTCGTTCTTCACCCGAGGCAGCGTCAACCCCGCCGCGACCGGACAGGCCACGACGGCGTCCACGTATGAAGTCACCGACATCAGCGTCAACCCCGGAAATTGGTCGACCACCAACAACGACGGCCAGGCCGTCACCATCGGCCTGCCCAGCGGTTCCCCGAACGTGGCCGCCGCCGGAACGATCAACACCTATTCGTTGGGCACCGCGGGCATCACGTCCATCACGAACAACACCAAAAAGTTCACGGTCCCCGACGGAACGGCGTGCTCCGTGACTTTCTCCAACGCCGGCGCCGGAACCTTGGCGACGGCAACCGCCGTGCTGCCCACGGGCAACAGCGGCGCCAGAGCCATCCAGACTTTCACGGTGACGAATCCGGGTTCCGGCTACAGCTCGAGCACGATCGCCAACGTCACGTGCGGGGGCACCACGCAGACCTACGCGGTGACGACGTCCGGCAGCTCTGCGACCTACAGCATCCTCAATGTCACCGTGACCGTCAGGGGCCTGGGCTTCGACGTCGCCAGCCCGCCCAGCGTGACCTTCCCCGCTGCGACCGGCGGGGGCATCTCGGCCACCGGCGCGGTGACCCTCGGCCAGACCAACTACGTCAACTCCGTCACCCTGCTCACCGGCGGCTCCTACTCGGCTTGCCCGACGGACGCCTCGGTGACCGGCGGCTCGGGCGCAGTCGTCAAGGTCACCTGTTCCGCCACCGGCAGCCCGGTGGTGATCAACAAGAAGTGGGACGGGCTGAGCAATCCCAACGGCCTGGCGGCCGGCAAGGGGCCGGTTTCGGCGGGCGACTACTTCTCCACCGGCACGCCTGCCGGCTACCTGCCCGACGCAGGCAGCCCGCTGGCGCCTGGCGCCACGTTGATTCCCTATCCGAACACCACCAGCTCGAGCTACACCTATCCCAAGTTCCGCAACCGCACCGACTGCGCAGGCAACGTGTGCACCTGGGCCGAGGAAGTCCAGAACTACGCGAACTGGAAGACCTACCACAGAACCCGCCTGGACCTGGCGAAGACCGGCATCGGCCTGGCGTTCCAGCCGCTGAACCCGACCTTCCGCCTCGGCTGGGGCACGATCAACAACCTCGCTGACAGCACGCCTCAGCTGGACAAGGGTGTGCGACTGTTCACTCCCACCGTACAGAGCGACTTCCTGACCTGGCTGTATGGCCTCTCGGCACCCGGCTCCACCCCCAGCCGGATCGCGCTGGACAACGTCGGCAAGTACTACCAGCGCGCCGACTCCGGCGGCCCGTGGGCAGCCTCGCCGACGGGCAGTGGCTCGATCTCCGTGTCGGGGACCGAAGCAGGCCATGCAACCTGCCGCCGTTCCTACTCCATGCTGATGACCGACGGCTACTACAACGATTCGTTCAGCGTGGGTGGCACCGGCGATTACGACAGCAGCCCCGGGCCGACGATCACCCAGCCCAGGGCCTACGCCTACGCCCCGATCGGCCCGTACAGCGATGCCAAGAGCAGCACGACCAAGTACCTGAACACGATGGCCGACGTCGCCATGAAGTACTGGGTGACCGACCTGCGGCCGGACCTGGCGAATAACGTGAAACCGGTCACCGGGGATGAGGCCTACTGGCAGCACATGGGCTTCTACGCCATCGGCCTGGGCCTGATCGGAACGCTCGATGCGACCGACCCCGCCGTGCTCCAGGCCCTGACCGGCTATGCGTCGCGCACGCTGGACTGGCCGGTGCCGGCCATCAACGATCCGAAGGCGATCGACGACATGTGGCACGCAACGGTCAACTCCCGCGGCAAGATGCTCAATGCCAAGACCGCGGATGAACTGAACGGCTCCATCCAGCAGATGATGTCGGACATCGGCGGCAAGGAAGGCACCCAGTCGGGCGTGGCGGTGTCCACCATCAGCCTGACCAAGGACACCCGCAAGTACACGCCGATGTACACGCCGATCACCTGGACCGGCAACGTGATCGCCTACAACCTGGACCAGGCCACGGCCAACCAGAGCACGATCGCGTGGCAGGTCGAAACCCTGGTCTCCACCGACCCGATCACCGGCATCAAGACCTACGCGTCGACCATGCCGCCGGCGGCAGCCCGCAATATCCTCGTCGGCAACGGCGCAACCAGCGGCACGCGCGCCGTCCCGTTCGACTCCAGCATGCCCAGCGGGCTGATCACGGCCATGGGAACGGGCGCCAATGCCAGCCTGATCAACTACCTGCGGGGCGACAAGACCAACGAGGACAACAGCACCACTTCGTCCTCGCCGACGGCCATCTACCGCGGCCGGCAGACCGTGCTGGGGGACATCGTCAACTCGACGCCGGTGTTCGTGAAGGACTCGCTGAACATGCAGTACGACCTGCTGCCCTCGACCGTCACGGGACAGAGCACCTACCAGGCGTTCGTGGCCGCCAAGAAGGCGCGTGCCGAAGGCGTGCTGTTCGTGGGTGCCAACGACGGCATGCTGCATGCCTTCCGCGACGGCACCTATGGCGCCAACGACGTCCCGATCATTCCGGGAGGCGTCGAGGTCTTCGCCTATGTGCCCAATGCCCTGCTGCCGACCCTGAGCAAGCTGGCGGACAAGGCCTACGTGCACCAGTATTACGTCGACGGCCCGAACTCCGAGACCGACGCCTACCTGGCGTCCAAGAGCCGCTGGGCCAACATCGTCCTGGGCTCGACCGGCGCCGGCGCCGGCGCGCCGTCCACGGCCGGCGTCAGCCCCCGGTCTGCCGTCTTCGCGATCGACGCGACCAGCCTGAACACCTCCGTCACCGGGATGAACGCTTCCAGCGTGTTGTGGGAGGCAAGCTCGAACAATTCCTCCTTCGCCGAACTGGGCTACGTGCTCACGGACATCCAGGCCGGCGTCACGGTCGGCGGCCAGTGGGTCGCCGTGTTCGGCAACGGCTACGAGAGCAAGTCCTGCCAGGCCCGCCTGTTCGTGGTGGACCTGGACACGGGGGCGCTCATCAAGGAAATCAACACCGGTGCCGGCGCCTGCTCGACCGGCAACAGGAATGGCCTGGGCGGGGTGCGCCTGGTGCGCAATGCCAACCAGCAGGTGGTGGGCGCCTATGCCGGCGACCTGCTGGGCAACATGTGGAAGTTCAACCTCAACGCCGCCAGCTCCAGCGGCTGGGGCGTGGACCTGAGCGGCCAGCCCCTGATGAAGAGCGGGCCGAGCAAGCCGATCACCGCGGCGCCCAGCGTGCTGACCCTGCCGATCGTCGGCACGACCGACCCGAAGCCCGGCTACATGGTCATCTTCGGGACCGGCAAGTTCTACGAGGTGCCGGACATCACGACCACGGCGACGCAATCGCTGTACGGCATCTGGGACAAGCTGACCTTCGGGACGGGCACCATCCCGACCGGCTCCGCACTGATCGATACCTCGCTCCTGGTGCAGCAGTCGATCGGCGCGGCGCAAACCTCGACCAGCGGCAACACCTACTTTGCGGTGACGTCCAACCCGATCGACTACACGGGAGCCTCGCCCAAGCGCGGCTGGTTCATCGACATGCCCAATACCGGCCAGCGCCTGGTTTATCCGCTGGACATCCTGGCCGACCGGTTCGCGGTCGCCGACACGATCTCCCCGGCCAACGTGTCGGTGGATCCATGCTCCAACACGAGCGGGGGCGTCGGTTTCCTCTACATCATCGATGCGCTCAACGGCGGCGGGCCGAGCAAGCCGGTGCTGGACACCAACGGCGACGGCAACGTCGATTCCAGCGACCTGGTAGTCAGCGGCCTGCAGGGCTCGGCGGACGGACGGAACGTCTCGATCATCGTGTCCAAGAACGACCTGGCGGTGACCTATGCCAACGTCGGCGGTGGGGCGCCCGGTGCCACGATCATCAAGATCGACTGTTCGCTGACCAACACTTGCGGCACCACTTCTCCGGGTGTCCGCCACCAGTGGCGCCAGCTGTTCCTGCGCTAGGCCGATGGCCGCTTATCATCAGGTGCCACTCATGAACCAACACGCATCACCCACGCTCCCGCGCCAGGTCCGCGGATTCACCCTGATCGAACTCATGATCACGGTGGCAGTCATCGGGATCCTGGCGGCCATCGCGGTGCCTTCGTACACCAGCCACATCGCGCGCGGCAAGCGGGCCGACGCGCGGGGACAGCTGCTGCAGGCGGCGCAATTCATGCAGCGCTTCTATTCGGCCAACGACGCGTTCAACCAGGCCCGCTCCGGCCAGACGGTGACGGACGCGATGCCGGCCAACCTGCAACGGTCGCCGGCCGACGGCGCCAACATCATCTACAGCCTGACGATCGCGTCCAGCGCGACCGACTACACGCTGACGATGGCTCCGACCAGCGGCGGCGGGATGGCAGCGGACCCCTGCGGCTCCTACACCCTCACATCCACCGGGGTGCGGGGCGTGTCGGGCGCGACCAAATCGCGCGACGACTGCTGGAAGTAGGCGCGGGCGCCCGATCCCGGCCGGGCGCGGCCCGCCCGGTCCCCCCGGTCCATCGTTCACAATCGCGCGATGAACCCGCTTCCGCCTCCCATGCAGCAGGCTCTGGCCTGTGCCCGGGAAGCGCTGGTCCTTTCCAATCCGAATCCCCGCGTCGGCTGCGTCATCACCGACGGCGCCGGGCGCGTCCTGGGGCAGGGCCACACCCAGCGTGCCGGCGGTCCCCATGCCGAAATCATGGCGTTGAGCGACGCCGCCGCCCTGGGCCATAGCGTCCATGGAGCGACCGCCTGGGTGACGCTCGAACCGTGCTCGCACCAGGGCCGCACCGGTCCCTGCTGCGATGCACTCGCGGCGGCCGGCATCGCCAGGGTCGTTGCCTCGCTGGCGGACCCCAACCCGCTGGTGGCCGGCCAGGGCTTCCAGCGCCTGCGCGCGGCCGGCGTGGCGGTGGAGATCGGGGCCGGCGCCGCCGAGTCGCGCGAACTCAACATCGGCTTCTTCAGCCGCATGGTCCGCAAGACGCCGTGGGTACGGCTGAAGATCGCCGCCTCGCTGGACGGCAAGACCGCGCTGGAGAACGGCGCCAGCCAGTGGATCACGGCGGCGCCGGCCCGGGCCGACGGCCACGCCTGGCGGGCGCGCGCCGACGCCATCCTGACGGGCATCGGCACGGTGCTGGAGGACGATCCCCAGCTCGACGTGCGGCTGGTGCCCACGCCCAGGCAGCCGCACCTGGTGCTGGTCGACAGCCGGCTGGAAACGCCGCTGGAGGCAAAGCTGTTCGCCCCGGCGCGCCAGCTGCTGATCTACTTCGCCGTCGCCGACGCGGCGCGGCAGGCGGCGCTCCAGGCCAGGGGCGCGACGCTGGTCCACCTGCCGGGACCGGGCGGCAAGGTGGACCTCGCCGCCATGCTGCGCGACCTCGCGCAGCGCGAAGTCAACGAGCTGCACGTCGAAGCCGGCCACAAGCTCAATGGCTCGCTGGTGCGCGAAGGCCTGGCCGACGAATTCCTGGTGTACCTGGCGCCGAAGCTGCTGGGCCAGGGCCGCGACATGGCGGCGTTCGGCCCGATCGGCGAGCTCGCGCAAGCCGTTGCACTGGAGTTCCACGGCACCGACATGGTCGGCGGCGACCTGCGCATCCTGGCCCGCGTTTCGGGCCGCGACGCCTTCTAGGCCGAGCCTCCCGGGCCCCGCTTTCGGGGTCCCCCGCCAATCCCTGCGAAAATGGCGCAATGTTCACCGGAATCATCACCGGCGTGGGGCGCATCGCCGCCGTCCACGACCTGGGTCGCTCTTTGCAGCACGGCAAGCGCCTGACCATCGAGGCGCCCGCCGGCTACCTCGACGACGTCGGCCTGGGCGACAGCATTGCCATCAACGGCGCCTGCATGACGGTCACCACCGTCGATGCGGGCCGGCGCCAGTTCACCATCGAGATCTCGGCCGAGTCCCTGGACAAGACGGCCGGCCTGGCCGAGCCCGGAGCGGTCAACCTGGAGAAGGCGCTGCGCGCCAGCGACCGCCTGGGCGGCCACATCGTGGCCGGGCACGTGGACGGCATCGGTACGGTCAGCTTCTTTGCGCCGGTCGGCGAGAGCTGGGAACTGCGGGTGCTGGCGCCGAAGGCCCTGGGCAAATACCTGGCCTACAAGGGCTCGATCACAATCAACGGCGTCAGCCTGACGGTCAATTCGATCGCCGACCTGGCCGACGGCACGCAGGCCAGCATCAACCTCATCGCGCACACCGTGCAGAACACCGCGCTCGGCAGCCTGGCGGCCGGCAGCCGCGTCAACCTGGAGATCGACCTGATCGCACGCTATGTCGAGCGCATGCTCACCGCTGATCCGCAACTGCAGAAAGCCAGCCCATGAGCGCCCCGCAGACCGTGAAGATCTCGCCGGTCGCCGAGATCCTGGCCGACATGCAGGCCGGCCGGATCGTGATCCTGGTGGACGAAGAGGACCGCGAAAACGAAGGCGACCTGGTGCTGGCGGCGGACCATGTGAGCGCCGAGGCGATCAACTTCATGGCCCGCTTCGGCCGCGGCCTGATCTGCCTGACGCTGACCCGCGAGCGCTGCGAGCGGCTGCGCCTGCCGCCGATGGTGGCGCGCAACGGCACCAAGATGGGCACCGCCTTCACCGTGTCGATCGAGGCGGCCGAGGGCGTGACCACCGGCATTTCGGCGGCCGACCGCGCCCGCACCGTGCAGGCGGCGGTGGCCAAGGACGCCAGCGCCGACGACCTGGTGCAGCCCGGCCACATCTTCCCGCTGCAGGCGGTGGACGGCGGCGTGCTGATGCGCGCGGGCCACACCGAAGCCGGCTGCGACCTGGCCGGCATGGCCGGCCTGACGCCCGCCGCGGTGATCTGCGAAATCATGAAGGACGACGGCACCATGGCGCGCCTGCCGGACCTGCAGCTGTTCGCCGCCGAACACGGGCTCAAGATCGGCACCATCGCCGACCTGATCGAATACCGCAGCCGCAACGAATCGCTGGTCCAGCAGATCGGCCAGCGTGCGCTGCAGACCGCGTTCGGCGAATTCACCGCCCACGCCTTCCGCGACAAGCCCAGCCAGGGCGTGCACCTGGCGCTGGTGAAAGGCCGCTGGAACGCCGACGCCGTGGTCCCCGTGCGCGTGCACGAGCCGCTGTCGGTGCTGGATGCGCTGGAAGTCGGCCGGCCGATGCACTCCTGGAGCCTGGACCGCAGCCTGGCGCACATCGCCCGCGAAGGCCGGGGCGTGGCCGTGCTGCTCAATTGCGGCGAGACCGGCGAGCAGCTGCTGGAGCAGTTCGAAGGCACGGCCAAGCCGTCGCAGGCGCCCGAGCGCGGCAAGATGGACCTGCGCACCTACGGCATCGGCGCCCAGATCCTGCGCGAATGCGGCGTCCAGCGCATGTCCCTGATGGGGCCGCCGCGCCGGATGCCGAGCATGGCCGGCTACGGCCTGGAAGTGGTCGGCCACCTCAATCCCGATGCCGGCGAGGAATAAGAACGATGCTTGGCGCTGACAAAGGCAAGGCCGCCCGCCAGGGCGGCAAGGGACTGCGGATCGGCATCGTGCAGGCCCGGTTCAACCAAAGCGTCACCGATGCGCTGGCCCGTGCCTGCAAGGGCGAGCTGCTGGCGCTCGGCGTCGAGCAGGCGGACATCGAGCACGTGCTGGTGCCCGGGGCGCTGGAGATCCCGATCGCACTGCAGGCGCTGGCCGACCGGGGCCGCTGCGACGCGCTGGTGGCGCTGGGCTGCGTGATCCGCGGCGAAACCTATCACTTCGAACTGGTGGCCAACGAATCGGCGGCGGGCGTCAGCCGGGTGTCGCTCGATTACCGGCTGCCGGTTGCCAACGTCATCCTGACCACCGAAACCATGGAACAGGCGATCGCCCGCCAGACCGACAAGGGCGTCGATGCCGCCCGCGTCGTGCTCGAAATGGCCAACCTGCTGGACCACCTCAAATGACCGAAGAAAAGAAGCCGGCCCGCGGCCAGACCTCCACGGGCGCGCGCAAGGCCTCGGCCAAGTCCAGCCGCAGCCGCTCGCGCGAATTCGCGCTGCAGGCGCTCTACCAGCACCTGGTGGGGCACAACGAGGCAGCGGCGATCGACACCTTCACGCGCGACCTGGCGGGCTTCCACAAGGCCGACTCGGTCCACTACGACGCGCTGCTGCACGGTTGCATCCGCGAGGCGGAGCAGCTCGACGCGCTGATCCTGCCGCTGCTGGACCGGAAGATGGCGGAGATCTCGCCGGTGGAACACGCCGTCATGTGGATCGGCGCCTACGAGTTCCAGCACGCGCCCGACGTGCCGTGGCGCGTGGTGCTCAACGAATGCATCGAGCTGGCCAAGGAATTCGGCGGCACCGACGGCCACAAGTACGTCAACGCGGTGCTCAACGGCCTGGCGCCGCAACTGCGCGGCGCCGAAGTCGAGGCCGACCGCACACGGATGAAGGGCAGCGCGTGAGGATTTCGAGCCGTGCCCGGCGCATCGAACCCTTCTACGTGATGGAGGTGGCCAAGGCCGCTTCGCAGTACGCGCGCGAGTTCGCGCACAGCCAGCGGCCGATGATCTTCCTGAACATCGGCGAGCCCGATTTCACCGCGCCGCCGCTGGTGCAGGAAGCGGCGGCCCGGGCCATCCGCGACGGCGCCACGCAATACACGCAGGCCACCGGCCTGGACAGCCTGCGCGAGCGGATCAGCCAGTGGTATGCGCAGCGCTTCCGGGTGGACGTGCCGGCGCGGCGGATCGTCGTCACCGCCGGCGCGTCGGCCGCGCTGCAGCTGGCCTGCCTGGCGCTGATCGACGCCGGCGACGAGATCCTGATGCCGGACCCCAGTTATCCGTGCAACCGGCACTTCGTCAGCGCCGCCGAAGGCCGCGCGGTGCTGGTTCCGACCAGCGCGCAGGAGCGCTTCCAGCTCAGTGCCGCGAAGGTGCGGCAGGCCTGGGGCGAACGCACCCGCGGCGTGCTGCTGGCCTCGCCGTCCAACCCCACCGGCACCTCGATCCATCCCGACGAACTGCGCCTGATCCACGAGTTCGTGCGCAGCAAGGACGGCATCACGCTGCTCGACGAGATCTACCTGGGGCTGAGCTACGACGAGACCTACGGCCACACCGGCCTGGCGATCGACGAACACGTCATCAGCATCAACAGCTTCTCCAAGTACTTCAACATGACCGGCTGGCGGCTCGGCTGGATGGTGGTGCCCGAGGCGCTGGTGCCGGTGATCGAGCGGCTGGCGCAGAACCTGTTCATCTGCCCCAGCACGGTGGCGCAGCACGCCGCCCTGGCCTGCTTCGAGCCCGAGAGCATCGCCGAATACGAACGGCGGCGCAGCGAGTTCCAGGCCCGGCGCGACTTCTTCATTCCGGCCCTCGACGCGATGGGCCTCACCGTCCCGGTCAAGCCGGACGGCGCCTTCTACGCCTGGGCCGATTGCACGCAGCTGTGCCGCACGCTGGGCGTCGCCGGCAGCTGGGAGCTGGCCTTCGAGCTGATGAAGACGGCCCACGTGGCGGTGACGCCCGGGCGCGATTTCGGCAGCGCGGACACCGGCAACTTCATCCGCTTCTCCACCGCCAGCGCGATGGAGCAGCTGCAGGAAGCGGCGGCACGGTTGATGGCGTTGGCCGCATGAACATCCCCGTTCGGGCTGAGCCCGTCGAAGCCCTTCGACGGCCTTCAGTCCTGAGCCTGTCGAAGGCTCAGGGCGAACGGGTCTTTCGGCACCCGGTGCGCATCTACTGGGAGGACACCGACGCCGGCGGCATCGTGTTCTACGCCAACTACCTGAAGTTCTTCGAACGTGCCCGCACCGAGTGGCTGCGCTCGCTCGGCCTGAACCAGGGCGAACTGCGCGAAACCACCGGCGGCCTGTTCGTGGTGAGCGAGACTTCGCTGCGCTACCTGCAGCCCGCCAGGCTGGACGATGAACTTCTGGTTACCGCCCGCCTCGAAGCCGGGGGACGGGCATCTCTCATAATCGCGCAGCAGGCCAGCATGAAGCGCGACGGCGCCCTGCTCTGCGAGGGCACGATCCGCATCGGATGGGTCGATGCGCAGCGCCTGCGTCCCGCCAGAATCCCGCCCATCATCCTGAAAGCCCTGGAACAATGAACCAAGACCTGTCGATTCTCCAACTCGTGCTGGGCGCCAGCTGGGTGGTGCAGGCGGTCATGCTGCTGCTGGTGGCGGTGTCGGTGGCCAGCTGGGCGGCGATCTTCCGCAAGCTGTTCGCGCTCGGGCGCATCAAGTCGCTGAACGACAACTTCGAGAAGGAATTCTGGTCCGGCACCAGCCTGAACGACCTGTTCGCCGCGGCGGCGCAGAACGCGCGCGTGGCCGGGCCGATGGAGCGGATCTTCGCCAGCGGCATGCGGGAATACCAGAAGCTGCGCGAGCGCCGCATCCAGGATGCCGGCACCCTGCTCGATGGCGCCCGCCGTGCGATGCGGGCCAGCTACCAGCGCGAGCTCGACACGGTGGAGACCAACCTGTCGTTCCTGGCGTCGGTCGGATCGGTCTCGCCCTACGTCGGCCTGTTCGGCACCGTGTGGGGCATCATGCACGCCTTCACCGGCCTGGCCGCGCTGCAGACCGTGACGCTGGCGACTGTCGCGCCCGGCATCGCCGAAGCGCTGGTGGCCACCGCCATCGGCCTGTTCGCCGCGATCCCCGCGGTGGTGGCGTACAACCGCTTCGCCCGCGACATCGACCGCGTCGCGATCAAGCTGGAGACCTTCATCGAGGAGTTCTCCAACATCCTGCAACGCAACCTGGGTGCGCAGTCGCACCCGGCGTCGGCCACGCCGTCCGGGCACTAGCAATGGCAGCCCCCACCTTTGCGCTTGCACCGCTGCACTGCCTCCCGAGCGGGCCCAGGTCCCCTCGGGGCGGCCATTCGGAGACCTGAATGCCCGCCGTCGTTTCCCGCGGCCGTGGCCGCCGCACCATCAACGAGATCAACATGGTCCCGTTCATCGACGTGATGCTGGTGCTGCTGATCATCTTCATGGTCACAGCGCCGCTGATCGCCCCCAGCGTGGTGAACCTGCCCAGCGTCGGCAAGGGCAGCGTGCCGCCCAAGCAGGTGCTCGAGATCGTGATCCGCAAGGACGAATCGCTGGAACTGCGCCAGGATGGCAAGGGCTCCTCCATCGCGCTGGCCCAGGTCGCGGACGCAGCGAAGAAGGCCCAGGCCGGCGTTGCCGAGGGCCAGTCGGCGGTGGTCATCAGCGCCGACCGCAGCGTCAAGTACGAGGTGGTCGTCAAGGTCATGGACACGCTGCAGCGCGCCGGCGTCAAGCGGGTCGGCCTGTCGGTGCAGGTGGCGAAGTAACTTGCAGGACATGCCCGCCGCCGTCGACCGCCTGCAGTTCGCGCCGCCCCCGCCGCCGGGCATGCTGCGGGCGCTGGCCCTGGCCGTCGTCGTCCACCTGTTGCTGATGCTGGCGCTGGGCTGGGGCGTGCGCTGGAAGCGCGACCCGGTAGCGCTCACGGCCGAGGCAGAGCTGTGGTCCGCATTGCCGCAGGAGGCCGCGCCCAAGCTGGTGGAGCCGCCCCCGCCTCCACCGCAACCCGAGCCGCAGCCGCAGCCGCAGCCCAAGCCCCAGCCCCCTCCGCCGCCGGTGCAGAAGGTGGAGGCACCCCAGCCCGACCCGGCCGTGCGCGAGGCCGAGATCGCGCTGGAGCGCGAGCAGGAAAAGAAGGCGCAGGAAAAGAAGGCCGCGGAAAAGCGCAAGCAGCTCGCGCTGGAGCGCGAACGCGAAGCCGAGGACCAGGCGGCCAGGAAGAAGGCCGCCGAAGACAAAAAGCTCGAGGCCAGGCGCGAGTTGGAGGAGCGCCGCAAGCAGGCGCTGGCCAAGGCCCAGGCCGCCGACGACAGGAAGAAGCTGGAAGCGGCGAAGCGCGAGAAGGCCGAGAAGGCCCTCGAAGCCCAGCGGCAGGCCAACATCGAGCGGATGCGCGGAATGGCCGGGGCCACCGGGCCGGCGGCGGCAACCGGGAGCGCGTTGCGCTCGTCCGGCCCGTCCTCCAGCTACGCCGGCCGCGTGGCCGCGCGGGTCAAGCCCAACATCGTGTTCACCGAAGAGATCAGCGGCAATCCGCGGGCCGAGGTCGAGGTGCGCACGGCGCCGGACGGCACCATCGTCGGCCAGCGCATCCTCAAGTCCAGCGGCGTCAGGGCCTGGGACGAGGCCGTGCTCAAGGCCGTCATCAAGACCGAAATCCTGCCGCGCGACCTCGACGGCCGCGTGCCCTCCCCGCTCATCATCGACTTCCGGCCCAAGGACTGATCCTCGTCGATTTGACTGGCGCGCGTTCGTCGTGAAAATGCGCAGGCATCACGACAAGGAGCGCTCATGCAGAAACTCGACACCTTCCTCTGGTTCGACGGCCAGGCCGAGCAGGCCGTGGCCTTTTATCTGTCGGTCTTTCCCAAGGCCAAGGCCGGCAGGGTCCTGCGCTGGGGCGACGTCGGCCCGCCCGGCAAGAAGGGCTCGGTGCTGACCGCCGACTTCGAGATCGACGGCCAGCGCTTCACGGCGCTGAACGGGGGACCGGAATACAAGTTCACGCCGGCGGTGTCGTTCATGATCCCCTGCGAAACGCAGCAGGAAGTGGACACCTACTGGGACAAGCTGCTGGCCGACGGCGGCAAGCCCATGGCATGCGGCTGGCTCACCGACAAGTTCGGCGTCTCCTGGCAGGTGACGCCGGTGGGCCTGCAGGAGATGCTGACGGACAAGGACCAGGCCCGGGCCAACCGCGTCATGGAGGCGATGATGAAGATGATCAAGCTCGACCTGCCGACCCTGCAGAAGGCCTACGACGCGTCGTAGACCACCTGGGCCTGGCCCTGGTCGGCCTGGGCCGTCCAGCTCGCCAGGGCGGCGTCGCTGGGGAAGAACTTGGCCTCCTCGCCCAGCTGGACCTCGGCCACCGCGTCGGCCCGCTGCAGCGCCAGCCGCACGTTCAGGCCGCGCACCAGTTCGCCCTGCTCGGAATACTCGCGCCGCGGCGGGAAGTCCTTCACCAGCCGCTGGATGTCGGGCGCATGGCCGTTCACCTGCACCCGCAGGAACTTGCCGAAGCGGCAGCGTGCGGTGGCCAGGTCCCAGACCTGGTTGATGGTCAGCTGCAGCCCGCCGGAGAAGCGGTCCGGCTGGATCTTGCCCATCACGATCACCAGTTCATCTTCCTTGAGCAGGTTGCGGTTGGCGTTGACCAGCGCCTCGTCGGCGCGGGCGTCGATGCTGCCCGACTTGTCGTCCAGCTTGAACAGCGCCAGCTTGCCGCGCTGCCCGTTGATGACGCGGAAATCGCTGACGATGCCGGCCAGCAGCTGCGGCTCGCGGCTGTCGATCAGGTCGTCGATCTGGCGGCGGGCGAAGCGGCGCACTTCCAGCGCCACCTCGTCGAACAGGTGGCCCGACAGGTAGAAGCCGACCGCCGTCTTCTCGTAGGTCAGCCGTTCCTTCACGCCCCAGGGCGTCGCCTGCACCAGCTCCGGCTCCTGGGTGCTGGCGGCGTGCGAATCGCCCATGTCGAACAGCCCGCCCTGGTTGGCGTTGGCCTCGGTGGCATTGGCGAAATCGAAGGCGCGGTCGATCGACGCAACCAGCGAAGCGCGATTGAGCTGCAGCGAATCGAAGGCGCCGGCCTTGATCAGCGCCTCCACCGTGCGCTTGTTGATCCGCGTGCGGTCCACCCGCACGCAGAAGTCGTACAGGCTGGTGAAGGCGCCGCCTTCCTGCCGCGCCTTGACGATCGCCTCGATCGCCTGCTGGCCGGTGCCCTTGACCGCGCCCAGGCCGTAGCGGATCACCTTGTCGGAGATCGGCTCGAAGCGGTAGTTGCCGCGGTTGACGTCCGGCGGCTCGAAGCTGAGGCCGAAGTTCTTCTGCGCGTCCTGGAACAACACCTTGAGCTTGTCGGTGTCGTCCATTTCCACGGTCATGTTGGCGCAGAAGAACTCCGCCGTGTAATGCACCTTCAGCCAGCCCGTGTGGTATGCCAGCAGCGAATAGGCGGCGGCGTGCGACTTGTTGAAGCCGTAGCCGGCGAACTTCTCCATCAGGTCGAAGATCTCGTCGGCCTTGACCTCGTTGATGTTGTTCTTGGCCGCGCCGGCGCGGAAGATCTGCCGGTGCTCGGCCATCTCCTCGGCCTTCTTCTTGCCCATCGCCCGGCGCAGCAGGTCGGCGCCGCCGAGCGAGTAGCCGCCCAGGATCTGCGCGGTCTGCATCACCTGCTCCTGGTAGACCATGATCCCGTAGGTCTCGGAGAGCATGTCCTTGACCAGCGGGTGCGGATACTCCACCTCCTCGCGCCCGTGCTTGCGGGCGACGAAGCTGGGGATCAGGTCCATCGGGCCGGGACGGTACAGCGCGTTGAGCGCGATCAGGTCCTCCAGCCGCGTCGGCCGGGCGTCGCGCAGCATGCCCTGCATGCCGCGGCTTTCGAACTGGAACACCGCCTCGGTCTTGCCGTCGGAGAACAGCTTGTAGGTGGCCGCGTCGTCCAGCGCGATGTCCTCGAAGCGGAAGCCCTCCTGGCCCTGGTGGCGGCCGGCGATCAGCTCGCGGGCGATCTCCAGGATGGTCAGCGTGGCCAGGCCCAGGAAGTCGAACTTCACCAGGCCGGCCGCCTCCACGTCGTCCTTGTCGTACTGGCTCACCGCGGATTCGCTGCCCGGCTGCTGGTACAGCGGCGTGAAGTCGGTGAGCTTGCCCGGCGCGATCAGCACGCCGCCGGCATGCATGCCGACGTTGCGGGTCATGCCTTCGAGCTTCTGCGCCAGCGCCAGCAGCGTCTTGACGTCCTCTTCCCGCTCCAGCCGCTCGGCCAGGATCGGCTCCTGCTTGATGGCGTCGGCGATGGTGATGTGCACGCCGGGCTTGTTGGGGATCAGCTTGCTGATGCCGTCGCAGAAGGTGTAGCTCATGTCCAGCACCCGGCCGACGTCGCGGATGGCCGCGCGCGCCGCCATCGTGCCGAAGGTGGCGATCTGGCTCACGGCTTCCTTGCCGTACTTGTCCTTGACGTAGTCGATCACCAGGTTGCGGTTGGTCTGGCAGAAGTCGATGTCGAAGTCGGGCATCGACACCCGCTCCGGGTTCAGGAAGCGCTCGAACAGCAGGTTGTACTGCAGCGGATCCAGGTCGGTGATCTTGAGCGAATACGCCACCAGCGAGCCGGCGCCCGAGCCCCGGCCCGGTCCCACCGGACAGCCGTTGTTCTTGGCCCAGTTGATGAAGTCGCCCACGATCAGGAAGTAGCCGGGGAACCCCATCTTCAGGATGGTGTTGATCTCGAATTCCAGCCGCTCGACATAGCGCGGCATTTCCTGCTCGCGCCTGGCCGGATCGGGATACAGGTGCAGCATCCGGTCCTTCAGGCCCTCGTGCGAGGCCAGGCGGAAATACTCCTCGATCGGCAGGCCGTCCGGCGTCGGAAAGGCCGGCAGCCGCGGCTTGCCCAGTTCCAGCACCAGGTTGCAGCGGCGCGCGATCTCCAGCGTGTTGGCGATCGCCGTCGGCACGTCGGCGAACAGCTGTTCCATCTGGGCCGCGGTCTTGAAGTACTGCTCGCGGGTGAAGCGCCGCACCCGGCGCTGGTTGCCCAGGATTTCGCCCTCGGCGATGCACACGCGGGCCTCGTGCGCCTCGTAATCGTCTTGCTTGGTGAACTGCACCGGGTGGGTCGCGACCACCGGCAAGCCCATGCGCGCGGCCAGCTGCACCGCCGCCGCCACGTGCGCCTCGTCGTCGGGCCGGCCGGCGCGCTGCAGCTCGACGTAGAAGCGGTGCGGAAAGATCGAGGCCAGCTCCAGCGCGACGTCGCCGGCGCGCTGCTCGTCGCCCTGCACCAGCGCCTGCCCCACCGGGCCGGCCTGCGCGCCGGAGAGCGCGATCAGACCTTCGCCCAGTTCGCGCAGCCACTCGGCGCGGCACACCGCCTGCGCCTTCACCGCGTTGCGGGTCCAGGCCCGCGACAGCAGCTCGCACAGGTTGAGGTAACCCTGGCGGTGCTGCACCAGCAGCACCATGCGCGAGAGCTGCGTGCCGTCCTTGCCCAGGCCCTGCACCATCACCTCGGCGCCCAGCAGCGGCTTGATGCCGGCCGAGCGCGCTTCCTTGTAGAACTTGATGCCGCCGAACAGGTTGTTCAGGTCGGTGATCGCCAGCGCCGGCTGGCCGTCGGCGGCCGCGGCCTTGACGGTTTCATCGATGCGGTTGGTGCCGTCGACGACGGAAAATTCGGTGTGCAGGCGCAGGTGGACAAACATGGGTGCATTGTAGGAAACCGGCGGCGCTTGACACTTTCCAGGAACCCGGGGCCTATAGTGCTGCTGCCATGGACATCGCCTCCATCACCCATGCCCTGACGCGCGACGCGGTCTGGGTGGTTTTCTTCAACGTGCTGCTGCAGCAGCTCGGCTTGCCGATTCCGGCGGTGCCGACGCTGCTGGTGGCGGGCAGCCTGGCCGGCTGGTCGCCGGGGGCAGCGCTGCTGCTGTCGGCGGCCGTGCTGGCCTCGGTGGCCGCCGACTGGCTCTGGTACCTGGCTGGCCGCGCCTTCGGCTACCGCGTGCTGTCGGCGCTGTGCCGGCTGTCGATCAACCCGGGCTCGTGCGTCACGCAGACCGAGGCGCGCTTCCTGCGCTGGGGCGTGTGGTCGCTGGTCGTGGCCAAGTTCGTGCCTGGGTTTTCGACGGTGGCGCCGCCGATCGCCGGCTCGCTGCGCATGCCGCTGGCCAGCTTCCTGGCCGCAGCCGCCATCGGGGCTGCCCTCTGGGCCGGCGCCGCGCTGCTGGCCGGCTGGCTGCTGCGCGACCAGTTGCAGGCCGCCCTGGTGCTGATGGGGGGCAACGAGGCGCTGGTCCTGGCCCTGCTGGCACTGGCACTGCTGTTGTGGGTGGCGGCAAAGCTGTGGCAGAAGCATCGCTTCGAACGGGCCGCGTCCATTCCCCACATCGGCGCGGCCGAATTGCTGCAGGCGATGCGCTCGCCCCGGCCGCCGCTGCTGCTGGACTTGCGCGGCGCCGCCATGGCGGCGGAGACCGGCCCGGTGGCGGGTGCCACGCCGGCGGACCTGGAGCATTTGCAGGATGCGGTGCGCCACTGGCCGCGCGACCAGCCGATCGTCACCTTCTGCGCCTGTCCGCGCGACGCGACGGCGATCCGTGCCGCAGTGGAGCTGGTTCGCGCCGGCTACTCCGGCGCGCGCCCGCTTGCCGGCGGCTACGACGCCTGGATGCAGCAGCTCAGGACAGCGGCTGCGCCGGCGTGAAGCGCGTGGCCGGCAGCGGAATGCGCTCGTCGTCGCCGGGTACCTGCCCCATCCGTTGCGCCTCCCAGTCCTGCGACGCCTGGATGATCTTCTCCGGGCTGCTGGAGACGAAGTTCCACCACATGTGGCGCGGGCCATCGAGCGCGTCGCCGCCGATGACGGCGACGCGGCAGGCTTGCGCGGCGGCCAGGCGCACCGACATGCCGGGAGCGAGCACGGCCATCGACCCTTCGCCGATCGCGCGGCCGTCCACGCTGAGGTCGCCCAGCACCGGATAGAGCGCCATCTCCGGCACCAGCGCGGGCAGCTCCAGCGTGCCGCCGGCCGGCAGCATCAGGTCCAGGTAAAGCGTGCGCGACAGCGTCGCCACCGGCGAGCGCTCGCCGAAGGCTTCGCCCACCAGCACGCGGATCTCGGCGTCGCCCAGGCTGATCTCGGGAATGGCGCTGGCCGGCGTGTGGCTGAAGCTGGGATCGCCGTCTTCCTGCGCGCGCGGCAGCGCCACCCACAGCTGCAGGCCGTGGTTGACGTAGTGCTTGTCGCGCAGGTCGGCCGGGCGCCGCTCCGAATGGACGATGCCGCGGCCGGCGCTCATCCAGTTGATCGCGCCGGGCTCGATGCGCTGCTCGCTGCCCAGGCTGTCGCGGTGCATCATCGCGCCGTCGTACAGGTAGGTGACGGTGGCCAGCCCGATGTGGGGATGGGGACGCACGTCGTGGTTGACGCCCGGCACTTCGGCCACCGGGCCGAAATGGTCGAAGAAGACAAACGGCCCGACGCTGCGCTGGCGCGCGCCCGGCAGCAGCCGGCGCACGACGAAGCCGCCGCCAAGGTCCTTGGTGTGGCCGGTCAGTTCGGTCTCGATCCCCATCTTGCCTCCTGCGTGGGGCCAGACTAGCAGGGCAGCAGCCGGGCCGCAACTTCGGCCACGCGCCGGCCGAAATTGCGCGCGGTCTCCAGGTCGCCGGGCAGCATGTCCGCCACCGACGCATCGGAGGGCGACTGCGCGATGGCGCCGCTGTACGAGCCCAGGAAGTTGGGGTCGTTGCGCGTCGCCGCCTTGCTGTTGCTGGGGAGCACGCCCAGCCCGACCCACAGGCCGCCGTGCTGCATCGCCAGCGTCATCATGTAGCTCAGGCTGGAGAACTTGTCGCCGTTCATGGCCGCACTGTTGGTGAAGCCGGCGAACAGCTTGTCCTTCCAGGCCTGCGCGTACCAGGGTCGGGACGACGCATCGGCGAATTTCTTGAACTGCCAGCTGACCCCGCCCATGTACGTCGGCGCGCCGAACACGATGGCGTCGGCGGCCTGCAGCAGCTCCCAGCCGCCGGCCGGCAGGTTGCCGTCGGCATCGATCGCCAGCAGCTGGCCGCCCGAGCCCTCGGCCACCGCCTGCGCCATGCGCTGCGTGTGGCCGTAGCCCGAGTGGTAGACGATGGCGACCCTGGTCACCGCGGCGTTCCCGGCTCGCTCAGGTGCGGCGCCGGCCGTCCAGGCTCCAGCCGCCGGCCCCGAAGGCTGCGAAGGCCAGCAGGCCGCCTGCAATCGCCATGTTCTTGTAGAAGTTCAGGCGCTGCGCACCCAGCTGGTCGGCCGGCACGGCCCAGTAATTGTGGAAGATGAAGCTGATCACGAAGGTGAACACGGCCAGCCCCAGGGCGGCCCAGCGCGCCTGCCAGCCGACCAGCAGCAGCAGGCCCAGGCCCAGTTCGATGGCGATGGCGATGGCGGCGCAGACTTCCGGCAGCGGCACGCCCTTGGAGGCGATGTAGCCGACGGTGCCGGCGAAGCCGGCGACCTTGCCCCAGCCGGCGGGCACGAACAGCAGCGCGATCAGGACGCGTCCGATCAATGTCATCGCGTCCTGGGCGGGGGTGGTGGGCAGGGTGTTGTTGTTCATGGAAGCTCCGTTGGTGGTTGGGAAAGGGATCAGGGGGCCAGGTCGAACACCAGCACTTCGGCGTTGCTGCCCCTGGACAGCGTCAGTGCCGCTTCGTGCTCGATGCGGGCCGCGTCGCCGGCCGCCAGCCTGCTGCCGTTGACATCGAGCTCGCCGCGCACCAGGTGCACGTAGGTCTTGCGTGCCGGGTCCAGCGGCAGCGACGCCGCCTCGGCGCCGTCGAACAGGCCGGCGAACATCCGGGCATCGGCATGGATCATGACCGACCCCTGGCTGCCGTCGGGTGACGCGACCAGCCGCAGCTTGCCGCGCTTGTCGGCTTCGGCAAAGGTCTTCTGCTCGTAGCTGGCCG
The DNA here is from genome assembly GCF_042655405.1 of Caenimonas terrae. Taxonomy (NCBI): domain Bacteria; kingdom Pseudomonadati; phylum Pseudomonadota; class Betaproteobacteria; order Burkholderiales; family Comamonadaceae; genus Caenimonas; species Caenimonas terrae. The sequence continues at coordinate 623,893 of NZ_JBHSMF010000009.1, read as the reverse complement.
GGATGCCGGTCACATTGGGCTCGATCCAGATCTGCAGGAAGTGCGTGGTCTGGTCGTCGGCGTGGTTGAACTCGCTGTGCTGCACGCCCTTGCCGGCGCTCATGCGCTGCACGTCGCCCGGCGGGATGCCCTTGACGTTGCCCAGCGTGTCCTTGTGCGCAAGCTGGCCCTCCAGCACGTAGCTGATGATCTCCATGTCGCGGTGGCCATGGGTGCCGAAGCCGGTGCCGGGGGCGATCCGGTCCTCGTTGATCACGCGCAGGTTGCCGAAGCCCATGTGCAACGGGTCGTGGTAGCCGGCGAAGGAAAAGCTGTGGAACGACTTGAGCCAGCCATGGTCGGCGTAGCCCCGGTCCTTCGATTTGCGCAAGGTCAGCATGGGGTCCCCACAAGGGCTGCGGGATGCAGCGATGGATTCAATGTAGGTGCGCTGCGCGGATTTGCCGCAGTTGCGGTTTGATGTCACCATTCGAATTCACTGAATGATGGCCGCCCTACCGTGCAAACACCCCGCGATGTCCTGACCCCGAACGCGCTCTCGCTGCTGCAGTCCGTCGCCGCCGCGGGCAGCTTCGCCGCCGCCGCCCGCCAGCTCGGGCTGGTGCCCAGCGCGGTCACCTACCGGATCCGGCAGATCGAGGACGCGCTGGACGTTCTGCTGTTCGACCGCGCCTCGCGCCAGGCGGTCCTCACCGAGGCCGGGGCCGAGCTGCTGCGCGAGGGCGGCCGCCTGCTGGAGGAGATCGACGCCGTCTCCAACCGGGTGCGGCGGGTGGCCACCGGCTGGGAGCCGCAGTTCACCATCGCCGTCGACAGCGTGGTCTCGCTGCCCACCGTGATGGACCTGGTGCAGGCCTTCTACGAACTGCAGCCGCCGACCCGCCTGCGGCTGCGCAACGAGACGCTCTCCGGCACGCTGGAGGCGCTCACCACCGGCCAGGCCGACCTGGCGCTGGGCATCCCGATCGAACCGGGCACGCTGGCCGGCCTGCAGTCGCGGCCGATGGGGGAGCTGGCCTTCGTCTACGCAGTGGCGCCGGGCCATGCACTGGCGGGCGCCAGCGAGCCGCTGACCGACGAGATGCTGAACCAGCACCGCGCCGTGGCGGCAGCGGACTCCGCGCAGCGCGGCACCGGCCTGACCATCGGCCTGCTGGCCGGGCAGGACGTGTTGACCGTGCCCACCATGCATGCAAAGGTGGAGGCCCAGCTGCGCGGCCTGGGGGGCGGGTTCGTGCCGGAGCCGATGGCGCGGGCCCACGTGGAGAGCGGCCGCCTGGTGCTCAAGCAGGTGGAGCGCGCGTCGCGCACGGCACGCATGCACTACGCCTGGCGCAGTCCCAGGCTGGGGCCGGGGCGCGCCCTGCAATGGTGGCTGGGCCAGCTGGAAAGCCGCACCACTCGGGAAGCGCTGCTCAACGCGCACGACGCAATGTGGTGAGCGTGCGGTAGAGTCAGTCACAAACCTGGAACCCACCGATGCCCCCTCGCTCCACCGCCTCCGCCCCCAACAGCATCGCCGTCATCGGCGCCGGCCTCGCCGGGCTCGCTTGCGCGCGCACCCTGGCGCAAGCCGGCCGCCAGGTGACGGTCTTCGAGCAGGAAGGCCATGTCGGCGGCCGGATGGCGAGCTGCGAGACGCCCTTCGGCACCTTCGACCATGGCTCCCAGTACTTCACCGTGCGCGACGAACGCTTCGCGCAGGCGCTGGCCACCGCGCCCGGCGCCGCCAAGCCGTGGAGCGCCAATGCCGTGCGCGTGCTGGACCCGCACGGCCGGGTCGCGGAAGCGGCCCTGCCCTCGCGCGAAAAGCACTTCGTCGGCACACCGACGATGGATGCCGTGCCGCGCCAGTGGGCCCGGCCGCTGGTCGACGCTGGCGCCATCGAACTGCACACCCACGTCACCCGCATCGAGCGCGACGCGCTGGATGCGCGGCGCTGGCAGCTGCAGACCAGCGGCCCGGACGAATCGGGCCACGTCTATTCCGGCTTCGACACCGTGCTGCTGGCCCTGCCGGCGGCCCCGGCCGCGGCGCTGCTGCGCGCGTCGTCGCAGTCGGGGCTGAGCAAGGCGATGGACGGCGTGGAGGTGGCACCCTGCTGGAGCCTGATGCTCGCCTTTCCGAACGCGGTGCATCCGACGCTGGTGACCCTCGGCCCGCAGTGGAACGCCGCCCTGTCCACCCACCACCGGATCGCCTGGCTGGCGCGCGAGTCGTCCAAGCCGGGCCGCAGCACGGTGGAGCGCTGGACGGTGCAGGCCAGCCCGGCCTGGTCGCAGGAACACCTGGACGACGACGAGCTGACTGTCATCGCCAAATTGAGCAAGGCCTTCGCCGAGGTGACGGGCATCCGGGCCGAGCCGTCCTATGCGCAGGTGCACCGCTGGCGCAATGCCAAGACGCTCAAGCCGCTGGGCCGGTCGATGCTGTGGGACGGCGGCCGCCGGCTGGGCGCCTGCGGCGACTGGTGCCTGGGCCACCGGGCCGAGGACGCCTTCGTGTCCGGCCTGGAACTGGCGTTGGCCGTCGTCCGCGACTAGGAAAGCGAGGCTGTGGGGTACCTCGGCCGCTTCGCCCCATCGCCGACCGGGCCGCTGCATGCCGGCTCGCTGGTCGCGGCGCTGGCCAGCTGGCTGGATGCACGGGCGCACGGCGGCCGCTGGCTGGTGCGCATCGAGGACGTGGACACGCCGCGCTGCGTGCCCGGCGCCGACCAGGCCATCCTGCAGCAGCTCGCCGCCCTCGGCCTCGCGCCCGACGAGGCGCCGCGGTGGCAATCGCAGCGCGGCGCGCACTACCAGCAGGCACTCGACCGGCTGGTCGCGCAAGGCCTGGCCTATCCCTGTGCCTGCTCGCGCAAGGACATCGAGGACGCGCTGGCGGCGCAAGGCCAGCCGCGCGAACGCCACGGCGAACTGCGTTATCCCGGCACCTGCCGCGACGGCCTGCACGGCCGCCTTCCCCGCGCCTGGCGCCTTCGAACGACCTCGCAAGCGGTGCGCTGGCACGACCGTCGGCTGGGCCCGCAGCAGCAGGATGTGGAGGCGGCAGTTGGCGACTTCGTGCTCAAGCGCGCCGACGGACTGTGGGCCTACCAGCTCGCGGTGGTGGTGGACGACGGCGCGCAAGGCATCACCGACGTGGTCCGCGGCGAGGACCTGGCGGACAACACGGCGCGCCAGATCCTGCTGCAGCGCGCGCTCGCATTGCCCACGCCGACCTACCTGCACACGCCGCTGGTGCTGGGGCCGAACGGCGAGAAGCTGTCCAAGCAGAACGGCGCCGCGCCGCTGGACACGGCCGATCCGCTGGCTGCCCTCAATGCAGCGGCGATGACGCTGGGCCTGCCGGCGCAGCAGGCACCCGCCGCGCACGCGCTGGCGGCGTGGGTGCCGGCCTGGCACCACTCCTACAATCGGGCCGGTGACTGAACCCGATTCCAGCCGCGACGGCGGACACCAGGTGCCGCCCGGCGTCGCCCATCCGCGCGCTATCCGCACCTTCGTGCGCCGCGCCGGCCGCACCACCACCGGCCAGGCCCGCGCCTTCGAGCGGCTGGCGCCGCGCTTCGTGCTGCCCTACACCGCCCAGCCGCTGGACTTCGCGGCCGCCTTCGGCCGCACCGCCCCCACGGTGCTGGAGATCGGCTTCGGCATGGGCGAGGCGACGGCGCACATCGCGGCGCTGATGCCCGGCACCAACTTCCTGTGCTGCGAGGTGCACGAGCCGGGCGTCGGCGCCCTGCTCAAGCGCATCGGCGAGCAGGGGCTGGAGAACATCCGCATCCTGCAGCACGACGCGGTGGAGGTGCTGGCGACGATGATCCCGCCGGCCAGCCTGGCGGGCGTGCACATCTTCTTTCCGGACCCCTGGCACAAGCTGCGCCACACCAAGCGCCGGCTGGTGCAGCCGCCGCTGGTGGCGCAGCTGGCCTCGCGGCTGGCGCCGGGCGGCTACCTGCATTGCGCGACCGACTGGGAGCCGTATGCGCAGCAGATCCTGCAGGTGCTGTCGGCCGAGCCGCAACTGGCCAACAGCGCCCCGGGCTTCGCGCCCAAGCCGCACTACCGGCCGCTGACCAAGTTCGAGAACCGCGGCATCAAGCTGGGCCACGGTGTCTGGGACGTGGTGTTCCACAAGCTCCCGCCGCACCCTTAGCTGCCATGCCGGGCTGCTCCGGTGTCCATGGGCATGAACGCAAAGACCGTCGATCGGGAAGAGGCTTGCTCTTCCCGTCGACGGTCCTTTGTCGGCATGCGCGGCGTCTGGCTCCCGGGTCGAGCCCGGGATCACGCGCGTCAGGCCTTGAGCTCGCGCGCCGTGATCGTGTACTTGAAGTCGTCCGGCGAATAGGGATCGCGGCGGCCCTGCGCGTCCTCGGCGATCGGGTACATGAAGAAGTTCAGCCGCTCGCCCTTGCTGTTGGGGAGCTGCACGTCGTGGGCGTTGTTCCAGCCCACCCAGTTGCCTTCCCAGCCGCCGAACAGGGCGCGGTTGACCGGCGCCACCACCGGATCCTTGGTGGTCTTGATCCACTCGGGCGTTTCCAGCCGCATCACCTTGGCCACGTCGGCCGGGTCCATCGCCACCCAGCCGCGGCCGCCCGGCAGGAACACTTCCGAGCGGCAATGCTGCGCGCCCTTCAGGCTGGCCGGGTTGCCGCTCAGTTCCTTGTAGCCGAAGGCCGACGGCGCCACCCGCAGGCCGTAGACGTCGCGCGCCGGCACGCCGACCGAGCGCAGCATGCCGACGAAGATCGCGTTGATGTCGGCGCACTTGCCGCCCAGGTTGCCGGTCTCCAGCATGGTCTTGATGTCGCCCTCGCCGCAGCCGCGCACCTTGGGTTCGCGGTAGGTGTTGGCCACCACCCAGTCGTACACGCCCCTGACCTTCTCTTCGTCGGTGCGGGCGCCGCGGGTGGCCTCCAGCGCCTTGGTGTGGACGATGCCGTCGGTGGGCAGCATGTGGGTGGAACGGGTCCAGTACTTGCGGTCCGGCGCCGTCAGCACGTCGCTGGGGTCGCGCTGGGAGGCGCTGCGGTTGCGCGTGCGCACCGTGCTGGTCAGCTCCACCCAGGGCTGGGCCTCTGACGCCGGGAATTCGGCATACAGCATGCGCGCGCCCTCGGCGCCGTCGCCGGTCAGCCGGGCCTGGCCGTTGCTGGCGAAGCTGCTGTCCAGCGACTGCTGCCACTCGCTGTCGATCGAGGGCACCGGCAGCCAGACCTTGCTGGCGCCGCTGGGCACCAGCACCTCGACCCGGGTGGTGACCTCGAAGGTGCGCCACGGTCCGGGCTGCGGGTTGAAGCTGCGCTCCTGGGCGCGGGCCGCGAACGGCACGCCCGCTGCCGCCGCCATGGCGGCGGAGGATTGGAGGAAGTGGCGCCTGGAAAAGGATTGCATGGGAAGCCTCCGGGTGTTTGTTGAAATTGTGCCGCGCTCAGGCCAGCAGCGCATCGACCAGGCCCAGCGCCTGCGCCGCCGACCAGTCCATCTCGCCGCGCACGCGCCAGCGCGGCCGGCCGTCGCGGCCGATGCCGACCGTGGTCGGGAAGATTTTTACCGCGAAGCGCGCGGCGATCTGGCCGCCCGGGTCCAGCAGCACCGGCACCGTCATGGCGGCGTTGCGCGCGAAGCGCGTCGCGATCGCCGGCGACTCCTTGAAGTTCAGCGCCAGCACGGCCAGCTTGTCCTCGCCGTAGACGTCGACCAGCTGCTGCAGCGTCGGCATCTCCTGGCGGCAGGGCTCGCACCAGCTGGCCCAGAAATTGAGCAGCACCGCGCGGCCGCCGAGCTTGTCGAAATTCCAGCGCTGGCCCTGCAGGTCAAGCGCGTCCAGCGCCGGCAGCCGCTCGGCGCGCGGCCAGGGCTGCACCTCGCCGGCGCCGGCCGCCGCCGGCAGCAGGCAGCCGCCGGCCAGGCCCAGTGCAGTCGACAGGCAGGAACGCCGCGTCAGCCCGGGATGCATGGCGTTCAGGCCCGCTCGGCCACCCAGGCCTGCACCGATTGCAGCGCCGCGGCCAGCTTGGCCGGCTCGGTGCCGCCTGCCATCGCCAGGTCGGGCTTGCCGCCGCCCTTGCCGCCGACCTGCTGGGCCACGAAGTTCACCAGCTCACCGGCCTTGACCTTGCCCATCGCGTCGGCCGTGACGCCCGCGGCGATCTGCACCTTGTTGCCGTCCACCGCCGCCAGCACGATGGCGGCGGTCTTGAGCTTGTCCTTGAGCTTGTCCATGGTGTCGCGCAGGGTCTTGGCATCGGCCCCTTCCAGCCGCGCGGCCAGCACCTTGATGCCCTTGACCTCGACCGCCTGGGCCATCAGCTCGTCGCCCTGCGAGGAGGCCAGCTTGCCCTTGAGCTGCGCCACCTCCTTCTCCAGCGAGCGAACCTGCTCCAGCACCTGGCCGATCCGGCCCTGCAGCTCGCCCGCAGGGGTCTTGAGGGTGGCGGCCACGCTCTTGACCGTCGATTCCAGGTCCTGCAGATAGTGCAGTGCGTTGGCGCCGGTGACGGCTTCGATCCGGCGGATGCCGGCGGCGACGCCGCCTTCGCTGACGATCTTGAACAACCCGATGTCGCCGGTGCGCCCGACGTGGGTGCCGCCGCACAGCTCGCGGCTGCTGCCGATGTCCAGCACGCGCACTTCCTCGCCGTACTTCTCGCCGAACAGCATCACAGCGCCCGTCTTCTGCGCCGAGTCGATGTCCATCACGCGGGCCTGGGTGGCCGCGTTGGCCAATATCTCCTCGTTGACGCGGCGCTCGATCTCGTGAATCTCCTCGTCGCTCACCGGCTGGTTGTGGGTGAAGTCGAAGCGCGTCTTGTCGGGGTCGACCAGCGATCCCTTCTGCTGCACGTGCGTGCCCAGCACCTCGCGCAGGGCCTTGTGCATCAGGTGGGTGACGCTGTGGTTGCGCATCGTGGCCCGGCGGCGCTCCACGTCCACCTTCGCCGTGACGGTGTCGCCCACCTTGAGCGTGCCCTGGGCCTGGTTGCCGTGGTGGCCGAACACGTCGGCCTTGATCTTCTGGGTGTCGCCGACGCCGAACTCCACGCCCTCGGCCTCCAGCACGCCGCAGTCGCCGACCTGGCCGCCGCTCTCGGCATAGAAGGGCGTGGTGTCCAGCACCACCACGCCGTCGTCGCCCTGCGCCAGTTGTTGCACAGGCGTGCCGTCCTTGTACAGCGCGACCACGCGCGCCGTTTCCTGCAGCTGCTCGTAGCCGGTGAACTTGTGGCCGGCGCCGGTGTATTCCAGCGCCCGGTCCATGCGGAACTTGCCGGCCGCGCGGCCGGCGGCCTTCTGCTTTTCCATCGCCGCGTTGAAGCCGGCCTCGTCCACCGTGACGTCACGCTCGCGGCAGACGTCCTGCGTCAGGTCGAGCGGGAAACCGTAGGTGTCATGCAGCTTGAAAGCGATTTCTCCGGGCAGCACCGTGGCAGCCTGTCCCGAGCCTGTCGAAGGGCCGGCCAGCGCGGCATCGAGGATCTCCATGCCGTTGGCCAGGGTCTCGAAGAAGCGTTCCTCTTCGGCCTTGAGCACGTCGGTGATGCGCTTCTCGTCGGCGCGCAGGCGCGGATAGGCATCGCCCATCAGGCGCACCACGTCGGCCACCAGCTTGTGGAAGAACGGCGTCTTCTTGCCCAGCTTGTAGCCGTGGCGGATGGCGCGCCGCACGATCCGGCGCTGCACGTAGCCGCGGCCCTCGTTGCCCGGAATCACGCCGTCGCTCACCAGGAAGGAGGTGGCGCGGATGTGGTCGGCGATGACGCGCAGGCTCTTGTTGCCCAGGTCCTGCTCGCCGGTGGCCCTGGACGCCGCCTTGATCAGGTCGGCAAACAGGTCGATCTCGTAGTTGCTGTGCACGTGCTGCAGGATCGCCGCCAGCCGCTCCAGCCCCATGCCGGTGTCCACGCAGGGCGCCGGCAGCGGCCGGACGCTGCCGTCCTCCTGCATGTCGAACTGCATGAACACGTTGTTCCAGATCTCGATGTAGCGGTCGCCGTCGGCGTCGGGCGAGCCGGGCGGGCCGCCGGCGATCCCGGGGCCGTGGTCGTAGAAGATCTCCGAGCACGGGCCGCACGGCCCGGTGTCCGCCATCATCCAGAAATTGTCGGACTGGTACTTGGCGCCCTTGTTGTCGCCGATGCGGACCACGCGCTCGGCCGGCACGCCGATCTCCTTGGTCCAGATGTCGTAGGCCTCGTCGTCGTCGATGTACACCGTGGCCCAGAGCTTGTCGGCCGGCAGCTTGTAGACCTGCGTCAGCAGCTCCCACGCCCACTTGAGCGCGTCGCGCTTGAAGTAGTCGCCGAAGCTCCAGTTGCCCAGCATCTCGAAGAAGGTGTGGTGGCGCGCCGTGTAGCCCACGTTCTCCAGGTCGTTGTGCTTGCCGCCGGCGCGCAGGCACGCCTGCACCGAGGCCGCGCGCACGTACGGGCGCTTGTCGGTGCCCAGGAACACGTCCTTGAACTGCACCATGCCCGAGTTGGTGAACATCAGCGTCGGGTCGTTGCCCGGCACCAGCGGACTGGACGGCACCACCGTGTGGCCCTTGGACGCAAAGAAGTCGAGGAAAGTCTTGCGGATGTCGGCGACGGAAGAAGTGGGAGTGCTCATCGGGTCCTGGGGTGTGCGGCGGGAGGGCCAGGCCACGGCTCCCTGCGGGAGGCGGCGCAACCGCCCATTATAAGTTTCGGGCCTTTTCCCCCGTCGTCATCAATCACCACCACCGGGACCCCGGAGCAGGTAACAGGTCTCGGGGTTTTCTATGAATCAACGTATCCAGTACCCTGCTGCTTCGCAAGCGACCCACCACCATGCGACCGCTCGGGGTGACGGTGACGTCGGTTCGGGGATCAGGTCCAGAATTCGGCCTATAGGCGTGGGGTGGAAACACCCACACCCAATTTTGGGAAGCTGCGGTTCTACCATTGAACTACACTCGCGTCGCTGCCGACGATAGGTGCCGCCAACGGCGGCCGGCGCTCCTCAGGGCCGCACGTAGGACCAGCCTTCGGCCTGCTTCTTCATCAGTTCGCTGATGCCGGCCGGGACGTAGCCGACGGCGGTGTTCATGTCCGCCTTGGTCAGCTTCTGGCCGCGCATGGTGTTCTCGCAGGCCACCACCTTCACGCCGGCATGGGTTGCGTCGGCGACGCGGTTGGCGACGGTGGAGTCGGCCTTGAGCATGCCGATGCCGGGGCCGAAAGCCACGATCTCCACGTCGACGTTGGCTGCGCCCACGTCGTCCTGCACGTTCTTCGCGTTGTTGAGCGCCAGGTTCCACTTGCCCGGGTCGGCGTCGCTGACCTGCAGCACGATCTTGTGACGCTTGGCGCCCGCAGGCTGGGCTGCGGCAACGGCGACAAAGCCCGCCAATGCGGAGGCTGCGGCGGACTGGATGATGAGGCGTCGGTTCATGGGGTCGGTCTCCTGTCTATGGTGCCCCGTATTTCACCACGGCCGCTGGGTCCGGCCGGTCATTGCTGGATGTCGCCCAGGCACAAATACTTCAGTTCCAGGTATCCGTTCATGCGGTGGCGATCCTTCGCGGCCAAGGCCGGACTGCTTGACGCCACCGACCCGCAGAGCACGTCGCTGGTCGCATTCGAGAGCATGGTCGGCTCGAAGAACTGGCCCTGGAGCCTGTTGCCGCCGACCACCACCTGCGCGCCCTTGGCGTGGTCTGTGGGGACATCGGAACCAGTCCGCTCTACACCATCAAGGAGGTGTTCAACCCGCAGCTGGGCGTGCCGCTGGACGCGCGCCACCTGATCGGCGCGGTGTCGGTGATCTTCTGGGGCCTGATGCTTGTGGTCACGCTCAAGTCCGTGCTGCCGATCCTGCGGGCCGATAACCGCGGCGAAGGCGGGATCATGGCCCTGACCGCGCTCGCGTCCAAGCGGCCGGCAGCACGCCGGCATGGCGGCTCGCCTTGCTGATGGTCGGCGTGCTGGGCGCCTCGCCGTTCTACGGCGACAACATCATCACCCCGGCGATTTCGGTGCTGAGCGCCGTCGAAGACCTCGAAATCGTGACGCCGGCGCTCAAGCCCTATGTGCTGCCGGTGTCGCTCGCCATCCTGGCCGGCCTGTTCGCCGTGCAGCGCTTCGGCACCGGGCTGGTCGGCAAGATGTTCGGTCCGGTGATCGCGGTCTGGTTCGCCGTGCTGGCCGGCACCGGCGCGGTGGAGATCGCCAGGCAGCCGGCGATCCTGGCGGCCCTCACTCCGCTGCAGCGATCGGGTTCATGCGCGCCCAGGGCTGGCACATGCTGGTCGCGTTCGGCGCGATCGATCCGGCGCTGGTGGTGGACGCGCCGCTTTAGCGCCCGTGCGGTTTGTCACGATTGCGGACCGCTCTGCGGCTCGTCGTGCGATTGAGTGAAGACACGTTTGGAAACATCTGGCAGCATTTGGACACACTTTTTGACCGGAGCCCTTTTGGCTCTGGACCAGCCAAGCGATGCCCGGCCACGGGCCTCGAGAAGGAATGCACGCATGTTCGCGAAGATGAAGATCGGGCCCCGGCTCGCCGCCAGTTTCGCCGTTGTGCTGCTGGCGCTGGCGCTGGTCTGCGCCGTGTCCGTCGGCACCATCAGGCAAGCCGTTGCCCTCAGCCACTCGACCGCCGAGCGCAACGCCAGGACCACTGCGTTGTCGCAGGCGCAGAGCGCCGTCTGGTCCCTGCGCTGGGACGTCGCGCAGTTCATCGCGGTGACCGACATCAAGGTCCAGAAGCAGACCATCGCCAGGGGGAGCGAGACCCGCAGGCAGTTCGAACAGGCCCTCGCCGCCTACGACTCCAGGCCAGGCGCGGAACCGACCCGGGAAGAATCGGCAACCGTCGCCGAGCTGGCTGCCGCCTTCAAGCAGTACACCGACGCCCGGCTGCAGTGGTTCGACCTCTACGCCAGCGGAAAAATGGACGAGGCGACCGCGTTCCGCGCTGACACGCTGACGCCGGCCGGCGGGAAGACCGTTGCCGCCCTGAGCAAGCTGATCGAGATCCAGCAGAGGCTGGTCCGGGCCGCCGAGACCGGGGCGGTCGCCGAACTGAACCGCTCGCTGGCAGTGCTGCTGGCCGTGGCGGCAGTGACTGTGGCCCTGTTGGCTGCGCTGATGTGGCTGCTGTCCCACTCCATCACGCGGCCCCTGAATGACGCGCTGGCGTCAGTGCAATGGGTGGCCACGGGCGACCTGACGCACGAGATCGAGGTGAAGTCCGGGGACGAAGTCGGCGAGCTGCTGGCCGGGCTGCGCACCATGCAGGAGAACCTGCGCATGCTGGTCGGGGAAGTCGCCGACGGCGCCCACACCGTCGCCGACACCGGCAGCCAGATCGCGCAGGGCAATCTCGACCTGTCGCAGCGCACCGAGGAACAGGCCAGCACGCTGGAAGAAACTGCCAGCTCGATGGAGGAGCTGACCTCCACCGTCACCCAGAACGCGCACAACGCCCGCCAGGCCAGTGAGTTGGCCGTGGGCGCCTCCGAGGTCGCGCGCAAGGGCGGCGATGTCGTGGGACAGGTGGTCGCCACCATGACCGGCATCTCGGATTCGTCCAGGAAGATCGCCGACATCATCAGCGTCATCGACGGCATCGCCTTCCAGACCAACATCCTCGCACTCAACGCCGCAGTGGAAGCGGCCCGGGCGGGCGAGCAGGGGCGCGGCTTTGCGGTGGTGGCGGCCGAAGTGCGCAACCTCGCGCAGCGCAGCGCCTCCGCCGCCAAAGAAATCAAGACCCTGATTGGCGACTCGGTGAACAAGGTGGACGCCGGCACCAAGCTGGTCGATGCGGCCGGCAAGACCATGGACGAGATTGTCTCCTCGGTGACCAAGGTGAGCGGCCTGATCGCCGAGATCGCTGTCGCCAGCCAGGAGCAGAGCGGGGGCATCGGGCAGATCAACACGGCCATCACGCAGATGGACCAGGTCGTTCAGCAGAACGCATCGCTGGTGGAAGAGGCAACGGCTGCCACCGAATCGATGAAGGATCAGGCCAGCTCGCTTCTGCAGATGGTGTCGAAATTCAAGCTCAGGGGGAGCGCGGCAATTATGCAGAACTCGGCGCCGCGGACCGCTTCTGGATCGATGTCTGCGCCGATGCAGATCCGGGGCCGTGAAAAGCCAACGGGAACGTCCGCTGCGATTCCAGGGCCTGCTTGGACGACCGTTGCAGGAACTCCTCAGCTCAACGGTGCGGTTCATAACCTTGGAGTGCCCAACGGCGCTTGGAAGGAATTCTAGATAGCGAGTTCGAGGAAGTGGACGCAGCCGCGCAAGCGCCTCCGTCCAATCCTGAATTTCGGGGGAGGCGATTCTAAATCGTGCGCGATGAAGCTTGACGCCTTGCGACTGCAAGTGAACTGCGACCTGCTCGGAGATCTGGCGGCGACCGCTTTCCCAAGCCTGCCAGATATGTGTCTCTTTAGCCGGCTTCACACCACAGTAATTGGCCCACCGTCGGAAACACAGGTCGGCCCTTTCCAATACGTTCAGCAGTGCGATAATCGCCGGCGACGCGGGTGTAGTTCAATGGTAGAACGGCAGCTTCCCAAGCTTCATACGAGGGTTCGATTCCCTTCACCCGCTCCATGTCCGCACTCACACAAAGTCGTGTGGAGGGCATCGCGGTCCTTCCCCATCCCCCTCCCAGCCCAGGGGCGTGCGCCCGCATACTCAGGCACCCGAACTTGGCCCCACTCCCGACGAAGGTGGTCGGCGCTGTCCCGCTTTCCCTGCCGCGCGGTTGCGGCCCAAGCCGGGGCGGCAGGGTCGTCTGCAATCCACAGCGGCTGCGTTTCTCGGTCGACTATTTTTTGCCCGGGGTGCTTAAATGGTAAGCAGGCTTCTGGAGCCTGAAGATGGCCAGGCCAGAGGTCAGGACCGGCCGGTCGTCGACACGACGCGGACGGCTTGGCACCCTGCGCACCGCGTTGTGCTTGCGTATGGCAACAAAACGACGCCGCGGGCGCAATGTTGCACGCTGCGGGGCGACTTGGAGGGTGGCCGGACTACTTTTCGACACCGTTCAACGAAATAATCGCGTGCGACGTCCCGTTGCGGCCGCATCCGGTCGCGGGGACCATCCAGCAGCACCCATCGATGTTCGCCTCCATCTCCGTCATCACCAAGTTGAACGTGCTCGTGGGCCTCGTGTTCGTCGGCATGTCGGCAATCGCCGCCTACAGCCTTCACGCGCTGGGCGACGCAACGGCAGCCGCCGCGGTCGACCGCCAGTTGGTCACCGCGGTTTTCATTCTGCTGATCGCAGTGGTGACGGGACTCGCGATCTTCGTGCGCCTGCTGGTGCGCCAGGCGATGCTGCGGCCGATCCGCGCCGCGGCCACGCTGGTGGGGCGGGTCGCGCTGGGCGACCTCACGGGCGCGGCCGGCGTGGTCGCCCATGGAGAAACCCAGCGGCTGCTGGAAGCGCTGGAAGCAATGGTGCACGACTTGCGCTCGCTGGTCGGCGAGGTCGCCGGCAGCGCGCGGACGGTGGCCGACACCAGCGACCAGATCGCGCACGGCAACCTCGACCTGTCGCAGCGCACCGAGGAACAGGCCAGCACCCTGGCGCAGACCGCCAGCTCGATGGAGCAGCTGACCGCGACGGTCGCGCACAACGCGCAAAGCGCCCGCCAGGCCAGTCAGCTGGCCGAGGGCGCGTCGGAAGTGGCGCGCAAGGGCGGCGCGGTGGTCGGCCAGGTCGTGGCCACCATGACCGGCATCTCCGATTCCTCGCGCCGGATCGCCGACATCATCGGCGTCATCGACGGCATTGCCTTCCAGACCAACATCCTGGCGCTGAACGCGGCGGTGGAGGCGGCGCGCGCCGGCGACCAGGGCCGCGGCTTCGCGGTGGTGGCGGCCGAAGTCCGCAGCCTGGCCCAGCGCAGCGCGACCGCGGCAAAGGAGATCAAGACCCTGATCGTCGACTCCGCCGACAAGGTGGACGTGGGCACGCGGCTGGTCACCGCCGCCGGCCAGACCATGCAGGAGATCGTCAGTTCGGTCACCCAGGTCACCGACCTCATCGGAGAGATCGCGGCCGCCAGCAACGAGCAGAGCTCCGGCATCCGGCAGATCAACACCGCCGTCGCACAGATGGACCAGATGGTGCAGCAGAACGCCACGCTGGTGGAGGAGGCCACGGCCGCCACCGAATCGATGCGTGAGCAGGCCGCGGCGCTGCTGCGGATGGTGTCGAGGTTCAAGCTGGGCGAGGCGGCCGCACCGGGCCGGCGCGGCGACGGCGGCGGGCGCGACCACGAGATCGCGCCCCGCAGGGCGTGGAACAGGGTCCAGCCCGCAGCCCTGCCCCTCAGCCGGGATGTCCCTCGCCAGCTGCCAGGCGAGTGAAGCCAGCGCGGTGCCGCAATGCCCGCGCCGGCGCCGCGCCGCCCCTGGCCCATACAAGACCATGGCACAAAAGGCATCCCATCAGCACGCGCCGGGAATGGCAGCAGGCACGGAGCGGGTTCCCTTGACCCGCTCCACTCACTTCTTCGCCTGGCCGAAACTGACCAGCCGCACGTCCAGCTCGTAGCCGGCCACCGCCTCGCAGGCCCGGTTCCTGGCCGCATCGATCCATTCCACCGGGTTGCCGTAGGCGCCGCCGCCCAGGCTGGTGAGGAACACCGTGGGGCAGCCGGTCCGTTCGCGGTTGAGCACGCCGGCCAGCATCGTTGCCTCGTAGGCCGCCTCCAGCACCAGGGTCGCGAAGCGCTCCCACTTCGATGGCGGCACCGCCGTGTACGCCACCGGCAGCGCCGAACAGAAGGCCTGCGACACCCGCTGGCCGGGCGCCGGCGCCTCGGTCACCTCCACGTCCCAGTGCAGGCCGATCCGCAGCAGGCCGCGCAACGCATCGAGCTGCGCTGCCGTCATGGCCGCCATGCGGGCGTCGATCTGCGCCAACCCCTGCTCGGTGCACAGCGGATAGCCGTTGCGCATCTCCCAGAGCCGGCCGCCCTCGTTGCCCAGGGCCTGGCCCATGTCGGCCAGGCAGTCGATCTGGCGCTGCGCGTCCTGGCCGATGCCGCCGGCCACCGGGACGAAGTAGTTGCGGTAGATGGTGGCGGCGCCGGCGGCGATGGCGCAGGCCGGACCCTGCGTGCGGTCGTCCTGGTAGCGCGTGACGCCGTCTTCCGGCGTCAGCTCGGGCGTGGCCATCTCCAGCAGGTTGAACTGCGACGCCACCTGGAACAGCGCCTGGTTGTTCAGCGGCTGGCCATGCAGCCGGCGCACGTCGCCCTGCAGGCTGGACAGCTTGATCTGCGCGCCGCTGCGCCGTTCGATGTGCGCCACCCGCTGGCGCAGTTCGGCCAGGCTGGGCGTCTCCAGTTCGCCGACCCAGCAGGCGCGCGGGCTGAGGTCGGAGCGCAGCTTGCCGTCCACCACACGCAGCGCGGCCTGGGTCTGCGCGTAGCCGCGCTCTTCAAAGCCGGTGATCCGTTCGAACCAGTCCATGTGCAATTCCCGCGGCACTCGTCCGCCGCCTCCATTAGGCACCGGGGCCGCGCCGGCTCGCAAGCGTTGTTCGCGCCGGGATTGACGCAGCACAAACGCTCGCCCACCATCGGCCTTTCAACCACACGGACCAAGGCATGAACCAGACAGCGGGACTCATCGGGCTCGGAGCCATGGGAGCGGGCATCGCCGCCACCCTGCGCGCCCGGGGATACGAGATGCACGTGTGCGACGCGCGGCCGGACGCAGCCGCGTCCTTCGCGCGCGACGGCGGCGTGGCCTGCGCGACGCCGGCGCAGGTCGGCGCGGCCTGCGAGGTGGTGGTGAGCGTCGTCGTCAACGCCCAGCAGACCGAGAGCGTGCTGTTCGGCGACCAGGGCGCGGCCGTCGCCATGCGCCCGGGCAGCGTGTTCGTGATGTGTTCGACGGTGGACCCGAACTGGTCGATCGCGCTGGAGCAGCGCCTGAACGCCATGGGCATCCACTATGTGGACGCGCCGATCTCCGGCGGCGCCGCCAAGGCCGCCAGCGGCCAGATGACGGTGATGAGTTCCGCCAGACCCGAGGCCTATGCGAAGGCCGACCCGGTGCTGGACGCGATGGCCGGCAAGGTGTACCGGCTGGGCGACCGGGCCGGCGCCGGCAGCAAGGTCAAGATCATCAACCAGCTGCTGGCCGGCGTGCACATCGCCGCGGCGGCCGAGGCAATGGCGCTGGGCCTGCGCGAAGGCGTGGCGGCCGATGCGCTGTACGAGGTGATCACCCACAGCGCCGGCAACAGCTGGATGTTCGAGAACCGGATGGCGCACGTGCTGGCCGCCGACTACACGCCGTTGTCGGCGGTGGACATCTTCGTCAAGGACCTCGGCCTGGTGCTGGACACCGCGCGCGCCAGCAAGTTTCCGCTGCCGCTGGCCTCCACCGCGCATCAGATGTTCATGCAGGCCTCCACCGCCGGCTACGGCCGCGAGGACGACAGCGCGGTGATCAAGATCTTCCCGGGCATCGAGCTGCCGGGGCACCAATTCCCGCTGGCCGACTGAGCAGGGGCCCGGCCGCTCAGGCGGCCAGCGGCGCGGCCTCCGGCGCCTTGATCGAGCCGTCGGGCCGCTCGTAGGTGCCGACCAGCAGGCCGCTGGCCAGGCCGCGCTCGCGCACCGCCGCCACCACCTCGTCGCGCCCGGGCGTGCCTTCGAAGGGCGCGCCGGCACCCAGCGCGAACAGCTGGAAGGCATAGCGGTGCCGGCCGTGGCCGGGCGGCGGGTCGGGCGGCAGCCAGCCGGCCATCAGGTACGAGTTGCGGCCCTCGTGGACCTGGTCGTCCTTGTCGCCGTCGATCGCGCCTTCCGGCAGCGCGGCGTCCTGCGGCGGCAGGTCCACCGCGATCGCATGCACCAGCGGATGGGGCGTGGGCGCATCCGCATCCTCCACGATCAGCACCAGCGAGGCCGCATTGGCCGGCACGCCGCTCCATTGCAGCGGCGGCGACACGCCCTCGCCGTCGGCGGTGTAGCGCGCCGGGATCGGCGCGTGGTCGGCGAAGGCCAGGCTGGCGACCTGCAGCGAGCCCATGCCGGCGCGCAGGCCGGAGTTGTTGAAGACGATCTGGTCCATGCCGGCGCGCATGTCGCGCAGCGCGTGGCCGATGATGTCGGGCAGTTTTTCGAGCATGGACAAGATATAACGGCAAAGCGCGGCGTTGGCTGTCGGACGCTGCCCATTGCGTTCACCCTGAGTTGCCGAAGGGTCAGTGGAAGTCGCGGCTGCCCGTTCCCTGTTGCGCCAGCCGTCCCAGCAGCGGCGTCAGGTCCTTGAGCTTGCGGGCCAGCAGGTGGCGGACCTGGCCGCCGCTTTCCACGTCGCGCTGCCAGACGCCCTCCACCGCCAGCAGGCGCGACTTGAGCAGGGCGTCGCGCTGCGCCTCCACCACGTGGTTCCAGACGATGACGTTGACGGTGCCGGTCTCGTCCTCCAGCGTGACGAACACCGTGCCCTTGGCCGTCGGCGGCCGCTGGCGCACGGTGACGATGCCGCAGGCGCGCGCCGGATCGCCATGGGCCAGCGGCCGCAGCTGGCTGGCGGTGAGCAGGCGCATCCGCTCCAGCCGCGGCCGCAGCACCGCCAGCGGATGGCGGCGCAGCGTGAGGCCGGTGGCGGCGTAGTCGAACACGATGTCCTCGCCCTCGCCGGCGTGTTCCAGGTGCAGCCGCTCCTCCTCGATCGGCGCGTCCTTCAACAGCGCCGGTGCCCGCCGCTGGGCGGATGCGGCCCAGGCCTGCTGGCGCCGGTGGCCGGCCAGGCTGGACAGGGCGTCGGCGGCGGCCAGCGCATTCATGTCCTTGAGGTCCAGTTCGGCGCGCAGCGCCAGGTCTTCCACCGTGCCGAACGCCGCCTGCTGCCGGGCCTGCACGATGCGCTCGGCTCCCTTGTCGCTCAGCGTGCCGACCAGGCGCAGGCCCAGCCGCACGCAGGGCTGCAGGCCGTTGTCCTGGCCGGGCGCGCCGCCGCCGTCCGGCGCCTCCAGCGTGCAGTCCACGGCGCTGAGCGCCACGTCCACCGGCCGCACCTCGATGCCGTGGCGGCGCGCGTCCTGGATCAGCTGCGAGGGCGTGTAGAAGCCCATCGGCTGCGAGTTGAGCATCGCCGCCAGGAAGCAGCCCGGCTCGTGGCACTTCATCCAGCTGCTGCTGTAGGCCAGCAGCGCGAAGCTGGCGGCATGGCTTTCCGGGAAGCCGTATTCGCCGAAACCCTCGATCTGCTTGAAGATGCCCTCGGCGAATTCCAGCGGATAGCCGTTGTCGGTCATGCCCTTGACCAGCGGATCGCGGAAGCGGTGCACGCCGCCCTTGCGCGACCACGCCGCCATCGAGCGGCGCAGCGCATCGGCCTGGCCGGCGGTGAAGCGCGCCGCCACCATCGCCAGCTGCATCACCTGCTCCTGGAAGATCGGCACGCCCAGCGTGCGGCCCAGGGCCGGCTCCAGTTCGTCCTTGACGTAATGGATCGGCAAGCCTTCGCGCTGGCGCTGCCGCGCCTTCAGGTACGGATGCACCATGCCGCCCTGGATCGGGCCGGGCCGCACGATCGCCACCTCCACCACCAGGTCGTAGAACTTGCGCGGCTTCAGCCGCGGCAGCATCGACATCTGGGCCCGGCTCTCGATCTGGAACACGCCCACCGTGTCGGCGGCGCAGATCATGTCGTAGGTGGCCGCGTCTTCCTTGGGCACTTCCGCCAGCGACCAGGCGCTGCCGCGCCACTGGTTGCGCAGTTCCAGCGTGCGGCGCAAGGCCGACAACATGCCCAGCGCCAGCACGTCCACCTTCATCAGGCCGACGGCCTCCAGGTCGTCCTTCTCCCACTGGATGATGGAGCGGTCCGCCATCGCCGCGTTCTCCACCGGCACCAGCCTGGTCAGCCTGGTCTGCGTCAGCACGAAGCCGCCGACGTGCTGGCTCAGGTGGCGCGGAAAGCCGCGCAGCTCGTAGGCCAGCTCCATCCAGCAGTCGATCTTCCAGGGCTGTTCCTGCACGCCGATGGCGGCGGCCACCTCCAGCAGCCGCCGGGTGAGGATCTCGCGGTCGAACCAGAAGTGGTCCTTGGCGAAGGCGTCCACCAGCTTTTCATTGACGCCGAGCGCCTTGCCGACGTCGCGGATCGCCATCCTGGAGCGGTACCGCACCACCACGGCGGCGATCGCCGCGCGCTCGCGGCCGTACTTGCCGTAGATGTACTGGATCACCTCCTCGCGCCGCTGGTGCTCGAAGTCGACGTCGATGTCGGGCGGCTCGTTGCGCTCGATGCTGATGAAGCGCTCGAACAGCAGGCTGGTCATCTCCGGCGGCACCTCGGTGATGTGCAGGCAGTAGCAGACCGTGGAGTTGGCCGCCGAGCCGCGGCCCTGGCACAGGATGCCCCGGCCGCGGGCGAAGCGCACGATGTCTTCCACCGTCAGGAAGTACATCTCGTACTTCTTGAGCGCGATCAGGCGCAGCTCGTGGCGGATCTGCTGGCGGTGCTGGTCCGGGATCCTGCCGCCATAGCGGCGGTAGCCGCCCCGCAGCGTCAGCCGCGCCAATGCGCCCATCGGGCTGCGGCCCGGCGGCACCGTCTCCAGCGGGTAGTTGTAGCGGATCTCCTCCAGGCTGAAATTGCAGCGCCGCGCCACTTCCAGCGTGGCGGCCAGCAGCGCGGGCGGATAGATCTGCCCAAGACGCAGCCGCGCGCGCAGGTGGCGCTCCGCGTTGCCCTGCAGGGCGAAGCCGCATTCGGCCACCGTGCTGCCCTGCTGCACCGCAGTGATCACGTCCTGCAGGCGCTTGCGCGAGCGCACGTGCATGTGGACGTCGCCGGCCGCCACCAGCGGCACGCCGCTGCGCTGCGACAGCTCCTGCAGGGCGGCCAGCCACAGCTCGTCGTCCAGCTCGTGCAGCAGTTCCACGCCGATCCACAGGTGCCGCGAAAAGATCGCCTGCATCCGCTCCACCAGGACGCAGGCCGCATCGATTTGCAGCGACGCGCCTTCGCTGCGTTGCGGCAGCCAGACGATCTCGCAGCCTTGCAGCAGCGTGAGCTCGCTGTGCGCCCAGCCGACCTGGTACTGCCCCTTGACGCTGTCGCCCATCCGCGCCGCGCTGATGAACTGGCACAGGCCGCCCCAGCCGGCCAGGTCGCGCGCGATCGCCACCAGCTTGCCCTCGGGGAAAGCGAACTCGCTGCCCAGCAGCAGCTTGAAGGGATGGCGCAGCGGCCCTTCCTCGGGCTTTTCCTGCTCGCGTTTTTCCAGCTCCTGCAGGTAGTCCTTGAGCCCCACGTGGGCCCGCACCACGCCGGCCACCGAGCATTCGTCGGTGATGGCCAGCGCCTCGTAGCCGATCTTGTAGGCCCGCTGCACCAGTTCCTCCGGATGGGAAGCACCCCTCTGGAAGCTGAAGTTGCTGATGCAATGCAGCTCCGCATACCCGGGCAGCAGTTGCGCGGCCCATTCCGATTGCACCGGCGGCAGCTGGGTTGCCAGCGGCGGGCCGGACTGCAGTTCCTTCTCCGGCGCTTCAGGCATACAGGCCCTGCAGGTACCAGCGCGCCTGCGCCGGCTGCGCCTCGCTGTCGGCCAGGGACGCGGGCCGCTCGCGGTAGATCCACACCAGGCCCACCGCCGGGCTGCGGGCGATGAAGTAATCGCGCAGCGCCAGGCCCTTGCCCTCTTCGTCCCACCAGCCGGCCTCGATGCGCTGCGGCCGCGTCAGCAGGCGCAGCGGCCCGTGGTACTGCGGCGTGTCCCGCTGCACCGCCAGGCGCAGCGGTTGCGGCAGCAGCCAGGGCGGATGGATGGCATCGGATGGCGGGGCCGCCCTGGCCTTGCCCTTCCTGCGCGGCGCCGGCGACACGTCGACCGGCAGCTGCTGCTGCGCCGGCACCCAGTGCTGCCGGTGCTCGGGCCGGTGATCGGCATTGGCTTGGGGCACCAGCACCTGCTCGGGCCCCAGCCGCGCGCTCAGGCGTTCCACCAGCTGGTGCAGCTTGTCGCCCCTGGCCTGGTCTTCCGCCAGCAGGCTGCGGCTGGCGCCGCCCCAGGCGGTGGTCTCCAGCGAGCGCAGGCGCAGGTGGTTGGCCGGCGCGGCGATGCTGGCGCGGTCCAGGTGCTCGCTGGCCAGCTTGCGCAGGTGCGCCATGTCCTGCGCCGGCTGCGCGGTGCGGATCACCAGCCGTTCGTGCGAGGGCAGCCGGGCGCCGTCCAGGCGCTTGAGGTCCAGCGTCCATTCGAGCTCGAAGGCCAGCACGCCGAGCTGGCGGGCCTGCAGCCAGACCTGCAATTGCGCCAGCAACCGGGCGGCGCTCCACATCAGCTCGGGCGCGCTGGTGGCCAGCGCCGGCAGCTCCAGTTTCTGGTCGAACAGCTCGGGCAGGGTGAGCCAGGGATAGCGCTCCGGCTGCCGGCCCATGGCGCCATCGAGCGCCGCCAGCAGCGGCGCGCCGAAGCGGCGCGACACGCCGCCTCGCGGCAAGGCTTCCAGCTCGCCCCAGGTGCGGCAGCCGGCGCGGGCCAAGGGCTCGATGTGCTCGCGGGCCGCCGTCAGCGTGTCCAGCGGCAGCCGGCGCGCTTGCGGCGGCATCGGACGGCCCGCCATCTTCTGGCGCAGCAGCCCGAGCGCGATCAGCGAGGTCGGGCCCTGGGCCCAGTCCGCTCCTGCCAGCTCCGGCTGGCCCTGCAGCAATTGCTGCAGCAGCGCCCGCCGGCCGCCCCACAGCCGCAGCGATCCGGACAGCTCCAGCAGCAGCGCCTCGTCCACCTGCGCGACCCGGGGCGTGAAGCGCAGGCCCCACCAGCTCCAGGCCGTGCGCTGGCCTTCATCCGATGGCAGCAACGCGATCCAGAACATGCAGTCTCCTGTTCGGGCTGTCCGGCACGGCCACCGGCCTGGGAATGGAAGAAGGACGGCGCTTGCGGGCCTGCAGCAGGGCCGCCAGCCGGACCGGATGCGCGGGCAGCAGCAGCGGCTGCTCCAGCGGCGGGCCGCGCCGCTTGAGGATGCCCACCTCCAGCTGCTCGGTGCCGGCGACCTGCAGCCGGACGCGGGCCGGCGACGCCTCCTGCGCGCTGCGCAGCGTGCGGAACACGAACAGCAGGTGCTTGTGCTGCTGCGCCGCCATCTGCAGACGGCGCAACTCCGCGCTCCTGGCCTGCGGCAGCCAGGCCAGCACGGCCGCCACCTCGGCGCAGCGCAGCGCCTGCTCGGTCGCCCACAGGCGCTCGGCCGGTTTGGCGGCGCGGATCCAGAGCAGGCGCTCGCCGGCAATCCCCTGGGCTTGCAGGCCGGGCACGAAGGGCTGGAACGGCGCGGCCACCAGCACCACCGGCCCGGCCTGCGATTGCAGCAAGCGCGCCAGCGCCGGCGCCGCCAGCTGCCAGACGTGCTGTTCGGGCCGCTCCTGCAGCACCTCCACCAGCCCCAGCGGCCAGCCGCCGCCGGGCAGTTCGGCGTCCAGGGCCGCATGGCCGCTGGCAACCGTTCCCTCCTCCGCGCAGGCCATCTCCCGCCCCTGCCAGACATGGGGCAGCTCGTCGGGGATGACACGAAGAAGGGGGGAAGACACGGCAGGAATTCGGCGGAACAACTGTTTGTTTATACAGTATCAGGCACGCCGGGACCATCCCAGTCCCAAAATGGGACTAAAATCATGCACGTGGTTTCCATCAAGCACATCCGCGACTTCTACGGCCGACGCCCCGATGCGGGGCCGGCCCTGAAGGCCTGGACGCAGGAAGCCCGTTCGGCGTCCTGGAAGTCGCCCCAGGACATCAGGCACCGGTATGCCAGTGCCAGCTTCCTCAAAGGCAACCGGGTGGTCTTCAACCTGAAGGGCAACGACTACCGGCTGGTGGTCGCCGTCGCCTATCGGTACGAAACGGTCTACGTCAAGTTCATCGGCACCCATGCGGAGTACGACGCGATCGACGCCGCGACCGTGGAGATGGCGCCATGAACATCCGTCCCATCCGCAGCGAAGCCGATTACCGCGCCGCCCTCCAGCAGGTCTCGGCCTATGTCGACCAGGAGCCCGAGCCAGGCAGTGAAGACGGCGACCGCTTCGAAATCCTGGCGGCCCTGGTCGAGGCCTACGAAGCCCGCCATTTCCCGATCGACCTTCCCGACCCCATCGATGCCATCAAATTCCGCATGGAACAATCCGGCCTGTCGGTCAAGGACCTGGAGCCGATGATCGGCAAGTCCAACCGCGTCTACGAAGTGCTCAACCGCAAACGTCCCCTCACCCTGGCGATGATCCGCCGCCTGCGCCAGGGGCTGGGTATCCCGGCGGATGTGCTGGTCGGCCCCGCCTAACCTTTCCTCCGGAGTCCCCGTTTGTTCCGCGCCTTCGAACGCCTGCTGCATCCCTATCCCGAAGCCGAACCGCTGCTCCCGCCCAAGGGCTTCTTCGCATTCATCTGCGCCTGCACCCAGGGCCTGCGCGGCTACATCGCCGGCCTGGCGCTGCTGAGCGCGGCCATCTCGGCCTACGAAGCCTTCCTGTTCGGCCTGCTGGGCCGCATCGTCGACTGGCTGGGCCAGGTGCCGCCGCAGCGCCTGTGGACCGAGCAGGGCCACATGCTGACGGTGCTGCCCGGCGTGCTGGTGGCCAGCATCGCGCTGGTGGCGATGCAGACCATCCTCAAGCACCAGACGCTGGCGATCAACTTCCCGCTGCGGCTGCGCTGGAACTTCCACCGGCTGATGCTGGGCCAGAGCCTGGCCTTCTACTCCGACGAGTTCGCCGGCCGGATCACCACCAAGGTGATGCAGACCGCGCTGGCGGTGCGCGAGATGATCTTCACCACCACCGAGGTGATCATCGGCATCGGCGTCTACTTCATCACCATCCTGGCGCTGGCCGGCTCCTTCGACGCCCGGCTGATGCTGCCCTTCATCGGCTGGTTCGTGCTGTACCTGGGCGGCATCTTCTATTTCGTGCCGCGGCTGGGCCGGGTCGGCAAGATGCAGGCCGACGCCCGCTCGCTGATGACCGGCCGCATCACCGACGCCTACACCAACATCTCCACCGTCAAGCTGTTCTCCCACACCCAGCGCGAAGCCGGCTTCGCCCGCGACGCGATGCAGGAATTCAAGACCACCGGCTACCGCCAGATGCGGCTGGTGAGCAGCTTCGAGATCGTCAACCACGCGATGGTGGTGCTGCTGATCCTGGCGGCCTGCGGGCTGTCGCTGCTGCTGTGGACCCGCGGCGAGATCGGCATCGGCGCGGTCGCGGCGGTCACCGCGATGGCGCTGCGCATCAGCGGCATGTCGCACTGGATCATGTGGGAGATGACCTCGCTGTTCGAGAACATCGGCACCGTCCAGGACGGCATCAGCACGCTGACCCGGCCGCGCCAGGTGGTGGACCGGCCCGGCGCCGGCCAGCTGCAGGTGACGCGCGGCGAGGTGCGCTTCGAGCACGCCGACTTCGGCTACGGCGGCGACCGCAAGGTGATCGACGACTTCTCGGTGACGGTCAAGCCGGGCGAGAAGATCGGCCTGATCGGCCGCTCCGGCGCCGGCAAGTCGACGCTGGTGAACCTGCTGCTGCGCTTCTACGACCTGGACAGCGGCCGGATCCTGATCGACGGCCAGGACATCGCGCAGGTGACGCAGGACAGCCTGCGCCGCCACATCGGCATGGTGACGCAGGACACCTCGCTGCTGCACCGCTCGGTGCGCGACAACATCGCCTACGGCCGGCCCGGCGCCAGCCAGCAGGAGATCGAGCAGGCGGCGCGCCGGGCCGAGGCCGACGGCTTCATCGCCGACCTGGGCGACCTGCACGGCCGGCGCGGCTACGACGCCCACGTGGGCGAGCGCGGCGTCAAGCTCTCGGGCGGCCAGCGCCAGCGCATCGCGATCGCGCGGGTGATGCTCAAGGACGCGCCGATCCTGCTGCTGGACGAAGCCACCAGCGCGCTGGACTCGGAAGTGGAGGCGGCGATCCAGGCCAGCCTGAACACGCTGATGCAGGGCAAGACGGTGATCGCGATCGCGCACCGCCTGTCCACCATCGCGGCGATGGACCGGCTGATCGTGATGGACGACGGCCGCGTCGTCGAGGAAGGCGACCACCGCGCCCTGCTGGCCCGGGGCGGGCTCTACGCGCGGCTGTGGGCGCACCAGAGCGGCGGCTTCCTGGGCGAGCAGGTGGACGACTGATGGCCGCCCGGCAGCTGCGCGCGCAGGACTTCGCCGGCGACTCGCACGGCGTGGCGCAGGCCCTGATCGGGGCCACGCTGCTGGTGGACGGCGTCGGCGGCGTCATCGTCGAGACCGAGGCCTACGACATGGCGGACCCGGCCTCGCACAGCTTTTCCGGGCCCACGCCGCGCAACCAGGCGATGTTCGGCCCGCCCGGACGCGCCTATGTGTACCGCTCGTACGGGATCCACTGGTGCCTGAACTTCGTCTGCCGCGAGGAGGGCCACGGTGCCGGAGTGCTGATCCGCGCGCTCGAGCCGACGCAGGGCATCGAGCGCATGCAGGTTCGCCGCGGGCTCGACGATCTGCGGCTGCTCTGCTCGGGCCCGGGCAAGCTCGGGCAGGCGCTGGGCATCACCCACGACCTCAACGGCCACCGGCTGGACCGGGAACCCTTGCGGGTGTTGGCGGCACCAAGGGATGTCGACGTCGTCACCGGACCGCGCATCGGCATCTCGAAGGCGATGGACCTGCCCTGGCGCTTCGGCCTGGCGGGTTCGCGCTTCGTCAGCGCAAAATTCAGATCACCCACCAGCAAAAGCGACCCATGAAGAAAAGAAACCTGCTCACCTGTGCCCTGCTCGCCAGCCTGCTCGCCCTCGCCGGCTGCAAGGACGCTGCCGATACCCCGGCCGCCGCCGCTTCGGCGGCCGCGCCGGTGCCCACCGTCTCGATCGCCGCCATCGCCAGCGAGGCCAAGGGCTTCACCGTCGGCTCCGCGATCAGCGTGCGCACCGTCTATGTGTTCTTCGACCCGCAGTGCCCGCATTGCGCCGAACTGTGGCAGCAAGCCAAGCCGCTGAAGTCGCAGGCCAAGTTCGTCTGGATTCCGGTCGGCCTGTTGAACCCGAGCAGCGGGCCGCAGGGCGCCGCGATCCTGGCGGCAGCCGATCCGGCCGCCGCGATGGATGCGCACGAGGCCTCGATGGCCGCCAAGACCGGCGGCATCACCGCCACCGGCGACCTGGCGGCGCAGAAGGCGGCGGTGGATGCCAACACCAAGCTGATGAACCGCTTCCAGTTCCAGGGCGTGCCGACCATCGTGGCCAAGCACGCCGTCACCGGCGAGCTGGTGGTCAAGGAAGGCGCACTGCCGACCGCCATGCTGGCCGCGGCGCTGGGCCTGCAGCCGCCGGCGCCGGCCAATTAACGCAGTTCGCTGACCACCATCCCGCCCTGCTGCACCACCGTCAGCGGCGGGTTGTGCAGTTCGGTGATGACGGTGTCGCCGGCACGCGCCCTGCGCTGCGCCAGCACGGCCGGCGCGGCCACCGGCGCCGGCGAGGCGCTGGAATAGCTGCTCAGTCCGGCCACCATCACCGGCGTCGGCTGGCTGATCAGGGCCACGCCGGACGGCAGGATCGTGTGCGGCGCGTGCATCGCGGCGGCAGTGCGGCGGTCGGTCAGCAGCGGCGACGGCCGGCTGGGAGACTGCGGCAGCGCCACCTTGACCGGGGCCTGGCTCGGGCAGTCGGTGCTGGCGTCAAAGATCATCGATCCGCCGGGGAAGCGCACCGGCACCGTTTCATGCAGCGGGCGGCTCATGTCCACCGGGGGCGTCTGCGAGTTGTAGACGACGTGGTTGTCCCGGTCGTAGACCGTGTAGCACGCCATGGCGTTGACCGAGGCCAGGCCGATGGCACAAAAGAGAGCGAGTTTGAGTTTCATGATCAGCCTCCCCGGGGACCGGGTGTTGGTATGAAGCGATGATGAAACCGCCGGCGCAGCGCGCAGGCAGGCCAAAGCACTGTCGTCGGGCAGTCCAATGGTCTGTCTGATTGTCAGACAGTATCCCCACCCTGTAGCCGGGCGTTACCAGTGTGGCGGTGAGTGTCCGGGCTGCACTGATGGGCTTGAATAGCGCGCCGGCGTTCGCTCCAGTTGCGCGCTCGGACGGATGGCGGTGAGCTCGCCGAAGCCGGACGCCGAGGTTTCCAGGTACGGGGCGCGGGACGTTGGCCGCGCCGACAGGCCGCCCTCCACCCGTCCCAGCCCGCGCAGCCAGTGCGCCGTCTGGGCCAGCGACAGCTGCACGTGCCAGCTGCCGCCTTCGCGCTGCTGGCGCCACAGCGCCGCGCAGGCGGCGAGCGCCATCAGGAAGCCCGTCGCCTCATCCAGGATCTGCATCGGCATCGGGCGCGGCTTGCCGTCGCCTGCCGCCTGGCCCTCGGCATGGTTGAAGCCCATCGCGGTCTGCAGCAGGGAATCGAAGCCGCGTCGTCCGGCCCAGGGGCCGGCGTTGCCATAGGCGCTGAGCGACACGCAGACGATGCCGGGGCGCCGCTGCGCCAGCGCCGGCGCGCCGTAGCCCAGCGCCTCGAGCCCGCCGGGGCGGTAGCCCTGCACGAAGACATGCGCGCCCTGCACCAGGCGATCCATTGCGGAGCGGCCGGCCGCCTCATGCAGGTCGATGTGGGTGGAGCGCTTGCCGCGGCTGGTGTCCGCGATCGCGGCGATGTTGGGCAGCTGCGGCGAGTTGACCAGCATCACGTCGGAGCCGTGCGAGGCCAGCGCGCGGCCGGCCACCGGGCCGGCCAGGATCCGCGTGAGCTCCAGCACCCGCACGCCTTCCAGCGGCCGTTGTTCTAGGGAGAGCGGCTGCAACGCCAGCGGCGGCGCGTCGCCGATGCGGTCGATCGAAAACAGCGGTTGCTGGGCGACCGCCAGCGCCTGCGGGGTTGCGTCCCATTGCTGGAAGCTGCGCAGCGCGGTGGCGACCAGGCCGGCCTCGGCGGCAGCGCTTTCGAAGTCGACCGCGTTCCAGCGCAGCATCGCCGCCTCGGCGTCCGCGCGCGTTGCGGTGGCCGGATTCAGCCCCAGGAGGCGCAGCGCGCCGTCGCGGTGGTGGGCGAAATTGGCGTGGATGCGGACCCAGCCGTCGGCGCTGCGGTACAGGCCGGAGAACTTGTCCCAGGGATCGGGCGTGCGGCCGTCGATGGCGAACCAGCCGGTGCATTCCACCGCCGCGTGCTCCATCGCCACGCCGACCCGTTGGCGCGGCGCGCCGCGCTGGTGGCCCAGCTCGCAGGCCGCGAGCGCAGCCGCGGCAATCGTGGCCTGGGCCGCCGTGCCGACGCAAAAGGAGGAAGGAAAGACCGGCTCGCTGCCGGTGAGCCGGGCGAAGGCGAGCGCCGCGCCGGGCAGCCCGGCGCGCTCCCACAGGCTGTCCAGCACCGCGGCCGGGCTCACACCAGCTTGACGCCGGTCTTGGCCTGCATGGCTTCGCGCGTCACGCCGGGGGCGAGTTCCACGATCTTCAGGCCCTGCGGCGTCACGTCGATCACGCCCAGGTCGGTGATGATGCGGTCCACCACGCCGACTCCGGTCAGCGGCAGAGTGCATTGCGGCAGGATCTTCATGTCCTCGGTGCCGTCCTTCTTCCTGGCGACGTGCTCCATCAGCACGATCACGCGCGGCACGCCGGCCACCAGGTCCATCGCGCCGCCCATGCCCTTGACCATCTTGCCGGGGATCATCCAGTTGGCCAGGTCGCCCTTCTCGCTGACCTGCATCGCGCCCAGGATCGAGAGGTTGATCTTGCCGCCGCGGATCATGGCGAAGCTGTCGTGGCTGCCGAAGATCGCCGAGCCCTTGATGGTGGTGACGGTCTGCTTGCCGGCATTGATCAGGTCGGCGTCCACCTCGTCTTCATAGGGGAACGGCCCGATGCCCAGCATGCCGTTCTCGCTCTGCAGCCAGACCTCCACGTGGTCCGGCACGAAGTTCGCCACCAGCGTGGGGATGCCGATTCCGAGGTTGACGTAGAAGCCGTCTTCGAGTTCCTGGGCCGCGCGGGCGGCCATCTGGTCTTGGGTCCAAGGCATGTTCGTGCTCCTCTAATCAGTTTGGGACAAAGCTGAAGATCTGTCCCCAAGGTCTCAGACTTTACGGTCGCGAAGCGTGCGCTTCTCGATGCGCTTCTCGGGGTTGGCGTTCAGCACGATGCGGTGCACGTAGATGCCCGGCAGGTGGACATCGTCCGGCTCGATCTCGCCGGTGGCCACGATGCGCTCCACTTCCACGATGCAGACCTTGCCGGCCATCGCGGCGGCGGGATTGAAGTTGCGCGCCGTCAGGTTGAAGCGCAGGTTGCCCGAGCGGTCCGCCACGTCGGCCTTGACCAGCGACACGTCCGGCACCAGCGAGCGCTCCATCACGTAGGTCTCGCCGTCGAACTCGCGCAGTTCCTTGCCCTCGGCCACCAGGGTGCCGACGCCGGTCCTGGTGAAGAAGGCCGGGATGCCGGCGCCGCCGGCGCGCAGCTTCTCGGCCAGCGTGCCCTGCGGCGTGAACTCCAGTTCCAGTTCGCCGGCCAGGTACTGGCGCTCGAACTCCTTGTTCTCGCCGACGTAGCTGGAGATCATCCGCTTGATCTGGCGGGTCTGCAGCAGCTTGCCCAGGCCGAAATCGTCGACCCCGGCGTTGTTGGAAATGACGGTCAGGTTCTTGGTGCCGCTGGCCTTGAGCGCCTCGATCAGCGCCTCCGGAATGCCGCACAGGCCGAAGCCGCCGACGGCCATCAGCTGGCCGTCCTTGACGACGCCCTGGAGTGCCGCCTCCGCCGAGGGGAAAATCTTGTTCACGAGTGTCTCCTGATGAGATGAATGGCCGGTTCGCGCGGGCCCCGATCGCCGCTACGATACTACCTATGTCGTTACGTAGTTCCTCGTAAAGGTTAGCCCGAT
Source organism: Caenimonas terrae (assembly GCF_042655405.1). NCBI lineage: Bacteria > Pseudomonadati > Pseudomonadota > Betaproteobacteria > Burkholderiales > Comamonadaceae > Caenimonas > Caenimonas terrae. The sequence continues at coordinate 593,984 of NZ_JBHSMF010000009.1, read as the reverse complement.
GGACGTCGACTACCGGCTTGCGTTCAACCTCGCGCCAGTGGGTCTCGTGCTGTCGCGAAACCGGTCCATTGTGGACTGCAACCAGCAGCTGTGCGAGATGTTCGGGGCCTCGCGCGAGCTGTTGATCGGCCAGTCGTTCATGGTGCTCTACCCGAGCGCCGACGAGTACGAGCGGCTCGGCGCCCGGATGGAGCCGATCCTCAATGCCAAGGGCCATTACGCCGACGACCGCATCATGAAGCGGGCCAGCGGCGAAGTGTTCTGGTGCCACGTCACCGGCCGTGCGCTGAACCGCGAGCAGCCGCATGCATCGGGGATCTGGAGCTTCGAGGACCTCAGTTCACGCCGGCCGGTGAAGGCCGAACTGACGGCGCGCGAGCGCGAAGTGGCCGCGCGCCTGCTCGATGGCATGACCTCCAAGGAGATCGGCAAGACGCTCGCGATCAGCCACCGCACGGTGGAGATCTACCGGGCCCGCCTGATGCGCAAGTACAAGGCCAGCACCACCGCCGACCTGGTGCACCGGCTGATGGCGGGGAATTGACATGCCGCGCATGTCATCCGGCCTCGAGCCGGGATCCAGACGCTTCACTCCTTCACCGACCCCGTCATCCCCGAGACGTAGTACTCGACGAAGAACGAGTAGATGAAGGCCACCGGCAGCGAGCCGAACAGGGCGCCGGCCATCAGCGAGCCCCAGTGGTAGACGTCGCCTTCCACCAGTTCGGTGACCACGCCGATCGGGATCGTCTTGATCTCGCTGGAGGAGACGAAGGTCAGTGCGTAGATGAACTCGTTCCACGACAGCGTGAAGGCGAAGATGCCGGCCGAGATCAGGCCGGGCACCGACAGCGGCAGCACGATCTTCACCAGGATCTGCCAGCGGGTGGCACCGTCGATCAGCGCGCACTCCTCCAGCTCGAACGGGATCGAGCGGAAGTACCCCATCAGCAGCCAGGTGCAGAACGGGATCAGGAAGGTCGGATAGGTCAGGATCAGCGCCAGGCGGGTGTCGAACAGCCCGAGCTGGAACACCACCGAGGCCAGCGGGATGAACAGGATCGACGGCGGCACCAGGTAGGCCAGGAAGATCGCCAGCCCCACGTGCTTGGCGCCCGAGAAGCGCAGCCGCTCGATCGCATAGGCGGCGAACACCGAGGCGGCCAGCGAGAAGACGGTGGAGACCACCGACACCAGCACCGTGTTCCACATCCACTGCGGATAGGAGGTCTCGAACAGCAGCTTCTTCACGTGCGCCAGCGTCGGCGCAATGATCCAGAACGGGTTGCCCTCGCGCGAGAGCAGCTCGTTGTTCGGCTTGAAGGCGGTGATCGCCATCCAGTAGAACGGGAACAGCAGCACGAACAGGAAGATGCACAGCGGCAGGTAGACGGTGGTGAGCTTGCGGGCACGCGTGTCCAGGAAGCCCATGCCGCCCATGTCCGTGGTGGTGCCCTGCGCCGCAGTGGCGGCGGGCGTGGTGGGGTCGGTGCTCATTTGTCGGCCCCGCCTTGTTGCCATGCGCGGCGCTGCAGGCCGAAGTAGCTGAACATGATGGCCGCCAGCAGGAACGGCACCATCGCGATCGAGATCGCCGCCCCTTCGCCCAGCGCGCCGCCGGAGATCGCGCGCTGGAACGACAGCGTCGCCATCAGGTGGGTCGCGTTCAGCGGCCCGCCGCGCGTGATGACGTAGATCAACTGGAAGTCGGTGAAGGTGAACAGCACCGAGAAGGTCATCACCACCGCGATGATGGGCGTCAGCAGCGGCAGCGTCACGTGGCGGAACTGCTGCCAGGGCGAGGCGCCGTCGATGGCGGACGCCTCGTAGTACGACGGCGAGATGGTCTGCAGGCCGGCCAGCAGCGTGATGGCCACGAAGGGCACGCCGCGCCAGATGTTGGCCGCGATCACCGAGAAGCGCGCGTTCCAGGGCATGCCCAGGAAGTCGATGTACTGGTCGATCAGCCCCATCTTCATCAGCGCCCAGCTGATGATGGAGAACTGCGCGTCGTACAGCCACCAGAAGGCGATCGCCGACAGCGCGGTGGGCACGATGTAGGGCAGCAGGATCACGGCCCGGAAGAAGGTCTTGAACCGGATGTTCTTGTTCAACAGCAGCGCCAGCCACAGGCCCAGGAAGAACTTCACCACGCTGGCCACCGTGGTGTAGAACAGCGTGTTGAACAGGGCCAGTTGCGTCACCGCGTCCTGCGCGATGAACACGTAGTTCTCCAGCCCGATCCACTGGCCGGGCCGGCCGACCTTGGCGTCGGTGAAGCCCAGCCAGACGCCCAGCCCGAGCGGATAGGTCAGGAACAGCAGCAGCAGCACCGCCGCGGGCAGCATGAAGATGAAGCCGAGCGCGTTGCGGCTGTTTTGAAGTTTATCGAGCATGGGGACCACCGGACGCCGTCAGCCTTCGCTCACCCTTTCCGCCAGATTGACCGCCACGCGCCGCCAGGCCGCGTGTGCGTGTCGAATCAGGCGGCAAGTTGAGCGGCACCTTCGGTGTCCGCTCAAACCTTGTAGTAACGCTCGGCCCGTTTCTGGGCCCGCTCCATCGCCTCCTTCACCGGCTTGGAGCCGCTGATGGCCTCCGCCACCATGTTGACCACGATGAAGTCGGCGCCGGCGCCCGCCGAGGCATAGCCCAGCTTGCCGGCATAGCCGGCCGGCCGCATGTTCTTCACGGCGTCGCGGTACGGCGTGTTCTTCGGGTCCACCGTCCAGATCGAGCTCTTCTCGTAGGCGGCCAGCGGCGCCGCGACGTAGCCGCCGGCGCCGGTCAGCCAGGGGTCGAACTGGTCCCATTCCATCATGAAGCGCAGGAACTCCTTGGCCGCCTGCGGGTACTTGGTGTACTTCATGACCATCTGGTTGAAGAACAGGTGGGATTCGGTCGGCTGGCCCACCGGCCCGACCGGGAACGACGCATGGTTGATGTCGGCCGCCATCTCCTTGAGCTTGGGCTCGGGCGAGGTCCGGGCGGCGTAGTAGATCGAGATGCCGTTGTTGGTGACGCTGATCTGGTTGTCCAGGAAGGCCTTGTTGTTGTTCGGGTCCAGCCACGACAGCGTGCCCGGGATGAAGGTGGCATAGAGCTGCTTGCCGTATTCCAGCGCCTTGAGCGTTTCCGGGCTGTCGATCACCACCTTGTTGTGCTGGTCCACCAGCTTGCCGCCGAAGGCCCACATCAGCCAGTTGCACCACAGGCCGTCGCCGGTGGCGTTGCCCAGCGCGAAGCCGCCCGGCGTGCCCTTGGCATGCAGCGCCTGCAGCATCTTCAGGAAGCCGTCGGTGTCCTTCGGGAAGCTGTCGAAGCCGGCGGCCTTGAGCATGCTGGTGCGATAGACCATCATCGAGCCGGCGGCGCCCAGGCCCAGGCCGATCCACTTCTTGCCGTCGGGCTTGAGGTAGGCCTGCACCGAGGGATACCAGCCGCCGTATTTCCTGCCCAGGTACTCGGCCAGGTCGGTCACGTCCAGCAGCTTGTCGGGATAGAGGTTGGCGTCGTCGTTGGTCGACAGGATGATGTCCGGGCCGGCGCCGGTGTTGGCCGCCACCGCCGCCTTGGGCCGCACGTCTTCCCAGCCCTCGTTGTCCACCCGCACCTCGATGCCGGTCTTCTCGGTGAACTTCTTGACGTTGACCATGTACGCGTCGATGTCGCCCTGCACGAAGCGGCTCCAGCGCAGCACCCGCAGCTTGGCGCCCTTCTCCGGCTTGAAGGCGATGTTCTGCGCATGCACGGCCGGCGCGAACACGGCGGCGCCGGTGCCCAGCGTGGCCGCGGCGGCGACGCTGGCGGACCCCTCGATGAACTTGCGGCGGTTGAAATCGGTCATGGCTTGTCTCCTTGTCTGATCTGGTGTTGACGTTGGAAAGGGCAGCGGGGAATCGATTCGCGCCGTCAGGCCGCCAGCCGGCGGCCGGTCTCGGCGTCGAACAGGTGGGCGCGCTGGCGGTCGGGCAGCAGGTGGATGGTGCTGCCGGGCGCGAAGTCATGGCGCTCGCGGAACACCGCCGACAGCTCCACCCCCTCGTGGCGGCAGGCCACGAAGGTGTCCATGCCGGTGGGCTCCATCACCACGACGCGCGCCGGGATGCCGGCGCCGTCGGTGAGCGTCAGGTGCTCGGGCCGGGTGCCGAAGATCACCGGCTGGCCGTCGCTGCCGTCGGCCAGGGGCGGCGCATCGAGCCGGGTGCCGTCGTGCAGTTCCACCTGCGCAGCGCCGCCGCCGCGCCGCAGGGTGGCGGGCAGGAAATTCATCGCCGGCGAGCCGATGAAGCCGGCCACGAACTGGTTGGCCGGATGGTCGTACAGCTCCAGCGGGTCGCCGGTCTGCTCGATCCGGCCGTCGCGCATCACCACGATCTGGTCGCCCATGGTCATCGCCTCGATCTGGTCGTGGGTGACGTAGATGGACGTGGTCTTCAGCCGCAGGTGCAGCTCCTTGATCTCGGCGCGCATCGCCACCCGCAGCTTGGCGTCCAGGTTCGACAGCGGTTCGTCGAACAGGAACACCTGCGGGTCGCGCACGATGGCACGCCCCATCGCCACCCGCTGGCGCTGGCCGCCCGACAGCTGGCGCGGATAGCGGTCCAGCAGTTCGCCCAGCGCCAGGATGCCGGCGGCGCGCGCCACCTTGGCCTCGATGGTGGCCTTGTCCTGCTTGGCCATCTGCAGGGCGAAGGCCATGTTCTCGCGCACCGTCATGTGCGGATAGAGCGCGTAGTTCTGGAACACCATCGCGATGTCCCGCTCCTTGGGCTGCAGTTCGTTGACGCGCCGGTTGCCGATGCGCACCTCGCCGGCGCTGATCTGCTCCAGGCCGGCGATCATCCGCAGCAGCGTGGACTTGCCGCAGCCCGACGGGCCGACCAGCACGGTGAAGGAACCGTCCGGGATCTCGATGTCGACCCCATGCAGGATCGGGACTTCGCCGAAGTTCTTCCTGACTGCCTCGATGGTGACGCTGGCCATGCAACTCGCTTCCTGAAGGGCGCAAGCAGTGTGGTCCGGGCAGCGGCGGGCCCGCCATCGGGTCAAACCATTAGGGGGCCGGCGGCAGCGCCTCGACCACTTCGGCGGCGGCCCGGAAGGCGTCGACCGCCGCTGGGAAGCCGCGGTAGGTGCTTGAATGCAGCAGCACTTCCTGGATCTCCGCGACCGTGGCGCCGTTGTTCAGCGCGCCGCGGACATGGGCCTTGAGTTCGTGCTGGTTGCCCTGCCCGATCAGCATCGCCACCGTCACCAGGCTGCGGGTGCGCAGGTCCAGGCCGTCGCGCTGCCAGGTCTCGCCCCAGGCGCGGCGGGTGATCGCCTCCTGGATCGGCCGGGTGAATTCGGTGGCGCCGGCCAGCGCCTTGCTGACGTACTCGTCGCCCATCGCCTTGCGCCGCAGCGCCAGCCCCTTGTCGTACTGGGAATCCATGGTGTCGCCTCCTGGAACAAACAAGCCGCCAGCATAGCCCGCGGCCGCCGGCAGGCGTTACGCTAGCGCCAAGGAGACCCGCCATGAACGCCACGCAACGCTACCCCGCCCCCGAACTGAAGGACCTGCCCGAGGACATCCGCGCCAAGGTGCTGGAAGTGCAGGAGAAAGCCGGCTTCATTCCCAACGTGTTCCTGGCCTTCGCGCGCCGGCCGGCCGAGTGGCGCGCCTTCTTCGCCTACCACGACGCGCTGATGCTGCGGGAGGAAGGCAGCCTCAGCAAGGGCGACCGCGAGATGATCGTCACGGCCACCAGCGCGGCCAACAAGTGCCTGTACTGCGTGGTGGCGCACGGCGCGCTGCTGCGCATCTACGAGAAGAAGCCGCTGGCGGCCGACCAGGTGGCGGTGAACTACCGCAAGGCGGACATCACGCCGCGCCAGATGGCGATGCTGGACTTCGCGATGAAGGTCTGCCTGCAGTCCGATGAGATCGGCGACGAGGACTTCGCCCCGCTGTACGCGCACGGCTTCACCGACGAGGACGCCTGGGACATCGCCGCCATCACCGCCTTCTTCGGCCTGTCCAACCGCATGGCCAGCTTCGCCAGCATGATGCCCAACCCGGAGTTCTACCTGATGGGGCGGGTGCCGCGGGCCAAGTGACGCATGCGGCCGGGCGAGCCGACCGTCTTTGAATTTGCTGCCAATGGATGCCGGGTCAAGCCCGGCATGACACCGGCTACTCCACGATCTTGCGCAGCCAGTCCGGCAGCGGCCTGGATTTCTGCGCCGGGAAGTCCACCCACACCGTCGTCGCTCCGCCCGCGGCATCCACCACGCCGGGGTTGTCGGTGCGCTCCATCGTGGCCCAGCTCTCGAACGAGCTGCGGCCGACGTCGCTCACGTACATCTTCATCAGCACGTCGCCCGGATACTCGAGCTGCCGGTAGAAGTTGCAAAAGGCGTTGACGATCACCGGCCCTTCGCCCTTCGGGTCCGGCTGGCAACCGATCGAACGCATCCACTCGATCCGCACGATCTCCAGGTAGCGGAAGTAGCTGGTGTTGTTGACGTGGTTCATCGCATCCATGTCGCCCCAGCGGATCGGGATGCGCATCTCGAATACCAGTTTCTTGTCCTGCGGGATCTCGAATTTCATCGGTGGGCTTTCACTGAGGCGAGGATGCCGAGCGTGAACAGCACGCAGGCGGCGGCTTGTGCCTGGGTCGGCCAGCGGCCGTCCCAGGCGAAAGAATAAAGCAGGGCGAACAGCGTCTCGCTGACGATCAGCTGGCCGCACAGGCTGGCCGGCAGCCGGCGGCTGGCCATGTTCCAGAGAATGGTCGCCAGCCAGGCCGAGCCGAAGCCGGTGGCTGCGCACAGCAGCGCGAACCGGCCCAGCCCCGGCTGCGCAAGCAGCGCGGCGGGCGCCGAACCGGCGGCCAGCCACAGCCCCAGCGCCCCGAGCCCGGTCGCCACGCCCAGCCAGTTGGCCCAGTCGGTCAGGCTCACTTGCGGATGGCGCTTGAGCCACGCCGAATTCAGCAGCGCGAAGGCCGTCCAGCAGGCCAGCGAGGCGATCGCCAGCGCGACGCCGCGCAGGAAGTGCGCGCCGGCCTGGCCCGACGCGGGCGCCGCCATCATCAGCGCCAGCCCGGTTGCCGTGAGTGCGACGCCGGGCGCGAGCGCGCGCCAGCGCAAGTCGCCGGGCTTGCCCAGCAGCATCACCCACAGCGGAATGGTGCCGATGACCAAGGCCGGCACTTCCGTGCCTGCATCCCGGATCGCCAGCACCAGCAGCAGGTAGTAGCCGGTGAATCCCGGCAGGCTCATGCCGGCGGCGGCACACGCCTGGTGGAAGGTCGGCAGCCGGCGCGTCCCGGCACCGGCCAGCAGCGCTGCCAGCGCCACCAGCCCGTAGGCCAGGAAGCGCCCGGCCGTCAGGTCCACCGGCGAAAAGCCCGCCGCCATGCGCGGCGCGACGAACACCAGCCCCCAGAGCCCGCCCGCCGCCAGGCCGGCGACGATGCCGCGGATCATCCGGCAGCGACCGTCACACCCCGAAGCCGTCGTCGGCGGCGATCACCGCGCCGTTGATGAAATGGCTCTGGCTGCTGGCCAGCAGCACGATCAGCGCATCCAGGTCCTGCGGCTGGCCGACGCGCTTGCGCGGCAGCATCTGGATCAGCTTGGCGCCCTGCTCGGTCTGCCAGTGGTGGTGGTTGATCTCGGTGTCGATGTAGCCCGGGCAGATGGCGTTGACGTTGATGCCGAAGCGCCCCCACTCCAGCGCCATCGCCTTGGTCATCTGCACCACCGCCGCCTTGCTCATCGCATAGACGCCGATCTGCGGCAGCACCTTCAGGCCGGCCATCGAGGCGATGTTGATGATGCGTCCGCCGATGTAGGTGCCCGGCGCCGCGCCGCGCGCGCGCGCCAGCATGCGCTTGCCCACCTCCTGCGCCACGAAGAACGCGCCTTTGACATTGGTGTCGAAGACGTAGTCGAAATCCTCCTCGGCCACGTCCTGGATCCGCTGCGTGGTGCTCACGCCGGAGTTGTTCACCAGGATGTCGATCGCGCCGACCTCGGTCTCGGCGTGGGCGACCGCGGCCCGCACGCTGTCCAGGTCGTTGACGTCCAGCGCCAGCACATGGGCGTCGCCGCCTTCGGCCTCGATCTGCGCGCGCAGGTCCTTGAGCTTCTCCACCCGCCGGCTGGCCAGCACGACGGCGGCGCCGGCGCGCGACAGCGTGCGCGCGAACTGCGTTCCGAGCCCGCCCGAGGCGCCGGTGATGAAGGCGACGCGGCCCGAAAGATCGATGCTGTAAGACACGGGACTCTCCTGCCGGGATCGGCTCGTAAAATGTTCGGGTCATTATCAGCGAGAGCCCCATGAACCAAGAACAAATCCTGGCCCAGTTCGGGCCGCGCGAGGCGATGGAGTACGACGTGGTGGTGGTCGGCGGCGGGCCGGCCGGACTGTCCACCGCGATCCACCTGAAGCAGCTGGCGGCCGAACACGGCAAGGAGATCTCGGTCGTGGTGCTGGAGAAGGGTTCCGAGCCCGGCGCCCACATCCTGTCCGGCGCCGTGATGGACCCGCGGTCCCTGTACGAGCTGTTCCCCAACTGGAAGGCGATGGGCGCGCCGCTGAACCAGCCGGTGACCGAGGACGTCTTCCTCTTCACCACCGAGACCGGGGCCAGCCGAACGCCCAATGTCATGCTCCCGCAGTGCTTCCAGAACGAGGGCTACTACATCGTCAGCCTGGGCAACGTGGTGCGCTGGCTGGCGCAGCAGGCCGAGGCGCTGGGCGTGGAGATCTTCCCGGGCTTTCCGGCGGCCGAAGTCCTTTACAACGAGAACGGTTCGGTCAAGGGCGTCGCCACCGGCAACATGGGCATCGGCAAGGACGGCGAGCCGACCGAGAACTTCCAGCTGGGAATGGAGCTGCATGCGAAGTACACCATCTTCGCCGAGGGCTCGCGCGGCCAGCTGGGCCGCCAGCTGATCAGCCGCTTCAAGCTCGACGACGGCCGCGATCCGCAAAGCTACAGCATCGGCATCAAGGAGCTGTGGGAGGTGGACTCCGAGCGCCACACGCCCGGCCTGGTGCTGCACAGCGCCGGCTGGCCGCTGGACAACGACACGTATGGCGGCTCCTTCATGTACCACATGGAGAACAACCAGATCGCCATCGGCTACGTCGTCGGCCTCGACTACAAGAACCCGTACCTGAGCCCCTTCGAGGAATTCCAGCGCTTCAAGACCCATCCCAACATCCGCTGGTATTTCGAGGGCAGCGGCAAGCCGGCCAAGCGCATCGCCTACGGCGCCCGCTCGCTGACCGTCGGCGGCCTGCTCGCGCTGCCCAAGACCGTGTTCCCCGGCGGCGCGCTGGTGGGCTGCGAGGCCGGCTACCTCAATGCGTCGCGGATCAAGGGCATCCATGCGGCGATCAAGACCGGCATGCTGGCAGCGCAGGCGGCCTACGAAGCCGTCACCAGCGGCCGCCAGCACGACGAACTGGGCGCCTACCCGGAGCTGTTCGAGAAATCCTGGCTGCGCGCCGAACTGAACAAGTCGCGCAACTTCAAGCAGTGGTTCAAGAAGGGCCGCACGGTCGCCACCGTGATGACCGGCATCGAGCAGTTCGTGCTGGGCGGCCGCATGCCCTGGACCATCCACCGGGCCAAGCCGGACCACGTGTACCTCAAGCCCGCAGCCGAGTGCAAGCCGATCGCCTACCCGAAGCCGGACGGCAAGCTCACCTTCGACCGCCTCAGCTCGGTGTTCATCTCCAACGCCAACCACGCGGAGAACCAGCCGCCCCACCTGACGCTGAAGGACCCTTCGGTGCCGGTGAACATCAACCTGGCCAAGTACGCCGGTCCCGAAGCGCGCTATTGCCCGGCCGGGGTCTACGAATTCGTCAAGAACGAGGACAACACCGACCGGCTGCAGATCAACGCTCAGAACTGCGTGCACTGCAAGACCTGCGACATCAAGGACCCGACCCAGAACATCGTCTGGGTCGCGCCCGAAGGCGGCGGCGGCCCCACCTACGTGGGCATGTGACCCGCCGCCCTGTTCTCTCGTTCGTCGGTAGAAATCCCGTGGCGCACGGGTGCGCGGCTCATGCATAGTTGCGCCTTTGCAGTTTCAATTCCTCCAGGAGATTTCGTGAAAGTAACCCGTTTGTTCGCAGCCCTGTCGTTGGGCCTGGTCATGTGCTCCGCCTCCCTGGCCCAGAACGTGATGAAGATCAGCATCTCCACGGCCCAGAATTCGCACCAGGGCGTGGCGATCGACACCTTCGCCCGCGAAGTCGCCAAGCGCACCAACGGCCGCTACAAGGTCGAGACCTTCTACAACGGCGCCCTGGGCGGCGAGCGCGAATCGATCGAGGCGGTGCAGCTGGGCACGCAGGAGCTGACCTTCTCCTCCACCGGGCCGGTGCCCAACTTCGTGCCCGAGACCAAGATCCTGGACGTGCCCTTCCTGTTCCGCGACAAGGCCCACGCCCGCGCCGTGCTGGACGGCCCGATCGGCCAGGAGATGCTGACCAAGTTCGACGCCAAGGGCTTCAAGGCGCTGGCCTGGGCCGAGAACGGCTTCCGCCACATGACCAACAGCAAGCGCGACGTGCGCGTGCCGGAAGACCTGCGGGGCCTGAAGATGCGCACCATGGAGAACCCGGTCCACATCGCCGCCTACAAGGGCTTCGGCATCATCACCACGCCGATGGCGTTCCCGGAAGTGTTCACCGCCCTGCAGCAGGGCACCGTGGACGGCCAGGAGAACCCGCTGTCGGTGATCATCTCGGCCAAGTTCGACCAGGTGCAGAAGCACCTGTCCCTCACCGGCCACGTCTACTCGCCCTGCATCTTCCTGATGAACAAGGCCGCCTTCGACAAGCTCAGCGGCGCCGACAAGCAGGCCTTCCTGGATGCCGCCAAGGAAGGCGCCAAGGCCAACCGCGCCCGCGTCGACGAGGATGACGCCCGCGGCGTGGCGGACCTGCGCGCCAAGGGCATGACCGTGATCGACAACCTGGACAAGGCGAAGTTCGTCGCGGCGCTGGCGCCGGTGAACGCGCAGTTCGAGAAGGAATTCGGCAAGGCCAACATCGACCGCATCCGCAACTACAAGTGACCTGCGGGCCCCGCCACGGGCGCGGGGATGCATACTTTCTCCGCGCAGCCGCGCGGAGATCCGGAGCCCGCACCAGCGGGCTTTTCCGTCGATAGAACGAGGAATTCCATGAAAGACGCCTTCCTGCGTTTCGAGCGCTGGACCAGCGGGGCCGCCATGCTGGGCGCCTGCCTGATGCTGGTGATCGCCAGCAGCCTGGGCCTGTTCCAGATCATCACCCGCTTCGTGCTGGAGCAGCCGGCCGAGTGGAGCGAGATCCTGATCCGGCTGTCGCTGATCTGGATGGTGTTCCTGGGCATCCCGGCGGCGTTCCGCCAGGGCGCCATGGTCAGCGTCGACGTGCTGTACCGCTGGAGCCCGCCGCGCGTGCGGCGGGTGCTGGACTGGGTGGTGGCTTTCGCCGCGCTGGCCCTGATCACCGTCATCCTGTGGTGGGGCTGGGACTACGCCCAGCGCGGCCGGGTGCAGTCGATGGCCGGCCTGGAATCGATCTCGATGTTCTGGGGCTACCTGGCGCTGCCGGTCGGCGCGCTGTTCTGCATCGTCGGCATCATCGGCAACCTGATCGATCCGAAGCGGATGGAACTGGAGACGGCGCAATGACCGCTGTGATGATTTCGACGATGGTGCTGTGCTTCGCGCTCACCATCTCGGTGGCGGTGTCGATCGGGCTGGCCTCGGTGCTGGGCATCCAGGCTTCCCACGCCAACATGCTGATCTCCGTCAAGGAGATGTTCAACGCCATCAACAAGTTTCCGCTGGCGGCCATTCCCTTCTTCATCCTGGCCGGCAACCTGATGGAAACCGGCGGCATCTCGCGCCGGCTGGTCGAATTCGCCAAGAGCATCGTCGGCGGCGTGCAGGGCGGCCTGCCGATGACCTGCGTGCTGACCTGCATGATCTTCGCGGCGGTGTCGGGCTCCTCGGTGGCGACCACCTTCGCCATCGGCGCCATCCTGATCCCGGCGCTGATCAAGCACGGCTACCCCACCAGCTACGCGGCGGCGCTGCAGGCCACCAGCGCGGAGCTGGGCGTGATCATCCCGCCGTCGATCCCGATGATCCTGTACGGCGTCAGCGCCGAGGTGTCGATCGGCGAGCTGTTCATCGCCGGCTTCGGCCCCGGCCTGCTGATCGGCGGCGCGCTGATGCTGTTCGTCTGGGCCTGGTGCAAGTACAAGGGCTGGGGCAAGAACGACGGCGACGGCCGGCTCAAGTTCATCCCGGCGACGCTGCAGGCCGGCTGGGCGCTGCTGATGCCCGTGATCATCCTGGGCGGCATCTACGGCGGCGTGTTCACGCCGACCGAGGCGTCGGCGGTCGCGGTGTTCTATGCGCTGGTGGTCGGGGTGGTGATCTACCGCGAGATCAACCTCAAGAACCTGGCGCTGATCCTGCGCAAGTCGGTGATCTCCTCGGCGGTGATCATGTTCATCATCGCCAACGCCGGGCTGTTCGCCTTCCTGATCACGCGCGCCGGCGTGCCGGACGCCATCGGCCACTGGCTGCAGGAGGTGCTCAAGAGCCCGGGCATGTTCCTGCTGGGCGTGAACGCGGCGCTGTTCATCATCGGCATGTTCATCGAGACCAGCGCCGCCATCATCGTGCTGGCGCCGATCCTGGCGCCGGTGGCGGTGCACTTCGGCATCGACCCGGTGCATTTCGGACTGATCATGGTGGTGAACCTCGCGCTGGGCATGATCACGCCGCCCTTCGGCGTCAACCTGTTCGCCGCCTGCACCGTGGCGCGGATCTCGCTGGACCGCATCATCAAGGACCTGATCCCCTTCGTGCTGGTGATCCTGGGCTGCCTGATGATCGTCACCTACGTGCCCCAGCTCTCGCTCGGGTTGCGGGACCTGGTGTACTCCAAGAAATGAATGCGGGGACAGGGACGCAGAAGACCCAGAAATAAACGCAGAACCCGCAAGAGAGTCTGAGAAGAGTCCGTCAAGGTTTCTTTCTGGGTCTTCTGCGTTGCTTCTGCGTCTTCTGCGTCCGGCTGTTTCTCTTTCCTCCGCGCTACAATAAAAGCGTCAGGAGAGAGCTCCCGCAGGGGAGCCGCCGAAGGCGCAGGACGATTCCGAACGCTCAGGCACCAAGGACTGACGAGGCGCCCCGGTCGCGGGGCGTTTCCCTGCTGGAGAGAGGCCCGGCCGTGCGAGCGGGCCCACCGAAGGAGCAAACCCCGCCGCGGGGCGAATCTCTCAGGTAGAGCGGACAGCAGGGGCACACCATGGCATCGTCCATGCTTGCCGGCTGCCCCTGGAGAATCCGCTTGAGCCCCACCGCTGAGTCCGACCTGCTGAAGACGCCGCTGCATGCACTGCATGTGGAGCTCGGCGCCCGCATGGTCCCCTTCGCCGGCTATTCGATGCCGGTGCAATATCCCGCCGGCCTGATGGCCGAACACCGGCACACGCGCGACGCCGCCGGCTTGTTCGACGTTTCCCACATGGGCCAGCTGCGGCTGGTCGGGCCCGACGCCGCCCGCGCCTTCGAAACCCTGGTGCCGGTGGACGTGGCGGGCCTGGGCGTCGACAAGCAGCGCTACGGCCTGCTGCTCACCGACGAGGGCACCATCATCGACGACCTGATGATGGTCAACCGCGGCAGCGACCTGTTCGTCATCGTCAACGGCGCCTGCAAGGCGGGCGACATCGCGCACATCCAGGACAGGATCGGCCAGCGTTGCCAGGTGATCCCCATGCCCGAGCGCGGCCTGCTGGCGCTGCAAGGCCCGAAAGCCGTGGATGCGCTGTCGCGGCTGGTGCCGGGCGTGGAGAAGCTGGTGTTCATGACCGGCGGCGCCTTCCAGTGGAACGGCGGCAATCTGTACATCACGCGCAGCGGCTACACCGGCGAGGACGGCTTCGAGATCTCGGTGCATGATTCCCAGGCGCAGGCGCTGGCGCGCGCCCTGCTGGCCCAGCCCGAGGTGAAGCCGGTCGGCCTGGGCGCGCGCAACTCGCTGCGGCTGGAAGCCGGCCTGTGCCTGTACGGCAACGACATCGACACCACGACCACGCCGGTGGAAGCGGCGCTGAACTGGGCGATCCAGAAAGTGCGGCGCACCGGCGGCGAGCGCGCCGGCGGCTTTCCCGGCGCCGACAAGGTGCTGGCCCAGCTGCAGGATCCCGCTGCGCTGCAGCGCAAGCGGGTCGGCCTGGTGGCGCTGGAGCGCATCCCGGTGCGCGAGCACACCGAGCTGCAGGATGCCGGCGGCCGCAAGGTCGGCGTAGTGACCAGTGGCCTGCTCGGCCCGACGATCGACAAGCCGGTGGCGATGGCTTACGTGGACCCGCAGCACGCCGCCATCGGCACCCGCCTCAATGCCATGGTGCGCGGCAAGCCCGTCGCCATGGAAGTGAGCACCATGCCATTCGTTCCCACCCGCTACCACCGCGGCTGACCGCAGCCCCCAACCAGGAGAAACCCATGACCGTCAAGTACACGTCCGACCACGAATGGATCCAGCTCGAAGACCACGAGGCCGCCGTCGTCGGCATCACGCTGCACGCGCAGGACGCGCTGGGCGACGTGGTGTTCGTCGACCTGCCCGAGGTCGGCCGCAGCTATGCAAAGGGCGAAGTGGCCGGCGTGGTGGAGTCGGTCAAGGCCGCCGCCGACATCTACATGCCGATCGCCGGCGAGGTCACCGAGGTGAACGAAGACCTGCGCGCCGATCCCTCGCTGGCCAACAGCGACCCGATGGGCAACGGCTGGTTCTTCAAGATCCTGATCAAGGACATGGCCGAGTTCGACCTGCTGATGGACAAGCCGGACTACGACAAGCTGACCAAAGAAGCCTAACTCCGTCCGGGCTGAGCCTGTCGAAGCCCTCGCGGCCCCTTCCACAAGCTCAGGGCGAACGGCCTTGAAAGACATGCCCATGCTGATGCAATCCGCTCGCCCGCTCGGCGAGCTCGAGAACCACGCCGAATTCATCGCCCGCCACATCGGCATCGACGAGGCCGGCGAGCAGCACATGCTGTCGGTGATCGGCGAGGCCTCCAGGCGTGCGCTGATCGACAGCATCGTGCCGCGCTCGATCGCCCGCGCCGCCCCGATGCAGCTGCCGCCGCCGGCCGGCGAGGCCGAGGCGCTGCGCGAACTCAAGGCAATGGCGGCGAAGAACAAGGTGTTCAAGAGCTTCCTCGGCCAGGGCTACCACGGCACCCACACGCCGGGCGTCATCCTGCGCAATGTCCTGGAGAACCCGGCCTGGTACACCGCGTACACGCCCTACCAGGCCGAGATCTCGCAGGGACGGATGGAAGCGCTGGTGAACTTCCAGACCATGGTCTGCGACCTGACGGCCATGCCGATCGCCAACGCCTCGATGCTGGACGAAGCCACCGCGGCGGCCGAGGCCATGACGCTGGCCAGGCGCAGCGTCAAGAGCAGGAGCAACGTGTTCGTGGTGGCGGGCGACTGCCATCCGCAGACCATCGAGGTCATCCACACCCGCGCCGAGCCGCTGGGCATCAAGGTGCTGATGGCCAACTCCGCCGACGAATGGGCCAGGGCGCTGGAAGGCGACTACTTCGCCGTGCTGGCGCAATACCCGGCCACCAGCGGCCGGATCGACGACCTGCGCGCCGACGTGGTGGCCGTGCATGCCAGGCAGGCGGCCTTCGTCGTCGCCGCCGACCTGCTCGCGCTCACTTTGCTGGTGCCGCCCGGGGAGTTCGGCGCCGACATCGTGGTGGGCACCACGCAGCGCTTCGGCATGCCGATGGGCGCCGGCGGCCCGCACGCCGCCTACATGGCCTGCCGCGACGAGTTCAAGCGCAACCTGCCGGGCCGGCTGGTCGGGGTCAGCGTGGACACGCACGGCAATCCGGCCTACCGGCTGGCGCTGCAGACGCGCGAGCAGCACATCCGGCGCGAGAAGGCGACCTCCAACATCTGCACGGCGCAGGTGCTGCCGGCGGTGATCGCCAGCATGTACGCGGTCTACCACGGGCCGCAGGGCCTGAAGCGCATCGCGCAGCGGGTGGCCAGCTTCACCGCGATCCTGGCCAAGGGGCTGGAGCAGCTGGGCCACGAGCCGCGTCCCGGCGGCGCCTTCGACACGCTCAGCCTGCACACGAAGGACATCACCGAATCGATCGTCGGGCGGGCGCGGGCGCTGCATGCCAACGTGCGCGTCTACTTCAAGGAATACATCTGCATCTCGCTGGACGAGACCACCACCCGCGACGACGTCGCGCTGCTGTGGAAGGTGTTCGCCGGCGACGGCCAGGCCGTGCCGGACTTCGGGGCCTTCGACAAGGGAATCGAGCCGATGATCCCGCCCCAGCTGCGCCGCACCAGCGCGTTCCTCACCCATCCGGTGTTCAACACGCACCACAGCGAGACCGGCATGCTGCGCTACATCCGGGCGCTGTCCGACAAGGACCTGGCGCTGGACCGCAGCATGATCCCGCTGGGCAGCTGCACCATGAAGCTCAACGCCACCAGCGAGATGATCCCCATCACCTGGCCGGAATTCGCCCACGTCCATCCCTTCGCGCCGTCCGACCAGCTGGAGGGCTATGCGGAACTGGACCAGCAGCTGCGCGCCTGGCTGTGCGAGGCGACCGGCTACGCCGGCATCAGCCTGCAGCCCAACGCGGGATCGCAGGGCGAGTACGCCGGCCTGCTGGCGATCCGGGCCTTCCATGAAAGCAAGGGCGAAGGCCACCGCAACATCTGCCTGATCCCCTCGTCGGCGCACGGCACCAACCCGGCCAGCGCCCAGATGGCGGGCATGCAGGTGGTGGTGACGGCCTGCGACGACAGCGGCAACGTGGACCTGGCGGACCTGCAGGCCAAGTGCGAGCAGCACGCGGACAAGCTGGCCTGCGTGATGATCACTTATCCCAGCACCCACGGCGTGTTCGAGATGCAGGTCAAGGAGCTGTGCGCGCTGGTGCACCAGCACGGCGGCCGGGTCTATGTGGACGGGGCCAACATGAACGCGCTGGTCGGCGTGGCCGCGCCCGGCGAGTTCGGCGGCGACGTCAGCCACCTGAACCTGCACAAGACCTTCTGCATTCCGCACGGCGGCGGCGGCCCGGGCGTGGGACCGGTCTGCGTGGTGGAAGACCTGGTGCCCTTCCTGCCCGGCCACCATGCGGGCGGGGTGCCGGGCAAGGTCGGCGCCGTGTCGGCCGCGCCGCTGGGCAACGCCGCGGTGCTGCCGATCAGCTGGATGTACTGCCGGATGATGGGCGCGGAGGGCCTGAAGCTGGCCACCGAAACGGCCATCCTGTCGGCCAACTACATCAGCGCGCGCCTGCGCGACCACTACCCGACGCTGTACGCCAGCGCCAACGGCCACGTCGCCCACGAATGCATCCTGGACCTGCGCCCGCTCAAGGACACGAGCGGCGTGACGGCCGAGGACGTCGCCAAGCGGCTGATCGATTACGGCTTCCACGCCCCGACGCTGAGCTTCCCGGTGCCGGGCACGCTGATGGTGGAGCCGACCGAGAGCGAGACGCTCGAGGAGATCGACCGCTTCATCGAGGCGATGATCGCGATCCGCCAGGAGATCCGGCGCATCGAGCAAGGCGAGTGGCCGCAGGACGACAACCCGCTCAAGCACGCCCCGCACACGGCCGCCGCGCTGCTCAAGGGCGAGTGGCCGCATGCCTATCCGCGCGAGACCGGCGCCGCCGTCCTGGACGAACGCCGCCACGCCAAGTACTGGCCGCCGGTCGGCCGGGTGGACAACGTCTACGGCGACCGCAACCTGTTCTGCAGCTGCGTGCCGATGTCGGCCTACGAGTGAGGCACTGCCTGTCATCCCGGCCTCGAGCCGGGACCCATCGCTGCCGAAAACCAAGACCGTCGATCGGCAGGAGGAGCCGCTTGCCTTCCCTGATCGGCTTTTCCCTGCATTCAACCGTATGGATGGCCGGGCTCAGGTTGGAATGACTGCCGTGCACACGCGCGCCCGGAGCGGACGTGCCGCACCTCAGCCCTCCTCGGTCAGTCCCTGCAGCCAGCCCATGGCGTCGCGCAGTTCGGCCGGCCGCAGCTCGTGGCCGCCGGGGTACTCCTTGTAGGTCAGCGCGATCGGCCAGGCCGCGACGGCGTCCCGGACGTGGTGCGCGCTGGCCAGCGGGATCACCCCGTCCTGCGTGCCATGGCTCACCCACAGCTCGCGGCCGTGCAGCTGCTGCGCGGGCGCCACCAGCGGCAGCACCTCCGGCAGCAGCCTGCTGTGCATCACCATCGCCGCGTGCAGCAGCTCCGGCCGGGTCAGCAGCAGCGACAGCGACATGATCCCGCCCTGGCTGAAGCCGCCCACCACCACCCGCTCCGCCGGCACGCCAAGCCGGGCCGCCGCCGCCAGCACCGCCTGCGCCACCAGCGGCCGGCTGGCCGCCTCCTGCGCCGCATCGATCACGCGGCCGCCGCCGGCGCCGACGCCGAAGGTGAACCAGGCGTAGGCGCCGGGGCCCAGCGCGAACGGCCCGCGCAGGCTGAGCACGTGGTACTGCGGCGGCACCTGTGGGGCAAGAGCGAACAGGTCCTGCTCGTTGCTCCCCACGCCGTGCATGAGCACCAGCAGCCAGCTCGGCTCGGTGCCGGCCGCGGCCGGGCGGTGCAGGAAGGACAAGGGCAGCTCGGATGGGGTCATGGCGGCGGTTCCGGAATTTTCTCGATCATGCCCTCTTGAAATGGCGCGGGCCGCCGCTACTTGCGGTTCGCCAATTTTCTTCAACCATGGCAAAGGAGACTGACATGAATGGTTTGTTCAGACCTTCTGCGGACCTGTTTGAGCAATTGAGCCGGCTGCAGAACCAGTTCGACCAGGCGTTCTTCAGCCCCGGAACGAGCATCCGGGCGCTGGCCGGCGCCAACTTTCCCGCCATCAACGTCGGCAGCACGCCGGACACCGTCGAGGTGATGGCGCTGGCGCCGGGGCTCGACCCGACCGCCATCCAGCTGACCATCGATCACGGCCTGCTCACCATTTCGGGCGAACGGCTCAGCACGCTGCCCGAACCGAGCGAGCGGACCGGCATCTACGCGCAGGAGCGCTTCACCGGCGCCTTCCGGCGGGTGCTGAGCCTGCCGGACGACATCGACCCGGCCAAGGTGGACGCCAGCTACCAGGACGGCGTGCTGCGCGTCACCCTGTCGCGGCGCGAGTCGGCCAAGCCGCGCCGCATCGAGATCACTTGAATCGCCAGGAGGATCATCATGAGCTCGGAACTCCAGACCACTGCCCAGACCAGCCCCGCCACGCGCTCCGACATCGTGCAGCCGCAGGTGGTGCCGCCGGTGGACATCTACGAAGACGACGCCAGCATCACGGTGCTGGCCGACCTGCCGGGCGTCTCGCGCGAGCAGCTCGGCGTGCGGGTGGACGGCGACACGCTGGTGATCGAGGCCAGCGCCACCGGCATCAGCGTGCCCAAGGACATGGAGCTGATCTACAGCGAGGCACGGTTCCCGTCGTACCGGCGCCAGTTCACGCTCAGCCGCGAACTGGACCCGGGACGGATCGAGGCCAGCCTGAAGGACGGCGTGTTGCGCCTGGCGATTCCCAAGGCGGAGGAAGCCAGGCCACGGCGCATCGAGGTGCGCGCCGCAGCCTAGGCCGCTTGTTCCAGCGCCGGCAGCGCGAAGGAATCCATCGCCAGGATGCCGTACATCACTTCGCGCGTGGCGTAGCCGGCCCTGGCCGGCTCGCCCTGGCGCAGGCCGCCGGCGCCCAGCGCGAAGAACAGCGGCAGGAAGTGGTCGTCGCTGGGATGGGCGCGCTGCGCGTGCGGGGCCCGCGTGCGGTAGTCCAGCAGGGCGTCGAGGTCGCCGCGCTGCAATGCGTCCTCGACCCAGCGGCTGAACTCCACCACATAGGGCGCGGGCTCGCGCTGGCCGCCGAAGAACTCCGACAGGTTGTGCGTCATGCTGCCGGTCCCCACCAGCAGCACGCCGCGTTCGCGCAGCGGCTGCAGCGCCTGGCCCATCGCGTAGACCTGCGCCGGGCCCCAGCCGGCCGGCAGCGCCAGCTCCACCACCGGCACGTCCGCCTCGGGGAACAGGTGCATCAGCGGCACCCAGGCGCCGTGGTCGAACGGCCGCTTGGGGTCGGCCTGCGCTTCGATCCCCTGTTTGCGCAGCAGGCCCGCGACCTCCGCCGCCAGCGCGGGCGCGCCCGGCGCCGGATAGGCCAGCCGGTACAGCTCCGGCGGAAAGCCGCCGAAGTCGTGCCAGGTCTCGGGCTGGGGATTGCTCATGACGGCGGGCGTGCGGGCCATCCAGTGCGGCGACATGATCACCACGCCGCGCAGGCCGGGGCCGGCCAGCTCGCGCAGCTGCCGGCCCAGCCGGGTCAGCGCGGGGCCGCTGGTGCCGGCGTCGATGGCGAACAGCGGTGCGCCGTGCGAGAGAAAGAGCGCGGGAAGCGAGGGACCGGGCATGTTGGCTCCTGGAGGACGTCAGCCTTGCAGATGATGCCTGTCCGGGCCAACGAAAGTGCGGATGGCCGCGACAGACTGTCCTGCCGGCAGGGGACAATCGGCGCATGACCTTGCCCGCCACCACCCCGTCCGCTGCCTCCTCCGCCGCCCGGAGCCGCCCTTGAGCGTGCGCCGGATCGGCTGGTTCATCGCGGTCGGCAGCACGGCGGCGGCTGTCCACCTGGGCACCGTCGTCGCGCTGGTGCGCTGGGGCGGCTGGGCGCCGGAACTGGCCAACGTGCTGGGCTGGCTGGTGGCCTTCGTCTGCTCCTTCTTCGGCCACCACCTGACCACCTTCAGCGACGCGCAGGCGCCGATGGGGCGGGCGGCGCGGCGCTTCTTCGCGGTGTCGGCGCTGGGCTTCGCGGCCAACCAGGCCGCCTACGTCCTGCTGCTTCGCCTGTCGGGCATGCGCTACGACCTGGCGCTGGCGCTGGTGCTGGTGGGCATCGCGGTGCTCACCTACCTGCTGGGTCGTCGCTGGGCTTTCCTGCCGGCGTAGCGCCGGCGCCGCTCCAGCGAAACAGCTTGTACGAGGGCGTGGCCGCCACCTGAGTTACCTGCTCGCGCAGCTGCCGCGGCAGCAGTTCCCAGCGGTCGTTGGCGATGATGACGTAGGTTGCGCCGCTGCCGGCCAGCACCGGCAGGTCTTCGCCATAGCGCAGGCCACGCGCCCTTCCCTGGCTGTAGAAGTCGGTGGAAAAGGACACGCTGGGCACTTCCATCAGCGTGTCGCCCGGCTGCGCCATTTGCTCGTAGGCCCGCACCAGCGGCACCAGCGAATGTTCGTCGAACAGGCCGGCCCGGGTTCCGGCGGCCAGCAGCGCGGGAACGGCCAGCGCCAGCAGCAGCAGCACGGTGGCCAGCAGCCGGTCCATCCGCAGCGGACGGCTGGCCGCCGCGGTCCAGCCCGCGGCCAGCAGCGCCAGCGCCGGCATCGCAGGCAGCACGTAGGTCCACAGGATGTTGCCCGCCACCGTGAAGAACACGCAGGGCCACAAGGCCCACAGCAGCAGGTAGCGAAAATGCGGGCGTTCCAGCACGCTGCCATGCCGCAGCGCGCCGGCCAGCCGCGCCGCGGGCAGCACCAGCACCCAGGGCAGCGCCGCTGCCAGCGCGAACAGCCAGACCGTGCCCAGCGGCATCCCGTGGGCGTTGCTGTACAGGTCGCCCTTCCAGCCGCGCACCAGGAAGCGGTAGATGTGCTCGCCGACGATGAAGTATTCGAGGAAGCCCGGGCTGCGGCTCTCCGCCAGCAGGTACCAGGGCAGCACCATCACCGCCACGGCGAGCAGGCCCCAGACCCACGGCACCCGCCGCCACGCCTGCGCCCATTGCCGCTCCCATAGCAGCCATGCGCCGATCGGCGCGCCGCACAGCACCAGCGTCAGCGGGCCCTTGGCCAGCAGCCCGATGGCCAGCCCGGTGAACAGGATCACCGGCGGCAGCAGCCGGCCGCGGCCCGACATGCACCACCAGAAGCCGCTCATCGCCATGGTGGTCCCCAGCGCCAGCGCCATGTCGGTCATCACCGCCCCGGCCGACAGCAGGAACAGCAGCGAGCCCGCCAGCAAGGCGACCGCCTGCCAGGCCAGCCGGCTCGAATGTTCGCGCCCGTGGAACCAGACCAGGACGGCGACGCCCACGCCCATCAGGAAGTGCGGCATGCGCGCTGCCCAGGCGGTGGCGCCGAACAGCTTGATGCCGCTGGCCGTGGCCCAGAACGACAGCGCCGGCTTGCCCCAGAAGGCCCGCAGGTCGACCAGCGTCGGCGTCACCCAGTCGCCGCTCGCGGCCATCCGGCGGGCGATGTCGGCATAGCGCGCCTCGGTCATGTCCATCAGGGGATAGAAGGCCAGCGACAGCAGCCGCGTCAGGCCCAGCAGCAGCAGGGCCGCCAGCAGCAGGCGGCTGGTGCGGTCGATCGGACGGTCAGGGAGCATCGGCAGGCAGGCGGGCGAAGAGCCGGTGGCACGGCGGTCCGGTATTGTCGCCGCGACGTCAACTCCTTTTTTTTTGTGAGAAATGGCGCGCCGCGCGGCCCTGCCGGCCCGGGGCTCCCCTCGCCGTGCGATCATCACGTCCGGCGCCACCGGCGCGAGGAGACTGGTTTGAGGTTGATGGCGTTTGTGGTCGAGGACAATGCGGCGATCCGCGAGAGCCTGGTGGAGGCGCTGGCCGAACTGGCCGACGTCGGCACGGCCGGCGTGGCCAGCAGCGAGAAGTCCGCCATCGAATGGCTGTGCAACCCCGCCAACGAATGGGACGTGGCCATCGTGGACCTGACGCTGGAGCGCGGCGGCAGCGGCTTCGGCGTGCTCAGCGCCACCCGCAACCGCAAGCCGGGACGCAAGGTGGTGGTGCTCACCGGCAGCGCCAACCCGGACGTGCGCAAGCAATGCGAGGCGCTCGGCAGCGACGGCGTGTTCGACAAATCGATCGAGACCGACGCCCTGATCGAGTATTGCCAGGCCCTGCCGGGCCGGTCAGGCGGCGGCTGATCGCCCCCTGGCCCGACGGTGTGGGAAAATCGCGCCAACCCTGGGCCAAACCATGAAAGACGCGGCAGTTCTCGTCGTCGATGACAACCCCGATCACCTCGAGCTGACGGTGATGGCGCTGGCCGAGTGCTGCGACCCGGAACGGATCGCCACCGCCGACGACGGCATCGTCGCCCTGGACTATCTGTTCGGGCGCGGCATCCATGCGGGGCGGGACGTGCGCAAGCAGCCGTCGCTGGTGCTGCTGGACATGAAACTGATCCGCCTGAACGGCGTGCAGGTGCTGCGCGCCATCCGGGAGGACCCCCGCACCTCGGCGATCCCGGTGGTCATGCATTCGTCCTCGGTCGAAAAGGCCGACATCGCAGCCTGCTACGCCAGCGGCGCCAACAGCTACGTGCGCAAGGCAACCGACTACGACGAGCTCAGGCGCAAGATGCGCCAGGTGCACGACTTCTGGGTGACCGTCAACGAGCGCTTCCGCTCCTCGGTCTGAGCCGCCGGCTCAGGCGGCCTGGGCGATCTGCCGCAGCGCCTGCTCGAACACTTCGGCCGGCTGGCCGCCCTGGATCAAATGCCGTTCGTTGATGATGACCGCCGGCACCGCGTGGATGCCGTTGGCCAGGTAGAACTGCTCGCGCTCGCGCACCTCGCTGGCGTAGTCGTCGCCCTCCAGGATCCGGCCCGCCTCGCCGGCATCCAGCCCCGCCTCGGCCGCGGCAGCCACCAGCACGGCCTTGTCTTCCATGCTCTTGCCGTCCGTGAAGTACGCGCGCAGCAAGGCCTTCTTCAGCGCGTGCTGCCTGCCGGCGTCCTGCAGCTCGGCCCAGTGCAGCAGGCGGTGCGCATTGAAGGTGTTGTAGATGCGGCCGCGGCCTTCCGGCCGGAAGGTGAAGCCCACGCTCTCGCCGCGCTGGCGGATCGCTTCGCGCGAGCCGGCCTGCTGCTGCGGCGTCGAGCCGTATTTCTGCGTGAGGTGCTCGGTCACGTCCTGGCCGCCGGGCGGCATCTGCGGATTGAGCTCGAACGGCTGGAAGTGCAGCTCCGCCTGCACATCCCCGTCCAGGTTGCGCAGCGCCTGCTCCAGCGACGCCAGCCCGATGGCGCACCAGGGGCAGGACACGTCGGAAACGAAATCGATCTTGAGGCGGGATGCCATGCGCCGGTCCTTCAGAAGCCGGCCAGGCCGGCAATGGCCAGGGAATAGCCCTGGACGCCGAAGCCGGCCATCACGGCGCGCGCTGCGGGAGAAATGTACGAGTGGTGGCGGAACGCCTCGCGGGCGTGGACGTTGCTGATGTGCAGTTCGATCAGCGTCACGCCGGCGCCCTTGATGGCGTCGTGCAAGGCGACGCTGGTGTGGGTGTACGCCCCGGCGTTGAGGACGACGCCGGCGACGCTGCCGTCCTTCTGGCCGCGGCCGGCCTCCTGGATCCAGTCCACCAGCACGCCTTCATGGTTGCTCTGGCGGAAGTCCAGCTTCAGGCCGTGCGCCGCACAGGCATCCGCGCACAGTCGTTCGACGTCGGCCAGCGTCTGCGAGCCGTAGACCTGCGGCTCGCGGATGCCCAGCAGGTTGAGGTTGGGGCCGTTCAGGACCAGTGCAGTTTTCATGGGAAGGAAAGGGTTGTGGCGCGCCAGCTTAGCAAACGCGCGGGCCGGCTCAGGTGATGCCTTCGGCGCGGCAGAACTCGCAGAATTCCTCGCCCGTCATCACCAGCGACAGGTGGCGCTGGCCGGCCAGCGCGTCGGCGGCCTTGATCACGTGGACCAGCCAGATCTCGGGGTCTTCCTCGGCGTGGGTCGTGCGCAGCACCACCCACTCCTGGCCGGTGGCACCGAACAGGCGGGCGCCGGCAGCGGGCGGCGGTATTGAAGCCGGTTCCATCGTCATGTGCGTTGCTGGGGTTGCTCGGACGGCGCCTTGGCCACCGCAATCCCGTTGTCGACCAGGTAGTCCCGGATCAGGCGGCGCACCACCTGCGATGGCGTCACGTCCTGCTCGGCGCAGAGCTTTTCCAGCGCGAGCTTCTTTCCGGGATCGATCAGGACGGTGATCCGGGCGGTCTTCGGTTCCATGGATGGCCTTTCACTGCGGCCTCGGACATCCCCACCGGATGCGAAGCGCAGTCGCATCCGGCGATCATATTCCGCAAATCCGCTTCCATGGTGCCGCCGGGGCCGTCCGGCCTGGTCGCGGACCCGGGCTCAGCTGCCGACGCTGCCCGTCACCGGCAGGATCACGCCGGTGATGTAGCTGGAGCAGACCGGCGACGCCAGGAAGACGTAGGCCGGCGACAGCTCTTCCGGCTGGGCCGGGCGCTTCATGTCGGTGTCCTTGCCGAAGTCCCTGACCTTGTCGGCCGGCGAGTCGGCCGGGTTCAGCGGCGTCCAGACCGGCCCCGGCGCCACCGCATTGACCCGGATGCCCTTGTCGACCAGATTGCTGGCCAGCGACATCGTGAAGGCGTGGATCGCCCCCTTGGTCGCCGAATAGTCCAGCAGCTTGGCACTGCCCTGCAGGCCGGTGACCGAGCCGGTGTTGATGATGCAGGAGCCCTTCTTCAGGTGCGGCACCGCCGCCCGCGCCATCTTCATGTAGCCGAAGATGTTGGTGTGGAAGGTCTCTTCCATCCGCTCGTCGGTGATGTCCTCGATCGACTCGGCGTGCAGCTGGAAGGCGGCATTGTTGACCAGCACGTCGAGCTTGCCGAAGCCGGCCACGGTCTGGTCCACCGCCGCCTTGCAGAACGCCGAATCCTTGACGTCGCCGGAGATCAGCAGGCACTTGCGCCCTTCCTTCTCGATGTCGCGCTGGGTCTGCTTGGCATCCTCGTGCTCGTTGAGATACACGATGGCGACGTCCGCGCCCTCGCGCGCGAACAGCACCGCCACTGCGCGGCCGATGCCGGAGTCGGCGCCCGTGATCAGCGCCGTCATGCCCTCGAGCTTGCCGCTGCCGCGGTACTGCGGCGCCTGGTACTGCGGCTGCAGCTCCATCTGCGCTTCGATGCCGGGCTTGGCCAGGTGCTGGCCCGGCAGCGGGTTGCCGGGATGGGTGCGCGGGCCGTCCTGCACCGGCTTGGTGGACTTTTCCTTGGCCTTGGGCGGCTGGGCCTTGTCCTTGCGGTCCTGTTCGAGTTGCAGGTCGCGCTGCTTGTCGGCGACGGCCTCAACGTCGCTGCCTCGCGGCGGGTTCTTTGCGGTCGGTCTGGCCATGGGGCCTCCTTCTGGTGAAGACCCGACTATCGCGGCGCCGTCGGCCCTGCCCTGTCCACCAATGCGCAAGCGCGGCGTGGGAACCCGCCTACAGCCCGATGGCGATCGCCTGCTTGCGGCTGGTCACTGTGGGGCGCGGCGCGACGGTTGCGGTGGCTAGAGGAATGACGACCGGATCGGCGCCAGCGGCGGATTGACGTCGGCGTTCTGGGCGCGCTGGCGCAAGGCATGCTCCATCACCACCAGCGCCAGCATCGCCTCGGCGATCGGCGTGGCGCGGATGCCGACGCAGGGATCGTGCCGGCCCTTGGTCACCACCTCGGTGGCCTGGCCCTGCATGTTGATCGTCTCGCGCGGGCTGATGATCGAACTGGTCGGCTTGACCGCGATCGAGACGTCCAGGTCCTGCCCGGTGCTGATGCCGCCCAGCACGCCGCCCGCGTTGTTGCTGCGAAAGCCCTGCGGGGTCATCGAGTCGCCGTGGGTGGTGCCGCGCTGCGCCACGCTGGCGAAGCCGGCGCCGATGTCGACACCCTTGACCGCATTGATGCCCATCATCGCCCAGGCGATGTCGGCATCGAGCTTGTCGTACAGCGGCTCGCCCAGGCCCGGCGGCACGCCGGACGCGGTGACGCGGATGCGGGCGCCGCAGGAGTCGCCCGCCTTGCGCAGGCTGTCCATGTAGCTTTCCAGCGCCGAGACGTCCGCCACCGGCGCGAAGAACGGGTTGTTCGGCACGTGGTCCCAGCTCTCGAACGGGATGACGATCTCGCCGATCTGCGTCATGCACCCGCGAACCAGCATGCCGTATTTCTGCGCCAGCCACTTCTTGGCGACCGCGCCAGCCGCCACCATCGGCGCGGTGAGCCGGGCCGAGGAACGGCCGCCGCCGCGCGGATCGCGCACGCCGTACTTCTGCAGGTAGCTGTAATCGGCGTGGCCGGGCCGGAAGGTCTGCGCGATCTCGCTGTAGTCCTTGCTGCGCTGGTCGGTGTTGCGGATCAGCAGGCAGATCGGCGTGCCGGTGGTCTGGCCCTCGTAGACGCCGGACAGGATCTCGACCCGGTCTTCCTCCTGGCGCTGGGTGACGTGGCGGCTGGTGCCGGGGCGGCGGCGGTCCAGGTCGGGCTGGATGTCCTCCTCGGACAGCGCCATTCCAGGCGGGCAGCCGTCGATCACGCAGCCGATCGCCGGCCCGTGCGACTCGCCGAAATTGGTGACCGCGAACAGGGTGCCGAAGGTGTTTCCGCTCATGCGCCGATTATCCCAGAGGGCGGCCCGGCAACCCGGCGCTGGCCGTCAGCCCGGTCCCGCGACGCCTCAGGGGGGCGACGCTTCTTCCTCGCCACCGGGCCAGTCGCGGATGTAGGCCTTGAGCATCTTGTTCTCGAAGTTCTGGCTGTCCACCACCGCCTTGGCGACGTCGTAGAAGCTGATCACGCCCATCAGCATGCGGCGCTCCATCACCGGCATGTAGCGCGCATGGCGGTCCAGCATCATGCGGCGCACCTCGTCCAGGTCGGTTTCGGAGGTGCAGGTGAGCGGATGGTCGTCCATCGCGCTGCGCACCAGCGTGCTGCCGACCGAGCCGCCGTTCTTCACGATGCACAGGATCACTTCGCGGAAGGTGAGCATGCCCACCAGGTCGCCATGCTCCATCACCACCAGCGAGCCGATGTCCTTCTCGGCCATCGCGTCGATCGCCCGGGACAGGGGTTCGTCCGGCGTGACGGTGTACAAGGTGTTTCCCTTGACGCGCAGGATGTCGCTGACTTTCATGGGATGCTCCCTGGCACCGCTGGGGGGTACCGTCGAACGAATATAGCCCACAATCACGGGCGTCACAACGCGAGGGGCCCGGCCCCGAGGAGGCTCCATGGCCGGCTATTCCGATCCCGGTTTCGACACGCTGGCGCTGCATGCCGGCGCCGCGCCCGACCCGGCCACCGGGGCCCGCGCGGTGCCGATCCACCTGACCACGTCGTTCGTGTTCGAGTCCAGCGACCACGCCGCCGCCCTGTTCAATCTCGAGCGCGCCGGCCACGTCTATTCGCGCATCAGCAACCCGACCAACGCGGTGTTCGAGCAGCGGGTCGCGGCGCTGGAAGGCGGCATCGGCGCGATCGCCACCGCCAGCGGCCAGGCGGCGCTGCACCTGTCGATCGCGACGCTGATGGGCGCCGGCTCGCACATCGTCGCGTCCACCGCGCTGTACGGCGGCTCGCAGAATCTGCTGCATTACACGATGCGGCGCTTCGGCATCGAGACCACCTTCGTCAAGCCGGGCGACATCGACGGCTGGCGCGCCGCCGTCCGGCCTAACACCAAGCTGCTGTTCGGCGAAACCGTCGGCAATCCGGGGCTCGACGTGCTGGACATCCCGGTGGTGAGCGCCATCGCGCACGACGCCGGCGTGCCGCTGCTGGTGGATTCGACTTTGACAACTCCCTACCTGATGAAGCCGCTGGATCTGGGCGCCGACCTGGTCTATCACTCGGCGACCAAGTTCCTGTCCGGCCACGGCACCGTCATCGGCGGCGTGGTGGTGGACGGCGGCAGCTTCGACTGGGACGGCCCGAAGGCCGCCGGCCGTTTCACCGAACTCACCGCGCCCTACGAGGGCTTCCACGACATGGTGTTCAGCGAGGAATCCACCGTCGGCGCCTTCCTGCTGCGGGCGCGGCGCGAGGGCCTGCGCGACTTCGGCGCCAGCATGAGCCCGCACACCGCCTGGCTGATCCTGCAAGGCATCGAGACGCTGTCGCTTCGGATGGACCGGCACATGGGCAATACCCGCAGGATCGTGGAGTTCCTGGCCGCCCATTCCTTCGTTTCGCGCGTCGGCCACCCGATGCTGGAAACCCATCCCAGCCATGCGCTGGCTCAGAAGCTGCTGCCCAAGGGCGCCGGCTCGGTGTTCAGCTTCGACATGAAGGGCAACCGCGAGCAGGGCAAGAAGTTCGTCGACACGCTCAAGGTGTTCAGCCACCTGGCCAACGTCGGCGACTGCCGCTCGCTGGTGATCCACCCGGCCAGCACCACGCACTTCCGCATGACCGACGACGCGCTCGCCAGCGCCGGCATCACCCAGGGCACGATCCGGCTGTCGATCGGGCTGGAGGATGCGGACGACCTGATCGACGACCTCAAGCGCGCACTGAAGGCGGCGGAGAAGGCATCGTGAAGCTCACGGTCAACGGCCACGACACCTTCTGCTACACCGGCGGCAAGCCCTTCGACGCCGCCAAGCCGACGCTGGTCTTCATCCACGGCGTTCTGAACGATCACAGCGTCTGGATCCTGCAGACGCGCTACTTCGCCCACCATGGCTGGAACGTGCTGGCGCCCGACCTTCCCGGCCATTGCCGCAGCGCCGGCGACCCGCCGCGGACGGTGGAAGACGCCGCCGCCTTCGTGCTTGCCCTGCTCGATGCGGCCGGCGTGCAGCAGGCGGCGCTGGTGGGCCACAGCTTCGGCTCGCTCGCCGTCCTGCAGGCGGCGGCGACGGCGCCGCGGCGCGTCTCGCATCTGGCGCTGCTCGGCACCGCATCCCCGATGAAGGTCTCGCCGGCCCTGCTGGACACGTCGCTGAATGCGCCGATGCAGGCCATCGACATGGTCAACGTGTTCTCGCACTCGCTGCTGGCGCCGCCGCCGTCGGCGCTCGGCCCCGGCACCTGGCTTTATGGCGGATCGAAGGCGCTGATGAAGCGGGTGCTGGCCAGCAACAGCGAGGTCAATGTCTTCCACCGCGGCTTCAAGGCCTGCGACGACTACCGCGGCGCCGAGGCGGCGATGGAGAAGGTCAAGTGCCCGGTGCTGTTCATCCTGGGTCGGAGCGACGCCATGACGCTGCCGAGGATGGCGCAGCCGCTGATTGCCAAGGCGCCGGGTGCGAAGGTGGTGACGGTCGAGGCGGGCCACCAGATGATGGTGGAAGCACCCGATGCGGTGCTGGCGGCGCTGGTCGGCTTCCTGCAGCCATGAGCGTGGTCGTCACGCCGGCGATGACGCGCCAGCGGGCCGAGGAGATCGCCGCCGGCTTCGACCTGCGGGCGCTGCCGCCGGACTTCTACGCCAACCCCTATCCGGTCTACCGGGTGCTGCGCGAGACCGAGCCGGTGCGGCGCATGCCGGACGGCTCGTATTTCCTCACCCGCTACGCCGACCTGGTCGCCGTGTACCGCGACGCCACTGCCTTCAGCTCCGACAAGAAGGTGGAGTTCACGCCCAAATACAACCATGGCCCTTACGGTAACGGCGGTCCGTGCTCGCCCCTGCTGGAGCACCACACGACCAGCCTGGTGTTCAACGACCCGCCGCTGCACACGCGGGTGCGCAAGCTGATCATGGGCGCGCTGACCCGCCGCGCGATCGCGGGCATGGAAACCGGCCTGGCGGCGCTGGTGGAGCGGCTGCTCGATGCGATCGGCAGCCGCGGCGGCGGCGACCTGATCGAGGACTTCGCCTGCGCGATCCCGGTGGAAGTGATCGGCAACCTGCTGGACATCCCGCACGCGGACCGGGCACCGCTGCGCGGCTGGTCGCTGGCCATCCTTGGCGCGCTGGAACCCAGGCTGACGCCGCAGCAAGAGGCGCTGGGCAACCGCAGCGTCGCCGAGTTCACCGCCTATCTGCGCAAGCTGGTGGCGCAGCGCCGCCGCGCTCCCGGCGATCCGGACCACGACGTGCTGACCCGCCTGATTCAGGGTGAAGCCGGCGAGCAATTGAGCGAATCGGAGCTGCTGCACAACTGCGTGTTCATCCTCAACGCCGGCCACGAGACCACCACCAACCTGATCGGCAACGCCCTGGTGGCCCTGCAGGAATGGCCCGCTGCCAGGGCGGCCCTGCTCGGCAAGCTGCAACGGGAGCCGGGTGCCGACCTCGGGCCGGAGGTGGACGAGTTCCTGCGCTTCGAATCCTCCAACCAGCTGGGCAACCGGCGCGCGACCCGTGCGCAGACCATCGGCGGAGTCGCCTTGCCCGACGGTGCGCTGGTGACGCTGGGTATCGGCGCGGCCAACCGCGATCCGGCGCAGTTCGCCGATCCGGACCGGCTGGACTTCTCGCGCGCCGACAACCGCCACCTCGCGTTCGGCCTGGGCATCCACCAGTGCGCCGGCCTGAGCCTGGCCCGGCTGGAGGCACGGATCGCGATCGGCGCCTTCCTGCGCCGCTTTCCGGCCTACCGCCTGAGCGCCAGTCCCACCCGGGGCGGACGCGCGCGCTTTCGCGGGTTCTTGCAGGCGCCGTTCAGCGTGGCGTAAAGTGCCCGCATCACCACAGGAGAAGAGCATGAGCATGGACATCGCACCCGCGAGCGACCCCAAGGCGTTCCAGAGCTTCGCCCAGTTCTATCCCTTCTACCTGAGCGAGCACGGCAACCGCACCTGCCGCCGGCTGCACTTCGCCGGCTCCACGCTCTCGCTGGCCTGCCTGGCCCTGCTGGTGGCCACCGGCAACGCGCTGTGGCTGCTGGCGGCCTTGCTGGTGGGCTACGGCTTCGCGTGGATCGGCCATTTCGGCTTCGAGAAGAACAAGCCGGCCAGCTTCAAGCGGCCGCTCTACAGCTTCATGGGCGACTGGGTGATGTACAAGGACATCTGGACCGGCCGCATCCCGTTCTAGACGACGTCCTTCAGCGCCAGCGCCGACAGCCTGCTGGCCTTCCACAGCGGCGCCGTCACCGCGCTGTCGCCCAGCAACAGCTTGCGCAGCAAGGGCTCCAGCGGCGTCGATGCAGGATCGGCCAGCAGCACGTAGCGGGTGCGCTCCTCGTCCTCGATCTCGTTGATGCGGCCCACCCAGTCCAGGCCCACCAGCACCTCCAGCGCCGGTTCCAGTTGCAGCGGGTCGATCCGCAGTTGCTGCGCCAGCTCCGCCAGGCTGAGGCCATGGCTGCCCGACGTGCGAGCCCGGTTCAACTGCTGCAGCGCCTCGAGCGCCAGCTGCAGCGGCCAGCCGGGACCGCCGTCGTCGCGGCCGCCGCCGATCATCAGCACCGGCAGGTAGGCGGCGATCACTGCGCCAAGCAGCACCACCAGCCAGGCGACGTAGATCCAGACCAGCAGGATGGGCAGCGCGGCGAACACGCCGTAGACCATCGAATAGGTCGGCACCACGCCGAAGTAGACGGTCACCAGCTTCTTGGCGATCTCGATGCCGGTGGCGGCGAACACCGCGCCGGCCCAGGCATGGCCGCGCCGCACGTGGGTGTGCGGCACGTAGCGGTAAAGGGCGGCCAGGCCGGCCGCCAGCAGCAGGAATTCCAGCAGCCCAAGCCCGGCACGCACGCCGACGGGCATCGGCCCGAACACGCCGCGCGAGCCCGGCACCACGTACGACGAGATGCTCAGCACGGCGCCGAGCAGCAGCGGCCCCAGGGTCATCACCGTCCAGTAGATCAGCACCCGCCGCGCCAGCGGCCGCTGGCGCCGCACCCGCCAGATGTTGTTCAGCGTCCGGTCGATGGTCAGGATCAGCGCGAAGGCCGAAATGAACAGCGCCACCAGGCCCGCGGTGCCGAGCCGGCTGGCCTTGCCGGCGAATTGCGTGAGGTAGCCCAGCACCTGCTGCGCGATGGTGTCCGGGATCAGGCTCTGGATCAACCAGGCCTGCAACGCGCCCTGCACCTTGTTGAACATCGGAAAGGCCGTGAAGACCGCAAGCGCCACGGTGAAGAACGGCACCAGCGCGATGGTGGTGGTGAAGGTCAGGCTGCTGGCCGTCAGGCTGAGCCGGTCTTCGCGAAAACGCTCCGCCAGCTTCAGGGCCGTGGACATCCAGGGGAAACGCCGCAGGTCCGTGAGAAGTTGGCGCAGGTTCATCGCCCGCTATGATGCCATCGCCCATGCTGTCGTCCGACGCCGCCTCCCCCGCCCCCGCCAACCCCGCTGTCGCGATCACGCGCGCGGTGGCGGTCGGCTGCGTGCTGGCGCTGATCGTGCTGGGCCTGGCGTGGGAGCTGTGGCTGGCCCCGGTGCGCAGCGGCGGCAGCTGGCTGGCCCTGAAGGTCCTGCCGCTGTGCTTTCCCATCGCCGGCCTGCTGCGCAACCGGATGTACACCTACCGCTGGGTCAGCCTGCTGGTCTGGCTCTATTTCACCGAGGGCGTGGTGCGCGCCGCCAGCGACCGCGGGCCGGGCCGCTGGCTGGCGGCCGCCGAAGTGATCCTCTGCCTGCTGTTGTTCGCCGCCTGCGTGATGCATGTCCGCACGCGGCTGGGAAAGGCCGCTGCGTCGTGAACCTGATCGAAACCCTGCGCGGCGCCGTCGGCGCCGCCAACGTGCTGACCGAAGGCGACCTGAGCGCCTGGGAGCAGGACTGGCGCAAGCGCGAACGCGGCAAGGCGCTGGCGGTGGTGCGGCCCGGCTCGACGGCCGAAGTGGCCGCCGTGGTCAAGGCCTGCGCCGCAGCGGGCGCGGCCATCGTCGCCCAGGGCGGCAACACCGGCCTGGTCGGCGGCTCGACGCCGGACGGCTCGGGCACGCAAGTGCTCATGAGCCTGCAGCGGATGAACAAGGTGCGCGGCATCGACGCGGCCAACCTGACGATGACGGTGGAAGCCGGCTGCGTGCTGCAGACGCTGCAGGAGACGGCCGAGCGCCAGGGCCTGCTGTTTCCCCTGAGCCTGGCGGCCGAAGGCAGCTGCACCATCGGCGGCAACCTCGGGACCAACGCCGGCGGTACGCAGGTGGTCCGCTACGGCAACGCGCGCGAGCTGTGCCTGGGCCTGGAGGTGGTGACGGCGCAGGGCGAGGTCTGGGAAGGCCTGAGCGGACTGCGCAAGGACAACACCGGCTACGACCTGCGCGACCTGTTCATCGGCAGCGAGGGCACGCTGGGCATCATCACGGCCGCGACGATGAAGCTGTATCCGCTGCCGGCCGCCAGCCTGACCGCGTGGGCTGCCGTGCCCTCGCTGGAAGCGGCCGTCACCCTGCTGGGGCTCGCCCACAAGGGGCTGGGGGCCGGGCTCACCGGCTTCGAGGTGATGGGCCAGTTCGCGCTGGAACTGGTGGCCAAGCATTTTCCGCAGCTGCGCGTGCCGCTTTACCAGCAGACGCCGTACTGTGTGCTGCTGGAGAACTCGGACCACGAGTCGCAGGAGCATGCGCGCGCGCAGTTCGAGCGGCTGCTGGAAAACGCGCTGGAGGACGGCTGCGTCACCGACGCCGTGGTCGCCGAGAACATCGCGCAGGCCCACCAGCTGTGGCACGTGCGCGAGAGCATCCCGCTGGCCCAGGCCGAAGAGGGGCTGAACATCAAGCACGACATCTCGATTCCGGTCTCGCGCATTCCCCAGTTCTGCACTGAAGCCGACGCCTTGCTGCGGCAGGCCATCCCCGGGGTGCGGCTGGTCAATTTCGGCCACCTGGGCGACGGCAACCTCCACTACAACGTG
Source organism: Caenimonas terrae (assembly GCF_042655405.1). Taxonomy (NCBI): domain Bacteria; kingdom Pseudomonadati; phylum Pseudomonadota; class Betaproteobacteria; order Burkholderiales; family Comamonadaceae; genus Caenimonas; species Caenimonas terrae. The sequence goes on along the minus strand of NZ_JBHSMF010000009.1, from coordinate 559,297 downwards.
CAGGCGCCCGAAGGCGGCGACATGGCGGCCTTCCTGCGCGATTGCGAGCCGCAGGTCAATACCATCGTCTACGACGCCGTGTCGCGCTACGACGGCTCGATCTCCGCCGAGCACGGCGTCGGCACGCTCAAGCGCGAGAAGCTGGAAAAGCACAAGTCCCCGGTCGCCCTGGCCCTGATGCGCTCCATCAAGCAGTCGCTCGATCCGCACAACCTGCTCAATCCCGGGCGGGTGTTGAAGGCCTGAAGCGGACAGCCGGACGCAGAATACGCAGAAACAACGCAGAAACAACGCAGAAGTCGCAGAAAGGAAAGCCTCAAAGGAATTCCTGAATCCTTCTGCGTCTTCAGTGTGGTTCTGCTTCTTCTGTGTCCTTGTCCCTGTTTTCCGTCCCGGCATAATTCTTTCCCATGACAGCCGACCGCCCGATCCGCTCGCAGTACGAAGACTTCATGCGCCATGTCTACACGCAAGGCACGCCCAAGACCGACCGCACCGGCACCGGCACCCGCAGCGTGTTCGGCCACCAGATGCGCTTCGACCTGAACGAGGGTTTTCCGCTGGTGACGACCAAGAAGGTGCACCTGAAGGCGATCATCCACGAGCTGCTGTGGTTCCTGGAGGGCTCCAGCGACAACAACAAGCTGCGCGAACGCGGCGTCACCATCTGGGACGAATGGGCGCGCCCGGACGGCGACCTCGGGCCGATCTACGGCGTCCAGTGGCGCAGCTGGCCGACACCGGACGGCGGCACCATCGACCAGATCGCGGAAGCGGTCAGGACCATCAGGACCAACCCGGATTCGCGCCGCATCATCGTCAGCGCCTGGAACGTGGCGGACATCCCGAAGATGGCGCTGGCCCCGTGCCACGCGTTCTTCCAGTTCTACGTGGCGGACGGCAAGCTCTCGTGCCAGCTGTACCAGCGCAGCGCCGACATATTCCTGGGCGTGCCGTTCAACATCGCCAGTTATGCCCTGCTGACGCACATGATGGCGCAGCAATGCGACCTGGGCGTGGGCGACTTCATCTGGACCGGCGGCGATTGCCACATCTACAACAACCACCATGAACAGGTGGAGCTGCAATTGAGCCGGGCGCCGCGTCCCTACCCGGTGCTGGAGATCAAGCGCAAGCCCGCTTCGATCTCCGACTACAGGTTCGAGGACTTCGAGGTGCACGGCTACGACCCCCACGGCGCGATCAAGGCGCCGGTCGCGGTGTGAAGAGGCTGCACCTGATCTTCGCCCGCGCCGCCAACGGCGTGATCGGCAAGGACGGCGGCCTGCCGTGGCAGCTGCCGGAAGACATGGCGCACTTCAGGCGCCTCACCAGCGGCCACCCGGTCATCATGGGCCGCAAGACCTGGGATTCGCTGCCGCCCAAGTTCAGGCCGCTGCCCGGGCGCACCAACATCGTGGTCACCCGCCAGCCGCAATGGCAAGCGGCGGGCGCCGTGCGCGCCGCTTCGCTCGACGATGCGGTGGCCCTGTGTCCGGACGGCGCCGACGCCTGGGTGATCGGCGGCGCCGAGATCTACCGGCAGGCGCTGCCGCTGGCGCACACGGCCGTCGTCACCGAGATCGACGCGCAGTTCGAAGGCGACGCCCACGCGCCGTCGTTCGGCCCGCAATGGCGCGAGGCCGCGCGCGAGCCCCATACTGCGGCCAGCGGGCTGGCGTTCAGCTTCGTCACCTACGAGAACACAACCCGAGGAGATTGAGATGTCGGAAGCAGGCTTTCACGTGCACGGACCCCATGAGCACGAACTGGAGCACGCCACCCAGGGTGCGCACGAGGGCGCGCACGGCGCCGGCGGCGGGATGATCAACCAGATCGCGATGTCCACCGCCATCATCGCGACCGTCGGCGCCATCTTCGGCTACATGGGCGGCGCGACCCAGGCCAACGCCAGCCTGTTCAAGAACAACGCGGCGATCAAGAAGACCGAGGCGTCCAACCAGTGGAACTACTTCCAGTCCAAGAGCACCAAGCAGTCGCTGGCCGAGGTCTCGCGCGACCTGTCGCCGGAGGACAAGAAGGGCGTCTACCAGGCCAAGATCGACCGCTACGAAAAGGAAAAGAACGAGATCAAGACCGTGGCCGAGGGCTACGAGAAGCAATCGCTGGACTGGGACAAGCGCAGCGACGAGCAGATGCACCAGCATCACCGCTGGGCGCAGGCCACCACGGTGCTGCAGGTGTCGATCGCGCTGGCGGCCATCGCGCTGCTCACGCGCAAGAAGTGGCTGGAATACGGCATGTTCGCGATGGCCGGCGCCGGCGTGGTGGTCGGCGTGCTGGCGGCGCTGCACATCTGAGGGGCCGATGAAGATCACGACCTGGAACGTCAACTCGCTGACGGCGCGGCTGCAGCACGTGCAGGACTGGCTGGCGGCCAATCCGGTCGACGTGCTGTGCCTGCAGGAACTCAAGCTGACCGACGACAAGTTCCCGCTGGACGTGCTGCGCGGCATCGGCTACGGCCACTGCGCCGTGTTCGGCCAGAAGACCTACAACGGCGTGGCGATCATGAGCCGCACGCCGCTGCGCGACGTGGTGAAGAACATCACCGGCTTCGAGGACGACCATTCGCGCGTGATCGCCGCCACGCTGGACACGCCGGACGGCGCGCTGCGCCTGGTCAACGGCTACTTCGTCAACGGCCAGGCGCCGGGGACGGAGAAGTTCGACTACAAGATGAACTGGCTGCGGGGCCTGCAGGCCTACCTGCGCGACGAAGTCGCCAGCCACCCCCGACTGGTGCTGCTGGGCGACTTCAACATCGCGCCGGAAGACCGCGATTCCTTCGACCCGGTGGGCCTGGCGGAAACCATCCACCACACGACCCAGGAACGCGACCACTTCAGGCAGTTGCTGGCGCTGGGCCTGGTGGACAGCTTCCGGCTGTTCGAGCAGCCGGAGAAGAGCTTCAGCTGGTGGGACTACCGCATGCTGGGCTACCAGAAGAACCGCGGCCTGCGCATCGACCACATCCTGGTGACCGAGCCGCTGCGCGCCGCCGTCAAGGCCTGCACCATCGACCGGGTTCCGCGCAAGTGGAAGCAGCCCAGCGACCATGCGCCGGTGACTGTGGAAATCTGAAATCGGGACCGGGGGCAAGGACGCAGAAAAATACCTGAAGGATTTCCTTCTGCGGCTGCTGCGCTTCTTCTGCGCCTTCTGCGTCCGGCCATCCGTTCCCGCCCTATTCCAGCCCCAGCTCCTGGATCTTGCGGGTGATGGTGTTGCGGCCGATGCCCAGCTTCTGCGCCGCCTCGATCCGGCGGCCGCGGGTGTTGGACAGCGCGGTGAGGATCAGCCTGGATTCGAAGCGCCTGGTCAGCTCTTCCCACACGTCGTGCCGGCCGCTGGCCAACAGTTCCAGCGCTTCGGCTTCCAGCCCTGCTTCCCACGCCTGCGGGCCGGACGCGCGCACGGGCAGCGCAGCAACGCCGGCTGGCGGTTCGGCCGAGCCCGCTTCCACGCCCTTGGGTTCGCCCGCTGGCACGGCGCTGCGCGCGGCTTCCGCCGGGTGCGGCGCTACCTCTGGCGGCAGGTCCTTGGGCTCGATCAACTGCGCCGGCGCCATCACGGTCAGCCAGTGGCAGATGTTCTCCAGCTGGCGCACGTTGCCCGGGAAGGCGAACTGCGTGAGGTAGGCCAGCGACGCATCCGAGATCCGCTTGGGCTCCACCCCCAGCTGCTTGGCGCTGACGCCCAGGAAATGGCGCGTCAGCATCGGGATGTCTTCCAGCCGCTCGCGCAGGGCCGGCAGCCGCAGGCGGATGACGTTCAGGCGGTGGAACAGGTCTTCGCGGAAGGCGCCGTCCTTGACGCGCTGTTCCAGGTCCTGGTGGGTCGCGGCGATCACGCGCACGTTGGCCTTGACCGAGTTGTGGCCGCCCACCCGGTAGAAGTGGCCGTCCGACAGCACGCGCAGCAGCCGCGTCTGCAGGTCGAAGGGCATGTCGCCGATCTCGTCCAGGAACAGCGTGCCGCCCTCGGCCTGCTCGAAGCGTCCGCGCCGCATCGTCTGCGCGCCGGTGAAGGCGCCGCGCTCGTGGCCGAACAACTCGCTTTCGAGCAGGTCCTTGGGAATCGCCGCGGTGTTGATCGCAACGAAGGGGCCGCTGGCGCGCGGGGAATGCTTGTGCAGGGCGCGCGCGACCAGCTCCTTGCCCGAGCCCGATTCGCCGGTGATCATCACCGTCACGTTGCTTTGCGACAGGCGGCCGATGGCGCGGAACACGTCCTGCATCGCCGGCGCCTGCCCGAGCATCTCGGGCGCCGCGGCCATCCGCTCTTCGGCCACTTCCTCGCGCTGGCTCTCCTCCACCGCGCGGCGGATCAGCTCCACCGCCTTGGGCAGGTCGAAGGGCTTGGGCAGGTATTCGAAGGCGCCGCCCTGGAAGGCGGAGACCGCGCTGTCCAGGTCGGAGAACGCCGTCATGATGATCACCGGCAGGCCGGGATGTTTCTCCTTGACCTTGGTCAGCAGGTCCAGGCCCGAGCCGCCGGGCATTCGGATGTCGCTGACCAGGATCTGCGGGCCTTCGTCGTCGGCCGCGTCGTCCAGCGCGGCCAGGACTTCGCGCGGGTTGGTGAAGCTGCGGGTGGGAAGGTCTTCGCGCAACAGCGCCTTCTCCAGCACGAAGCGGATGGATTGGTCATCGTCAACGATCCAGATCGGCTTCATGTATTTTTTCAACCTCAGGTCAATCGACTACGAACATCAGGGCAACGGAATCAGGATCTTGAAATCCGTCCGGCCGGGAACGCTGTCGCACTCGATCAGGCCATGATGCTGCTGCACGAAGGTTTGCGCCAGCGTCAATCCCAGCCCCGACCCGCCTTCCCTTCCTGATACCAGGGGATAGAAGATGCGGTCCCTGATCGAGTCCGGCACGCCGGGCCCGTTGTCGATGACATGCAATTCCAGTGCCAGTCGGTAGCGCTGCTTGCCGAAAGTGACCTGCCTGGCGATGCGCGTGCGAAAAACCAGCTGCGCATCGCCTGCCGCGATGCGGTCCGCAAGCGCCTGGCAGGCGTTGTGCGCGACGTTCAACACGGCCTGGATCAGCTGCTCGCGGTCGCCGCGGAATTCGGGAATCGAGGTGTCGTACTCGCGTACGACCCGCAGGCCGCGGGGGAACTCCGCCAGGATCAGCGAGCGGACCCGCTCCAGCACCTCGTGGATGTTGACGTCGCCGACGACATGCGGGCGCCGGTGCGGCGCCAGCAGGCGGTCCACCAGCGTCTGCAGCCGGTCTGCCTCGTGGATGATGACCTGCGTGTACTCGATCAGGTCGCGCGAATCGACCTCCATCTGCAGCAACTGCGCCGCCCCGCGGATGCCGCCGAGCGGGTTCTTGATCTCGTGCGCGAGGTTGCGGATCAGTTCCTTGTTGGCCTGCGCCTGGTCGATCAGGCGCTCTTCCCGGTCCTGCTTGGCCTGGGACTCCAGCGGCAGCAGCTCCACCACGATCTCGCCGGCCTGGTCGGTCTGCGCCACGATCACATGGACCGGAATCGGATCGTGCGCCGGCCGGTTGAGGAACGCGTCATAGCGCAGGGCGGCGAACTCGTTGCCGGCGGCGCCTTCGAGCGCGTTCTGCAGGATGTGCGGCTCGGTGAAGCAATGCGCGAAGGCCGAACCTTCGATGGTGCGGCGCGAGGTGCCAAGCGCGTCCTCGAGGGCGGCGTTGGCGAACAGGACGGTGCCGTCGGATCGGACCACGGCCACCAGCGTGGCCAGGAGATCGAAGGACTGGAAGCGGGCGTGCGGGGGAAGAGGCTTGCTCAAGCAGCCTATTTTGACGCAGGAACCCGATCGAGCTCGCGCTTGATGCCGGCGATGTCGTTCTGGTTGCGGGCGATGCTGGCTTTCAGTTCGGCCACGCGGTCCAGGTACTTCTGGTAGTTGCGGCCTTCGGAACCCTGCTTGTCCGGCTCGCCGTTGTTGAATTCCTTGAGCAGCTCGGCCTGGCGCACCTCGGCCTTCTTCAGCTCGGATTCCAGGATCTGGCGGGCGTCGGAATCGCGGGCCTTCTGGTCTGCGGACTCGACCCGGGTGCCGGCCGACGCCAGCTTGGTGGACGCATTGCTGGCGCTGCCACTGGGTGCGCCCTGCACGCGCGTGCCTTCGACGACGGTGATGTAACCGCCTTCGACCAGCTTGCAGTTCTTGGACTTGGCTTCGGCGGCGTCATTGGTGTAGGCGTTGCCGCAGCGGAAGATCCGCGCCTGCGCGTGGCTGTTCGCAGCGAACACCAGGGCAGCGAGGGGAATGAGGTAGGCGTATTTCATGGGAACTGGTTCTCCTCGCATCGGGATGCAGGGACGGCCTTGCAGTATCGCGCTTTTCCTTCAAAAGTCCAATTAAGCCATTGATTCAAAAAGGAAAAGGACGGCCGGGGCCGTCCTTTTCGTGCCACAGACTGTGGGAAATCACAGTCCGGGAAGCCGCCTTACAGCGAGTAGTACATGTCGAATTCCACGGGGTGGGTGGCCATGCGGAAACGCGTCACTTCCGACATCTTCAGCTCGATGTAGGCATCGATCATGGTGTCGGTGAACACGCCGCCCTTGGTCAGGAAGCTGCGGCCCTTGTCCAGGTAGTCCAGCGCCTGGTCCAGGCTGTGGCAGACGGTCGGCACCTTCGCGTCCTCTTCCGGCGGCAGGTGGTACAGGTCCTTGGTGGCCGCTTCGCCCGGGTGGATCTTGTTTTCCACGCCGTCCAGGCCGGCCATCATCAGCGCCGCGAAGCCCATGTAGGGGTTCATCAGCGGATCCGGGAAGCGCGCCTCGATCCGGCGGCCCTTGGGGTTGGCCACGTACGGGATGCGGATCGACGCCGACCGGTTCTTCGCCGAGTAGGCCAGCTTGACCGGCGCCTCGAAGCCCGGGACCAGCCGCTTGTAGCTGTTGGTGCCGGGGTTGGTGATGGCGTTGAGCGCGCGGGCGTGCTTGATGATGCCGCCGATGTAGTACAGCGCGAAGTCCGACAGGCCGGCGTAGCCGTCGCCGGCGAACAGGTTCTTGCCGTCTTTCCAGATCGACTGGTGCACGTGCATGCCGGAGCCGTTGTCGCCGACCAGGGGCTTGGGCATGAAGGTGGCCGTCTTGCCGTACGCATTGGCGACGTTGTGGACCACGTACTTCAGGAGCTGGGTCCAGTCGGCGCGCTGCACCAGCGTGCTGAACTTGGTGCCGATCTCGTTCTGGCCGGCGCCGCCCACCTCATGGTGGAACACTTCCACCGGGATGCCGAGCGACTCCAGGATCAGCGACATCTCGGCGCGCATGTCCTGCATGCTGTCCACCGGGGGCACCGGGAAGTAGCCGCCCTTGACCGTGGGACGGTGGCCCTTGTTGCCGCCTTCGAGCTTCTTGCCGCTGTTCCACGGCGCTTCGTATTCGTCGATCTTGTAGAACGTGCCCGACATGTCGGTGTTCCAGCGCACGTCGTCGAAGATGAAGAACTCGGGCTCGGGGCCGAAGTAGGCCGTGTCGCCCAGGCCCGAGGACTTCAGGTACGCCTCGGCGCGCTGGGCGATCGAACGCGGGTCGCGGTCATAGGCCTTGCCGTCGCCCGGCTCGAGCACGTCGCATGTCAGCAGCAGCGTGGTTTCCTCGAAGAAGGGGTCGATGTTGGCGGTGTTCGGATCGGGCATGAGCAGCATGTCCGACGCCTCGATGCCCTTCCAGCCGGCGATCGACGAGCCGTCGAACGCGTGGCCCGCGCTGAACTTGTCATCGTCGAAATGCGACACCGGCACGGTGACGTGTTGCTCCTTGCCGCGGGTGTCGGTGAAGCGGAAGTCGACAAACTTGACTTCGTTCTCCTTCACCATCTTCATCACGTCGGCGACGGTCTTGGCTGCCATCAGGTTCTCCTGGTTGGATGGTTGTTGAATCAATTGAACGGAAACGTTGAATGCAGTTTTTGTGCCAAAGCTGGTGCATGGCCGAAGCCGGCAAAGCTGGCGATTGTCGCCGAGATTTTGGCCTTTCCTGCGGTGGCGCGGCCCCGGCATGATGAGGCACGCCCCGGCTTAGTGCCTGGAGCCTTTGCACCTGAATGGTGCGCTGTCGTTATCGCACCAATTCGGGGCCCAGCTTGGCGCCGATCTGGCGCAGGCCGGCCAGCAGGTCCAGGTAGGCGGGCTCGACCGCCGCCGGCTCGCCCTTGACGCCCAGGTCGATGTGGCGGCCGTACTGCGGATGGTCGACGCTGGGCAGGCTGAACACCTTGACCCCGGGGTGCGCCTGCTCGATGTCCTGCATCAGGGGCGTCAGCGTCGCTTCCATCGAACCGAACACGATGACCGATTTCTCGAGGTAGGCCTGCTGGCGAAAGAGATGCGGATAGGTGTGGTCCAGCACCCACTCCATCATCGGCCAGGCCATCACCGGAAAGCCGGGGACGAAATGGACGTGCCCGACGCTGAAGCCCGGGATCTTGTTGTACGGATTCGGGATGATCCCTGCGCCCCGGGGGAACACGCCCATGTTCAGGCGGTGGATGTTGTCGGGCCGGTCCGGCTCGTAGGGGATGCCCTGCTCCTTCGCCATGTCCTGCATCCGCTCGCGGATCAGCGCTTCGGCCTGCGGATGCAGTTCGATATCCACGCCCAGCGCCCGCCCGGCGCACTGGCGCGTGTGGTCATCGGGCGTGGCGCCGATGCCGCCGCAGGAAAACACGACGTCGCCCGAGGCGAACGCCCGCTTGAGCGTCGCGGTGATGCGGTCGGGCGAATCGCCGACATATTCGGCCCATTCCAGCTGCAGGCCGCGCACGGCCAGCAGTTCGATCAGCTTGGGCATGTGCTTGTCGGCGCGCTTGCCCGACAGGATCTCGTCGCCGACGATGACGAGGCCGAAGGCAGGGCGCTCAGGGAGAGGGGATGTGGCCATCCCCCGATGCTACCGGGAGCGGCGCGGCCGTGGCGGCGGCCTGCTCGGCGCGCAACTGCTCCAGCGCCGCCAGGCAGTAGTGGGCGAACCAGAGCGACGAAAACGCGAAGACCAGCGTGTAGATCCAGATCGCCACGGGCACCAGCAGCACGAAGGCCGCGGCGAACAAAGCCCCGGAGGCCCACACCAGGCTCGGCGCGGCGCCGAGATAGCCGGTGACCACTCCCATCCCGAGCAGCCACATCCGGTGGCGCCGGAACACCGCGCGCCGCTCCTGCGTGCTGGCGTGCGCGGCCAGCGCATCGAAGGCCATCACGCGGTAAGTCAGCCAGCCCCAGATCAGCGGCGGCAGCAGCAGGATCAACGGCGGCACCAGCCACAGCGGAAGCGAAATCACCAATGCCACCAGCGCCAAGAACGCGGAGCCGAGCGACCACAGCGCGCTGGCCAGCAGCGAGCCGCCCTTCTTGCGCTCCAGCCGCGGGAAGCGGCGCTCGGCCACCATCAGGACCAGGGCCGGCGCCATCAGCACGGCCACGACCAGCAGCGAGAGCACGACGACGACCGGCGTGACCGCGAAGATCACGACCAGCGGCGCGACCACCGTCTTCAGGTTGCCCGCGCCCATGGATTGCAGCCAGCCCCAGACGCTCTTGAGCAGGTCCCAGGACTCCAGCCGCAGGAACACCCAGTCGACCGCGGCATCCCAGAACAAGTAGCCCATCGCCAGCGACAGGACGACCATGATCAGCAGCGGCAGGAACGACAGCGCGATGACGCGGGGCCGCAGGCAATAGGCGACCGCGCGCCAGAAGGAGTCGAGAAATAGGCTCATGGCGCGCAGCTTACCCGCGGCGCGACCGCCGGGCGGCGGCGCTGCTTGCGTAACATCGGGCCGATGGAAACGATCCAGATCCACGGCGTCGCGCTCGAAGTCCGGCGGCTGGCCGGCCCCGAAGGCCAACAGCGCGCCCCCATCGTGTTCCTGCACGAGGGCCTGGGCTCGGTCGCCATGTGGCGCGACTGGCCGCGCCAGGTGTGCGACGCGGCCGGGCGCGCCGGCGTGGTGTATTCGCGCCGCGGCTACGGCAACTCCGATCCGGTGCCGGACGTGCGCGGTGCCGGCCGGCTGGCGCCCGACTACATGCATCGCGAAGCCTGGGACGTGCTGCCGGCATTGCTGCAGGCGCTGGGAATCGAGCGGCCGGTGCTGCTGGGACACTCCGACGGCGGCAGCATCGCCCTGCTCCACGCCAGCCGGCACCCGGTGGCCGCCTGCGTCGTCATGGCGCCGCACGTGATCGTCGAAGACGTCTCGGTGCGCTCGATCGAAGCGGCGCGCGCCGCCTACCCGGCGGCGCTGCGCGAGCGCCTGAAGCGCTACCACGCCGACGTCGACGTCGCGTTCTGGCAATGGAACGACATCTGGCTCAGCCCTGCGTTCCGCACCTTCGACATCCGCCAGGACTGCCGCCGCATCGAGGCCCCGGTGCTGGCGATCCAGGGCTGCGACGACCCCTACGGCAGCATGCGGCAGATCGAGGAGATCGCCCCGACCCGCGGCAGCTTCCGCATGGAACAGCTCGCCGGCTGCGGCCACTCGCCCCACAAGGACCAGCCCGAGCTCACCTGCGGGCTGGTGACGCAGTTCCTGCAGGCCCTGCCCTGAGGATCAGCCCCGCAGCGCCGCCAGCTCGCCCGCACCCAGCCAGCGCCACTGGCCCGGCGCCAGGTCTGCGGGGAGCTCCAGCGCGCCGATGCGCGAGCGGTGCAGCCCCTCCACCCGGTTGCTCACCGCTGCCAGCATGCGCTTGACCTGGTGGTACTTGCCTTCGGTCAGGGTCAGCCGCAGGTGATGGTCGTCCACGATCTCGCAGGCGGCGGCGCGCACCGGCTGCGGATCGTCGTCGAGCACCACTCCCTGCAGCAGCTTGTCGACCTGCCTGGCGTCCAGCGGATGCTTGGTCGTCACCTCGTAGACCTTGGGAACGTGGTGCCGCGGCGAGTTCATGCGGTGGATGAACTGCCCGTCGTCGGTGAGCAACAGCAGGCCGGTCGTGTCCTGGTCCAGCCGCCCAACCGCCTGCACGCCCTGCACCGGCCCCTTCTGCGGCCGCTGGCGCAAGGGCGCCGGCAACAAGGTATAGATGCTGGGATAGGTGGAAGGCTTCTGCGAGCACTCGGTGCCGGCCGGCTTGTGCAGCATGACGTAGGCCTTCTCGTGGAACTCCCAGTCGCGGCCCTGCACCTGGAAGCGCAGGCCGGCGGTGTCGAAGTCGGCACTGGCATCGCGGCGAATCTCGCCGCCGACCTCGACCAGGCCCTGCTGGACCAGCCCGGCGCAGACCCGCCGGGTGCCGAAGCCCTGGGAATAAAGGATGTCCTGCAGTTGCATCCGGTCGAGTATCGCAAACGGCCCGGCAATCGCCCCCGCCGCCCGCTGCCCGCTGCCCGGGACCCTGCGCCTAGCGGGCGCCCGCCGCGGTCAGCTCGCGCTCCAGCGGCGACAGCTGACGCCCGACCCCGTGCAGTTCCTCGTACAGGCCCTGGCGTGCCCGCACGTCCGGTTCGGCGCTGATGCGCGCGCGAATGTCGTTGCGGCGGATCTGCAGGTCCGCCAGCCGGTTGGTCAGTGTCCCGAGCTGCTCGGGCGAGAGCGCGACGCGCGGGCGCTGCTGCGCGACGGTCGGGTCCCAGTTCCAGGCGTCCCGCACGGCGGAGACGGTCGAACATCCGGCCAGCAGGGCCGCGGCAGCCAGGCAAAGGGGAAAACGCATGGGGGCTCCAGGGAAACGGAGGCCCATCGTAAAAGAAAAAGGCCGCCAGCTGTGATGCTGGCAGCCTTCGCCGGTGTGTGGCGGAGCTGGCGGGAATTGAACCCGAGAGCGGCCCTTAACTGGTGCGGCTGCGGCTTGGCGCGCATCCGTGCGATTTGGGTACGATCAACTACGGACCCTGGCCGATGTCGCCGCACCCTTCACCGAACGATAGCCACGCGCGCATGTCACTCAGGAATCATTCTCGCATTCTATGCAGCGATAAGCTACCCCACCGGACAGATGTGCAGCGTCGGGCGACGTCTCGTACGACCGATGGCTCCCGGCTCAAGGCCGGGACGACAACCGCATTGTCATCGTGCGATGACAACGCCGTTGTCACTTGCTCTTGCCGGGGTCCTTGACGTCCTTGATGACGTCGAACTCGACGTTGTACAGCTCGCCGTCCTTGCGCTGCACCTTGCGCAGGTAGATGTTCTGGACGATGTCGCGGGTCTGTGCGTCGATGTAGACCGGGCCGCGCGGGCTCTCGAAGATCTGGCCCTTCATCGCGGCCAGCAGCGCGTCGCCGCCGCCGTTGCCGCCGGTCTTCTTCAGCGCTTCGTAGATCACGCGCATGCCGTCGTAGCCGCCGACGGCCATGAAGTTGGGGCGCAGGCCCTTGTTGGCCTTCTTGAAATCGGCCACGAACTTCTTGTTCATCGCCGACGGATGGGCCGCCGAATAGTGGTGCGAGGTGACCACGCCCAGGGCGCCGTCGCCGATGTCGTTGAGCTGGTCGTCGTCGGTCACGTCGCCGGTGCCGATCATCTTGATGCCGGCCTTGTCCATGCCGCGCTCGATGAACTGCTTCATCACGGCCGCGCCGGCGCCCGAGGGCACGAACACGAACAGCGCGTCCGGCTTGAGGTCGCGCACCTTCTGCAGGAAGGGCGCGAAATCCGGGTTGCGCAGCGGCACCCGCAGCGACTCCACCACCTGGCCGCCGTTGAACTGCAGGCGCTCCTTGAAGAACTTCTCGGCGTCGATGCCCGGGCCGTAGTCGCTGACCAGCGTCACGACCTTCTTGATGCCGTTCTTGGGCGCCCAGTCGGCCAGCGCCACCGATGCCTGCGGTAGCGTGAAGCTGGTGCGCACGATGTAGGGCGAGGCTTCGGTGATGCTCGAGGTCGCGGCGGCCATCACCACTTCGGGGGTCTTGGACTGGGTGGCGATCGGCGCGGTGGCGGTGGCCGACGGCGTGATGCCGAAGCCGGCGAGCACGTTGACCTTCTCGTTGACCACCAGTTCCTGCGCCAGGCGGCGGGTCACGTCGGGCAGGCTGGTGTCGTCCTTGACGATCAGCTGCACCTTCTTGCCGGCGACCGTGTCGCCGTTGAGTTGCATGTAGAGCTTGGCGGCCGCCTCGATCTGGCGGCCGGTGGTGGCCTGCTGGCCGGTCATCGGCAGGATCAGCCCGATCTTGAAGGCGTTGTCCTGGGCCGCTGCCGCCGTGATGCCGAACGCGGTGACAACTGCAACCGCGATAAGGGTTCTGCGTTTCATGGTCTTCTTTATCAGAGCTGGAAGAGGGGGAGGATGCATCCGCACGATTGGGCGCATCCAAGTCGGAAAGAGGAGGCTCCTGCCGGAGCACAGATGCGGTGGCGCGGCCACCGCATCCTTCAGGCGCCGCTAGTTCGCGGCGACGCAGCTGAAGTTCGCCGCGTCGTCGGTGCTGCCGGCGCCCTTGTAGCGAGCCACCTGCGGGTAGGGGCACAGCGGTCGGGTGCGGACCGTCGCGCCACTCTGGATGCGCGCCGCCGTGATGCTCGCAGGCGCGACCCCTTTCTCGGACCAGGCCATCAGCGCGCGGAAGATGTCGCGGTCCGGCGTGAGCGGAACGGCCCCGCTCGCACCCTGCCCGAAGGAATCCGTTCCCGCACCACCGCTGCAGTGGCCCATGCCCGGGACCATATACAGCCGCGAGAACTCATCGGCGCCAGCCACCGCCTTGGTCATGCGGTCGTAGTAGTTGACCGTGCCCTGCGGCATGATCAGCATGTCCGCCCAGCCGTGGTACATGATCAGCTTGCCGCCGCGTGCCTTGAAGCTGGAGATGTCGGGTGTGTCCGTGGCCATCAACGGCCCGACCGTGCGGATGTTATCGTTGAAGAAGCCTTCGTAGTTCTGCGCCGTCAATACGTTCCAATCCCAGTTCGGGTCGAAGTAAACCCAGTAGCGGGCCTGCTCGATCGGCACCGGGAAGGGCGCGGCGCCACCGGTGGGCGTCGAACCCGCGAGCGCTCCCAGGTCGGCACCACGTTCCACGCCGGGCCACAGCAGGCTGCCGTTCACCGTCCGGGCCCCGCCCCAGATGCGCTGCACGGCACTGGCCTCGTTCGGGCTCAGGCAGGAGCCGTCCGCCGCGGCGCATCCCGCCTTCGTGATGGTCGTATCGCGGCGCGGGTCGTAAGTGCACTGACGGGGATCGTCGATGACGCCGTCGGTGACGCCGTCGGCCGGGTCGCACGCGGCAACCGCCCGACTCGTGACCAGGGTGCGCTTGCCGGCGGACAGCGGCGTGACGCCCTCATCCTTGTAGACCACCTGCGGCCAGATCTGGTAGGCCTGGAAGCGGTCCCAGTGCATGGCGGGCGCGCCAGCGAGGATGGCGTCGTAGTCGCCCGGGAAACGCTGGGCCATCATCATGCCCTGGCGGCCGCCGGTGGAGCAGCCGTACCAGTAGGAGCGCACCGGATCCTTGCTGTAGAAGGCCTTGACGACCTGCTTGCCGACGCCGGCCATCAGGTGCTCGGAACGGTAGGCGAAATCGATCTGCAGTTGCGTGTTCGGCTGGCCGGGTGAGGCCATTCCGAAAGCACCGGACAGGAAGTTCGTCGAATGGCCCGTGTCGGTCGTGACGCCGACGAAGCTCTGGCGCACCGAATCCTGCGGCAGCGCCGGCACGCCGCCCGCGTACACGCCGTTGCCTTCGGCGCGGAACCTGCCGTTCCACGCCTTCATCGGCATGGCGACGTTGATGTTGATGGCCGGGTCGACCTTGAGCTTGACCAGGCAGTAGGAAACGGGGTTGGCCCCGGTCGTCGTGCCCGTGCTCACGTCCATCACGGTCACCGCCGCGTCCGCGGTCAACTTGGCGGCACTGAAACTCTGCATGGTGCACGCGCTGGTCGGATCGATGGCCACGTTCTCGGCCACGGGAGGCAACTGCGCCGCGTCATTGCCGCCGCCACCGCCGCAAGCGACCAGCATCGCAGCGGTCGCCAACCCCAGCATGGATTGCTGCGCTCTCTGGAATGAAGAACTTTGATTCAAGACTGCTCCTCTGCTCTGTAAAGACCTGCATTGCACTGGATGGCGCTTCGCCGGTCTTTCAGAAACTGATCATTTTTCAACCCCGCCACGACCTATTGGGGTTAACGATGACCAATCCCTGCGTCTATCAGCTATACCGTTCCGGCATGAACACCGGTCGTGGCCGCTGATAAGCTGCGCACAGAGAGAGCCGGGACGAAGCCACGTTCCTGTCCATCCGCTTCGTTTCTTTTGGATTCAGCATGCAGCAACAGGAAGAACACGCTTGCGGCGACCCGTCCTATGAACATTCCCTGCTCACCGCCGATCAGTTGGCGCGATGGAGCGGGGCCGGCGTCGGGTGCATCGAGGCCAGCCCTCACCAGGTGCGCAGCGACATCGAAATGCAACGCAATGGCCTGGTGATGATCGACTGCGGCTCGACGCAGGCCGACTTCCTGTATGGCAAGCGGTCGATGTCCTGGGAATTCACGCCGGGCTCGATCGGATTCTTCGCCGCAGGAACCGAACTGAAGCTGAGCCAGTGGCGGTGGACGTCGACGCGTCGCATCTACCTGGACCTCGACACCGACATTCCAGGGGGCCATGACCTCATGGAGTCACTACGCTACCTTCCGCGCCACACCGAGATCGAATTTCGCGATCCGGAGCTTACCGCGGTCTTGCGCACCATCGTAGCGGAGGTCGCCCAGGGTAGCCCGAACGGGCGGTTGTTCGCGGAGTCTTTGTCGCTGGGGGTTGCCATGCGGATCCACCAACGCGCCAGTATGCGCTGCGCGGGCGGCGAGCGCGGCAAATTGACGCCAAGCCAGATGCAACGCGTGGAAGATTTGGTGTGCTCCCACATCGGCCGCGACATCGCGTTGTCCGAACTTGCCGCGGCCGCCGGCTTCAGCGCGCCGCAGTTCGTTCGGCTGTTCAAGAAGACGGCCGGATGCACGCCTCACCAATACGTGCTCAAGAAGCGCCTCGCGCACGCCAAGGAGCTG
Organism: Caenimonas terrae; assembly: GCF_042655405.1. Classification (NCBI taxonomy): domain Bacteria; kingdom Pseudomonadati; phylum Pseudomonadota; class Betaproteobacteria; order Burkholderiales; family Comamonadaceae; genus Caenimonas; species Caenimonas terrae. The sequence goes on along the minus strand of NZ_JBHSMF010000009.1, from coordinate 543,294 downwards.
GTGTTGAACGGTGACCTGCCGCTTGCGGTGATCGCATCCGTGAGCGGCTTCGCGAGCCAGAGCCACATGACCTCCGCGTTCGTGCGGACATTCAACGCGCCGCCGGGGCAGCTGCGGCGTAGCGCGGTGAACTCGCTGATTTAGGGGCTGTCCGGCAATGTGCCGGCCGGTTCACGCTCTCTGTTCAGAGATATAAGCGGGTGCCACGGAGCCCTTCCGCCCGACGTGTATGCACCAAACGAAACATACCTTGGCATGGCTTGGCGTGAACGAGACGTGGTCTGCGCTACATCCTGCACGATTGTTGCCAAGGTCTTCGTCGGGCCGGACGCATTCGAAAGCGAGAGCACGTGCCGGCATTCTGGCCGATCAATGTTGGGCGCACCGATTACGGGGAACTTGCTGGACGCCACGCGGCCGGAATCAGCCGATACACGCGCGCCATCTGCGCAGCAGCTCAACCTCGTAAGCCCGCGCGGCGCATGCACATCCCACAGCTTGCATGCGGCTGTGCCATCCGGACCGCTCGTCGCCGCGCAGACTAGGTGGGCGCCCCCGGCCAACGGAAACATGGGCGCCGGCAATCGCCTGACTGCCCGCATGAACCCGTACCGCCGCCCAATCCCTGCCCAGCGCCACAGCGGGGTGCGATACCGACAGTGACACGATCCGCCACGAAGAAAGCCTGGGACCAGGAGTCCGCGCGTTGATCGCGGCTGCGACACACTCGCGCGCGGACGATCGCTCCAAGGACTTCACCCTGGGAGGCGGTGCAACGACCACCCCTAAGTGAAGCAGCCCCACACATGACGTGCCCGGGCCGCGCAACCGGCCGCACTCAGAAAGGTGGACCCTTGCCCGCCTCTGCCTGCTCGCGCGTCAGCCCCTGCAGGCGCGCGTGCACGCGCCCGCCGGTGCCGATCGCGAGCGCAAAGACCAGTTCGCGCGGCTTCGGCGCATCGTGGATGCACAACTGGGTCGTGTTGTAGTGGCTGCGGACCCAAGGCGAGTTCACATACACCAGGGGCATCTGCAGGCGTGAACCGAGAGTCGCCACCATCTTTCCGGCGGCGACGAAGCCCCTCGCGCCCAGGACTTCCTTGACCCCGGCGCCGCCGGGTGCATGCCACATGGCGGCGTGCTCCAGCTCGCCATCCGTGCCGACCATCGAGCCCTTGCCGAAGATCTCGATGGCCGCGCGATCCACGCCCAGCGCTTCCAGCATGCGCTGCGTGAGGTCCTTCGCGATCGGCTTGAGCGACTCCATGAACGGCATCAGGTCCGCCTCGTAGCGGCCGGCAAAGGGGTTCTCCATCACCACTGCGGCGATCGCAATGCGAAGCGGCGCGGTGGCGGGCGCGCCACCGTCGTGATGGATCGTCTCGATGTTGAGAACGGATTTTCGGATCTTGTGTTCCATGGTGTCCCGCGACGGTTATTGGATCCATTCCGGGGGCGCGCCGTCCAGCGCGGCAGCAACCAGCACGCCGGTGCGGCTGATATGCCGGCGGATCAGCTCGAGCGCCTTGTCGGTATCGCGCGCGAGGACGGCGGTACGCAGTTTCTGGTGTTCGTCGTTCTTGGACCTGGGCGCCTGGCGGTGCGTCGCGCTCCAGCGCCGATAGTGTTCCGCCCGGTCGAACAGGACGCCGACCATCTCCAGCAACAGGGTGGATGTACAGGCGGAATATAGGCTCATGTGGTATGCGCGGTGCCGCGCCGACCATTCGTCGTCGAGGGCGCGGGGCTCGTCCCCCAGGCGGCGCTCGACCAGGCCCAGGGCATGGGCGGAGGCGACGATGGAGGCCTCCCAGGCATCATCGCCATGGGCGATCGAATCGCGCAGCGCCTCGGCTTCGATCATCAGGCGCACCCGCACCACGTCGGCCACGCCTTCCGCCGTGAGCGGCGCCACACGGAAGCCACAGTTCTCCACGGTGCGCACGAGCCCCTGCTGCGACAGGCGATTGAGGGCTTCGCGGATCGGGCTGCTGCTAACGCCGAAGCGCCGCGTGAGCTCTTCAACCCTGAGTCGGTCGCCGGGCTCGTACTCGCAGCGAAGAATGGCCTTGCGCAGCTCGCGGTACGCATGCTCCGCCAGGGGAATTTCGGTTTCGACAAGGGTTTTCACCTGTGGGATGTTAAGCGACCGAATGCCGCACGATCTACGGGTTTGTGCTTATTTTGTTTTTTATGCACAAAACGAAACTTGCAGCCTTTCAACGAGGAACAAGCAATGAAGTTCGTCTCCTATTCCCAAGACGGCCGCGAAGGCTGGGGAGCCGTTGCCGGCGATGGGGTGGTCCCGCTCGCCGAGCGGACCGGCCACGCCAGCCTTGCCGATTTCATCGGCTCCCTTGATTACGCACGGCGCGACGCGCTCGTACAGGGCCTGAAACCAGAGATTCCGCTCGCTGGCCTGACCTACCTGCCCGTCATCCCGCGCCCCGAGAAGATCGTCTGCGCGGTGCGCAACTACATGGACCACCACCAGGAAGTGCTGGCTGCTGGAATGCATCGCGAGCTGTCGCAGGAGCCACCGATCTTCCTGCGCGTATGGCGCTCTCAGGTCGGGCACGAGCAGGCCATCGTGCGCCCCCGCGTGTCCGAAACGCTGGACTGGGAAGGCGAGCTGGCAGTGATCATCGGCAAGCCCGGCCGGGACATTCCAGAGGCGCGGGCATATGAGCACGTGGCCGGCTACTCCATCTACAACGACGTCAGCGTGCGTGAATGGCAGTTCCACGCCAAGCAGATCGCGTCGGGCAAAAACTTCGAAGGCACCGGACCGTTCGGTCCATGGATGGTCACCGCAGACGAGATCCCCGCCAACCAGCCGCTGCGGCTGGCCACCCGGATCAACGGAGAGACTGTGCAGGAGAGCCACACCGGCCACATGATCTTCTCGACGGCGAAACTGATCGCCTACGCCTCCACGATCTTCACGCTGGTACCGGGCGACGTGATCGCCACCGGCACGCCCGCCGGCGTGGGTTGGAGCCGCAAGCCGCCCCGTTATCTCAAGCCCGGAGACGTTGTGGAAGTGGAAATCGAAAAGATAGGCGTGCTACGCAATCCGGTTATCCAGCAAGCCTGAAGCCACCATCGGAGCAGCCCCATGAATCGTCGTGAATTCAGTTCGGCCGGCCTGGCCGCGTTGCTGGTGGGACAGGCCGGCCACGCCGCCACCCAGACCTGGCCCGAGCGCCCGATCAAGGCCCTGCAGGGCTTCGCGGCCGGCGGCAACGCCGACACCATCGCGAGGCTGGTCGGTGCGGAAATGAGCAAGAGGCTCGGCCAGCCGATCGTGGTGGAAGCCTTGACTGGCGCCGGTGGCACCCTTGCGTCGGCTGCTGTCGCGAGGGCGCAGCCGGATGGCTACACCATGCTACTGGCCACAGGTGGCCACGTGGTGGCCGGTGCCCTCTACGACAAGTTGCCGTACAACACCGTCAACGCCTTCCAGGCGGTGTCCACCATCACGTACTTTCCGTTCCTCTGGGTAGTGCCGGCCGATTCGAAGTTCCGCACGATGGCCGATGTCCTGGCTGCCGCGCGCGCGACCCCCGGCTCGGTGAACTACGGCACCGCCGGCATAGGCTCCACGCACCACTTGGGCGGCGAGCTGCTGGCCAAGCTGGCGAACGTGGCCCTGGTGCACGTCCCTTACCGGGGCGACACGGCATCGCTGACTGCACTCCTGGGCGGCGAGGTCCCGCTGGTGATCGCGCCGCCGACCGCGGTGCTGGGAAGATCAAGGCGGGCAAGGTGCGCGTGGTGGGCGTTACCGGACCGCAGCGCTGGTCCGGCATGCCAGATGTCGCGACGGTAGCGGAGCAAGGGGTCAACGGCTACGACGTCCGCTCCTGGGCCGGCTGGCTGGTGCCTGCCGGCACACCTGCTTCAGTCGTGGAACGGCTCAATGCCGAGACGCGTCGGGCCGTGCAGGCCCCGGCGATCAAGGCGCGCCTGGAAGAACTGGGCGGTGACGCGCGAGCCAGCTCGCCGCAGGAGATGCAGGCCATGATGACCGCCGAGCTGCAGAAATGGTCGCAGGTCGTCGCGGACGCAAGGATCCCCAAGCTGTGATCCAGCGGCCATGAAAGCGGTTTTGCTGCGTCGCACGGGAGGTCCAGAAGTCCTGGACCTAACGGACCTGCCGCTGCCCGAGCCCGGGCCCGGCGAGGCCCGCGTCCGCGCCGTGGCGATCGGCGTGGGCCGCCCCGACGCCCTGATCCGTACCGGCCGCTACAAGTGGATGCCGCCGCTGCCGGCGGTCCCGGGCAATGAGATGGCGGGCGTCGTGGATGCGATCGGCCCGGGCGTCAGCGAAGTGACTCCCGGGCAACACGTTCTCCTGAGCTCGCGCGAGCTGCCCAACCGCGGCGGCTGTTATGCCACGTTTGCCTGCGCTCCCGCCAGCGCCCTGTACGCGCTGCCCGCCGCGATCGATTTCGACGACGCGGTGAGCTTGCCCAACTTCCAGCTGGCCCATGCGCTGCTGTTCCACTGCGGCAATGGCCGGCCGCCTCGCTCGGTGCTGGTCACCGCAGCGGCGGGTGGCGTGGCGTCGGCGATGGTGCAACTCGCTCGCGCGCACGGGATCCAGGTCATCGCGACGGCGAGCAGCGAAGCCAAGCGCGCCTTCGTTCGTGACAACGGTGCCGACGCCGTGCTGGACCCAGCGGAAGCGGGCCTGCCCGAATGGGTGAGGCAGCTCACAGGCGGCCGCGGCGTCGACCTGGCGATCGACCCGATCGGCGGCGCGTTGTTCATGCAATGTCTGGGCTCGCTCGCGCCACTCGGAACAGCGGTCTCGTACAACATCGTTGGCGGTCCGCCGGCGGGCGACGTATTCGGCGCACTCCGTGCGCAGCTCGGTCGCAGCCTGGCCGTGCGCGTGTTCTCCATGCACACCTTCGACGATGACATCCCGTTGCGCCGCCGGCTGATGGCAGATGCCATCGAGGCCTTCGCGTCGCGACGTGTCCGTGCGCCCGCTGCCACCGTCATGCCCCTGTCCGCCGCCCGCGAGGCCCACGCGCGGCTGGACGCACCAGACAACCTCGGCAAGATCATCCTTCACCCCTGAACCGCCATGGAACTCACCTGCGCTCCCCAGCTTTCCCACTTCGGCATCTTCACGCGCGACATCGATGCGATGACGCGCTTCTACACCGGTGTTTTCGGGATGCGCGTCACCGACCAGGGCGAGGGCCGCAACTTCCGCATGAAGCTGCACTTCCTGAGCGGAACGCCAGACCAGCACCACCAGCTGGTGCTCGCGAGCGGGCGCGGGTTGGACACGCCCAGTACGGTGATGCAGCTGTCGTTCAGGGTGACCGAGATCGACCACCTGCGGCAGGTGCGCGCGCGCGCGCTCGAAGCGGGCGCCACCCAGATGCGCGGCATGAACCATGGCAATGCGCTGTCGATCTATTTCTCGGACATTGAAGGCAACACCGTCGAGGTCTACCTCGACACCCCTTGGTACATCCCGCAGCCATACGGCAACCCGCTCGACCTGGAGAAAAGCGATGCGGACCTCTGGGCGGAAACCGAGGCGGCCTGTCGCGCGGACCCGGCCTTCGAGCCCGCCGAAAGCTGGTCGCGGCGTTTCGCCGAACCGCGCGACTGAGAACAAGCGAAGGAAACATCATGGACCGTAGAAATTTCTTGCAAGCTTCACTCACAGTACCGGCACTGGCAGCCGTGGGCTGCGCATCCCCCGACGGCCCGCGCCCGATGGCGGTGCCGCGGGGCGACCGCGTTCTGTTCAAAGGCGGCCTGCTGCTGACGATGGCACCGGTCTCCAAGGTCTTGCGCGGCGACCTCCTCGTGGAGAAGGGGAAGATCGCTGCCATCGCGCCGTCGATCTCCGCAGGCGATGCGGAAGTCATCGATGCCTCCGACCGCATCCTGATGCCGGGCTTTGTCGAGACGCATCGCCATACTTGGCAAAGCTGCCTGCGTCACCTGGGCGCGAACTGGAGCGCGGCGCAGTATTTCCAGTTCAATTTCTTCAAGTTCGGGGTTATCTTCCGGCCGGAGGACGTCTATGCAGCCAACCTGATCGGACGGCTCGCAGCACTCGATGGCGGCATCACGACGCTGCTCGATTGGTCGCACATCCAGAACACGCCCGCACATGCGGATGCCGCCGTCGCGGCCCTGCGCGACGCCGGCGCGCGCAGCGTGTTCGCCATGGGATGGCCGCAGGCCCCCAACCCGGCAATCTGGATCTCCAAGAGCACCACGGATATCCCGGACGACATCCGCCGCGTGCGCAAGCAGCACTTCAGCAGCAACGAGGGCATGGTCCAGCTCGCGATGGCCGGCCGCGGACCGGACTTCGCGGTGATGGACCAGGTGGCGCGCGACCTGCGGATCGCGCGCGAGCTGGATATCCGCACGACCATTCACATCGGCTTTGCAGTGGCGGGGGGCATCCGCGCCATGAACGATGCGAAGCTTCTGGGGCCGGACATCACGCACGTGCATGTGCGCGACAGCACCGACGACGAACTCCAGATGATCAAGGATTCCGGCGGCACGGCGTCCATCTCGCCGCTGGACGAAATGCTGCGCGTGCGCTGGCGGCGCGGCTTGCCGCCGGTCGTGCGTTCCGTCCAGAAGGGGCTGGTTGTGAGCCTGAGCTGCGACAGCGAATCGACGTCGGCCGGCGACATGTTCTCGATCATGCGCAGCACGCTGTCCGTGGGGCGGGTCGAGGCCGCCAACCCGCCCGACAGCCGGCCGGAACCCCAGAATTTCAACGCCGCCAACAGCATCACGACAAAGCGCCTGCTCGAGATGGCGACAGTCGACGGCGCTAAGACGATCGGGCAGGAAATGCGCATCGGCACCCTTGAAGTGGGCAAGGATGCCGACTTGCTGATGATGCAGGCCACCAGCTTGCTGTACTACCCGATGCAGGATCCCGTTGATGCGATTGTGGCCGCCGCCGATACCTCCGCCATCGACGCCGTGTTTGTGCGGGGCCGCGCAGTCAAGATGAATGGACGCCTGGTGGACATCGCGCTGGTGAACAGGGCCAGGCGCCTCGCGACAGAATCGCGCCAGTACCTGTTCGACAAAACCGGATACAAACCGGCCTGACCGGCGATCCAGCATGGAGTGCGCCGACCGCACTGCCCGCACTGGTGAGTAAGCGTGACGTCAGCGTGATTTACAGCGTTGTCTACCCCTCTAACGCAAGATGACGGAGGCTGTCTTCATCAACTGGAGGCAAGTGAAGAGGCACTTGGATGATCTCCTCAAGGAAGGCTCGTCCAGCAGCGACGCCTCCAGCGCCATATCGTTCACCGAGGACTGCCGCAAGCCCAGGGCGACGCCGAATCTCCGGCTTGTTGAAAAGCCGGCATCTTGACGTGGTTCACTGGAAGTCGGAGCGTTTGAACCGCGCGATCTGCGGTGCGTGCGCGCGCTGACGCGTGCACGTGGCCATCACCACTTCCTGGAAGCGCTGCGCCACGGCGGAGGGAACCGACTGGCTGATCATCTCCCCCAGAAACGCATCCATGATCGAAATCACCTTGTCGGCAAGCCCTTCGAGCTCGTGTGCCACCAGCCGGAAGGGCAGCTTGCACAGGTGGCCGAAGTGCGCCCATTCATAGGGGGTAAGCGCCTCTTCGGTGAACGCATCACCAATCGCCATCGCGTAGGTGTGCGAGAAACCGGCATCGAGGGCGTCCATGCACACCATGTCGTAGGCCGGCGCCAACCGGAGGCCGCGCGCGTCACAGAAGAAGGACACGTTCTTTCCGTGGGCGTCTGTATTGCTGATCAGGACCTGGAAGATCGCCCATCGCAACAGGCCGAGCCGGTCCACCGCCGGCACCGGGCTCTGGTCCACCAACGCAAACAGCCTTGGCAGGCTAGCGCCGTCGCGCAGGTTGGCGACTTCGGGGGTGTCGCCGTAGGCCCGCTCGTATTTCATGGACACCGCCAAGCCCAGCGCCTGGCAGCCATCGACGATGTGCAGGCGCCTGACGCCTTCCTTGGTTTCGACGCGGTCGAAGCGGTGCACCAGGAGCACCGGCTCTGGCACGTGCACAAGTCGGGTCGATGCTGCTGCGAGGCCGATGCGTCGTGCCAGCCGCATGCACATGTGCTCGTTGGCAGGCAAGGCTGCCAGCTGACTGCGCATCGGCAATGGCTTCACGATTTCCGTGGACGCCAGCGGGCCGCCCTCCACCAGGAACCACCTGCCTTCGCGCTCGTAGACCGCGATCTTGTCCTGGTAACCCGCGATAGAAAGCCGCACCTTGCCGTCCCAGACGGAGAACGGCACGTTCTCGCGTTGGCGGATTCGCTCCGAGAGCTGGTCTGGGGTGATTTCGCGCAGGTGAGAGCGAACCGGGTGATCTGGCGTGGCAGCCTTGTCGGCGGCCAAGGTGACGCGCAACGCGCCGGCAGTCTCCTTGCCGATGGCGATCAGCAGGCCCACCAAGTTGGAGCGCGTTGTGCCCGCGGTCAGCGCCGCATGATCCAGAGCTTCGCCTTCAGGCAACAGGTTCTCGAAGAACTGCCGCACCTGCGCGCTGTGCTGCTCTGGAGTCTCGCCCACCGGGCGTTGCAAAGGAAGCTGTGGGCTGAGCGGAAAGCTCCCCGGAGCGTGGACCCACTCGGGGGCGTAGTCGAAGCTGAAGCGGTTGGCTTGCGGGTCATGACCCAGCGCACCCACGAGATCCTCACCGGCCCACACGTTCAGGGTCGTCATGGTTGGTCACTTCTCGGGGGACGGAGAGTTCGTGTCGGCGTTCGCAGTCATGCCGGCCAGCGCACGGCGCACGGCTTCGCGCTGGCCCCCGGGCACGGCCAGGATTGCCACGCCGAACTCGCGCGCGGCTCGCAACGCGGTGTCCAGGCTCACGCTGCTTTTGGCGGTTTCCAGGTTGGTGAGCGTTTGCCGGGCCACTCCGAGCAAGAGCGATGCCTCGGCCAGGGTCATGTTGGCAGCGCGGCGCGCGGCACGAATTGAGGCGCCGAATGCTTTGCCGTCTGGGACGAGGCAGTCCGCTGGAGTTGGGATAGATTTGCCAAGGTTCATGATGACTAGATTTCTAGGCGTTATGAACGACCTTATGCCGATTCACGGCATTTGTCTAGAAAATCAGTCTTTCAGGTTGAGACAGTCGTGTAACGCAGATTTGTCTAGAATTCTAGTCAAGACGGCCCGGCTTAGCGTTGGGGTCGGGCAACTGCCCGAGCAAAAGGTTGTTGTAGGCTAAGTTCTTGATTTATAAAAGAAAAAGGCCGCTAACAGTATGTCGTTAGCGGCCTTTGCCGGGTCATATGGTGGAGCTGGCGGGAATTGAACCCGCGTCCGCAAGCCTTCTTCGCACAGTTCTACATGTTTAGCCGTCTGGTTTGGATCTCGCTTCCCCTAGCGCGCAGCGGCACGCTCTAGGGGACGCCAGCAACCTATTTTCTCGTTCCCTGCCAAGTTACCCGACAGGAAACCAGCCGATGAAATTATCTTTGCAGCCGGGAGCATTCAACTTGCGTTAAAGACCCCTTGCCCAGCCCATCGGCCTGCTGTTGCAAAGCTCACCGGCAATTAAGCGGCGAGTGCGAAACGTTCGTCGTTTGCAGTTAGTTTGTTTGAATCTTTTTTACGAGCACATTCAGCTCGACATGCCCTGCCGCGCGTCCGAACCCACGTCGAAACCAGTGCAGCCCCAGGAACCCCGTAGTTTACGCCTGCAGCCCGAATTTCAAGAGGGGCAGCAGCTCGAAAGGCGATTTGATCTGCGCGTGGGCTCCCCAGGCCTGGGTGTTTCCGTTGCTGCCGAGGTAGCCGTAGGTGGCCGCGACCGTCGCCATCCCGGCGGCCAGGCCGGCTGCGATGTCGCGCTCGTCGTCGCCCACGTAGACGCAGCGCGACGGATCCACGTTGAGCCGGCGCGCCGCCTCCAGCAGCGGTGCGGGATGCGGCTTGGCATGCGCGGTGGTGTCGCCGCTGATGACGGCGGCGGCGGTCGCGAACAAGGGCATCTTGCGGGTGAGGGGATCGGTGAAGCGCGCGGCCTTGTTGGTCACCACGCCCCACTTGACGCCCCGCGTCTTGAGCGCGGCGATCAGTTCGGCCACGCCCTCGAAGACGTAGGTGCGCTGCGTCATGCAGCCTTCGTAGTTGATGAAGAACTCCTCGCGCATGCTGCCGAAGCCCGGGTGGTCGGGCGTCATCGAGAAGGCGATGCCCAGCATGCCGCGGGCGCCTGCCCCGGCCATCGGACGGTAGTGGTCCAGCGGCAGCGACGGCAGGCCGCGGTCCACCCGCATCTTGTCGGCGGCGGCCCCGAGGTCCGGCGCGCTGTCGATCAGGGTGCCGTCCAGGTCGAACAGGACCGCGTGGATATCGTCGAACATCAGGCTTTTCGGGTGGAGATCAGGTAATTGACGCTGGTGTCGCCCGACATCCAGTAGCGGCGCGTCAGCGGGTTGTATTCCAGGCCCCGACTCTGCTGCAATTGCAGCCCGCTGGCACGGCAGAATCCGGCCAGCTCGCTGGGGCGCAGGAATTTGTCATATTCGTGGGTGCCTCGGGGCAACAGGTTCAGCAGGTACTCGGCCCCGAGGATGGCCAGCACGAATGCCTTCGGGTTGCGGTTGATGGTGGAGAAGAACACCCAGCCGCCCGGTTTGACCAGCGCGGCGCAGGCCCGGACCACGGAGGCCGGGTCCGGCACGTGCTCCAGCATTTCCATGCAGGTCACGGCGTCGAAGCTGGCGGGCTGCTCGGCCGCCAGCGCCTCGACGCTGACCTCGCGGTACTTGACGTGCGGCGTCTGCGCCTCGAGTGCATGCAGCTGTGCCACCCGCAACGCCTTGCCGGCCAGGTCGATGCCCAGCACGTCGGCGCCCTTGCGGGCCATCGAGTCCGCCAGGATGCCGCCGCCGCAACCGACGTCGAGGACGTGCTGGCCCGCCAGGGGAAACTGCGCCTGGATCCATTCCAGCCGCAGCGGATTGATCTGGTGCAGCGGACGGAACTCGCTCTCCGGATCCCACCAGCGGTGGGCCAGGTCGGAGAACTTGGCCAGTTCGGCGGGATCGGCGTTGACGGTCTGCTCGCTCATGCCGTGATTCTCGGCGACAGAAATGAAAAAAGCCCCGTTGCCGGGGCTTTTTTTGCGGACCGCGAGCGGTTAGCGGTTGGCGCGGGTGCCGACCACTTCGATTTCCACGCGGCGGTTCTTGGCGCGGCCTTCGGCGGTCTTGTTGTCCGCGACCGGCTGCTTCTCGCCCTTGCCTTCGGTGTAGACACGGTTCTTCTCGATGCCCTTGGACACGAGGTAGGCCTTGACGGACTCGGCGCGGCGCACGGACAGGCGCTGGTTGTACGCATCGGTGCCCACCGAGTCGGTGTGGCCGACGGCGATGATCACTTCCAGGTTGATGTCCTTGACCTTGCTGACGAGGTCGTCGAGCTTGGCCTTGCCTTCGGGCTTCAGAACCGACTTGTCGAAGTCGAAGAAGGCGTCAGCGGCGTAGGTGACCTTGGTGGCTGCGGGCGGCTGGGGAGCAGCGGCGGCAGGAGCCGGAGCCGGAGCGGGAGCAGCAGACGGCGCAGCCGGAGCGGCGACGATCGGGGCCGGAGCGGCAGCAGGAGCAGCCTGGACCAGGGCGCCATCGCAACCCACGGCGGCAGTGGCGGGCGTCCAGTTGGCATCGCGCCAGCACAGTTCGTTCGTGCCGTTCTTCCAGACGTACTCACCGGTGCCGTTTTGCCAGTTGTCGATCACGTTGCCGCCATTTGCTGCGGTCACCCGGGTCTGTGCGACGGCCGTGGTTGCCAGCGCGACGGAGGCAAACAGCATCGCCACTTTGTTCAGTTTCTTCATGGTTCTCCTCTTGGGGAAAAAGCCGCAGCCGCGCTGCGTAAACACTACGATTAAGGTGACCATCACCAAAAACGTCAAAGTCATTGTGCCACACGTCCTTACACAATCAACGGTTATCAAGGCTGGGCTTCGTAGGACAAAACCTCAATAGCCGGCTTATGTTGCTGCTTTGCGACATGGCCCCGCGCAACGTAAAATCAGCTGCTTCGCCCTCGCCCGCCCCACCTCCTCCTCATGACCCAGTTCGCCAAAGAAACCCTGCCAATCAGTCTTGAAGAGGAAATGCGGCGCAGTTACCTCGATTACGCGATGAGCGTGATCGTGGGGCGGGCCTTGCCGGATGCGCGCGACGGCCTCAAGCCGGTCCACCGCCGGGTGCTGTTCGCGATGCACGAACTCAATAACGACTGGAACCGGCCTTACAAGAAGTCGGCCCGTATCGTCGGCGACGTCATCGGCAAGTACCACCCGCACGGCGACCAGTCGGTCTACGACACCATCGTGCGGCTGGCGCAGGACTTCTCGATGCGCCACATGCTGGTGGACGGCCAGGGCAACTTCGGCTCGGTCGATGGCGACAACGCGGCGGCGATGCGCTACACGGAGATCCGGCTGGCCAAGATTGCCCACGAGATGCTCGCGGACATCGACAAGGAGACGGTCGACTTCGGCCCCAACTACGACGGCAGTGAACGCGAGCCGCTGGTGCTCCCCAGCAAGCTGCCCAACCTGCTGGTCAACGGCTCCGGCGGCATCGCGGTCGGCATGGCCACCAACATTCCGCCGCACAACCTCAACGAAGTGGTGGACGGCTGCCTGCACCTGCTGCGCAACCCGGAGGCGACCATCGACGAGCTGATGGAGATCATCCCGGCACCCGACTTCCCCACCGCCGGCATCATCTACGGCATCAACGGCGTCAAGGAAGGCTACCGCACCGGCCGCGGCAAGGTGGTGATGCGTGCCAAGTGCCACTTCGAGGACATCGACAAGGGCCAGCGCCAGTCCATCATCGTCGACGAGCTGCCCTACCAGGTGAACAAGAAGACGCTGCAGGAGCGGATGGCCGAACTGGTCAACGAAAAGAAGATCGAGGGCATCAGCCACATCCAGGACGAAAGCGACAAGTCCGGCATGCGTCTGGTGATCGAACTCAAGCGCGGCGAAGTACCCGAGGTGGTGCTGAACAACCTGTACAAGCAGACCCAGCTGCAGGACACCTTCGGCATCAACATGGTGGCCCTGATCGACGGCCAGCCGCGCCTGTGCAACCTGAAGGACCTGATCTCGGTCTTCCTGCAGCACCGCCGCGAAGTGGTGACGCGCCGCACCGTGTTCGCGCTGCGCAAGGCACGCGAACGCGGCCACGTGCTGGAAGGCCTGGCGATCGCGCTGGCCAACATCGACGACTTCATCCAGATCATCCGCAACGCGCCCACCCCGCCGGTCGCGAAAGCCGAGCTGATGAGCCGCTCCTGGGACAGCCAGCTGGTGCGCGAGATGCTCACCCGCGCGCGCACTGACGGCGGCGTCGTCAACGCCGACGACTACCGGCCCGAGGGCCTGGAGCGCGAATTCGGCATGGGCGCGGATGGCCTGTACCGCCTCTCGGACACCCAGGCGCAGGAAATCCTGCAGATGCGGCTGCAGCGCCTGACGGGCCTGGAGCAGGACAAGATCGTCGCCGAATACAAGGAAGTGATGGCGGAGATCGAGGACCTGCTGGACATCCTGGCCAAGCCGGCGCGCGTCTCCGCCATCATTGGCGAAGAGCTCACGGCCATCAAGCAGGAGTTCGGCCAGACCAAGCTGGGCGCGCGCCGCAGCCTGGTGGAGCACAGCTCGTTCGACCTGTCGACTGAAGACCTGATCACCCCGACCGACATGGTGGTGACGCTGTCCCACAGCGGCTACATCAAGAGCCAGCCGCTGTCGGAATACCGCGCCCAGAAGCGCGGCGGCCGCGGCAAGCAGGCCACCGCCACCAAGGAAGATGACTGGATCGACCAGCTGTTCATCGCCAACACGCACGACTACATCCTGTGCTTCTCCAACCGCGGCCGGCTCTATTGGCTGAAGGTGTGGGAAGTGCCGGCGGGCTCGCGCGGTTCGCGCGGCCGCCCGATCGTCAACATGTTCCCGCTGCAGGAAGGCGAGAAGATCAACGTGGTGCTGCCGCTGACCGGCGAATTCCGCAGCTTTCCGGCCGACCATTACGTGTTCATGTCGACGTCCATGGGCACGGTCAAGAAGACCGCGCTGGACGAATTCAGCAACCCGCGCAAGGCCGGCATCATCGCCGTGGACCTGGACGACGGGGACTACCTGATCGGCGCGGCGCTGACCGACGGCAAGCACGACGTGATGCTGTTCTCCGACGGCGGCAAGGCGGTGCGCTTCGACGAGAACGACGTGCGTCCGATGGGCCGCAACGCCCGCGGCGTGCGCGGCATGATGCTCGACGAGGGCCAGGGCGTGATCGCCATGCTGGTGGCCGAGGACGAGCAGCAGAGCGTGCTCACCGCCACCGCCAACGGCTACGGCAAGCGCACCGGCATCACCGAATACACGCGCCACGGCCGCGGCACCAAGGGCATGATCGCCATCCAGCAGAGCGAGCGCAACGGCAAGGTCGTTGCCGCAACGCTGGTGCATGCCGACGACGAGATCATGCTGATCACCGACAAGGGCGTGCTGGTCCGCACCCGGGTCAGCGAGATCCGCGAGATGGGCCGCGCCACGCAGGGCGTGACGCTGATCGGCCTGGACGAAGGCTCCAAGCTGAGCGGCCTGCAGCGCATCGTGGAAAATGACGCCAATCCCGCCGACGTCGAGGCCGCCGAGCCGGGCGCGGAAGAACCGGGTCCGGCCTGATCGCGCCGGGGAGACGGTCGGCGGCGGGGGGCCGCTGACGGTCGATTGCATGCATTCCTTATGAGTACAACAAAGAAGAATCTCAGCCAGCTGCGCGCCGCGATCGACGAAGTCGACCGCGAGCTGCTGGCCCTGCTCAATCGCCGCGCCGGCTTCGCCAACGAAGTGGGCGAGCTCAAGCGCGCCGAGGGCTCGCCGGTGTTCCGGCCCGAGCGCGAAGCCCAGGTGATCAACACGCTGCAGGCGGCCAACCAGGGGCCCCTCAAGAGCGAGAACGTGGCCACCATCTGGCGCGAGATCATGTCGGCCTGCCGGGCGCTGGAGGCGCCGCTGCGCGTCGCCTACCTCGGGCCCGCCGGCACCTTCAGCGAGCAGGCCGCGGTCCAGTTCTTCGGCTCCAGCATCGAGCACGTGCCCTGCGTCAACTTCGACGAGGTGTTCCACGCCGCCACCGCCGGCACCGCCGATTTCGGCGTGGTCCCGGTGGAGAACAACAGCGAAGGCGTGGTGACGCGTTCGCTGGACCTGCTGCTGCAGTCGCCGCTGCACATCGTCGGCGAAGTGAGCCTGCTGGTGCGGCACCACCTGCTGCGGTTGTCGAATTCGCTCGAAGGCATCGAGGTGGTGCTGGCCCACCCCCAGGCCCTGGCGCAGTGCCAGGGCTGGCTGACCAAGCACCTGCCCAACGCCGAGCGGCGCGCCGTCTCCAGCAACGCCGAAGGCGCGCGGCTGGCCGCCACCAATCCCGCCTGGGCCGGCATCGCCAGCGAGCGCGCCGCCAGCGAGTTCGGACTGCACGTCGCGGTCCATGCGATCCAGGACGACGCCTTCAACCGCACGCGCTTCGCCGTGATCTGCCTGCCGCAGACGCTGCAGGCGCCGCAGGCGTCGGGGCGCGATTGCGTCAGCCTGATCGTGTCCGTCCCCAACCGGCCGGGCGCGGTGCACGACATCCTGGTGCCGCTCAAGCAGCACGGCGTGTCGATGACGCGCTTCGAGTCGCGCCCGGCCCGCTCGGGGCAGTGGGAATACTATTTCTACATCGACCTGCAGGGACACCCGTCCCAGCCGCATGTCGCGGCCGCGCTCAAGGACCTGCAGTCCCTGTGCGCGTTCTACAAGGTCCTGGGCACTTACCCCGTCGGCGAATGATGAAACCCCCACTCCATGTTTGAACAACTCGGTCTGATCGGCTGCGGCCTGATGGGCGGCTCCTTTGCGCTCGCGCTCAAGCGCGCCGGGCTGGTCAAGCGCGTGGTCGGCTACAGCAAGTCGCCCTCCACCACCGAGCGGGCGCGCCAGATGGGCGTCATCGACGTCGAGGCGCCGTCGGCGCTGCTGGCGGTGTCGGGCGCCGACATCGTGCTGCTGGCGGTGCCGGTCGCCGCCACCGAAGCCACGCTCAAGGCGATCCGCCACCTGGTCAACAACGACATGCTGATCATGGACGTCGGCTCGACCAAGCGCGACGTGGTGGACTCCGCGCGCCGGGTGCTGCGCGACCACATCGGCTCGTTCGTGCCCTGCCATCCGATCACCGGCAAGGAAGTGTCCGGGGTGGAGCATGCCGATCCGGACCTCTACACCGGCAAGACGGTCATCCTGACGCCGATCGAGCGCACCCAGCTCGCGCAGCTGCGGCGCGCCGCGGAAGTCTGGGAGGCGCTGCAGTGCCACGTGGTGCAGATGTCGCCCGATGCGCACGACGCCGCTTTCGCAGCGGTCAGCCACCTGCCGCACCTGATCGCCTTCGCGCTGATGAACGGCATCACGGGCCAGGCCAGCGGCAAGGAATTCCTGTCGCTCGCCGGGCCGGGCTTTCGCGATTTCACGCGGATCGCGGCCAGCGATCCCAAGATGTGGCGCGACGTGCTGCTGGCCAACCGCCAGGAGCTGCTGGAGCAATCGGGCCAGTTCCAGCGCGCGCTGCAGGCCATGGAAGCGATGATCACCAACAACAACGGCGAGGCGCTGGAGGAATCCATCGCCAGCGCCAGCCGCGCCCGGGCCGGCTGGCGCATGGGATTCCCCAAGAAATGATGCGTCCGGGCGCCTGATGTTTTCCACGGCCTTCCTGGACATCCCGCCGCTGGCCGGCGCCGCGGGCACGGTGAACCTGCCCGGCTCCAAGAGCATCTCCAACCGCGTGCTGCTGCTGGCGGCGCTCAGCGGCGGCGCCACGCTGATCCACGACCTGCTCGATTCCGACGACACCCGGGTGATGCTGGACGCCTTGCGCGCCCTGGGCTGCGGCGTGCGCCACCAGGGCGCAGCGCTGGAAATCACCGGGCTCGGCGGCAATGCGCCGGCCTCCCCCGCCCGCCTGTTCCTGGGCAACGCCGGCACCGCGATGCGGCCGCTGACCGCGGCGCTGGCAGTGCTGGGCGGCGACTTCGAGCTCAGCGGCGTGGCGCGCATGCACGAGCGGCCGATCGGCGACCTGGTGGACGCGCTGCGCCAGCTCGGCTGCTCGATCGATTACCTGGGCACGGAAGGCTATCCGCCGCTGCGCATCGGCCAGCCGCGGCTCGCACTCGACGCCGCGATCCAGGTCCGGGGCGACGTCTCCAGCCAGTTCCTCACCGCCTTGTTGATGGCGCTGCCACTCGTCGCCAGAGATAAAGCCCCCACGCTGGGCACTCCCGTGTCCTCGCTGCCCCCCGAGGGGGCTCCGGCGCTTAAGGGCGGCCTGTCGGCGCCACGCGACATCGTCATCGAGGTCGTCGGCGAGTTGATCTCCCGGCCCTACATCGAGATCACGCTCAAGCTGCTGGAGCGCTTCGGCATCGCCGTGCGGCGCGACGGCTGGTCGCGCTTCACCATCCCCGCCGGCAGCGCCTATCGCTCGCCGGGCAGCATCCACGTGGAGGCGGACGCCTCGTCGGCCAGCTACTTCATCGCACTCGGTGCGCTGGCGGCGACGCCGCAGGCGCCGGTGCGCATCCAGGGCGTGGGGCTCGACTCGATCCAGGGCGACATCCGCTTCGTCGAGGCGGCGCGGCTGATGGGTGCGAGGATCGAGGGGGAACCCAATGGCCTGGTGATCAGCCGCGGCGCCTGGCCGCTCAAGGCCGTCGACCTGGACTGCAACCACATCCCCGACGCCGCCATGACGCTGGCGGTGATGGCGCTGTATGCGGACGGCACCAGCACGCTGCGCAACATCGCGAGCTGGCGCGTGAAGGAGACGGACCGGCTGGCGGCGATGGCGGTGGAACTGCGCAAGCTCGGCGCCCTGGTGCAGGAAGGCGCGGACTTCCTGCAGGTGACGCCGCCAGGCCAGTGGAAGGCCGCCTCCATCCACACCTACGACGACCACCGGGTGGCGATGTGCTTCTCGCTGGCAGCCTTCAATCCGGCCCGGGTTCCGGTGCGCATCCTGGACCCGAAGTGCGTGGCCAAGACCTTCCCCGACTATTTCGAGGCGCTGTTCTCGGTGGCCCAGACCGGGCCGCAGGACATCCCGGTGCTGTGCATCGACGGCCCGACGGCCTCCGGCAAGGGCACGCTGGCTTCCGAAGTGGCGCACCGCCTGGGCTACCACTACCTCGATTCCGGCGCGCTCTACCGGGTGACCGCACTGGCGGCACGGCGCGCCGGCCTGGACCTGGTCCCCGCCAATGAAGCCGCCATCGCCGGCCTGGCACGCTCCCTGCCGGTCCGGTTTTCGCAGGGCCACATCCTGCTGGGCGGGATCGACGTGTCGGAGGCCATCCGCACCGAGGAGGCGGGCATGAACGCCTCCCGGGTCTCGACGCTGCCGGCCGTGCGCACCGCGCTGCTGGCGCTGCAGCACGGCTTCCGCCGCCTGCCCGGCCTGGTGGCCGACGGCCGCGACATGGGCACGGTCATCTTCCCCGCGGCGCCGATGAAGGTCTACCTCACGGCCAGCGCCGGCCAGCGCGCCGAGCGCCGCCATAAGCAGTTGATTTCAAAGGGAATTCCCGCTACAATTGACAGTCTTCGGCAGGCTCTGGAGGCGCGCGATGCAAGGGATTCGTCCCGGCCCGTGGCGCCCCTGAAACCGGCCGCGGATTCCCTCCTGCTGGATAACTCGAGCCTCTCGATCGAAGAATCGGTGGCCCAGGTGCTCCAGTGGTGGGATGCAAGGCAGCCCTTCCACAGCTGATTGCAAAAGGTCCGCTTGGCCCCTCTCGCGCAGCAGCGCCCAGGCCGTGCGGTTGTTCAACTTAACCCGCGGTCCCAAGCCGCAAAGAGCCGTCTCAGTCCTAGAAACATTCCGCAATCCCGCGGATGGAAACCTGCTGACGCGCAAGGAAAAAACCAATGTCTGAATCCATGGAATCTTTTGCCTCGATGTTCGAGGAGTCGCTGCAGCGCTCCGAAATGCGCACCGGCGAGGTGATCACCTCCGAAGTGGTCCGCATCGAACACAGCTTCGTCGTCGTCAACGCCGGCCTCAAGTCCGAAGCGTACGTGCCGATCGACGAATTCAAGAACGACAAGGGCGAGATCGAAGTCCAGGTCGGCGACTTCGTGTCGGTGGCCATCGACGCCATCGAAAACGGTTATGGCGACACCATCCTGTCGCGCGACAAGGCCAAGCGCCTCGCGTCCTGGATGAGCCTGGAGAAGGCGCTGGAGTCCGGCGAATTCGTCACCGGCACCACCAGCGGCAAGGTCAAGGGCGGCCTGACGGTGCTGGTCAACGGCATCCGCGCCTTCCTGCCCGGCTCGCTGATCGACACGCGTCCGATCAAGGACCTGACGCCGTACGAAAACAAGACGATGGAGTTCAAGGTCATCAAGCTGGACCGCAAGCGCAACAACGTGGTGCTGAGCCGCCGCGCCGTTGTCGAAGCGTCGATGGGCGAAGAGCGCGCCAAGCTGATGGAAACCCTCAAGGAAGGCTCCGTCGTCCGCGGTGTCGTCAAGAACATCACCGAATACGGTGCGTTCGTGGACCTCGGCGGCATCGACGGCCTGCTGCACATCACCGACATGGCCTGGCGCCGTGTCCGCCACCCGAGCGAAGTCGTTCAGGCCGGCCAGGAAATCACCGCCAAGATCCTCAAGTTCGACACCGAGAAGAACCGCGTCTCGCTGGGCCTGAAGCAGATGGGCGACGACCCGTGGATGGGCGTGAACCGCCGCTACCCGCAGGGCACCCGCATGTTCGGCAAGATCACCAACATCGCCGACTACGGCGCGTTCGTGGAACTGGAGCCGGGCATCGAAGGCCTGGTGCACGTCTCCGAAATGGACTGGACCAACAAGAACGTCGCGCCGTCGAAGATCGTCGCCCTGGGCGACGAAGTCGAAGTCATGGTGCTGGAGATCGACGAAGACAAGCGCCGCATCTCGCTGGGCATGAAGCAGTGCAAGGCCAACCCGTGGCAGGAATTCGCGCAGAACACCAAGCGCGGCGACCGCGTCAAGGGCCCGATCAAGTCGATCACCGACTTCGGCGTGTTCGTCGGCCTGGCAGCGGGCATCGACGGCCTGGTGCACCTGTCGGACCTGTCCTGGAACGAGCCGGGCGAAGCCGCCGTGCGCAACTACAAGAAGGGCCAGGAAGTCGATGCGATCGTGCTGGCCGTCGACGTGGACCGCGAGCGCATCTCGCTGGGCATCAAGCAGCTGGACGGCGACCCGTTCGCGACCTTCGTGTCCATCCATGACAAGGGCGCCGTCGTCTCCGGCAAGGTCAAGACCGTCGACGCCAAGGGCGCCGAGATCGACCTGGGCGAAGACATCATCGGCTACCTGCGTGCTTCGGAAATCTCCCGCGACCGCGTGGAAGACGCCCGCAACGTGCTCAAGGAAGGCGACGAAGTCTCCGCCGTGGTTGTCAACGTGGATCGCAAGACCCGCAACATCCAGCTGTCGGTCAAGGCCAAGGACATGGCAGACGAGCAGGGCCAGATGCAGAACCTGAGCCAGCAGTCCTCGCGCGAGAACGCCGGCACCACCAGCCTGGGCGCCCTGCTGCGCGCCAAGCTGGACAACTCGGAAAAGTAACAAGGACTGTCATGCCGGATTCGTTTCCGGCATCCAGACGCACCGGCAGCATGGTCTGTCCGGTGCGGCATGGATCCCGGGTCGAGCCCGGGATGACAATTCCGGGAGACCTATGACCCGTAGCGACCTCGTCGAAGAACTGGCAGCGCGTTTCAGCCAGCTGACGCACCGCGACGCCGAATATGCCGTCAAGACCATTCTTGACGCGATGGGCGAAGCGCTGGTGAAAGGGCACCGGATCGAGATCCGCGGCTTCGGCAGCTTCTCGATCAACCGGCGGCCGCCGCGCCTGGGGCGCAATCCCCGCTCGGGCGAAAGCGTGCAGATCCCGGAGAAGCGGGTTCCCCACTTCAAGCCGGGCAAGGCCCTGCGCGAGGCGGTGGACAAGCGGACCCAGGAGCTGGAGACCGGGGCCTAGGCCCTAGAATCCGGCTTCGAGGAGCTCGATGAAATACGTCCTGTGGCTGCTCAAGGCAGCCATTTTTTTTACCCTCTTCGCTTTCGCGCTGAACAACCAGCAGGACGCGACGGTCCATTTCTTCTTCGGCACCCAGTGGCGCGCGCCGCTGGTGCTGGTGGTGCTGGCCGCCTTCGCGCTCGGCCTGGCCATCGGCGCGCTCGGCATGGTGCCGCGCTGGTGGAAGCACCGGGTCGCCGCCCACCGCGCCAGCATGGCCCGGTCCTCTCCCCCCGAAACGCCGGTTCCGCCGATGCACCATGGACTTTGACCTCAGCTGGGTGCTCTGGGGTCTGCCGATCGCCTTCGTGCTGGGCTGGGCCGCCTCGCGCTTCGACCTGCGCCAGCTGCGCATGGAGAACCGCCAGGCGCCCAAGGCCTACTTCCGCGGCCTGAACTTCCTGCTCAACGAGCAGCAGGACCAGGCGATCGACGCCTTCATCGAGGCGGTGCAGAACGACCCGGACACCTCCGAGCTGCATTTCGCGCTGGGCAACCTGTTCCGCCGCCGCGGCGAGTACGAGCGCGCCGTGCGCGTGCACGAGCACCTGCTCTCGCGCGGCGACCTCGGGCGCGCCGACCGCCAGCGGGCCCAGCACGCGCTGGCCCTGGACTACCTCAAGGCCGGCCTGCTCGACCGCGCCGAAGAAGCGCTGCGCAAGCTCGAGGGCTCGGACTTCGAGGAGCAGGCACTGCTGGCGCTGCTGTCGATCTACGAGCGCTCGCGCGACTGGGTGCAGGCCGGCGACACCGCGGCCAAGCTGCAGGCCAGCGGCCACGGCAACTTCAGCGCGCGCCAGTCGCACTACCTGTGCGAGCGGGCCGCCCTGGTGCCCAACGACAAGGCCGAACCGCTGCTGCGCGAGGCGATGAGGATGGCGCCGGACGCGGCCCGGCCGGGCATGGACCTGGCGGCGCTGCAGTGGCGCGCCGGCGAGGTGGCGACCGCCTACCAGACGCTCTCGCGGCTGGCCCATTCGGCGCCGTCGGCGATCCCGCTGGTCGCCAGCCCGCTGGTGGAAACGGCGGTGGCCTGCGGCATGCAGGCCGAGGCGCTGGAGACGCTGCAGACCAGTTACGAGCTGGCGCCGTCGATCGACGTGCTGGAAGGCATCGTGGCGCTCGACCCGGACCGCGAATCGGCGCGCCGCTGGTACGTCCAGCACCTGGGCCGAGAGCTGTCGCTGGTGGCGGCCACCCGCTGGCTGGCCGAGGAAAGGCTCGAACACGAGGAGTTCCATCCCACCGTGCAGCGGGCCCTGGACCATGCCGTCAAGCCGCTCACCCGCTACCGGTGCGCAGCTTGCGGCTTCGAGGCCAAGCAGCATTTCTGGCAATGCCCCGGCTGCCACGCCTGGGACAGCTATCCGGCAAGGCGGGTCGAAGAACTATGAAGCAGATCAGCAAGCAGCAGCTGGCCAAGGCCCGCGTGCTCGTGGTGGGCGACGCGATGCTGGACCGCTACTGGCACGGCGCGGTGGACCGCATCTCGCCCGAGGCGCCGGTGCCGGTGGTGCGGGTCACGCGCG
The DNA here is from genome assembly GCF_042655405.1 of Caenimonas terrae. Classification (NCBI taxonomy): domain Bacteria; kingdom Pseudomonadati; phylum Pseudomonadota; class Betaproteobacteria; order Burkholderiales; family Comamonadaceae; genus Caenimonas; species Caenimonas terrae. The sequence goes on along the minus strand of NZ_JBHSMF010000009.1, from coordinate 520,582 downwards.
AGGAAGAACGCATCGGCGCCGCCGCCAACGTGGCGTACAACGTGGTCACGCTGGGCGCGCAGGCGAGCTTCCTGGGCGTGGTCGGCGACGACGAGCCCGGCCAGATCCTGGAAGCGCTGCTCAAGGAGACCGGCATCTCCACCCACCTGCGGCGCGACCCGGGCCTGCGCACCACGGTCAAGCTGCGCGTGATCGGGCGCCACCAGCAGTTGCTGCGCATGGACTTCGAAAACGAGCCGGACCACGAGGCGCTGGCCTCGCAGACCGAAGCCTTCTCGCAGCTGGCGCCCGCGCACGACGCGATCCTGTTTTCCGATTACGGCAAGGGCGGGCTGGCCCACATCCAGGCGATGATCTCCAGCGCCCGCGCCGCCGGCCAGCCGGTGCTGGTCGATCCCAAGGGCAGCGACTATTCCCGCTACGCCGGCGCCAGCGTCATCACGCCGAACCGGGCCGAACTGCAGCAGGTGGTCGGCGGCTGGCGCGATGGCGAGGAGCTGGCCGCCAAGGCGCAGCGCCTGCGCCAGGAGCTGCAGCTCGATGCATTGCTGGTGACCCTGGGCGAGGACGGCATGACGCTGTTCGATGCGCAGGGCGCGCTGCACGTGGAGGCGCAGGCGCGCGAGGTGTTCGACGTCACCGGCGCCGGCGACACCGTGATCGCCACGCTGGCGGCGCTGGTGGCGGCCGGCATGGACCTGCGCGAGGCGATGCCGCTGGCCAACAAGGCCGGCGGCATCGTGGTGGGAAAGTTCGGCACCGCCACCGTCTCGTACGAGGAGCTGTTCGCATGAGGGTCGTCGTCACCGGCGCTGCCGGTTTTGGTTCCGGCATGACTTGCCGGAGCAAGTTGGTCTCCACTGAAACCCGCAGGAGGCATTCGTGAGAGTTGTAGTAACGGGGGCTGCGGGTTTTATCGGCAGCAACATCGTCAAGGGCCTGAACGCGCGCGGCGTCGACGACATCATCGCGGTGGACGACCTGACCCAGGGCGACAAGTTCCGCAACCTCGCCGACCTGAAGATCGCCGACTATGTCGACGCCGGCGAGTTCTATCCGCGCTTTGCCGAGGCCGGTTACGGCAAGGTGGAGGCGGTGTTCCACGAAGGCGCCTGCAGCGACACGATGGAGAGCGACGGCAAGTACATGATGGCGAACAACTACACGCTGTCGTGCGGCCTGTTCCAGGCCTGCCAGCGGCTGCGCACGCGGCTGCTGTATGCGTCGTCGGCCGCAACGTATGGGGGTCCGGCGCCCGGCCAGGCTTGCACGGGCGGCCCCGCGTCCTTTCGCGAAACCCCCGAATTCGAGCGGCCGCTGAACGTCTACGGCTACTCCAAGCTGCTGTTCGACCGCAAGCTGCGGCGCGAGCTGGGCGACAGGTTCGAGGCCGCCACCCAGCAGGTGGCGGGCTTTCGCTACTTCAACGTCTACGGGCCGCGCGAGCAGCACAAGGGCCGGATGGCCAGCGTCGCCTTCCACCAGTACAACCAGTTCCGCGCCGAAGGCAAGGTGAAGCTGTTCGGCGAGTACGGCGGCTACGGGCCGGGCGAGCAGATGCGCGACTTCGTCTTCATCGACGACGTGGTGGCCGTCAACCTGTGGTTCCTGGACCATCCCGACAAGTCGGGCATCTTCAACCTGGGCACCGGGCGCGCGCAGCCGTTCAACGACGTCGCCACCGCCGTCGTCAACGCGCTGCGCCCGGGCCAGCCGGTGCTGGACACGGCCGGCGCCGCGGCGCAGGGCCTGATCGACTACATCCCGTTCCCCGACGCGCTGCGCGGCAAGTACCAGTGCTACACGCAGGCGGACCTCACCGCGCTGCGCGCCGCCGGCTGCACGCACGCATTCGCCGACGTCCAGAGCGGCGTTGCCAGCTACGTCGCGGCGCTTTCCTCCAGCTAGGGGAGCCCCCGTCAACCGGGCCCGGCCGCCCGCCGTTAGACACGGGCCCGGCGCACACCGTGCCGGCCCCTCCAAGGAGAATCAAATGCTCAAGAAAATCCTGGCCATCCTGGTCATGCTGTACGCCACCCTTGCCATGGCCGCCGTCGACGTCAACAAGGCAACCGACGCCCAGCTCGATAGCATCAAGGGCATCGGCCCAGTCACCACCAAGCTGATCACCACCGAGCGCAAGAAGGGCGAGTTCAAGAACTGGCAGGACTTCATCGACCGCGTCAAGGGCGTGGGCGAGAAGAGCGCCGTCAAGCTGTCCGAGAACGGCCTGACCGTCAACGGCGAAAGCTTCAAGGGCGCCGTGGCCAAGGACGCCAAGGCCGCCGCCAAGGAAGAAAAGAAGGACGCCAAGGCCGATGCCAAGTCGGACAAGGCTGTCGCCAAGGCGGACGCCAAGGCCGAAAAGGCCGAAGCCAAGGCCGACAAGAAGGAAGCGAAGGCCAAGGCCCAGGCGGAAAAGAAGGAAGCCCGGGCCGAAGCGAAGGCCGACAAGGCCGTCGCCAAGGCGGATGCCAAGGCCGATGCCGCCAAGCCGGCTGCCAGCGCCGCCAAGAAGTAAGGGCTGCCTGCCCCAATGAAAAAACCCGCTGCGGCGGGTTTTTTCATGGCCGCTTCACTGCGCCGGCAGGGCGATCAGGTCGGTCAGGCCCGGATCGATGCCGGCCTGGGTCAGCAGCGTGGTCACCTGCCCGCGGTGATGGGTCTGGTGGTTGAACAGATGCGTCAGCGCCATCCACGCCGGATGCTCGCGCTGCACGCCCTTGGTGTTGCTGTAGCGCATGGTGCGCAGCGGGAAGTCCGCCGGCATGGCGCCGGTCCAGCGCTCGATCGCATCGTCCAGGCGGGCCCGCTGCGTGCGCAACTCAGACCAGTCGTCATAGAGAAGCGTCGCATGGGCGGCGCCCGGCGGCAGCGCCAGCAGGTCGGCCGACAGCGCAGCGGCAGCCGCGCCCTCCTGCGCCGCGAAGCGCGCAAGCCACATGCGGTCGCCCCACAGCAGGTGGTTCCAGGTGCGGTGGATCGAGCCGAAGAAGGCGCCGCGGTCGCGCTTGCGTTCCTCGTCGCTCAGCCCTTCGCAGGCGTCGTACAGCCGCTGGTTGATCCAGCCGTTGTAGCGCGCCAGGTAGCGGTAGTTGTCCACGAAGTGCATCGCCATCACTCCTTGCCGTAACCCCCGCCGCCCGGGGTGAGGATCTCGAAGATGTCGCCGGGCTGCATCTGCGCCTGCCCGATGTGCTCCAGCGTCTCCACGCGGCCGTCGGCGCGCACCACCCGGTTGATGCCTACCTGCCCCGGCTGGCCGCCGGCCATGCCGAAGGCGCCATGCTTGCGGCCGTTGGACAGGATGCTGGCGGTCATCGGCTCCAGGAAGCGCACCCGCCGCACCCCACCGTTGCCGCCGGTCCAGCGGCCCTTGCCGCCGGAGCCGGCGCGGATCTCGTAGCTTTCCAGCCGCACCGGGAAGCGGAACTCCAGCACTTCCGGATCGGTCAGCCGCGAGTTGGTCATGTGGGTCTGGACCACGCTGGTGCCGTCGAAGCCGCCGACGACCCGGCCCGCGGCGTCGATCACTGCCCCGGCGCCGCTGCCTCCGGAAATGGTCTCGTAATACTGGTGGCGTTCGTTGCCGAAGGTGAAGTTGTTCATCGTGCACTGGCTGGACGCCATCACGCCCAGCGCGCCGAACAGCGCATTGGTGATGCAGGACGATGTCTCCACGTTGCCCGCCACCACCGAGGCCGGCGGATGCGGGTTGAGCATGGAGCCGGCCGGGATGATCACCTTCAGGGGCTTGAGGCAGCCGGCGTTGAGCGGAATGTCGTCATCCACCAGCGTGCGGAACACGTACAGCACGGCCGCCATGCAGACGGCCGTCGGCGCATTGAAGTTGTTCACCTGCTGCGGCGAGGTGCCGCTGAAGTCGATCTCGGCGCAGCGGTTCTTCGCATCGACGCGGATCGCCACCTGGATCTGGGCGCCGTTGTCCAGCGGCAGCGTGAAGCTGCCGTCCTTCAGGCGCGTGATGACGCGCCGCACCGATTCTTCGGCGTTGTCCTGCACGTGGTCCATGTAGGCCTGCACCACGTCCAGGCCGAACTGCTCCACCATCCTGCGCAGTTCCTGCACGCCCTTCTCATTGGCGGCGATCTGCGCCTTCAGGTCGGCCATGTTCTGCTCGGGATTGCGGCTGGGATACTGCCCGCTGCGCAGCAGCGCGAGCATCTCCGCCTCGCGCAGCGTGCCGCGGTCGACCAGCTTGACGTTGTCGATCTGCACGCCCTCCTCCTCGATCCGGGTGGAGAACGGCGGCATCGAGCCGGGCGAGGTGCCGCCGATGTCGGCGTGGTGGCCGCGCGAGCCGACGTAGAACAGCGGAACCTCCGTTCGCACTGAGCTTGTCGAAGTGCTCGCATTCCGATCGTTCTGAGCTTGTCGAAGGACAGGCTCAGCCCGAACGGGCAGATTCAGGTACACCGGCGTGATCACCGTCACGTCCGGCAAGTGGGTGCCGCCGTGGTACGGGTCGTTGAGCACGAACACGTCGCCGGGCGCCATCTTGCCGGCGTTCTCCCGCACTACGGTCTTGATGCTCTCGCCCATCGAGCCCAGGTGCACCGGCATGTGCGGCGCATTGGCGATCAGGTTGCCCTGCGCATCGAACAGCGCGCACGAGAAGTCCAGCCGTTCCTTGATGTTGACCGAGTAGGCGGTGTTCTGCAGCTGCAGCCCCATCTGCTCGGCGATGTTCATGAACAGGTTGTTGAACACCTCCAGCAGCACCGGGTCCACCGTGGTGCCGGCGGCGAAGGTGATGACGCGCGCCTCGCGCCGGTCCAGCACCAGGTGGTCCAGCGCAGTGAGCTTCGCTTCCCAGCCGGGCTCGACCACGGTGGTCGCGTTCTTCTCGGCGATGATCGCCGGCCCGGCGATGAGATCGCCCGGGCGCAGGTCCTCGCGCACCACCAGCGCGGCGGCGTGCCACTTGCCGCCCGAATACATGCGGACCGTCTCGCGCCGGGGCACCTCGCGCACCGGATGCATTTCATGCGCCGGTTCGTGCGGCGCATCGCCGGCGATCACCGCCTCCACCGACACCGCCTCCACCACCAGCGGCTTGTTCTTCATCAGGAAGGAAAAGCGCTGGCGGTAGGCTGCCTCGAATCCCGAGGTGATCGTCGCCAGATCGCCGAACGGAACCACCAGCGCCGAATCGCTGCCCTGGTAACGGACATGCACGCGCCGCTGCACCACGATCGTTCCGGTGTTCACCTGCTGCTTGCGCAGCTCGCCCTGCGCCGCGGCTGCCAGCGCGTCGAGGCGTTGCGCCACCTCCGCCAGGGACCCCGCTGCCAGCGGCAGTTCCACCGCCTGCTCACGGATCACGTTCTGGTCCGCCAGGCCCATGCCGTAGGCGCTGAGCACGCCGGCCAGCGGATGGACGAACACCCGCGTCATGCCCAGCGCATCGGCCACCAGGCAGGCGTGCTGGCCGCCGGCGCCGCCGAAGCACTGCAGCGTGTAGCGCGTCACGTCGTAGCCGCGCGCCACCGAGATCTTCTTGATGGCGTTGGCCATCTGCTGCACCGCGATGTTGATGAAGCCCTCGGCGATCGCCTCGGTGCTGCGGCCGGTCTGCTGCGCCAGGGCTGAGAATTGCTCCTGGGCGGCGTCCGCGCTCAACGCCTCGTTGCCCTGCGGGCCGAACACCTTGGGAAAGTAGCGCGGCTGGATCTTGCCGACCATCAGGTTGGCGTCGGTCACGGCCAGCGGCCCGCCGCGGCGGTAGCTGGCCGGGCCCGGATTGGCGCCCGCGCTTTGCGGCCCGACCCGGAAGCGCGCGCCGTCGAAGGCCAGGATCGAGCCGCCGCCGGCCGCCACCGTGTGGATGCTCATCATCGGCGCGCGCATCCGCACGCCGGCCACCTGGGTTTCGAACTCGCGCTCGAACTGGCCGGCGAAGTGCGAGACGTCGGTGGAGGTGCCGCCCATGTCGAAGCCGATTACCTTGTCGTGGCCGCCCAGGGCCGCGGTCCTGGCCATGCCGACGATGCCGCCGGCCGGTCCCGAGAGAATGGCGTCCTTGCCCTGGAAGGCATGGGCGTCGGTCAGGCCGCCCGAGGACTGCATGAAGAACAGCTGCACGCCCGGCATCTCGCCGGCCACCTGGTCGACGTAGCGGCGCAGGATCGGCGACAGGTAGGCGTCGACGACCGTGGTGTCGCCGCGGCTGACGAACTTCATCATCGGGCTGGTCTCGTGCGAGCTGCTCACCTGGGTGAAGCCGACCTCGCGCGCGAGCCGCGCCGCCGCTTTTTCGTGCCCGGTGAAGCGGTAGCCGTGCATGAAGACCACCGCCACGCTGCGCAGGCCACGCCCATGGGCGGCCTGCAGGCCGGCGCGCAAGGCCGCCTCGTCCAGCGGCTGCAGCACCTCGCCCTGCGCCGCCACCCGCTCCTGCGCCTCCAGCACCTCGCTGTACAGCAACTCGGGCAGCACGATGTGGCGGTCGAACAGGCGCGGGCGGTTCTGGTAGGCGATGCGCAGCGCGTCGCGAAAGCCGCGCGTCGTCACCAGCAGCGTCGGCTCGCCCTTGCGTTCCAGCAGCGCGTTGGTGGCGACCGTGGTCCCCATCTTCACCGACTCCACCTGCGCCGGCGTCACCGGCTGGCCGTCTGCGAGCCCGAGCAGGTGGCGGATTCCCGCCACCGCGGCGTCGCGGTACTGCTCGGGGTTTTCCGACAGCAGCTTGTGGGTGGCCAGGCTGCCGTCGGGGCGCCGGCCGACGACGTCGGTGAATGTGCCGCCGCGGTCGATCCAGAATTGCCAGCGCCTGGTGTCCATCGTGGTTTGCATTTGCGTCTTGTTCTTCAAAGGGAGGCGGCCGCGCGGGCGGCCTGGTCGTACATGCCGGAGAGCACGCGCAGCAGGCGGGCCAGCTCGCCGATGTCGCGGTTCAGCGCGTCGTCGGCGTTGAGCGCGTTGATCAGGCAGCTCTCGCGGATCTCGCGGTAGCGCTCGACGTAGCGGTGGCCCAGGTCGGTGGCGGCATAGGTCACCTCCTTGCCGCTCTTGCTGGAGGCCACCACGCCCAGGTTCAACAGCTTCTTGAGCGCGTAGTTGATCAGGTGGGTGTCTTCCACGTTCATGATGAAACAGATGTCGGCCAGCCGCTTGTCGCGCGCCCGGTGGGTGACGTGGTGCAGCACCAGCACGTCCAGCGGCGTCAGGTCCTTCAGGCCGGCGGCGCTCATGCAATGGGCGATCCAGCGGTGGAACGCGTTGCCGGCGACGATCAGCCCGAACTCGAATTCGCTCAGCTCCGCGCTCTGCGGCGACACCAGGTGGGCCGACGACACGATGCGACTGGACTTGGTGGAGCGGGGTGCTTTTGACATGTTAGGATTCTAGAACTCGTCGACATTCTGCCGACAATTTGTCGACGAAAATAAAACATTGCCTCGCGCAGCGCCCCGTTTCTCCCGCATGCCCGCCGTCCATCCTGCGCCCTTGAACGCCGCCCCGCAAGCCGCCGGCCCGCTGCTGTCCGTGCGCTCGCTGGCGGTGGAATTCCCGGTGCCGGGCGGCCGCCTGCGGGCGGTCGACGGCCTGAGCTTCGACGTCAGCGCCGGCCGCACCCTGGCCATCGTCGGCGAATCGGGCTCCGGCAAGTCGGTCACCTCGCAGGCCATCATGCGGCTGACCGACTACTCGGGCGGCGAGATCGTCGACGGCCAGATCCTGTTCAACTCGCCGGTCAGCGGGCCGCAGGACCTGCGCCTCGCCAGCGAAGAGGCGATGCGCTCGATCCGCGGCAACGAGATCGCGATGATCTTCCAGGAGCCGATGACCTCGCTGAACCCGGTGTTCACCATCGGCAACCAGATCGCGGAGACGCTGGTGCTGCACCAGCACATGACGGCCGCCCAGGCCCGCGCGCAGGCGCTGTCGCTGCTGGAACTGGTGCGCCTGCCCGACGCCGGCCGCCTGCTCGACGCCTATCCGCACACGCTGTCGGGCGGCATGCGCCAGCGCGCCATGATCGCGATGGCGCTGGCCTGCAAGCCGGCGCTGCTGATCGCCGACGAGCCCACCACGGCGCTGGACGTGACCATCCAGGCCCAGATCCTGAACATCATCCGCGAGCTGCAGCGCGAGCTGCAGACCGCCGTCATGTTCATCACCCACGACATGGGCGTGGTGGCGCAGATGGCCGACGACGTAGTGGTGATGTGGCGCGGCCGCCAGGTGGAGCAGGGGCCGGTCGACCGGATCTTCCACCACCCGCAGCATCCCTACACCCGCGCGCTGCTGGCCGCCGTGCCGAAACTGGGCAGCCAGGCCGGCCTGGCCCTGCCGCGCCGCATGCCGCTGGTGGTGCTGGAGGACGGGCAGCTGCGCGAGGTCGGGACCGAGCAGGTGCAGGACACGGTGGACGCGAGCGCCCCGCTGCTGTCGGTCGACCAGCTCACCACCCGCTTCGACGTCGCCCACAACCTGCTGGGGCGGGCCACCCATCGCGTCCATGCGGTGGAAGCAGTGAGCTTCGAGATCTATCCCGGCGAGACGCTGGCGCTGGTCGGCGAATCCGGCAGCGGCAAGTCCACCATCGGCAAGACGCTGCAGCAGCTGGTGCAGGCCACCAGCGGCACGGTCCGTTTCGAGGGCAAGGAGCTGGCCGGCATGCACGCGCAGGACCGCCAGCGGCTGCGCCAAGAGATCCAGTACATCTTCCAGGACCCGTACGCGTCGCTGGACCCGCGCAAGACCGTGGGCTTCAGCATCGCCGAGCCGATCCGCACTCATCGCCTGCTGGATGACCCGCGCGCGGTGCAAAAGCGCGTGGCCGAACTGCTGGAATGCGTGGGATTGCGGCCCGAGCACGCGCAGCGCTACCCGCACGAATTTTCCGGCGGCCAGCGCCAGCGCATCTGCATCGCCCGCGCCCTGTCCTGCAACCCGCGGCTGGTGATCGCCGACGAATCGGTGTCCGCGCTCGACGTCTCGGTGCAGGCGCAGATCATCGACCTGATGATGGAACTGCAGGCGCAGCGCGGCCTGTCCTACCTGTTCATCACCCACGACATGGCGGTGGTGGAGAAGATCAGCCACCGCGTCGCCGTGATGTACCTGGGGCAGATCGTGGAGATCGGCAGCCGGCAGGACATCTTCGAGCGGCCGCAGCACCCGTACACCCGCAAGCTGCTGGCGGCGGTGCCGGTGGCCGAGCCCGGGCACCGGATCGACTCGCGCCTGATCCAGGGCGAGATTCCCAGCCCGATGCGCAAGGTCGGCCACGGGCCCGAGATCCTCAGGCTGGTCGAAGTCAATCCCGGCCACCGCGTCGCCCAGGCCGCCGTCGCCTGACGGCGCACATCCCATTTCCAAGTCCACCCTCCGGAGACCCCCAATGAAGCTCAAAGCCCTCTTCGCCACCAGCAGCCTGGTGCTCGCCTGCCTGGGCGCGCCCGCTGCGCACGCCGCCGGCACGCTCAACGTGGCCCTGCACCAGGACCCGGGCAACTGGGACCCGATCGCCACCTTCCTGGTCTCCTGGGGTGCCGTCGGCAGCCAGGTGTTCGACGGCCTGATCATCCGCACGCCGGACATGAAGCTGGTGCCCGGCCTGGCGACCAAGTGGGAGTTCACGGACAAGAACACCAAGCTGCGCTTCACGCTGCGCCCGAACGTCAAGTTCCACGACGGCGAGCCCTTCGACGCCGAGGCGGTGAAGTTCACCTTCGACCGCCTGCTCGGTGAAGAAGGCAAGAAGGGGCCGCAGCAGTCCAACTACACCTCGATCGACAAGGTGGTGGTGGTCAACCCGATGACGGTGGACTTCATCCTCAAGAGCCCGGACCCGGTGCTGCTGACCAAGCTGGCCGGCTACGGCGCGATGATCGTGCCGCCCAAGTACATCAAGGAAAAGGGCAGCCAGTTCTTCGGCATGAACCCGGTGGGCACCGGCCCGTTCAAGTTCAGCGAATACAAGCCCAAGATCGCGCTGGCGCTGGAGCGCAATCCCAACTACTGGGGCGGCGCGCCCAAGGTCGACAACCTGAACTACCGCTTCATCGCCGAGCCGGCGACGCAGGCGGCCGAACTGCAGGCCGGCCGGATCGACGTCGCCAACCAGATCCCGCTGTCGATGGTGGAGACGCTCAAGAAGGACAGCAAGCTGGCCGTGCTCAGCATGGACGGCCCGGTCGCCCTGGCCCTTCGCTACAACACGCAGCGCGGCATCATGAAGGACAAGGAAGTGCGCAAGGCGCTGACCATGGCCGTGGACCGCGACGCCATCATCAAGACCATCCTGCTGGGCAACGCCAAGCCGATCGCCAGCTTCCAGGGCGTGCTCTCGTTCGGCAACGATCCGTCGATGAAGCCGCTGCCCTTCAACCCGGCGCAGGCGCAGGCCATGCTGAAGAAGGCCGGCGTCAAGCCCGGCACCTCCATCCAGCTGGACTTCCGCGGCCCGGACAGCAACTTCCGCGAGGTGGCGCAGGCCGTCGCCGGCTACCTGCAGGCCGTGGGCATCACCGTCTCGCTCAAGCCGTACGAGACCAACGTGCTGCTCAACGACATCATCCCGAACGGCAAGACCGGCGAGATGTGGCAGAACCAGTGGGGCGGCTGGACCTTCGACTACGACAACACGGCCTACGCCATGTACTACACCAAGCAGCGCTGGAATCCGTTCGACGACGACGCCAAGCTCAACGCGCTGCTGCACACCCAGCGCAACACCTGGGACCAGGCCGCGCGCAAGCAGACGCTGCACGAGATCGCCCGCTACGTCGCCGACCAGGCGCTGGAGATGCCGCTGTACAGCCTGAACACGGTGTACGGCCTGAACAAGCGCGCCAAGAACCTGGACCTGCCGGCCGACGGGCGCTTCCGCTTCGTCAACGCCACGGTCGAATAAGCGCGCGCCGCAGCAACGGCCAGGCCAGCACGTGGGCGGCTTCGTTCTCAAGCGGATCCTGCAGGCGATCTTCGTCCTGCTGGTGGTGACCCTGTTCGTGTCCTATGCGGTGCGGCTGTCGGGCGACCCGGCGCTGATGCTCAGCCAGGGCGCCGGCAGCGTCACCGAGCAGGACCTGCAGAACATCCGCGCCGGCCTGGGCCTGGACCGGCCCTTCCTGGTGCAGTACGCGGACTTCGTGCGCGGCATCGTGGTCGGCGACTTCGGCAGGAGCTTCATGGGCGGCACGCCGGTGCGCGGCCTGATCGCCGACGCCCTGCCCGCCACGCTGGCGCTGGCCTTCGTCTCGCTGCTGCTGTCGGTGCTGGTGTCGGTGCCGCTGGGCATCCACGCCGCCGTCAACAAGGGCCGCGGCGTCGACCAGGTGATCCGCATCGTCTCGCTGGTCGGCCTGTCGTTCCCGAATTTCTGGCTGGCCATCATGCTGGTGCTGCTGCTGTCCGTCACCCTCCAGCTGCTGCCGCCCTCGGGCTGGGACGGCCCGCTGAGCCTGGTGATGCCGGCGCTGACCATGGCCATCATCCTGTCGGCCACCAACGTGCGGCTGGTGCGCACGGCGATGCTGGAGACGCTGTCGTCGCAGTACATCACGGTGGCGCGCAGCAAGGGCCTGGCCGAACGGGCGGTGCTGTACAAGCACGCGCTGCGCAACTGCGCCATTCCCCTCATAACCTACATCGGCCTGCAGTTCGGCAACCTGATCGGCGGCATCGTGGTGGTGGAGAAGGTCTTCAACTGGCCCGGGCTGGGCACGCTGGCCTTCGACGCCATCTCCGGGCGCGACTATCCGGTGCTGCAGGGCACGGTCACCGTGCTGGCGCTGGTCATCGTGGCCGTCAACCTGCTGGTGGACCTCGCCTACGGGCTGGTCGACCCGCGCATCCGGAGCAAGTGAGCATGCAGCCCGCCGTCCTGCCCACCGCCGCGGCTCCCCAGGGGCGCGCGTTCCAGTGGCGCTCGCTCGAGTTCATCGCCGGCGCCCTGCTGACCGGCCTGATGGTGCTGCTGGTGCTGCTGTCGGTCTGGATCTTTCCGGACCGCGGCTCCACCATGGACCTGGCGGCGCGCCTGAGCCCGCCGTTCGCGCAATGGGCGCACGCGCTGGGCACCGACCCGCTGGGGCGCGACGTGCTGGCGCGGGTGCTGGTGGGCGGGCGCATCTCGCTGATGGTCGGACTGCTGTCCACGCTGGGCGCCTCGCTGCTGGGCATCACCATCGGGCTGGTCGCCGGCTATTACCGCGGCGTCTGGGACACGATCCTGATGCGCTGCGTCGACGTGCAGCTGGCCCTGCCCTTCATCCTGATCGCGCTGACCTTCATCTCGATCCTGGGCGGCGGGCTGGGCAACATCATCGTCTTCATGATCATCTCGCAGTGGGTGCAGTTCGCGCGGCTGGTGCGCGGGCTGGTGCTGTCGGTGCGCGAGCGCGAATACGTGCAGGCGGCCCGCGCCTTCGGCGTGCGCGACCTGTCCATGGTGCGCCACCACATCCTGCCCAACGTGATCGGGCCGGTGATCATCCTGGTGACGCTCAACGTCGCCAACAACATCCTGCTGGAAAGCAGCCTGACCTTCCTGGGCCTGGGCGTGGACCCGCTGATCCCCAGCTGGGGCGGCATGCTGGCCGACGGCCGCACCTACATGCAGACCGCGTGGTGGGTCAGCGTGTTCCCCGGCGTCGCGATCATGCTGACGGTGCTGGGCCTGAACCTGCTGGGCGACTGGCTGCGCGACCGGCTGGACCCGACCGGAAAACTCTGATGACCGACACAGTGCTGTTCGAAACGACCGTCCCGCGCACGCTGGACAGCTGGGTGGAGCGCTTCGGCCTGCCCCAATGGCGGGGCGCGAGCGTCGAAGGCTGGCTGTTCGAGGGCGTCGCCGCCCGCCGCGCCGCCGAGGAGCAACTGCGTGCGGCCGGCGTCACAGCCACGCTGCGCAGCGCCTACAAGCCGCTGGTGCATTGCTTCCTCGAAGAAATCGACTGCAGCGCGCTGGCGCACGTGACGGTGCGCTATCCGGTGCATCCGGGCGCGTCGGAGCGCCGCTTCCTGCTGGAGGCCTATCCGCTGGCCGCACTGCTTCCGGGCGGCAAGCTGGAATTCGTCGCCGGCGGCGCCGACCTGCACTACGAGCTGACACTGACGTGGAACGACGGCCGCCGGCAGCAGCTGGACGTGTTCGCGCCCAACCGCAGCCACACCGGCCCGTCCGGCATCGACCATCTCTCGCCCACCGGCTGGCTGCGCGTGCGCGGCGCCGGCCCCGCACCGATCGACGGCGCGCAGCAGACCGAGCACGAGCAGCTGTTCGAGAAGGTGCTGCAGACCGTGCAGGACCACGCCTGGCCGCAGGCCGAGCCGTACTTCGAGCGGCTGGAGGTGCGGATCGAGCTGCCCGGCATCGAGCAGGAGCTGCCCCTGCTGCAGGAATCCATCAGCACGCACGAAGCGCTGCACGAGGACATCTATTTCTCGCTGCTGGAGATCTTCCAGCGCCGCTCCGGGCGGGCGCCGGGTGACCGGCGGCTGCAGCCGGGGCAGATCGTGCCGGACATCCGCGCCAGCGATCGCAGCGCGCGGCTGCGCATCGCGCTGCGCCCCTTCGATCCCGCGCCGCCGAAGGCGCAGGCGGCCGATCGCTCGGTGCCGCTGGACCTGCTGCTGACGGCGCCGGAGCCCGCGCGCATCACCGCCGAAATCGACGGCCTGAGCGGCGAGCGCTTCGCTGCCACCAGCCGGCAGGGCCGGGCCGTGACCGGCCTGTACCACCGCGGCAGCGCGGCGCCGGTGTTCATCAGCGGCGGCCAGCACGCCAACGAGACCTCGGGCATCGTCGGGGCGCTGCGTGCGGCGACAGTGCTGCAGGCGCAGGACGAGGCGCACTTCGCGCTGGTCGCGCTGGAAAACCCCGACGGCTACGCCCTGCAGCGCGAGCTCGCGGCCCACAACCCGGGCCACATGCACCACGCGGCGCGCTACACCGCGCTGGGCGACGACGTCGAATTCCGCACCGAACCGCCGCTGTACGAGCGCGCGGCGCGCGAGCAGGCGGTGGCGCTGTCGGGCGCGCAGCTGCACGTGAACCTGCACGGCTACCCGGCGCACGAGTGGACCCGGCCCTGGTCGGGCTACCTGCCGCAGGGCTTCGAACTGTGGACCGTGCCCAAGGGCTTCTTCCTGGTGCTGCGCCACCACGCCGGCTGGGGGCGCGAGGCGCGCGCCTTGCTGGAACAGGTCTGCGCCGCGCTGGCGAAGGTTCCGGGCCTGGCCGACTTCAATGCACGCCAGCTGGCGCTGTACCAGCGGCACGCCGGCGCGCCGGCCTTCGAGACCATCCACGGCATCTCCTGCACGGTGGCGGCGGTGGACCGGCCCGGCGCGCCGGTGACGCTGATCACCGAGTTCCCGGACGAGACCGTCCATGGCGAGGCCTTCCGCTTCGCGCACACGGTGCAGACGGAAACGGTGCTGGCCGCGGTCCGCGCCTGGCAGGCACTGGCGCGCCGCTAGCCGCGGCCGATTGCGGTGCCGGTGCAGTGCGCCTCACCGGGGGAAACACCGGAGACGCTGGCGCGGTCCTTGCATTTATCCTTGTTTCCCTCTTCACCGCACTCTCACGGAACGCCCATGAACACCAGACAAGTCCTGCTCGCCGCTGTCCTGGCCCTGGCCGGCAGCGCCTACGCCCAGACCAAATGGGACCTTCCGGCCGCCTACCCGGCCTCCAACTTCCACACCGTCAACCTGCAGCAGTTCGCCAACGACGTCGACAAGGCCACCGGCGGCAAGCTCAAGATCCAGGTGCACGCCAATGCCTCGCTGTTCAAGGCGCCCGAGATCAAGCGCGCGGTGCAGCAGGGCCAGGCCCAGATCGGCGAGATCCTGCTGGTGAACTACCAGAACGAGTGGCAGCTGTTCGGCGCGGACGGCCTGCCTTTCCTGGCCGACAGCTACGACCAGGCGATGAAGCTGTACAAGGCGCAGAAGCCGTTCCTGGACAAGAAGCTCGGCGAACAGGGAATGATGCTGCTGTACGCGGTGGCCTGGCCGCCGCAGGGCATCTATTCGAAGAAGCAGATCAACTCCGCGGCCGACATGAAGGGCCTGAAGTGGCGCGCCTACAGCCCGGCCACGGCCCGCATCGCCGAACTGGTGGGCGCGCAGCCGGTGACGGTACAGGCGGCGGAACTGTCGCAGGCGATGGCCACCGGCGTGGTGGACTCGTACATGTCCTCCGGCTCCACCGGCTACGACACCAAGACCTACGAGCAACTGAAGAACTGGTATGACACCCAGGCCTGGTTGCCGAAGAACGCGGTGCTGGTCAATCGCGCCGCCTTCAACGCGCTGGACAAGCCGACGCAGGACGCGCTGCTCAAGGCCGGCGCCGAGGCCGAGACCCGCGGCTGGGCCGCCTCGCGCGCCGAGAACGACCGCACCATCGGCCTGCTCAAGCAGAACGGCATGAACATCATCGCGCCGTCGCCGCAGCTCAAGGCCGACATGAAGAAGGTCGGCGACGTGATGCTCAAGGAATGGCTGGAGAAGGCCGGCCCCGACGGCAAGGCGCTGGTCGACGCGTACCAGAAATAAGGGACCGCAACACAAGGCAATCCCGCGGCCTGCCCCCGGCGCCCGCGGGATTTTCACATGAGAAAAACACTCGACCTCCTCTACGACGGCGCCGCCTGGCTGGCCGCGCTCGCGATGATCGGCGTGCTGGCGATGGTGCTGCTGTCGATCGTCAGCCGCCAGCTCGGCTTCCAGGCGACCGGTACCGATGCCTACGCCGGCTACGCCATGGCCGCCGCCGGCTTCCTGGCGCTGGCCCACACGCTCAAGCACAACGAACACATCCGCGTCACGCTGCTGCTCGGTCGCCTCCAGGGCAGGGCCAAGCATGCACTGGAGATGTGGGCGCTGACCGCCGCGGTGCTGCTGGCGGCGCTGTTCGCGTACTACTCGGTGCGGCTCGCCTGGCAGTCGCACGTGCTCAATGACATCTCCACCGGCAACGATGCGACGGCGCTGTGGATCCCGCAGCTGGGGATGGCCGTCGGCACGGTGGTGCTGCTGGTCGCCTTCATCGACGAGTGGTGGCTGGAGCTGACCGGCCGCCGCGTCACGACCGAACCCGAAGAGGCCTTGCACAATGAATGACGTCGCCGTCACCACGCTGCTGATCGTGGCGCTGTTCGCCCTGCTGGGAAGCGGGGTCTGGATCGGCCTGACGCTGGCCGGGGTCGCCTGGATCGGCATGCAGCTTTTCTCGTCCCGGCCGGCCGGCGACGCGATGGCGATCACGGTCTGGGGCTCGTCCTCGAGCTGGACCCTCACCGCGCTGCCGCTGTTCATCTGGATGGGCGAGATCCTGTTTCGCACCAAGCTGAGCGAGAGCATGTTCCGCGGGCTGGCGCCCTGGGTCAACGGCCTGCCGGGCCGGCTGCTGCACACCAACGTGATCGGCTGCACCATCTTCGCCGCGGTCTCCGGTTCGTCGGCGGCCACCTGCGCCACCATCGGCAAGATGACGCTGCCCGAACTGGGCAAGCGCGGCTATCCGGAGGAAATCACCATCGGCTCGCTGGCCGGCGCCGGCACGCTGGGCCTGCTGATCCCGCCCTCGATCATCATGATCGTGTACGGCGTGTCGGCCGACGTCTCGATCGCGCGCCTGTTCGTCGCCGGCATCTTTCCGGGCATCCTGCTGGCCTCGCTGTTCTCCGGCTACCTGATGGTGTGGGCGCTGCTCAACCCGGGCAAGGTGCCGCGGCGCGACGGCACCATGACCTTCGGCCAGAAGCTGCACGAGTCGCGCCACCTGATCCCGGTGGTGCTGCTGATCGCCGCGGTGCTGGGCTCGATCTACTCGGGCGTCGCGACGGCCACCGAGGCGGCCGCGGTCGGCGTGGTCGGCTCGCTGCTGCTGTCGGCCGCGCAGCGTTCGCTCGGCTGGCAGACCTTCCGCGATTCGCTGATGGGCGCGACGCGCCTGTATTGCATGATCGCGCTGATCCTGGCCGGCGCCGCCTTCCTGACGCTGGCCATGGGCTACATCGGCCTGCCGCGCCACCTGGCCGAATACGTCGCCTCGCTGGGCCTGAGCCCGTTCATGCTGATGGTGGCGCTGGCCATCTTCTACATCATCCTGGGCTGCTTCCTGGACGGCATCTCGATGGTGGTTCTGACGATGGGCGTGATCCTGCCGACGGTTCAGGCCGCGGGCATCGACCTGATCTGGTTCGGCATCTTCATCGTGATCGTGGTGGAGATGGCGCAGATCACGCCGCCGGTGGGCTTCAACCTGTTCGTGCTGCAGGGCATGACGGGCAAGGAGATCACCTGGATTGCGCGGGTGACGATGCCCTTCTTCTTCCTGATGTGCGTGATGGCGCTGCTGCTGTGGTTCGTGCCGCAGATCGCGACCTGGCTGCCCGGCAAGATGTAGCCGGCCGCGGCGCGTGCCGGCCGGCTAGTCGCAGGCCCACTTGATCGGCGTCACCCAGCGGCAGGTCTCCGCGGCCCCGGCCGACGCCGGGCGCACCGCGTGGGCCGCCATCTGCACCGGCCTGGCCGGCCGCGGCGCCAGCATATCGGCGTGGTCGGAGATCGCCTCCACCATCGCGATGCTGGGGTAGACGCCTTCGGCCACCAGCTGGCGCTGACGGTCCATGATCCGGCGCAGCAAGGTTTCGCCCGCCGGCGTCGTCAGCAGCGGATAGTCGGACCTGGCGCGCTGCAGCACCCGCTCCACGTCGGCGGCAACGGCGGCCTCTTCGGCGCGCTTCGTCGCCAGCACCTGGGCCAGCCTGGCCCGCTCCGCCCGCGCCTGTGCGGCCGCCTGCGCGGCCTCGGCGGCGGCGGCCTTGGCGAAGGCGGCGCGCGCGGCCTCGGCCCGTTCGGACGCCACCTTGGCCGCGGCCTCTTTTTGCGCCTGCAGGCGCTGGGCGGCCGCCAGGCTGGCGGCCTTGCGGGCCGCTTCCTCGTCGTCCGCCGCCCCGGCCTGGGGCGCGGCGGCCGCGAAGGCGTGCCCATGCACCGTTCCCGCGAGCAGCGCGGCGGCAAGAACCGCCGGTGCGAACGATCGAACTGCCATTGAAACGTGCCTGCGCATGTGCCGCTCCTTCACTTCTTGACGTCGACGACCATCTTCATGTCGGGGTGCACCGCGCACTCCACTTCCACCGTGCCGGCCTTGTCCATCACCACCGACTTGGAGGTGCCCTGGCCGTGGGCGCCGAGGTCGAAACTCTTGGTCTCGGACAGCGAGAACACGTTGTGGGCGAACGGGTCCTCGTTGACGAACTTGATGCTGTCGCCCTGCTTGACGTTCAGCTGCTTGACCGAGAAGGCGCGGCCCTTCTGGACCACCACGTGCTCGGCGGCCTGCACCTGGGCGCCGAGCAGCGACACGGCCAGGGCAATGGCGTAGCGGGCGGCCTTCATTGCGGCAGCACCGGACGGACGACCGCGACGAAGCGGCCGGTCAGCGAGCGCAGGAAGGCCACCAGGTCGTCCTTGTCCTGCTCGGTGAGGTCGAGCTTCTTCACGTCGCCCGACACGTTGGAGCGGTCGTCGCCGCCGCGGGCGTAGAAGTCCACCACCTCGCGCAGCGTCGTGGCCGAGCCGTCGTGGAAGTACGGCGCCGTCATCTCGATCTCGCGCAGCGTCGGGGTCTTGAAGGCGCCCTTCATCGAGGCCAGCTTGAGGAAGGCGAAGCGGCCCGGATCGGCGGTCTTCAGGCCGATGTTGTGGAAGCCGTTGTCGGTGAAGTTGGCGCCCCGGTGGCAGGCGGCGCAGTTGCCCTTGCCCGGGTCGACGAACAGGGTGTAGCCGCGGTACTGCTGCGGGGTCAGCGCCTTGGTGTCGCCCGCCAGCCAGCGGTCGAACGGCGAGTCGCCGGACACCACGGTGCGCTGGAAGGCCGCCATCGCCTTGGCGATGGTCTCGACCTCGATCGGCTCGCCAGGGTAGGCGCTGGCGAACATCTTCTGGTAGCCGCCGATCTTGCCGATCCGCTCCGCCGCCGCCTTGAAGTCCGGCGTGCTCAGGTGCTTGTGCGGGCCGACCGCATGCTCCTCGAGCGTCTTCTTGCGGCCGTCCCAGGTGAAGAGCGTGTTGTAGCCCAGGTTCACGATGGTCGGCGAGGCGCGGCCCATCACGTCGGAGCCGACCACCGAGGTCTTGCGGCCGTCGGTCCAGCCCAGCGACGGCTCGTGGCAGGAGGCGCAGGACATGGCGCCGGCGCCGGAGAGGCGCGGATCGAAGAACAGCGTCCGGCCCAACTCCACCCGCGCCGGCGTGCTGACGTTGTCCTTGGGCATCGGCACCTCGCCGAGGCGCCAGTCGCGCACCTCGGCTGCGCTGGCAGGCGGAACGGACTGGGCGGCCGCCGGGCCGGCGGCGGCAAGCAGCGCCACCGCTGCGGAACTGGCTAGGAAGCTGAGCATCTTCAACATGGCTGGTCCTTGTGGTCATGGGCCCGCAGGTTCCTGCCGGGCTACTGTTACTGTATGACACACAAGATACAAATGGCAGCATCCAACGCCATCCCGGGCCAGGGACCGTGAAATCGCTCCGTGAAATCCGCCACGGACCAGGGCGTTGCGAGGCTGCCGGACCCTAAAGCGCGTGGCGCAGGGGCGTCATCTGGGCGAAATCGGGCATGGCGCCGCTGGCGAAGCCCGGACCAGCCAGCGAGCCGAGCGCGATCCGGCCGGCGCGGATCGCCAGCCGCACCGCGCCCTGGCTGCGTTCATAGACGTCGGGATGGGCCTGGAGAAAGGCCTGCTGCTCCGCCGCGGACTGCGCCGCCATCCCGTTGACGTAATGGTGGCCGTTGCGCTCCACGTGGGTGATGCCCAGCAGGTTCACCAGCGCCAGGTCCTGCTGCACCGACAGGCCGGCCTGCGTCGTCAGGTCCTCGCCCGACATGAAGCAGGCCGCCTGGCCGGCCTGCCCGTTCCAGCTCGCACAGCGCGCCGCGTTGAGCACGGACTTGTACAGGCCCTTGCAGGTCTTGGAGGAGACGCCCGCGTAGCCGCGCTCGCGCGCCCGCAGGAAGGTGTCCAGCTCGCCGTCGGATTCGTCGATGATCACCGGCTTGCCCAGGCCGGCGGTCCGCAGGTCGACGTCCAGCGCGTGCTGGCGCGAGATCGGCTGCTCGACGAACAGGATGGAGTCGTTCAGGCGGCGCAGCGCCGGCGTCTCCCGCATGCGGGCCAGCAATTCGGCGACGCCCGCCGCGTCCGCATATTGCTCGTTGCCGTCCAGCGATGCGAAGTAGGGCTGCGGCAACCGGTCCAGCACCGCCGCGATGGCGCCGAGGCGCTCGATGTCGGCCGGCAGCCGGCCGCCGACCTTGAGCTTGAAATAGCGGTGGCCATAGCGCTGCACCACCTGCTCCAGCGTTTCGGGCAGGCCGTCGTCGACCGGCGCTGCCAGGTCATCCTGCGTGATCGCGTCCACCATGCCCACCGTGTGGCGTGCCTCGATGCTCGCCGCCGGACGCAGGCCGGCCAGAAAGCCGTCGATGTCCAGGCCGTCGAATTCGGCTCGCGCATTGCCGATGCCCGCCAGGTTGCGCTGCATCGCCGTGTAGAACGACAGGCCCAGCCCCCGGCACAGCGCGTCGAGGACGGCCCGGTCCAGCAGCGCCGGCCCGTAGTTGGCCAGCAGCGGGTTGTAGCCCTTGGCGGCCGCGGCCTGCAGATGGGCGTCGTAATGGCGCGCGAAATGGCCGAAGGCGGACGCGGCCGATGCGTCGGCCAAGTAGGCCGCGCGCGCCATGCGCAGCACGTCGCGCAGCTGGTCGACGTTGTCCTCGTTGGACAGGGCCAGGTTCTTGTCGAACCACTTGGGCGCCATCATCTCGGCCGCCGCGCCCCAGCTGCTGCGGCCGTCGGCGAATTCGATGCGGGCCCGCGCGAAGGCCTGCGGGCACTGCGTCAGCGTGACGACGCCGAAGCGGAACGGCAGCCGCAGCAGCACCGGCCGCTCGAACAGCTCGATCTCCCGCACCGAGAGCAGCGGCGCCTCAGCCATGGGCCAGCCCTTCGACGATGCCCTTGAGGTAGCCGATGGAGCGCGCCGCGCAGGTCGGGCCGTCCGGCACGTAGTCGAACGGTTCCACCGCCACGATGCCGTCGTAATCGCCGCTGGCCTGCAGCTGCGCGATCGCCTCCAGGATGGGCGCGAACCGCATTGCGCCCTGCCCCGGCCCGCGCCGGTTCGGGTCGTTGACCTGCACATGGGCGACGTGGCCGCTGGGCATCCAGCGCCGCATCAGCGCCTCGACCGGCTCGCGCTCCACCTGGCCGGCGGCGCTGCAATCGATCATCGTCTTGAGGCCCGGCGAGCCGATGGCGTCGACGATGCGCGCCGCCTCTTCCACCGTGTTGAGCAGGTCGGTCTCGCGGGTGGCCAGCGGCTCGATGCAATAGACCACGCCGGCGTCGCGCGCCGCCAGCGCGATCGCCGCGAAGCAGTCGGTGGCCCGTTCCAGCGCCTGTTCGCGGCTGGAGCCGGGCGGCACCGAGCGCTGCTTGGGCGAGCCATGCACCAGGTAGCTGCCGCCCATCAGGGCGCACAGCTCCACCAGCCGCCGCATCACGGCGAGCGTGCGCTGGCGCACCGGTTCCGAGGCATCGACGATCGACAGGCCCGAAGGCGCGACCAGCAGCCAATGCAGGCCGGAGACGACCAGGCCGGCATCCTGCGCCATGCGGCGCAAGGCGCCGGCCTGCGCATCGCTGATCAGCATCGGGTTGTCGGCCAGCGTGAAGGGCGCCACCTCCAGCGCGTCGTAACCCATGGCCGCCGCCGCCACGCATTGCTGCTCGAACGGCTGCGGCTGCAGCACCTCGTTGCACAGGGAGAACTTCATCGCGCGAGGCTATCAGGTGCGGCGGCCGAACAGCGAGCGCACGCCCGAGCCGACGCCCGCCTTGCCCCGGTTGACCAGCGCCTTGAACGCCGGGATGTACAGCAGGATCATGAAGATGGTGACGCCGGCGAACAGCATCGAGATGGGACGGGTGAAGAACGGCGCCAGGCTGCCGTCCGACAGGACCAGCCCGCGCCGCAGGCTCTTGTCCAGCAAGGGCCCGAGCACCAGGCCCAGCACGAAGGGCGCCATCTCGTAGCCGCGCCGGCGCAGGAAGAACGCGCCGATGCCGATCGCCAGCATGGCGTAGATGTCGAACAGCCGCGAGGCGCTGGCGAAGGCGCCGACGGTGCACAGCAGGAACACGATCGGCATCAGGATGGAGCGCCGCACCCGCAGCACCTGCAGCAGCGGCCGCACGCCGAACAGGCCGAACAGCAGGATGGTGACCGAGGCCAGCGTGGTCATCGCCACCACCTCGTAGATGAAGTGCGGGTGCTGGATCATCAGCATCGGCCCGGGCTGGATGCCGTGGATGATCATCGCCGCCATCAGCACGGCCGACGGCGCCGAGCCCGGGATGCCCAGCGCCAGCGACGGGATGATGTGGCCGGGGATGGAGGCCATGTCGCCCGTCTCCGCCGCCATCAGGCCGTCGATCGAGCCCTTGCCGAACAGCTCCTTCTCCTTGCTCACCGCCTTGGCTGCCGCATACGACATCCAGGCGCCGGCGTCCTCGCCCACGCCCGGCAGCAGGCCGGTGAAGACGCCGATCAGGCCCGAGCGCAGCACCGTGCGCCAGTAGGTCAGCACCTCGCGAAAGCGCGGCAGCACCGAGTCCTTCAGTTCCACCATCTTGCGCTCCACCGGGTCCGACAGCGTGGTCAGTACCTCCGCCAGGCCGAAGGCGCCGACCAGCGCCGGGATCAGCGCGATGCCGCCCGATAGTTGGTCCCAGTCGAAGGTGAAGCGGTTGTACGCATACAGGCTCTCCTGCCCGACCTGCGCCACGAACAGTCCCAGCAGGCCCATCAGCCAGCCCTTGAGCGGATCGTCGCCCACGATGCTGCCTGACATGGTGACGCCGAACAGCGCCAGCCAGAAGAATTCGAAGGCGCCGAAGGACAGCGCCACTTCGGCCAGCGCCGGCGTGAACATCGCCAGGCAGACGACGCCGATCAGCGTGCTGACGAAAGCGCCCGAGGTGGCGATGCCGATCGCACGGCCCGCTTCTCCGCGCTGCGCCAGGGCATAGCCGTCGGCGCAGGAGGCGGCGTTGGCGGCGGTGCCGGGGATGTTCAGCAGGATGGCAGTGCGCGAACCGCCGTACAGCGCGCCCACATAGGAGCAGATCAGCACCAGGATCGCGTCGTTGGCCTGCAGCTTGATGGTCAGCGTGGTGAGCAGCGCGATCGCCAGCGTCGCCGACAGCCCCGGCAGGATGCCCATCACGATGCCGACGAAGGCGCCGCCCAGCCCGTAGGCCAGCGTCAGCGGATTCATGAAGCTGAGGTATGCGTGCCCGAGGTCGGACAGTCCTTGGAACATGGAACGGCTTTCGGGGGAAGCTTCAGGGCATGCGCACCAGGAACAGCTCCTGGAACACCAGCTGCGTCACCACCGACGCACCGACGCCGATCACCAGCGCCTTCAGCCAGGCCCGGCCATCGAGGCGGCGCTCGTCCTCGTCGCGGCTCAGGCGCCGCAGGATCAGGACCGAGCCGGTCACATAGATCGACGATGCCAGCCAGAACGGGATGCCGTGGCCGACCAGCACCACGCCGTAGCCGACGCACAGGCCGATCACCAGCCAGGCGCGCCGGCGCTCTTCGCGCAGCAGGCCGGACGCAGGCACGGCGGGCTGGGTGAAGGCGCCGCGCCGCCAGCTGCGCAGGGCCATCACGCCGCCGAGCAGGAACATCGTCAGGCCCAGCAGGCCGGGCAGCAGGCCCGGCACGGTGTACGGGTTGATGTTCTGCGACTCGAGCCGGTCCATCCGCAGCGAGCCGACCAGGATGGCAAAGCCCAGGATGGTCCAGCCCACCGCGTCGCGGAAATCGGAGCGCGGCGGTTGCCGCTGCGCATGGTCGTCGGGTGCCTCGGTGGCTTCGGTCGCTTCGGCCATGCGCGGACCTCAGGGCTTGGGAATGCCGACCGTGTCCGGCGAGACCTTGGTCTTGCCGCTGGCATGCAGGTTCCAGGCGTTGGCCTGCACCGCGGGGAACACCGCCTTCTGCGCGTTGTCGCCGTACAGCGGGTTGAACAGCGCGCCGCGGCTGGTGGCGTATTTCTTCAGGGCGTCGCTCTTGGCGATCTGCTCGCTCCAGATCCGCTCCACCGTCCTGATCACGTCGTCGGGCACGCCCTTGGGAATGAAGATGCCGAAGTAATTGGCCGGGGCGGTGAAGCCCGGCACCGTCTGCGACAGCGGCGGGATCACGCCGTAGCCTTCCAGCTCCAGCGGCTTGTCGCTGACGGTGGCCAGCGGGCGCAGGCGCTTGCCGCGGATCATGTCGGCCTGTTCCACCGCCAGCTGGGTGGTGAGGTCGGCCTCGCCCGCCACGGTGGCCACCACCGCGGGGTTGCCGCCGTCGTAGGAGACTTCCTTGTACTTCACGCCGGTGGACTTGACGATCTGGTCCATGGCCGCATGGGCGGCGGACGTGACGCCGGCGGTGGCGACGCTGATCTGGCCGGGCCGCGCCTTCATGTCGTCCAGCAGCTCCTTGGCGGTCTTCCAGGGCCGCGAGGGATTGACGCCGATCACCTGGATGTTGGCGACGTTGAGGAACAGGTGCCAGTCCTTGATGCTGGTGTTGACCGAGCCGAGCGTCTGGTAGGTGCCCAGGTCCTGCGCCGCGCCGGCGGTCCAGGTGTAGCCGTCTCTGGCCGCATCGAGCGCGCTCTTGGTGCCGATGGCGCCGGACGCGCCCGGCTGGTTGATGATGACGATGGTCTGGCCCAGCGCCTTTTCCATTTCCGCCGCCGTCACGCGGGTGACCTGGTCGGTGGAGCCGCCGGCCGCCCACGGCACGATCAGGTTGATCGGCCGCGTCGGTTTCCACTGCTGCGCCAGCGCCGGGCCGCAGGCGGCCAGGGTGGCGACGGCAAGGGAAACGGCCTGGAGGAAATGGCGCTTGTGCATGGTGTCTCCGTGGGTTAATTCACTAAACAGTTAATTGAACGACTCTACGGGCTGGTCCTGCCGCTGTCAACGAGGAATGCCCTAGGCGCGACTACGCCAGCCAGCGCTCGCGGTTGGCGGCGACGAAGGCGTCGTCGTGCAGGTGCGGATAGGCGTCATGCACGCGCGTGAGTTCGGCGGCCTGCCCGAGGCTCAGCCCCTCCTGCGGGTCCAGGCACCATATTCCTTCCAGCAGGCCCTGGCGCCGCAGGATCTCGTGGCAGCCGGCGATGCAGCCGTGGAAGGAATGCGCGACGTCGAACAGCGCGCTGTTGCAGTCCGTGACCTGCGCATCGAGCGCCAGCAGTTCCGCCGACACCTCGCCGCTTTCAACCGCGGCATGGATGCGCTCCAGCAGCTGCACCGCACGCCGCGTCCACACGCTCCAGTGCCCCAGCAATCCGCCCTTGATGCGCACCGTCACGTCCGCGCCATCGCGCTGGAAGGTGAAAGGCGCCAGCAGGTCCAGCACGATGTGGTCGTCGTTGCCCGTGTACAGCGTCACGCGCTCCTGCGCGCCGGCCGCGACCACGCCGCGGATCACGTCCAGCGTGCGGTAGCGGTTGAAGGGCGCCATCTTGATCGCGACCACGTTGTCGATCGCGGCAAAGCGCTGCCAGAAGTGCGCGGACAGCTCGATGCCGCCCACGGCCGGCTGCAGGTAGAAGCCCACCAGAGGAATGACGGCGGCGACCGCCTCGCAATGCGCGATCAACTCGTCTTCGCTCGCGCCCTTCATCGCCGCCAGGCTCAGCAAGCCGGCGTGGTAACCGATGCCGCGCGCAATGCCCGCTTCCTGCACCGCCTGCGCCGTGCGGCCCGCCAGGCCCGCCACCATGAACAGCGGCCGCCGGCCGCCGATCGGCTCCCATTCGCGGGCGGTCTCCATCGCCAGCGCCAGCACCGGCTGGTAGAGGCCGGCCTCGCGGATCGCGAACTGGGTGGAATGCACGCCGACCGCCAGCCCGCCGGCGCCGGCGTCCAGGTAGTAGCGGCTCATCGCTCGCTGGCGGCGCGCGTCGAAGCGGCGCTCGCCGTCCAGCGCCAGCAGGTGCGCGGGGATCGCGGTGCCGCGGCGCAGCAGCGCCAGCGAGGCAGCGGGGATGTCGTCGATCTTCATCTGCGGCCTCGTCAGTTGGGGACAGAGCGGAAGGTCTGTCCGGCAAGTCAATACTTTCCGTCCCGCGCTTCGTAGTGCGTGGGCTTGCCCAGGCTGGCGCCGCCACGCTTGACCCAGTCGGCGGTCCAGTCCAGCATGGTGGACAGGCCGACCTGCGGCCGGCCGAACAGTCCGTAGGCCTGCGAGGAATCCACCAGCCACGCCGTGGGCGCCTCCTGGCCGACCAGCACCGGCTCGACGGCCAGCCGCCGGCCCAGTTCCTTCGCCACCTCACGGATGCTGACCTTGGGGCCGCTGAGGTTCAGCGGCGCGGTCGGCGTCTCGCAATGGGCCAGCGCCCGCAGCGTCCAGTCGTTGGCCTCGCCCTGCCAGACGATGTTGGCCCAGCCCATCGCCATGTCGATCGGCTGGCGCTGCAGCACCTTCTGCGCCACGTCGTGCAGCACGCCGTAGCGCATGTCGATCGCATACGACAGCCGGATCAGCCGTCCCGGCGTGCCGTGCGCGTGCGAGAAGTGCTCGAACATCCGCTCGCGCGCCACGCAGGAGTTGGCGTACTCGCCCGAGGGCGCAGTCGGCGGCATGTCTTCCGTTGCGCCCTCGGTATCCGTGCCGACGAAGGGATAGACGCAGGCGGTGGAGAAGGCGACGATGCGCGAGCCGGCGAAGCGCTCGGCCACCAGCGCCGGCACATGGGCGTTCATCGCCCAGGTCAGCCACTCGCTCCCTGCGGAGCCGAATTTGCGGCCGGCCATGAAGACGATGTTCTGCACATCGGGCAGCGCGGCGATCGCCTCGCGCGACAGCAGGTCGGCCTCGATGCAGTCGATGCCCTGCCCTTGCAGCCGCTCGCGCAGGCCGGCTTCGGAAAAACGCGCCACGCCGATCACCCGCTTGCCCGGCGCCGCCCGTTTGGCCATGCGCGCCAGCGTCGGCCCCATCTTGCCGCCCACGCCCAGCACCATGATGTCGCCCGGCACTGCGGCCAGCGTGTCGGCCAGCGCCTGCGATGGACGCGACAGCGCCTCCTCCAGCGCTGCGACGTCGTCGAATTTGTCGGTTGTCATGCGCCCACTTTAACCAACTGGTGAATTAAACGCCATTGAGAAAAAGACGTCATGCCGGGCCTGACCCGGAATCCCGGCGCTTCAATCCAGATACCGGTCGATCAGGGAGAACGCCGGCACCGCTTCTTCATGATGGACATGCCCCGAAGTCGTGCCGCCTGGATCCCGGCTCGAGGCCGGAATGACGGGTTGTCACTTGCCCGCGAGCACGTCCTTGGCCTGGCCGACTTCCATGTCGCGCGGCAGCTGCACGCCGTTCTTCACCGCGATGATCTCGGCCATCACGCTGACCGCGATCTCCGACGGCGTCTTGCTGCCGATGTAGATGCCGATCGGCCCGCGCAGCCGCGCCAGCGACTGGCGGGTCTGGTCGAAGTGCTCGATCAGCCGCTGGTGCCGCGCCTGGTTGTTGCGCCGGCTGCCGATGGCGCCGACGTAGAACGCCTCGGTCTTGAGCGCCTCCAGCAGCGCCAGGTCGTCGAGCTTGGGATCGTGCGTCAGCGCCACCACGCAGCTGCGCCGGTCCGGCTTGAACGCGGCGACCACGTCGTCGGGCATGTCCGCCAGCACGGTGGCGCCGGCCACGTTCCAGGTGCCGCGGTATTCCTCGCGCGGATCGCACACCGTCACTGCGAAGCCGCTGAACAGGGCCATCGTCGCGAGGTATTCGGTGAGCTGGCCGGCGCCGATCAGCAGCATCCGGTATTCGGGCCCGAAGGTGTTGACCACCTGCGTCTCGTCCACCTCCAGGCCGGTGGGGCCCGGCGCGGGCGCCAGCGTGGCGACGCCATCGGAGAGGCGCACGGTGCGCTGCATCAGCTGGCCCGCTTCCAGCGCCCGCACCAGTTCGGTCAGGCCCCTGGCATCCGGGTCGTATTCCAGCAGCAGTTCCAGCGTGCCGCCGCACGGCAGGCCGAAGCGGTGCGCCTCGTCGGCAGTGACGCCGTACTTGACGAAGGTCGGCGGCCCCGACGGAATCGCGTGGCCCGGTTGCTTGCCTGCGTAGGCCTGGGTGAAGCGGTAGATCAGGTCGTCCTCGATGCAGCCGCCCGAGACCGAGCCGACCACCGAGCCGTCCTCGCACAGCGCCATGATCGAGCCGACCGGCCGCGGCGACGAGCCCCAGGTCCGCACCACCGTCGCCATCAGCGCCCGCTTGCCGACGGCGCGCCAGTCGCGCAGCGTCCGCAGCACCATCACGTCGAGGTTTTCCATCGCTGCCTCTACATCAGTTGGGGACAGAGCCGAAGGTCCGTCCCGCAAGGTTTCAGAACTGGTAGGCCGCGTTCAGGCCCAGCAGCCAGGTGCGCCCCGGCGCCGGCTCGAAGAAGCGGCTGTTGCCCTCGTTGACGATCACCGAGCCGACATAGCTGCGGTCGGCGATGTTGTCCACCCGCAGGAACTCGCGCAGGGCCCAACGGCCCACCTGCTGCGCCAGCGAAACCCGCAGGTTGAACACGCTGGAGGCGGGCGCCGCGTCGGTGTTGCCGTCGTCGACGTAGATGCGGCCCAGGCGCCGCCACTCCAGCGCCGTCTCCAGCCCCCAGGGCCGGTGCGCCCACGCCACCTCGGCATACAGCGTGCTGGCCGGGATGCCGGGGATCCGGTTGCCGGCGGCGATGCGCGTGGTCGGCTTGGCGCAGGGCGCGCTGGTGCAGGTGAGAAAGCTGTCGCGATAGATCGCATCGAGGTAGCTGGCCGAGGCGTACGCCGACCAGCCGCCCTGCCAGCGGCCGCTGAGCACCGCCTCCACGCCGTCGCGGCTGGTGCTGCCGACGTTCTGGTAGACGCTGCGCCCGCCGGTGTTGGCCAGCACCGCGATCTCGTCGCTGGTGCGGGCGCGGAAATACGCGGCGTTCAGGGCCCAGTCCTTGCCGAACTGGCTCTTGACGCCCAGCTCCCATTGCCGGCTGCCGGCGCTGCGCAGGTTCAGGTTCAGCCCGGTCGCGCCGCTCGGGCGGTAGGCCAGTTCGTTGAGCGTGGGCGTTTCGAAGCCCTTGCCCAGCGAGGCGTAGAGGTTGAGGTCGTCGCTGGCGCGAAACACCAGGCCCAGCACCGGCGAGGTGGCGCTGTAGCTGACCGAGCCGCTGTCGTCCGGGTTGCCCGGCACGACGTAGTGGTCGCGCGAATCGAAGCTCACTTGCGAGTGGCGCACGCCCGCCGAGATGCGCCAGCGCCCCGGCGCCCATTCCGCTTGCGCGTACTCGTCGGTGCTGCGCACGTCGTTGGCTTCGTCGCGCCGCAAGGCGCCCAGCACGCCGAGCGTGCTGCCGACGAAATTCTGGAAGCCGCGCCGGTCTTCCTGCAACCGCTCCATCGACACGCCGGCCGTGAACGTCAGCGGCTCGTCCAGCAACTGCGACTTGCGGATCCAGCGTGCGTCGATCCCGGAGTAATCGCGCGCCAGGTCGATCACGCCGCCCGGGTGCGAGGCCGGCGTCTGGGTGGCGACCGGGATCGACTGGAACTGCTGGGTGGCGCGCTCGCCGACATAGGCCGTCACCTGCAGTGCGTTGCCAGGATTGAAGCGGTGGTCCAGCACGACGCCGCCCTGGGTCTGGTCGATCGACTTGCGGGTGTTGAAGGTCAGTGCCGCCGGCGTCGCCCGGCGCGGGTCGGCCTGCAGCTCCGCCCGGGTCAGTCCCAGCGGATCCTGCACGTCGGGCATGCGCACGCTGTTGAGCACGAAGGTCCAGCGGGTGTCCGCGTCCAGCGTGTACTTGACCTTGCCGTTGAAGCCGGTGCGCTCGGCGGCGCTGTGCTGGCGGCTGCCGTCGGTCTCGAAGCGCGAGGCGCTCAGGTTGTATTGCAGCGCGCCCTGCTGGCCGCCCAGCTTCAGGCCGGTGCGGCGCAGGCCGTCGCTGCCGAAGGCCGTGCCGATCTCGCCGATGGTCTGCGGCCCGCCGTCGGCCGTGAACATGCTGATCACGCCGCCCGACGAATTGCCGTACAGCGCCGAGAACGGCCCGCGCAGCACCTCGATGCGCGCCGCCGACGCCAGGTCGAAGTGCGAGACCTGGCCCTGCCCGTCCGGCCCGGTGGCGGGAATGCCGTCCACGTACAGCCGCAGGCCGCGCACGCCGAAGGTGGAGCGGGCGCCGAAGCCGCGCGAGGAGATCTGGATGTCCTGCGCGTAGTTCTGCCGGTTCAGCGCGACCACGCCCGGCACCCGGGACAGCGCTTCGGACAGGTTGACCTGCGGGCCGGCGTCGCGGATGACCGCCGCATCCACCACGTCCACCGAGGCCGGGGTGTCGAAGGCACGCTGCTCCACCCCGCGCGTGACGCTGATCACCACCGGGCTGAGCAAGCCCTCGCGCACGGGAGGTTGCGGCTGCGGCTGGGCGATGGCGGCACCCGGGGGCAGCATGGCGGCGGCCAGCAGGGCTGGTGCGCCGCAACGGCGCGCGAAAGACTGGACGTCGTGCATACGGGTCAGGAATCGAGCAGGCTGGCCAGCGCGAGGTGCTTGCCCTCGCGCGCCATGTCGGCGGCGCTCTTGCCGCGCGCATCGCGCGCCTTGCGCTCGGCGCCCTGCTCCAGCAGCAGCTTGACCGTGTCCTCGTGGCCATAGGCTGCCGCCCACATCAGCAGGGTCAGGTCGTTTTCCAGCCGCGCATTGACCTGCACGCCGGCCGCGACCAGGGCCCGGATGCAGCCGGTGCAGCCGTTGGCCGCGGCGTAGGTGGCTGCGTTCTTGTGCACCCGGTCCACGGGTTCGGTGCGGGCACCGGCGGCCAGCAGCGAGCGGAAGATCTCCTCGTTGGCGGCAAACGCCGCGCCCATCAGCGGCGTGACGCCGGCGATGTTGGGCAGGTTGGGATCGGCGCCGGCGCCCAGCAAGGCGGCCACCATCGGCGCATTGGCCCTGGCCGACGCCATGTTCAGCGGCGTGTCGCCGTTGCGGTCGCGCGAATTGACACTGGCGCCCTGCTCGAGCAGGGCCTTCACCCGCGGCACCAGGCCGCCGCGCGCGGCCAGGACGAGCTGGCCGTTGATGTTGATCTGGTCGGCTCCCTGCTGGGCCATCGCCGCCGTGGCCACCGCGCCGATCAGGCACAGGACCGTCCACCGGATTGCTTGCTTCATGGTCTGTCTCAAAAAGAGAATTTCGGCGTACGCAGCGGGGTTTCCGATGCGCCGGCCGGAATGCCACTTGCAACCGGCGCGGGAAATCTTAATACTGCATTCTGCCCCAGAGAAGCGCGAACAGCGCCCGTAGTTCGGTCATGGCAACGCACGAACAATTGCATTGAGGAGACGCCAAATGAAACTGTCCACGACGCTGCGGCTGGCCGCGGTCTTCGCCCTCGGGACGCTGGCCTGGGCGGCCGGCGCGCAGGAAATCCAGGGCCAGGGCCGCTACGCCGGCCCCAGGGAAATCGCCACCGCGCCCAACGTGTCGCAGGCCCAGCTCAATGACGCCGACCGCCAGTCCAAGGACTGGCTGCACACCAACGGCGGCTATGCGCAGACCCGCTTCTATCCGGGCAGCCAGATCAACGCCGGCAACGTGCGCCGGCTGCAGCCGGTCTTCATGTTCCAGACCGAAGTGCGCGAGTCGATGGAGACGGCGCCGATCGTGGTGGACGGCATCATGTACATGACGACCTCGTTCAACCACGTCTATGCGCTGGACGCGGTCACCGGCCACGAGTTCTGGCACTACAAGCACAACATGGGTCCGATCACGACCTTCTGCTGCGGCCCGAACAACCGCGGCGTCGCCATCGAGGGCGGCAAGCTGTTCATGGGCACGCTCGATTCCAAGCTGGTGGCGCTGGATGCCAAGACCGGCAAGGTGCTGTGGCAGACCGAGATCGCCGACCCGGAAAAGGGCTACAGCGAAACGATGGCGCCCACGGTGGCGGACGGCAAGGTGCTGATCGGCACCAACGGCGGCGAATACGGCATCCGCGGCTTCGTCAAGGCCTTCGATTCGAACACCGGCAAGCTGCTCTGGACCTTCTACACCATCCCGGAGAAGGGCCACGAGGGCGTGTGGGCGGAGAACGACGCCACCGGCCGCAACATGCACCGCGACATCGCGGCCGAGAAGGCGGCGCTGGCGCGCGACGCGTCCTTCTACCAGACGCTGGGCGGCGGCGTCTGGATGAATCCGGCGGTGGACCTCAAGACCCGCACCATCTTCTTCGTCGCCGGCAATCCCTCGCCCGACCTGTTCGGCGCCGAACGCCCCGGCGACAACCTGTACACCAATTCGATGGTGGCGGTGAACCTGGACACCGGCGCCTACAAGTGGCATTCGCAGTACATCGCGCACGACGTCTGGGACCTGGACGCGGTCAGCCCGCCGGTGCTGCTGGACGTGAAGGACAGCTCGGGCCGGATGGTGCCGGCCGTCATGCACGGCGGCAAGACCGGCCACATCTACATCCACGACCGCGAGACCGGCAAGCTGATCCGCTTCTCCGAAGCCATGATCCCGCAGGAGAACATGTGGGTGCTGCCCACGCCGGGCGGCTCGCGCATGCTGCCGGGCGCCAACGGCGGCGTCGAATGGTCGCCGATGGCCTACAACGCCAAGCACCGGCTGGCCTACGCGCTGAACCTGCACCAGCCCATGACCTACCACGTGGAGCCCTCCAAGTACCCGGGCGGCAAGCTCTGGCTGGGCGGCGCCTTCAAGGTGATCGAGGGCGAGAAGCAGTGGGGCCGGCTGGCGGCGGTGAACGTGGACACCGGCAAGATCGCGTGGAAGTTCGACACCGAGCAACCCCTGATCGGCGGCGCGCTGGCCACCGCCGGCGACCTGGTGTTCTACGGCGAAGGCAACGGCCTGTTCCGCGCGCTGCATGCGGGCACGGGCAAGCTGCTGTGGGAGTTCAACTGCGGCGCCGGCGCCAATGCGATGCCGGTTTCGTACATGGTGAAGAACAAGCAATACATCGCGATGGGCTGCGGCGGCAACACCCAGCTCGACTACAAGCGGGGCAACACGATGGTGGTGTTCGCCCTGCCGGACTGACTTGAGAGCGATCGGCCCGCTGATGTGTGCCGTGCTGGCGGCCGCGTGCTGCGGCGCGCTGGCGCAGGCGCCGGCGCAGGACGTCGAGGCGGGCCGGGCCAAGTCGCAGGTGTGCGCGGCCTGCCATGGGGCGGACGGCAATTCCGTCGCGCCCAACTTCCCCAACCTCGCCGGCCAGACCTGGCGCTACATCTACATCCAGCTGCGCGACTACCAGGAAGGGCGGCGCAACAACCCGGTGATGTCGCCCATGGCCAAGCCGCTGTCGCGGCAGGACATGATCGACCTGGCCAACTTCTTCGCCGCCCAGCCGCTCAAGCCCTCGACCTTCAAGGCCGACGACGCCAAGGTGAAACTGGGCAAGGCCAAGGCCGACGAAACGCTGTGCACCATGTGCCACCTCGGCGGCTTCCTGGGCCAGAACGAGATCCCGCGGGTGGCCGGCCAGCAATACGACTACATCGTGCAGCAGCTGCACGACTTCAAGACGCGCAGCCGCAACAACGACGCCGGCAGCATGACCAGCGTGGCGCAGACGCTGAGCGACACCGACATCGAGAACCTCGCGCACTACCTCACCAGCCTGCGCTGAGGCTCATTCGTCCCATTCGTAGCGCAGGCCCAGCGTCAGGCTGCGGCCGGTGCCCGGCGCCAGGAAGCGCGAGGCCGCCGCTTCCTGGCCCGGGCCGAGCGCCCGCCCGCCGGGAAAGAAATCGCGGTTGCCGGTGGCAAACGTCGCGTAGCGCTTGTCCAGCACATTGCCCGCGCGCGCCCAGGCCTGCCAGCGCGATTGCAACTGCCACACCACGCGCGCATCCAGCACCGCATAGCCCGCCAGCCGGCCCAGCTCGGGACGGTTGCCGCTCTCGTTGCCTGCCACCACCTGCGAGCCCGCGGCCAGCCAGTCGGCGCCGAGCGTGAGCGCGGGCGTGGCCTGCCAGTCGATGCCCAGCTTGAGCACCTGGCGCGGCAGGCCGGCGATCGGCGTGCCGGGCCGGAAGCTGTCGGGCCGCTGCGGCGTGCTGAGCGGGCCGGGCAGCGTGCCCTGGCTGCGGTAAGTCGCATCCAGATGGCTGTAATCCGCATGCCATTGCCACGGTGCCTTGCGCCAGCGCGCCGACAGCTCGAATCCCTGGCGCAGCGTCTGGCCGACGTTGGTGAAGTAGCCGGCCTGCGACACGCCGGAGCGCAGGAACAGGATGTCGTCCTGGCTCACGGTGCGAAACAGCGCCGCCGACAGTTGCAGCGGCGGCAGCGGCCGTGCCCTGAAACCGAATTCCCCGGTGCGGGCCACCACCTGCCGCAGGGCCGGGTCGGACTGCAGGCCGGTGGGCAGCACACAGGGCCGCGCGGGATCGGCGCAACCCAGCTCCAGCACCGTCGGCACCCGGGTGCCCTGCGACAGGTTGGCGAACACGTTGAGCGTCGGGGAGAAGGCATGGGCCAGGCCCAGCGCCGGGTTCAGCTTGCTGAAGGTGAACGCCTCGGTGCCGCTGGCGCCGCCGGACGTCAGCGTGTTGCTCACCCGCGTGCGGTCCCAGCGCGCCGACAGCGTGAGCTGCGTGCGCTCGCCGATGCTCACGATGTCGGTGGCGAACAGCCCGGCCTGGCGGCTGGTGCCGGACAGCGCCACCTGCTGCTCGATCGGCGCGCCGGGATCGGCCACCGCGAGCCGCGACACGTCGAAGCTGCCGGCCTGGGTGCTCTGCTGGTAGCCGATGCGGCTGGCCGATGCATCGGCGCCCAGCGCGAACTGGTGGCGGCCGGCCTGGCGGGTCCATTGCAGGCCGGCGCCGCTGCTCCGCTGCGTCGCGGTGGAGTCGTTCAGCACTGCCGCCGGCGCGCCGGCGTCGCCATCGGCCGCATCGGCGACGTCGCCGTTGCTGCCCTGGCGCCGGCCCTCGCGGTGCCAGGCGACCAGCGAGAGCTTGTCGCCTGACGCCAGGCTGCGCGTGCCGCTGAAATTCAGCAGCGAGGTGCGGCTGCGCGTGGTGTCGCTGAAGGTGTAGCCGGCGCGCGGATCGACGTCGTAGAGCGACTGGCTCAGGGGCCCGTTGCCGGTGAGCCGGCTGCCGGCCGCCAGCCAGCTCAGGCTCCAGTCGTCCGCCCCCTGCCGCCGCCCGAGCTTGAGGAACAGGTTGGCCAGCCGGCCCGGCGAGCGTTCCCGCCAGCCGCTGTCGTCGAACAGCGTGGCGGCGGCGTAGCCGTGCCAGCCGCCCTGCCATTGCACACCGTGGCCGAGGTCCAGCCGCCGGCGGCCGGTGCTGCTGACCGAAAAATCCGCTTCCGTGCCCTTGTGGCTCAGGCCCGACTTGGTCGTCAGCACCAGCGCCCCGCCCAGCGTGCTCAGGCCGAACAGCGGATTGGAGCCGGGCATCAGCGCCAGGCTGGCGACGGCCGCCTCCGGCAGCAGGTCCCAGTTCATCACGTCGCCGAAGGCCTCGTTGACGCGCACGCCGTCCAGGTACACCGACAGGCCCTGCGCCGTGCCCAGCGTCGGCGACAGCCGATGGCCGCGGTAGTTCACGTCGAGCTGGAACGGGCTGCCCTGCACCTCGTTGACCGTGACGCCGGTGAGCTGGCGCTTCATGAAGTCCGGCAGGTTGACGGCCTTGCCGCGCTCGATGGCGCCGTCGTCTACCAGCTGCACATTGCCCGGATACCACTGCGGCGAGCTCACCAGCCCCGGCAGCGGCGTGCGGCCGAACACCTCCACCGGCTGCAGCGCGTGCACGGCGTCGGCATCGGGTGGCTGCGCGAATGCAAGCAGCGGCGCCAGGCCAGCCAGCATGGCGGCGCGGCGCAGCGGACCGGTCGCGGTCATCCGAATGCCCCGCGCACGGCCCGGGCTAGCGTTTGACGAACAGGAGGATCACCACCGCGACCGCGAAGGCCACCGCCACCCAGACCCAGGTGGGCACGGTGACGCCCTGCGGGTTCGCCACCGCCGCCGACGGCACGGCGCCGATGCCGCCGGCCGCCTCGGCGACCGCTTCCGCCGCGGCCTGCCGCGCCGCATACGCCTGCGGATGCACGCGCTGCATCTCGGCGTCGAAGCGCTTGAAGAAATCCTCGGCCATGCCCTTGGCGACGCCGTCGATCAGCCGCTGGCCCAGCTGGGCGATCTTGCCGCCCACCTGCGCCTGCACCTTGTATTCGAGCAGGCAGCCCGGGCCGTCGGGCAGGGGCGACAGCTTCACCCGGGCCACGCCCTTGCCGAAACCGGCGGCGCCGCCCTGGCCGTCGAAGGTGATGGTGTAGCTGTCGGGCGCGTTGACCTCGCTGAGCGTGATCTTGCCGTTGAACTTGGCCTGCACCGGTCCGATCTTCACGGCCAGCGCCACGGCGTACTGGTTGTCGCCGCTGGCCTCGATCTTCTCGCAACCGGGGATGCAGGTCTTGAGCACCTGCGGGTCGTTGAGCGCGTCCCATGCCTGCTGCTGCGTGACCGCGAGCGCGCGGCTGCCTTCCATGTCCATGTTCAGTCCTTGTTGTTCATGACCGCGGCCAGCCCAGCCGCCAGGTCCTTCAGTTTGCTCAGATTGTGGACTGCGAGCATGCCATGCGCGTGCCGGTGCAGCACCGCCGCGCCCCGCGCCGCCGGCGCATAGCCGTCGAAGCGCAGCAGCGGGTTGAGCCAGAGCAGCTTGCGGCTGTGGCGCACCAGCCATTGCACCTCGGTCTCCAGCGCCTCGGGCTCGCCGGTGTCCAGGCCGTCGGTGATCAGCAGCACCAGCGTGCGGCGGCCGACCAGCCGGCGCGCGTGGCGCTGGCGCAGCGTCGCCAGCGAATCGCCCAGCCGGGTGCCGCCGGCGAAGTCGTCGATGGCGGCGCTGGCGGCCGCCAGCATGGCGTCGGTGTCGGCCAGCCGGAACGCCGGCGTGAGGTCGGTCAGGTGGGTGCCGAAGGCGAACACGTCGCGCCGCAGCCCGCGCGTGGCCGCATGCAGGAAGGCCAGCAGCAGCCGCGCATAGCGCTCCATCGAGCCGGACACGTCCACCAGCACCAGCAGCGGCAGCGGCTGCTCCTGCCGGCGCAGGCGCGGCAGCTCCAGCAGCTCGCCGCCGGTGCGCGCCGCCCGCCGCAGCACGCCGGGCCAGTGCAGCGTCGCGCCGCGCGCCCCCGGCTGCAGCCGCCGGGCCGACAGCCGCGGCACCGGCAGCGCGATGTCGCGCGCCAGCTGCTCCACCAGCCGGTACTCGGACGCGGACAGGCCGTTGAAGTCGGCGTGCTTGAGGATGTCGATGTCGCTGGCCGTCATCGCGGCGTCGAAGTCCACTTCCTTGTCGGCCTTGGGCGCGCTGGCGCCCAGCGCGCGGGCCGGCGCCAGCGCCTCGTTCACCCGCGGCCGGCGCTTGTTCGGCTCGGCCCTGCCCTCGGCGCTGGGCAGCAGTTGCGCCAGCAGCTTGTTGGCCATTTCCGGATCGCTGAAATAGGCGTCGAACAGCTCGCGGAACACCTGCCGGTCCTGCTCGCGGCTGATCATCACCGTCTCCAGCGCGGCGCCGAGGTCGGCCTTGCTGGCCACGCCGACCAGTTGCGCGGCCTGCGTCGCCAGCGCCATGCGCGCGCTGTCGGCCGGCACCCCGGCGCGCCGCAGCGCCCGCCCGAAGCCGGTGATGTTGTCGGCCAGCTTGCCGGCGCGCGCGTCGCCCAGTCGCATGGCAGGCCCTCAGTTCGCCGGCGCTTCTTCCGGCCTAAGCAGCTCCACGGCCAGCTCGCGCGTCAGCGCCGCCACGTCCTCGCGCTGCTTGAACAGGATGCCGGCGGTGTCCGCCACCACTTCCGGGTCCACCACCAGCGTGTCCAGCGCCACCAGCGCCTTGGCCCACTCCACGCTCTCGGCGATGCCGGGCGCGCGCTGGAAGGCGTTGGCGAACGGCTGGCTGCGCAGCCGGGCGACGAACTCCGCCACCTGCCGCGACAGCGCCTCGCTGGCCTGCGGCACGCGGGCCCGCACGATCGCCAGCTCGCGCTCGCGCTCGGGATAGTCCACCCAGTGGTACAGGCAGCGGCGCTTGACCGCGTCATGCAGCTCGCGCGTGCGGTTGCTGGTGAGGATGGTCACCGGCGTGGCCAGCGCGCTGATGGTGCCGATCTCGGGGATGCTCACCTGGTATTCGCCCAGGTACTCCAGCAGGAAGGCCTCGAACGGCTCGTCGGCACGGTCCACCTCGTCGATCAGCAGCACCGCGCCCGGCTCGGGCGTCTGCAGCGCCTGCAGCAGCGGCCGGCGGATCAGGTAGCGGTCCGTGTACACCTCGCGCTCCACCGATTCGGCGCCGACCGAGCCGGCATGGGTCAGTTCCGCCGCGCGCATGTGCAGCAGCTGCGCGGCGTAATTCCATTCGTAGAGCGCTTCGCGGTGTTCCAGCCCGTCGTAGCACTGCAGCCGGATCAGGGCCCGCTGCAGCGCGCTGGCCAGCGCCTTGGCCAGCTCGGTCTTGCCCACGCCCGGCTCGCCTTCCAGCAGCAGCGGGCGCTGCAGCTTGAGCGCGAGGAACACGGCGGTGGCCAGCCGGCGGTCGGCGAAGTAGCCCTCGCCTTCCAGCGCCTGCACGACAGCGTCGACGGTGGAAAACGGGGCTGTCGATGCAGGCGCGGAAAGATTCATTGCGCTAGGGTACCTGTTAACAAAATGATGTTCAGCAGAGGCCCGACCCTACGACGAACCTGGCGCAGCAACGCGCAGCCAGGTTCCCCTTGTCAGGAGGATCCGGCTTTGCCGGTCCTCTTGACACTGATCAGCCACTGAAAAATCGCCTCTGCGATTTTTCAGTGATCAAGCATCCGGTTGACGCCGCGCTGCGCCAGCACGCTGATCAGGTTGGCGCGGTAAGCGGCGGTCGCGTGCAGGTCGGAGTTGAGGTCGGTGGCGTCGATCTTCACCTTGCTGGCGGCGTCCGCCGTGAAGCTGCGCGTCAGCGCCTGCTCCAGCCCGGTGTGGCGGAACACGCCGCCGTTGCTGGCGCCGGTGACGGCGACCCGCACGCCGTTGTCGTACTGCGCGATGAACACGCCGACCAGCGGGAAGTGCGAGGCCTTCTGGCGCAGCTTCTCGTACACCGCGCGTTTCGGGATCGGGAAGCGGATCTTGGTGATCAGCTCACCGCCGTCCAGCGCCGTGGTGAACATGCCCTGGAAGAAGTCGTCGGCCGCGATCTCGCGCCGGTCCGTGACGATGGTCGCGCCGGAGGCCAGCACCGCCGACGGGTAGCAGGCCGCCGGGTCGTTGTTGGCGACCGAGCCGCCGATGGTGCCCAGCGCGCGCACCTGGCGGTCGCCGATGCCGTCGGCCAGCGCCGCCAGCGCCGGATAGGCCGCCCTGACCTCCGCGTTGGTGGCGACGTCCATGTGCCGCGACATCGCGCCGATCGACAGCGCGTTGCCTTCCTTGCGGATGCCGGTCAGCTCCTGGACGGCGGAGAGATCGGCGAGCTGCTCGGGCGCCGACAGCCGCAGCTTCATCGAGGCCAGCAGGGTCTGGCCGCCGGCCAGCGGCTTGGCGCCGGCCGCTGCCAGGCGGACCGCGTCGGCCAGGGTGGTGGGCCGTTCGAGTGTGAAGGTGTACATGGTGATTCCTTTGCTGCTACTGCGCCAGCTTGCGCGCCTTGTCCATCGCTTCCCAGACACGGTGCGGCGTCGCCGGCATGTCCAGGTCCTTCACGCCCAGCGGCGCCAGCGCGTCGAGCACCGCGTTGATCAGCGCCGGCGGCGAGCCGATCGCCCCGGCCTCGCCGCAACCCTTGGTGCCCAGTGGGTTGTGGGTGCAGGGCGTGCACACCGTCCCCAGCTTGATCGGCGGGAAGTCCTCGGCGCGCGGCATCGCGTAATCCATGAAGCTGCCGGTCAGCAGCTGGCCGCTCTGGTTGTCGTACACGCAGTTCTCCATCAACGCCTGGCCCAGGCCCTGGGCGATGCCGCCGTGCACCTGGCCCTGCACGATCATCGGGTTGATGATGGTGCCGAAGTCGTCCACCGCGGTGAAGCTGTCCACCTTGACCTCGCCGGTTGCCTTGTCCACCTCCACCTCGCAGATGTAGGTGCCGCCCGGGAAGGTGAAGTTGGTCGGGTCGTAGAAGGCGGTCTCGTTCAGGCCCGGCTCCAGCTTGTCCAGCGGATAGTTGTGCGGCACGTAGGCCGTCAGCGCCACCTGGCCGAAGGTCACCTTCTTGTCGGTGCCCTTGACCTTGAACTCGCCGTTGGAGAATTCCACGTCGGCGTCGCTGGCCTCCATCAGGTGCGCCGCGATCTTCTTGGCCTTGGTCTCGATCTTGTCCAG
Organism: Caenimonas terrae; assembly: GCF_042655405.1. Classification (NCBI taxonomy): domain Bacteria; kingdom Pseudomonadati; phylum Pseudomonadota; class Betaproteobacteria; order Burkholderiales; family Comamonadaceae; genus Caenimonas; species Caenimonas terrae. The sequence goes on along the minus strand of NZ_JBHSMF010000009.1, from coordinate 480,105 downwards.
CGCCTTCATGATGGCGGCGCCGCCGACCGAGATCGAGCGCGAGCCATAGGTGCCCATGCCGAAGGGCACGCGGCCGGTGTCCCCGTGCACCACGTCCACCGCATCGACCGCGATGCCCAGCCGGGCGGCGACGACCTGCGCGAAGGTGGTTTCATGGCCCTGGCCGTGGCTGTGCGAGCCGGTGAACACCGTCACGCTGCCGGTCGGGTGCACGCGGATCTCGCCGCATTCGAACAGCCCGGCCCGGGCGCCGAGCGCGCCGGCGATGTTGGACGGCGCGATGCCGCAGGCCTCGATGTAGCTGGAGTAGCCGATGCCGCGCAGCTTGCCCTTGGCCTCCGTCGCCGCCTTGCGCGCCGCGTAGCCGGACACCTCGCCCAGCGACTGCGCCTTGCTCATGCAGCTGGCGAAATCCCCGGTGTCATATTGCAGCGCCACCGGCGTCTGGTACGGGAAGGTGGTGATGAAGTTGCGCTTGCGGATCTCGTCCTGGCCGATGCCCAGCTCCCAGGCGCAGCGCGAGACCAGCCGCTCCAGCAGATAGGTCGCTTCCGGCCGGCCGGCGCCGCGGTAGGCATCCACCGGCGCGGTGTTGGTGAACCACGCGTCCACTTCGACGTAGATCTGCGGCGTGGTGTATTGCCCCGCCAGCAGCGTGGCGTACAGGATGGTGGGCACCGCCGTGGAGAAGGTCGACAGGTAGGCGCCCAGGTTGGCGTCCGTGTGCACGCGCATCGCCAGGAACTTGCCGTTGGCGTCCATCGCCATCTCGCCGTGCGTCACGTGGTCGCGGCCGTGCGCATCCGTGAGGAAGCTCTCCGAGCGCTCGCAGGTCCACTTGATGCTGCGATTGAGCTGCTTGGCCGCCCAGGTCAGGCACACGTCCTCGGCATACAGGAAGATCTTGGAGCCGAAGCCGCCGCCGACGTCCGGCGCGATCACGCGCACCTTGTGCTCGGGCAGCCCCAGCACGAAGGCCGTCATCAGCAGCCGCTCCACGTGCGGGTTTTGGTTGGCGACGTACAGCGTGTATTCCTCGGTGGCGCGGGCGTAGCTGCCGATCGCCACCCGCGGCTCGATCGCGTTGGGCACCAGCCGGTTGTTGACCAGGTCGATCTGGGTGACGTGGGCCGCCTTGGCGAACACCGCATCCACCGCCGCCTTGTCGCCGATCGCCCACTTGTAGCACTGGTTGTCGGGCGCTTCGTCGTGCAGGGTGACGCCGCTGGCCTTCTTGGCCGCGTCGGCCACGCTGACCACCGCCGGCAGCACGCCGTAATCGACGACCACCGCCTCGGCGGCGTTGCGCGCCTGCTCCTGCGTCTCCGCCACCACCATCGCCACCTGGTCGCCGACGTAACGCGCCTTCTTGATCGCCAGCACCGGATGCTGCGGCTCCTTCATCGGGGTGCCGTCCGGGTTGTTGATCAGCCAGCCGCAGGGCAGCCCGGCCATCTTGCCCTCGATGTCCTTGCCGGTGAAGATGCCCACCACGCCCGGCATCTTGGCGGCGATCGCGGTGTCCACGGAGTTGATCACGGCGTGGGCGTGCGGCGAGCGCACGAACACGGCGTACGCCTGGTTGGCCAGCACGATGTCGTCGGTGTAATTGCCCGAGCCGGTGAGGAAGCGATAGTCTTCCTTGCGCTTCACGGCCTCGCCGATGTGCGGCAGGCCGGAGAAATCGGATGCACCCATGTCGTTCTCCTGTGGGTTCAGACGTTGGCGGTGGCCATGGCCTGGCCGCCCACCTGGATGGCCTTGACGATGTTCTGGTAGCCGGTGCAGCGGCACATGTTGCCGTCCAGCAAGGCACGGATCTCCTCCTCGCTGGAGTTGGGATGGTGCTTGACCAGGTCCACCGCGCTCATCACCATGCCCGGCGTGCAGAAGCCGCACTGCAGCCCGTGGCATTCCTTGAAAGCGGCCTGCATCGGATGCAGCGTGCCGTCCGCCGCCGCCAGTCCTTCGATGGTCGTCACATCGGCGCCGATGTGCTGGGCGGCCAGCGTGTTGCACGACTTGATCGCGCGGCCGTTGACGATGACGGTGCAGGCCCCGCACTGCGCGGTGTCGCAGCCGACGTGGGTGCCCGTCAGGCGCAGCTGCTCGCGCAGCATCTGCACCAGCAGCGTGTTGGGGGCCACGTCGGCGCTGCGCGACTGGCCGTTGACATTGAGCTGGACTTGCATTGCGGGACTCCTTGGGGTGGCAAAAAACGCGTTTCATTGTTGAACCCGGGTCGGGCAGGATACCTAGCGCAAACCCTAGGTTGGATTGGGCGAGACATGAAATTCTCAAAATGAAACAATGGCGATCCGCCACGCCCGGCGAGCTCATCCACCGCACTCCGGATCCACATGGTTGCCACTCTCGATTCCCCGGCGCAGCACCGGCTCGCGCAGATCGACCAGCTGCGGCGCACGGTCATCACCGAACGCCGCCCGGCCGCCGCGCTGCTGGCGGACGGCGGCGGCGAACGCAGCTGGATCGAGCGCTCCTGGCAGCGCTGCCTGCAGGCCGGGCGCCAGCCTGAACAGCGACTGACGTTCGACGTGGTGCCGGCGCAGGCCCGGCGCCGCGCCGAGGAAGGCAACCACGCGCTGCTCGAGGTGGCGCGGCCGCTGCTGGACCAGCTGGGGCGGGCGATCGCCAACAGCCATTACTTCGCCATCCTCACCGACGCCCAGGGCATGGTGATCGACGTCAACGGCCCGGTCGGCAACGACCGCCGGGCCCGGCTGCTGGCGCGGGTGGGCGTGGATCTGTCGGAACGTGCGGTCGGCACCACCGCGATCGGCGCCGTGCTGGCCGAGCTGCGGCCGGTGTGGCTGCACCGAGGCGAGCACTTTTTCGACGACACCGCCGTGTTCAGCTGCGCCGGCGCGCCGCTGTTCGGGCCGGACGGCCGCTGCGCCGGCATGCTGGACCTGACCGGCATCGAGGTGCCCGAGCGGCCCGAGCTCAAGCACCTGGTGGCGCAGTGGGCGCGCAGCATCGAGAACTCGCTGGCGCTGGCGCAGCAGCACGTGCTGCTGTTGCGCGTGAACTGGCCGGGCTGCACCCTGGGCGACGACGGCGACGGCCTGCTGGGGCTGGACCTGGACGGCCACGTGGTGACGGCCAACACGGCGGCGCGGCAGATGGTGGCGCAGCTGGCGCAAGGCCAGTTGCCGGTGCATTGCAGCGAGCTGTTCGCGATGCCGTGGGAGCTGCTATTCGACGCCGCCCGCCGCGGCCGCGCGGTCGAGGTGCCGCTGTGGTCCGGGCTGGTGCTGCAGGTGCTGGCGCAGACGCCCGGCGCCGGGCCGGTCGGCCATGCACCCGGCATCGAGCGGCCGCTGCCGCTGCGCGACGTCCAGGCGGCGCTGATCCGCCGCGCGGTCGACCAGGCGCACGGCAACGTGCAGGAAGCCGCCAGGGCGCTGGGCATCAGCCGGGCCACGGTCTACCGCAAGCTGGGGCGAAAGTGACGCCGGCCGTTGCGGCGCTTCTGGTGTGCGCGCGATCCATCTTCCGGACGGAGTGATACGCGCCGGCCCTGACGATGGCGACACTGCTTCATATCTGTTGTGCACTTTGACGCCACTTTGAATGCGACAAACCATGTCGTGGATGGCCTGCCCAGGGAAGCACTTGCAGTCGCATCGCCAGCACTGCATCCGTTGGCCGTCCGGCATGAACGCATTGCGCGCCGACGTCGTGTTGTCGGCGAAGTGGCTCTGGCTGCTGGCCGGCGCGCTGACCAGTCTGTCGGCTTCGGGACAGCAGATGCTGGGGGGCGATGGCCAGGTCTTGGACACGACGACGCAGCAACCGATCGAAGGCGCGACTGTCGCGATGGAATGCCGCCGGACCCTGCTCGGTCACGGTTCAGCGAAGGTGAGGGATGTCACGGTCACTTCGGACAAGGACGGGATGTACCAATTCTCGTTCCTGCAGGTTGTCGGCTGCGACTTTGCCTACGTGCGCGTGCGCAAGCCCGGATACCAGGACTCCGCCGAGATTCACGTCGGGTATGCCTATACGAACTATGAAAAGATCCCGAGGTACCGGTACCTGACGGCGGACGCCGACGTGGTCATGCTCCGGCTGACGGCGATCACTCCTTCGCGTTCGGGCAACGTCTTTCATCTCGACGGCAGCCCCGCACATGCCGAGGAGTACAGGGCGTGGTATGAAGCCTTCCTGCAAGCGAAGGACATCGCGCAAACAGAACGCGAAAGGCAGTTCGTTCAGGAGCGCTATTGCAGGAACCTGCCGGAGCTGTACTCGATGCTGAACGAGAAGGAAAAGGCTTCCATGGCGAACTATCCCTTCCAATACCAATGGCGCGGGACATTCAGGCGAGGCAGGCATGACTACGCTGCCGAAGTGCAGGCTTACTGTGGTCGCTGATCGCGGGGCGGCGGTGAACAAGTGCGCCGCGAGAAAGCGGCTGCAAAGACCAACGGCAGCCGCGGAGCAGGCTGCTGCGGTCGGCCGGCTCCGGGTCGCCGGCAAGGAGCGCGCCGGCGGCCGAGTCGCTTTCGTCTACGACGTGAAAGTACGGAAGGAGCACCAGCGCCACGGCCACGCCACCCTCGCCTTTCGCGCGCTCGAAGCCGAAGCCGGCGCCATGGGGCTGTCGGGGATCGAGTTGCATGTGGTTGGCCAGAATCGGGTGGCGCAGGCGTTTTACGCAAAGCTGGGCTACCAGCCGACCAACATCACGATGTACAAGCCGGTCGGGCCCCCGGCGGCCTGAGCCGCCGCCGCGGTCACCATGCCCCAGCCCGTTCCCCAGTTCATGCGCTTCTCCGCGCCGGATGCGCAAGCTCTTTCGCGCAGCATTCACAGCACGCGCGAAGAACTCGCCGCCGCGGCCGGCGCTGGCGCGGCGCGCATCGTGGAGCTGGCAGCCGACCTGGGCACCATGCTCACGACGGCCCGGATGGAGGTCGCCGCGGTGGAACTGCTGCAACTGCATGCGGATGCGGCGCAGGCCGCCGCAGGGCACGAACCGGCCGCGTGGTTCTGGAACGCCTACGCCACGGCCCTGCAGTACTGCGGCAGGCACGCCGAGGCGGAGCGCTATTTCATGCTGGCCCTGGACCTCGCCCGCGCAGGAGGCTGGCGACGGGTGGAAGCGCTGATCCTGCACCACTGGGGCCGCAGCCTGGTGGAACAGGGACGGCTCGACGACGCGCAGAAGAACATCTCGCAAGAGCTCGCGATCCGGGTCCAGCTCGGCGAGCCGCGGCAGCAGTCATCGCGCAAGGCACTGGCCGAACTGGCCGCCCTGCGAAGCGCCGGCAGCTCGCCGGGTGACGCCACCGCAAGCACTTGATCCGCGTCAACACCTGGCTGGTTGCCCTGCCTATAGTGGGATCACCCAGCGTCCAGGAGTGTCCACCGTGAACGGTCTCCAAGCCCATCTGCCTGCCAATCCGCGCCGCACCCCGTCCGACAGACTCACCGTCTTCTCCTGGGGTCTGATGTTCATCTGGATCGGTGCGGCCTTCCTGGCCGACGTCGGCTGGCCGGCCGGCGTGTTCGGCGCCGGGGTCATCGCCGTCGGCGTGCAGGCAGCACGCGTCTACCTGGGGCTGCGCGTCGAGGTGTTCGGCCTGGCGATCGGCATCGCCATGCTCGTATGGGGCGGCTGGCACGTGCTCGGCGAGCGCTTCGGGCTGGAGCGCATTCCGGGCGGCCTGATGCCGCTCGTGTTCATCGCGCTCGGCGTGACGCTCGTAGTGCGTGCCTTGTTCCGTTCGGACAGAAGCAGGGAGGAAACATGAACCGACCCCTCGGCCTCGGAGTGGCAGCCGCCGGCGGGCTGCTCGGGCTTGGCCTTCTCTTGAGGGCAAAGCGCGAACGCATCGGCGATGCTGTCCGCCACCGCATGGTGGGCCGCATGGAACGCATGATGGTCAGCCTGCCCGAGAATTCGCCGCCCAAACTCGTGATGTCCGTCCTGCCGCAACTGCGCGAGCAGAACGAGCAGATCATCAGCCTGCTGCGCGAGCAGAACGCGCTGCTGTCCGCGACCCAGGGCCGGGCCAACCCGCAGAACCTGCCGGCCCAGAGCCCGGTCGCCGCCGCCGCCGCCGCCAAGGCCAACTGAGGACGGCACCCGGGCCTGGCGGCCGCTGCAGTCGCGTCGCCCTTGCCCTGTTCCGAGCGACATCCGGCCAGCCGTCCCGCGGCTGGCCGCGCTGCCTGTGCCTGCCCATCCCACGCCATTGCTGGGCTTCGGATCCGATACGATGACAACCCAGAGGTCAATCAACCACACGGGCGAGACCGGGGCCTTCCGCGTCGCGGCGAAGCCTGCGCAAACCGCGGTCCCGCCATCAGCCTGCAGGGGGTCGCATGATTTCCAGGGAAGCCGCCGACGCGATCGCACGTGTCCTGCTCGAGCAGGCACGGGGCGAGTCCGAGCGCCGCAAGAATGCGATGGCCCGCCACGCGCAATTGTTCTACCGCTTCCCCGAGCTGCGGCAGTTCCAGCCGTGGCAGCGCAATGTGATCACCCGGCGCTGTTCCGACCTGGTCAAGCGGGAGCCGCTCATGCTGACGCTCTACATCGCGTGGCTGTCGTTCGTCCTGGCGATTGCCTTCTTCCATCCGTCGCCCCTGCTCGGCGACAGCGCCGGTACGACCGTGGTCCTGGGCGGCATTGTGCTGACCGTATTCCAGCGATGGCGCGTGCGGCGGTATGTGCGCGCATTTGTCGCGTTCGTGCAGAGCCGGGAGGCAGGCAGCGCCGACCACCGGGGCCAGCCGGCCAAGAAAGCTCCGTGAAGGAACCCGCAGATGGCAACCGTGCGCAAAGGCAACATTCCGGCCCTGGTCGTGGTCGACGTCCAGGTGGGCGTCATGCAGCAGGCCTGGGAGGCCCAGCGCGTCATCGGCAACATCGCCCGCGCCGTCGAGCGCGCCCGCGCGCAGGCAGTGCCGGTGATCTGGGTCCAGCATTCGAACGAGGAGCTGCCCCTGGGGTCGGCCCAGTGGCAGTGGGTGCCGCAACTGGGGCCGGCCGGCGGCGAGACGCTGGTCCACAAGCAGTACAACTCGTCGTTCGAGCAGACCTCGCTGGACGCCGAACTCGCCGCCCTGGGCGCCACCCACATCGTGCTGGCCGGTGCACAAAGCAACTGGTGCATTCGCGCCACCGCGTATGGAGCGCTGGATCGCGGCTACGACCTGACGCTGGTCGACGACGCGCACACGACGGAGTCGATGGAACTGGGCGGCGGCGCGACGATCCAGGCCGAAGCCGTGGTCCGTGAACTCAACGTCGCGATGCGCTGGCTCCAGTATCCTGGCGTCAGCAACGGCACTGCCCGCGCGGCCGATGTCGATTTCCACCGCCCTTGTTCGTCGTCCTAGTGGGAACATGCATTTCAACCGGGAGTGCACGCCCACATCCCAGACAAGGAGCCTCCTCATGAAGAATTTCCTCGCCATATTCAATGGCACCCCCGAAGCGGTGGAGAAGTCGGGCTGGAACGCGCTCAGCGAGTCCGAGCGCAACAAGCGGTCGCAGGCCGGCATCGCGGCGTGGCATGCGTGGATGGAGAACCACAAGGCGCAGATCGTGGTGGCCGGCGGCCCGATCGGCAAGACCAAGCGGGTGTCGGGCAAGGGCATCACCGATGCGCACAACGCCATCTGCGGCTATGTGGTGGTTTCCGCGGACTCGCACGATGCCGCCGCCAGGCTGTTCGACAAGCACCCCCATTTCGCGGTGCTGCCCGGCGAGGCGGTGGAAGTGATGGAGTGCATGCCGGTGCCGGGCGCATGAGGTTCTGCCTGCCGGCCGACGGCCGCTGCGTGGCCGACCACTGGTTCTGAACGCGCCTGCAACCGGCCCACCCGCCAGCACCCATGCCCCTGCCCGCCATCACAGCCATCCTCACGCCGCGGCTGACGGTCCGCCCGGTCGCCGGCGCCGACCTCGACGACCTGCTGGAGGTCAACGGCGACGATGCCGTCACCCGCTTCCTGCCCTACAAGACCTGGCAGTCGGCCGAGGACGGCCGCGCCTGGCTGGCGCGCATGGAGGCGCTGGATGCCACCGGAACGTCGCGGCAGCTGGTCATCGAGCGCAACGCGGACGGCAAGGTGGTCGGGACGGTGCTGCTGTTCCGCTTCGACGAAGGCAGCGCGCGGCTGGAGCTGGGCTACGTGGTGGGCCGTGCCCACTGGCGCCAGGGCTACGCGGCCGAAGCGCTGCTGGCGGTCTGCGGGCACGCCTTCGGCCAGCTGGCGGTGCGCCGGATCGAGGCGGAAGTGAACCCCGGCAACGCCGCGTCGAATGCACTGCTGCAGTCGCTCGGCTTCGTGCACGAAGGCATGTTCCGCCAGCGCTGGATCAGCAAGGGAGTCGCCACCGACACCAACATCTACGGTTGCCTGGCGCACGAATGGCTGCGCGGCAACCGTGCCGCTTGACGCACACGCGGACGTTCGTCCTGCTGGCGATTCCGCCGGGCCTTTGGTATGGTGCCCGTAGGCACGCCGGAGCCGCCGCGACGCGGCAATCCGGGGAGGTTCGAGCATGAAACTGATTTTCTGGCCCGCCGTGCGGCTGATGCTGCGGCTGCCGAACGAACGCAAGCTGCCGCTGATGCTGGTCGTCTTCTTCCTGCCGCTGGCGCTGCTCTATTACGAGACGGGGGCCCAGGCCTCCACGGCGGTCAAGGCCTGGATCGCCGCCGGCGTGCTGTTCGCGGTCTACGTGATGATCGCGTTCTACCTGCAGGCCAACGAAGGCTGGACCCGCGTGCTCGGCCCGTTCCGGCGGCTGGCGGCCGGCGACCTGACGGCGAGGATCGATTCCGCCGGGCTCGGCGGGCACTTCGGCATGTTCCTCGGCCTGCTGGGCGACATCCACCGCAACCTCGGCGAGATCGTCGCCCAGGTGCGCCAGAGCTCGGACGCCGTCGCCCGGTCCGCCAGGGAGATCACCGACGGCAGCACCGACCTGTCGCGGCGCACCGAACAGCAGGCCTCGACGCTGGAGCAGACCGCCTCGGGAATGGAGGAGCTGTCCGCCACCGTCCGGCAGAACGCGGAGAACTGCAAGGTTGCATCGGGGCTGGCGCAGCGGGCCGAGGCCGTCGCCCGCGACGGCGCCCGCGAGGTGCACGCGGTGGTGCAGGGCATGGGCCGGATCCAGCAGGGCTCCCAGCGCATGGCCGACATCATCGGGGCCATCGAGGGCATCGCGTTCCAGACCAACATCCTGGCCCTCAATGCGGCGGTGGAGGCGGCCCGCGCGGGCGACCAGGGCCGCGGCTTCGCCGTGGTGGCCAGCGAGGTCCGCGCGCTCGCCGGCCGCAGCGCCGAGGCAGCCAAGGAGATCCGGGCGCTGATCGAGCAGTCGGCCGGCGAGATCACGGAGGGCAGTCGCCAGGTGGAGGCGGCGGGCACGGTCATCGACGAGATCGTGTCGAGCGTGCAGCGCGCCAACGCGCTGATCGGCACCATCGCCACCGCGTCGGCCGAGCAGAGCGCCGGGGTCAGCGAGATCAACAAGGCGATCGTCCACCTCGAAACCGTGACCCAGGAGAACGCGGCGCTGGTGGAGGCAGCCGCGGCCGGTTCCATGTCGTTCCAGGGCGAGGCCCAGCGCCTCACCGAGGTGGTGGCGCGCTTCCGGATCGCGGGCCAGGCGGCCGGGGGATCGCCGGCGTGACCAGGCACCCGCTGCAATGCCGCTGCGGCACGGTCAGGGGCCATGTGGTGCGCCCCGGCGCCGGCACCCGCGTGGTCTGCTACTGCAAGGACTGCCAGGCCTACGCCCATTTCCTGCAGCAGCCGGACACCATCCTGGACCCGCTGGGCGGCACCGCCATCGCCGCCACGCTGCCGGCACTGGTCCACTTCAGCCAGGGCACCGGCGCGCTGGCCTGCATGTCGCTGTCCGGGACGGGGCCGCTGCGCTGGTACGCGGGCTGCTGCAACACGCCGATCGGCAACACGTCGCGCAACGCGAAGCTGCCCTACGTCGGCCTGGTCGAGCGCTGCCTGGCCGCCGGCCCGCCCACGCTGCAGCAGTCGTTCGGCCCGGTCCGTGCGCTGCTCAACACGCACAGCGCCAGGAGCAGCGTCAAGGCCACGCCGCTGGCCACCGTGGCGGCGCTGGTGCGGATCCTCACGCCGGTCGCCTGGGCACGGCTGCGCGGCCGCTACCGCGACAATCCCTTCTTCGACGCCGCGACCGGCCGGCCGGTTGCACCCGTGCGGGAACTGACCAGGGCCGAACGGGCCGCCGTCACCGATGCCGCCCTGGCAGCGAGCTCCGATGGCCGCGCGCGGGCCGGCAAGGAACTCTGACCATGCTCACCCTGTTCGGCGCCAGAGGCTCCGGCTCCGCCGCCGTCGAATGCGCGCTGCGCCGTTGCGGCCAGGACTACAGGATCGTGCGGGCCGCGACCTGGGAGCAGGATTCGGCGCGCGACCAACTTGCGAAGCTCAATCCGCTCGGACAGATCCCCACGCTCGTGCTCGACGACAGCACCGTGCTGACCGAGAGTGCGGCCCTCCTGATCCACCTGGGCCTGCAGTTTCCGGACACCGGCCTGCTGCCGCATTCGCCGGGCGGGCGCGCAATGGCGCTGCGCGGCCTGGTCTTCATCGCCAGCAACTGCTATGCGGCGATCAGCATCGGCGATTATCCGGAGCGCTGGACCACCGCCACCGCGTCCGAGGCGCAGGAGCAGGTGCGCCTTGCCGCGCGGCGCCAGCTGCACCGGCACTGGGAGATCTTCGCTGATACCTTCCCCGCCACGCCCTTCCTGGCCGGCGACCGGCCCGGTGCCCTCGACTATCTCGCGGCCGTGGTGTCGAAGTGGTCGGGCACGCGGGCGCACCTCGCCGCTGCCCGTCCCGCCTTCAGTGCAACGCTGCAGCGGATCGAGGCCGATCCCCTGGTCGCGCAGGTCTTCGCCGTCCACTGGGATGCCTGAGGCCGCGCGCCCCAACCGCACGCTCCGCGTGCATCCACCAAGAAGGAATCCCCCCATGCAGAAAGTCCGTGTCCTCAGTTTCGCCGTGTCCCTGGACGGCTACAGCGCCGGTCCCGACCAGGACCTGGAGCATCCGCTGGGCGTCAACGGCCCCGAACTGATGGAATGGTTCTTCCCGACCCGCGTCTTCCGCGCCATGCACGGCGACGGTGGCGGCGGCGAGACCGGCATCGACAACACGATGGCCGAACAGAGCTTCGACAACGTCGGCGCCTGGATCATGGGGCGCAACATGTTCGGCCCGGTGCGCGGCCCCTGGCCGGACGAGAGCTGGAAGGGCTGGTGGGGCGAGGAGCCGCCCTACCACGTGCCGACCTTCGTGCTGACCCACCATCCGCGCGCGACGCTGCCGATGAAGGGCGGCACCGAATTCCGCTTCGTCACCGACGGCATCCACTCGGCGCTGGCGCAGGCCAGGGCGGCGGCCGGCGGGCGCGACGTGCGCATCGGCGGCGGCACGTCCACCGTGCGGCAGTACCTGCAGGCCGGGCTGATCGACGACCTGCACCTGGCGGTGCGGCCGGTGCTGCTGGGCGCCGGCGAGAACCTGTTCCAGGGCCTGAACCTGCGGGCGCTGGGCTACGAGGTGGAAAAGTCGGTCGCCGGCGAGCGTGCCACCCACGTGTTCCTGCGCAAGCGCGCGTGAACTGCTACCTGGCGGCGTTGGGGAAGAACAGCTGCTCGCCGCCGATCTTGTAGCTGGCGATCGCGGCCTGCCCGGCCGGTGAAGTCACCCAGTCGACGAACTGCTGCGCCTCGGCGGCCTTCACCTGCGGGAACTTCACCGGGTTGACCACCATCACGCCGTACTGGTTGAACAGGCGGGCGTCGCCTTCCACCAGCACGGCGAGGTCGGCCCGGTTCCTGAAATTGAGCCAGGTGCCGCGGTCGGCCAGCACATAGGCGCCGGTGGAGGCGGCGATGTTCAGCGCCGGGCCCATGCCGCAGCCGCACTCCTTGTAGCCGCTGCCCTTGCCGGCCAGCCCGGCCTGCGCCCAGTAGCGCAGTTCCGCCGCGTTGGTGCCGCTCTTGTCGCCGCGCGAGATGAAGGGCGCGTTGGCGGCGGCGATCCTGGCCAGCGCCGCGGCGATGTCCTTGCCGCGGGCGCCGGCCGGATCGGCCTTCGGCCCGATCAGCACGAAGTCGTTGTACATCACCGGATAGCGCCTGGCCGCGCCGCCCTCGGCGACGAACTTTTGCTCCGCCGCCTGGTCGTGCACGAACAGCACGTCGGCGTCGCCGCGGCGGGCGATGTCGATCGCCTGGCCGGTGCCGACGGCGACCACCTTCACCTCGATGCCGGTGGCCCTGGTGAACTGCGGCAGCAGGTGCGGAAACAGTCCCGACTGCTCGGTGGACGTGGTGGAGGCCATCGTGATCGTCGTCGCCGCCGCCGCTGCGCCCGCCGCCAGCAGGTGCAGCGCCAGCAGCGCGCCCCGGAGCCAGTTCTTGTTCAAGCCAGTTCTCCCTTGAGGAACAGGTCCGCCTCGCGCGAGGTGTCGCGCAACTGCGGGCCGTTGAAAAAATCGTGCACCGGCAGGTCGGCCAGCAGCCGGCCGTGCTCCAGGTAGACCACCCGGGTGGCCAGCCGCTTGACCTGGCCCAGGTTGTGGCTGGCGAACACCAGCGTCATGCCGTCCTGCGCGAACTGCGCCATCAGCGCCTCCACCTCGCGCTTGGCGTGCGGGTCCAGGCTGGAGGTCGGCTCGTCCAGGAACAGCAGGTCGGGCTTCAGGCTCCAGGCCCGCGCCAGCGCGAGGCGCTGCTGCTGGCCGCCCGAGAGCGAGCGCGCGTTGCGCAGCGCGACCTCGGACAGCTCCACCGCCGCCAGCGCCTGCAGCGCGCCCTCGCGCGCCTGCGCCCACTTGCGGCCGGCGATCCACAGGCCCAGCGCCACGTTGTTCAGCGCGCTGGTGCGCAGCATGTAGGGCCGCTGGAACAGCATCGCCTGGCGGACGGCGCCGTCGCGCAGCAGCGCGCCGCGGGTCGGCGCCAGCAGGCCGTGCAGCACGCGCAGCAGCGTGCTCTTGCCGCTGCCGTTGGCGCCGATCAGCGCCACCCGCTCGCCGGCGCCGATGCGCAGGTCGATGCCCTGCAGCGCGCGCACCGCACCGAACTCCAGGTCCACCGCCTTGAGCTGCAGCAGGCCGCCCACCGGGGCGCTGCGCCCGCTCACGCGGCCACCGGCAGCAACAGCGGGCGGTCGCTGCGCTGCAGCCGCCAGCGCCGCAGGCCGGCGATCAGCGCGTTCAGCGCCAGCACCACGCCCAGCAGCACCATGCCCAGCGCCAGCGCCAGCGGCAGGTCGCCCTTGCTGGTCTCCAGCGCGATGGCGGTGGTCATCACGCGGGTGAAGCCGTCGATATTGCCGCCGACGATCATCACCGCCCCCACTTCCGAGACGGCGCGGCCGAAGGAGGCGATCAGCACCGTCAGCAGCGCGTAGCGCTCGTCCCATGCCAGCAGCAGGCTGCGCAGCAGGCCGCCGGCGCCCAGCGACCGCAGCTGTTCGCCATTGGCGCTGTCCACGTCCTCGATCACCTGCCGGGTCAGCGCCGTCACCACCGGCAGCACCAGGATGGTCTGCGCGATCACCATCGCCTTGAACGAGAACAGCCAGCCCAGGAAGCCCAGCGGCCCCGAGCGTGACAGCAGCAGGTACACCACCAGCCCCACCACCACCGACGGCAGCGCCAGCAGCGTGTTGAGCAGCGTGAGCAGCACGCCGCGGCCGGCGAAGCGCGCCGTGCCCAGCCAGGCGCCCAGCAGCACGCCGGCGGCGCAGGCGGCCAGGCAGGCGATGCCGCTGACCGCCAGCGAGCGGCCGACGATGGCCAGCAGCACCGGGTCGGCGCCGGCGATCAGCTCCAGCGCGGTCGCGGCGCTGTCGGAAAACGTGTTCATCGCACCGATGCTACCGGGCCGCCGCAGCGTGCCGCATCGGGATTCACGAGCTATGAAGCGGTGTGCATAGCGCATACTCCTGCGGCGTGAAGACGATCGAACTTTCCTACAGCCTCACTGCGCGCGACGCCGGGCCGCAGGCGATCCGCAATCCGATGATGGAGGTGCTGCACGCGGTGCGCCAGCACGGCTCGATCGGCGCGGCCGCCAAGGCGCTGGGCCAGTCCTACCGCCATGTGTGGGGCGCGCTCAAGCGCTGGGAAGCGGAACTGGGCCGCGGCCTGATCGTCTGGGAGAAGGGCCAGGCGGCGCGGCTCTCGGAATTCGGCGACAAGCTGCTGTGGGCCGAGCAGCAGGCCCAGGCCCGGCTGGCGCCGCAGATCGAGGCGCTGCACGCCGACCTGGAACGCGCCTTCGCCGTCGCCTACGACGACAGCGCCCATGTGCTGACGCTGTACGCCAGCCACGACGACGCGCTGGTGGCGCTGCGCGAGCACGCCGCCGCGCAGTCGCGCCTGCACCTGGACATCCGCTTCACCGGCAGCGTGGACGCGATCGGCGCGCTCAACGAGGGCCGCTGCGTGCTGGCCGGTTTCCACACGCCGCCGCAGCCGGCCGGCGGCGCGGCCGGCGGCAAGCCGGGCCTGGCGCAGCGCACCTACCAGCCGCTGCTGCAGCCGGGCCGGCACAAGATCATCGGCTTTGCCCGCCGCAGCCAGGGCCTGGTGGTCGCGCGCGGCAATCCGCTGCGGCTGCGCTCGCTGGCGGACCTGGAGGGACGGGGCGCGCGTTACGTCAACCGCGCGCTGGGCACCGGCACCCGGCTGCTGGCCGAGGAACTGCTGGCGCAGGCGAACGCCGATCCGGCGCGCATCGCCGGCTGGGACCGCACCGAGCCCTCGCATGCGGCGGTGGCGCAGGCCGTCGCCTCCGGCGCGGCCGATGCCGGGCTGGCGATCGAAGCGGCTGCGCGGGCCCGCCACCTGGACTTCGTGCCGCTGGTGCAGGAGGCGTATTACCTGGTGTGCCTGCGCTCGGCGCTGGAGCAGCCGCCGATGCTGGCGCTGCGCGAGGTGCTGCGCAGCCAGGCCTGGCAGGCCCGCATCGCGCAGCTGGCGGGCTACGAACCATACCGCAGCGGCGAGGTGCTCAGCCTCAAGCAGCAGTTGCCGTGGTGGCGCTTTGCGCGCGGCAAGAAAGCGGCAGCGGGCGGGACTTAAGGCGGGGCCGGAGCAGCCTTCGGCTTGGGCTCCAGCGTGAACTTGAAGGTCGCACCCTGCGCCGGCTGCGACTCGCCCCATACCCGGCCGCCGTGCTGGCCGACGATGCGCCGCACGTTGGCCAGGCCGACCCCGGTGCCGGGGAATTCGTCCTGCGAATGCAGCCGCTGGAAGTTGCCGAACAGCTTGTCGGCGTAGGCCATGTCGAAGCCGGCGCCGTTGTCCTTGACGCAGTAGACGATCTCGCCGTCGGCCTGGTCCTGCGCCGTCAGCGAGATCTCGGACACCTCGCGGCCGCCGGAAAACTTCCACGCGTTGCCCACCAGGTTCTCCACCGCCACCCGCAGCAGGTTGGCGTCGCCGTGCACCACCATGCCGTCCTGCACGTGCGCCACCACCTTGCGCTGCGGCTCGCGCTCCTGCAGATCGGCCAGCACGCCGCGCGCCGCCGCGCTCAGGTCCACCTCGCCCTTGTCCATGCTGGACTGGGCGACGCTGGCCATCGCCAGCAGCGCGCCGATGAAGTCGTCCATCTGGCGGGCGGCGACGCGGATGCGCTGCAGGTAATGGCGGATCCGCTCGGCGCCCACCTTCTCCAGCGTGTCGCCCAGCATCGTGCTGAAGCCCAGGATGGTGGCGATGGGCGCGCGCAGGTCGTGCGCCAGCGCGTGCGCGAACGACATCAGTTCCGAATTGGCGCTCTCCAGCTGCGCCGTGCGCGCCTTCACCCGCTCGTTCAGTTCGGCGTTCAGCTGCATGATCTCCTGCTGGTGGCGCAGCCGCTGCGTGATGTCGCGCAGCACCACGTTCAGCAGCGTCTTGCCCTCCATCGTGGTGTAGGTGCCGACGGTCGCCTCCACCTCCAGCCGGGAGCCGTCGCCGCGCAGCACGGTCAGTTCGCCCTTGGCCTTGCCGTGCTGGTCGCGCGCCGCCAGCAGCGCCCGCACCCGCTGGTCATCGGCCGCGACCAGGCGGGCACTGCCGGCGAGCAGAAGATCCTGCTCGGTCATCCCGAACAGCAGGCAGGCAGCCGGGTTGGCGTGCAGGATGGTGCCGTCCGGCACCACCTCGAAGATCGCGTCGGCGCTGCTTTCGAACAGCAGCCGGTAGCGCTCCTCGCTCTCCACCAGCGCCTCGCGCACCTCGCGGTGCCCGCTGACGTCGCGAAAGTACACCGCCAGCCCCTCGGCATCGGGATAGGCCGCCACTTCCAGCCACAGCTGCAGCGCCGACGAGAAGGTTTCGAACACCACCGGCTGCATCGCCGCCAGCGCCAGCTCGTAGTTGCCCTGGATCACCGAGCCGACCGAGCTGGGAAAGACTTCCCACATCACCCGCCCGAGCAGTTCGGCGCGGGCATGGCGAAACAGCGCCTCGGCCTTGCGGTTGACGTAGGTGAAGCGCCACTCGCGGTCGACGGTGAAGAAGGCGTCGGTCAGGCTCTCCAGCGTGGTGCTGAACTGCTCGCTGAGCTGGCGGAACTGCTCGACCGCCGCCAGCTTGCCCGAGACGTCGTGCAGCGTGCCCTGGACGCTGCAGACCAGGCCGTCGGGGTTGCGCTGCGCCTCGCCCGTCACCCGGACCCACAGCGGCGCCGGCCGGCGCGCTTCCATCTGCACCTCGACGTCGAAGGGCGCGCCGCCCTGGATGCAGTTCATGATGGCGTCGTCAATGGTGTCCCACCATTCGGGGCGCACCAGTTCCACCATGGCGCGCAGGGTCTGCGGCGGCGCCTGCAGCAGGCCCAGGATGGCCGAGGCTTCGGCCGACCACTGGACGCCGAGGTCCGGGACGTCGATCGTCCACGACCCGACACGGTCGCTCCAGACCGACCTCAGGTTCGCGGAAATGGGCACGCAGGTTCCTCCGACAGCTCAACAGTATTCCACCTTAGCCTCTTGCCGCCGCCAGCTCCGTGCGCCAACGCACATAGCGAGGGGTTTAAAGCGCGCAGGTGCGAAAGCCGCTGAAACCGTCGTCGCGCTCGGGCAGCGCGAAGGCGCGCCGCTTCGGATGCTTCATGCGGGCGCGGGTGGCGAACGACGCCCCGCGCTGCACCCGGGCCCGGCCGAACAGCGGCGCCGCCTCGAAGTCGGTGCCGCGGGTCCAGCCGTCGGCGGCAAAGCCGGGCCAGGGCCGCAGCGAGCCGGCGGTCCATTCGCGCACCTCGCCCCAGCGGAAACCACGGCGCTGCGCCACGTGGGCCGCCATTTCCCATTCCACCTCGGTCGGCAGGCGGCGGCCGGCCCAGCGGGCCCAGGCGTCCGCCTCCCACCAGCTCACGTGCATCGCCTCCTGGGTGGCGCCCATCCGGGTCGGCTTGCCGAACAGCGACTGCATCACCGCGCCGCTGGCCACGCCGATCTGCTCCACGTGGCGGGGCCCGCGCCGGCCCTCGAACTGCGCCTCGCGCTCCAGCCACGACCAGCCCTCGGGCAGCCAGAACTCGGGCCGGTCGTAGCCGCCGTCGTCGACGAACTCCACGTACTGGGCCCAGCTCACCGGCTGGGCGTCGATCTCGAACTCCGGCACCTCCACCTCGTGCGCCCACTTCTCCACGTCGAACACGAAGCCGCCGGGCGAGGCGCCCAGCTGCCACGCGGCGGCCGGCACCAGCAGCGCGTCGCGCGGCAGCTGGCCCGGCGGCAGCGGCAGCTTCAGCGGCACCGACAGCGTCTGCGCCATCGAGATCAGCTGCTCGCCGCGCAGGTCCTCGTGGAACAGGGCGGCGCGGAAGAAATACAGCGCCTCGTCGGTTTCCGGCGTCTTCTCCAGCAGTTCCAGCGTGCTCTCCAGCGTCTCCAGCAACCAGGCGCGCAGCGGCGCGATCTCCAGCGGCTGGTTCCAGCGCGCCTCGTGCGGCACCAGCGAGGGATGGAACCAGTCGTCGGCGCGCGGCTCGATCGACGCCAGCCGCACCGCGTCCAGCGGGCAGGCCGGGCCCAGCCCGCGCTGCGGATTGCGGCCGATCCAGAACTCGGCGAACCAGCCGATGTGGCCGGCCAGCCAGAGCGGGGGCGACAGCTCGGTGCGGCACGGCACGGCGAAATTGGCCTCGCCCAGCGCCTGCTCGTACTGCGCCAGCAGGTGCAGCGTGTGGTTGCGCGCATCCATCAGCGCCAGCGACAGCAGGTCGCGGCCGGCGCGGCCGATCTCCGGCGTGTCGATCGAGGCGGGCGTGGCGGCGGGGGTCAGTGACGGCATGGCCGATTATCGCTACGGGATAACACCGTCAAGCGACTGTCGGGTTGCTTTTATAGTGCGCATTAGAATTTTCCCCTGACAGAATCCGACCGGGCGCCCGTTGCCAGCCAACGCGCGCCCGGTCTTGTGTGACCCCGGAGAGAAACCATGCGCGCCTTGCTGAAGTTATCGAATGCCATCGACTGGCTCAACGCCTTTGTCGGGCGCTACGTGATCTGGCTGATCCTGGGATCGACCGTCATCAGCGGCGTCAATGCCGTGGTGCGCAAGGCGTTCAACATGAGCTCCAACGCCTACCTCGAGGTGCAGTGGTACCTGTTCGCGGCGTCGTTCCTGCTGGCGGCCGGCTACACCCTGCTCAACCACGACCACGTGCGCATCGACGTGGTGGCCGGCCGGCTGTCCAAGCGCACCCAGGTCTGGATCGACGTGTTCGGCTTCACCGTGTTCCTGCTGCCCCTGTGCTTCGCGATCCTGTGGTTCTCGATCCCGTTCTTCCTCAAGGGCTACCAGTCGGGCGAGATGTCCAACAACGCCGGCGGCCTGATCCGCTGGCCGGTGTTCCTGATGATGCCGCTGGGTTTCGGCCTGCTGATGCTGCAGGGCGTGTCGGAGCTGATCAAGCGGATCGCCTACCTGATGGGGCTGATCGAGGACCCGACCAGCAAGAAGGTGGCCAAGACCGCGGAAGAAGAGCTGGCCGAGGAAATCGTGCGGCTGGCCGAAGCCAAGAACAAGATCGCCTGAGGACTGACCGACCATGATGCAATTCTTCATCCAGAACATGGCCCCGATCATGTTCGCGGGCCTGATCGTGTTCCTGCTGATGGGATTCCCGGTGGCGTTCAGCCTCGGCGCCTGCGGCCTGTTCTTCGGCTTCATCGGCATCGAGCTGGGCGTGCTGCCGGAACCGCTGCTGCAGGCGCTGCCGCTGCGGATCTTCGGCATCATGCAGAACGACACGCTGCTGGCGATCCCCTTCTTCACGCTGATGGGGCTGATCCTGGAACGCAGCGGCATGGCCGAAGACCTGCTGGAGACCATCGGCCAGCTGTTCGGCCCGATCCGCGGCGGCCTGGCGCTGGCCGTGATCTTCGTGGGCGCCCTGCTGGCGGCCACCACCGGCGTGGTCGCCGCCTCGGTGATCTCGATGGGCCTGATCTCGCTGCCCATCATGCTGCGCTACGGCTACGACCGGCGGCTGGCCTCGGGCGTGATCGCCGCCTCCGGCACGCTGGCCCAGATCATCCCGCCCTCGCTGGTGCTGATCATCCTGGCCGACCAGCTGGGGCGCAGCGTCGGCGACATGTACAAGGGCGCGTTCATCCCCGGCTTCGCGCTGACCGCGATGTATGCGGGGTGGGTCATCGTGCTGGCGATCTTCCGCCCCAAGTGGGTACCGGCGATGCCGGTGGAGGCGCGCACCTTCCGCGAGCCCAACGGCTCCGGCGGCCTGCCGTCGCTGCTGGTGCTCACGGCCATCACGGTGGCGCTGGCCATCACCTTCGCCGAAAACTACGCCAAGGTCGTCAGCTGGTGGACCGGCACCGAAACCACCACCGTGGCGTTCGACGAGACGCTGGTGGTCTCGATGTGCCTGGGCGTGCTGTTCGCCTTCCTGGCGGCGGTGCTGAACAAGGTCACCCGCCTGGGCCTGCTATCGCGGATGGCGGAGCGCGTCACCTTCGTGCTGATCCCGCCGCTGCTGCTGATCTTCCTGGTGCTGGGCACGATCTTCCTGGGCATCGCCACCCCGACCGAGGGCGGCGCCATGGGCGCGCTCGGCGCGCTGACGATGGCCTTCGTGCGCCGGCGCCTGAGCTTCTCGCTGCTCAAGCAGGCCCTGAACACCACCACCAAGCTGTCGTGCTTCGTGGTGTTCATCCTGATCGGCTCGACCTGCTTCAGCCTGGTGTTCCAGGGCGTGGACGGCCAGAAGTGGGTGGAGCACCTGCTCACCGGCCTGCCGGGCGGCGCGATCGGCTTCCTGATCGTCGTCAACTTCCTGATCTTCTTCCTGGCCTTCTTCCTGGACTTCTTCGAGCTGTCGTTCATCGTGGTGCCGCTGCTGGCGCCGGTGGCCGAGAAGCTGGGCATCGACCTGATCTGGTTCGGCGTGCTGCTGGGCGTGAACATGCAGACCTCGTTCATGCACCCGCCGTTCGGCTTCGCGCTGTTCTACCTGCGCAGCGTGGCGCCGACCAAGGAATACACCGACCGGGTCACCAGGCAGCCGATCGCGCCGGTCACGACGATGCAGATCTACTGGGGCGCCGTGCCCTTCGTGCTGATCCAGATCATCATGGTCGGCCTGATCATCGCCTTCCCGGGCATCGTCTCCAGCGGCCTGGACAAGACCGAGAAGATCGACCTGGACAAGATCCAGCAACAGATGAACAAGGACCTGGGCCAGCCGGCGGCGCCCTCGGGCGATGCGAAACCCGAGGCGCTGCCGCAGCCCGGCGACGCTGACAAGAGCGACGCCGCCGAGCAGAAGAAGCTCGACGAACTGTTCGGGGCGCCCAAGAAGTGACCCACGCCGGTCCGGACGGGCGCAGGGGCGGCCGCGCGACCCTGACCGCCATCGTGGTGGTGGTGGTGGCCTTCCTGGTGCTCATGGGATGGGCGCACGACTTCATCACGCTGGACGGATCCAAGACCGTCTACACGGTGAAGTGCGTCGGCGGCCAGTGGAACGGGCCGGATTGCAGCGGTTCGCTGCAGGCGGCCGAGCGCTATCGCTTCCGCGCGCTCAAGGCCCACAGCGAGGTGATCTTCTGGGTGGCCGGCTCGGCCGAGCCCTCGGGCAAGCTGGCGCCCTGCGCGATCGCCAATGCCAAGGAGTGGGTCTGCAAGCCGGGCCCCGACAGCGGCCGGACCATCACCCATGAAATGAAGTTCGGCCACCCGGTGCCGGAACCGCACGGACCGGCCAAGCCCTTCCACCAGGTGGCCAAGTGGAAGTGGCTGCTGCTGAACAAGGGCGTGGGCGTCTTCCGCTCTGCCGACGCCTGAGCGGCGCCGCCGTTCAGGCGCCCGCGCCGGCCGGGGCGACGGCGCGCGGCCGCAGCAGCGCCAGCGCGTAGTAGACGCCGCCGCCGATGGCGACGCCAAAGAACCAGCCATAGGTCCCCCACCATGACGGCAGCACGCTGGTGAGGTTGGGCAGCACGCTGGAGAACAGCGCACCGGCGGCGGTGGCGATCAGCGCGTTCAGGTTCCAGCCGCCCTGGTAGCGGTAGGCACCGTGCTCCTGGTACAGCGCCGGCACGTCCACCTCGCCCCTGGCGATCCGGTAATAGTCGACCAGGATGATGCCCAGCAGCGGGCCCATGGTGGCGCCGATGGCGTTGACGAAGCCGGCCGCGTTGCCCTCCCACGGCGCGAACGGGTACAGCACCAGCGCGATGCCGGCGGCGATGTAGCCGCCCTTCTTGAAGCTGATGGCGCGCGGGAACACGTTGGCGAAGTCGAAGGCCGGCGACACGAAGTTGGCCACCACGTTGATGCCCAGCGTCGCCACCGTGAAGGTCAGCGCCGCCAGCAGCGCCAGGAACCAGCTGTCGAAGCGGGCCGAGATCTGCTCCGGGTGCAGCAGCACCTCGCCGTACACGCGGTAGGCGGCGATGGTGGTCACGCCCGCCACCAGCGAGAACAGGATCAGGTTCACCGGCAGGCCCCAGAGGTTGCCCTTGCGCACCGTGTCCTTGTCCTTGGCGTAGCGCGAGAAGTCGCAGAAGTTCAGGTACAGCGCCGCGAAGTAGGTGACCCAGGTGGCGCCTACCGCCATCAGCGCCCAGAACGAACCGGGCTCGCCGGCCACGCCCGCATCCTTGGTCTTTTCCAGCAGCACCGCCTGCGGGATGCCGTGCTCGAAGGAGAAGCCGCCGGCCTTGACGCACAGGCCGACCGCCAGCACCAGCATCGCTACCCAGACCGCCGGACCGGCCCAGTCCTGGAACTTGCGCACCGTCTCCATGCCGTTCTGGATGATCAGCAGCTGCAAGGCCCAGACCACCACGTAGCAGATCACCTCCAGCCCGGAGTGGCCCAGCAGGTGGGTGGTCTTGTGGAACTCCATGATCGAATCGGTGCGCGTGAGCAGCGCCACCACCGCCCCCGAGGCCGCCGCCGTCTGCGCGCCGTACCAGAAGCAGGCGACCACGGCGCGCACCAGGGCCGGCAGGTTGGCGCCCCAGACCCCGAACGAGGCGCGCGCCAGCACCGGGTAGGGCACGCCGGTCTTGACGCCGGCGTAGCCCACCAGGTTCATCAGGAAGAAGATCAGCAGCGAGCCCAGCCCGATCGCCACGACGAAGTTCAGGAAGCTGCCGCACAGCAGGAACAGGCTGGCGGCGAGGTAGTAGCCCCAGAGGCTGTGCACGTCCGAGGTCCAGACGTTGAAGATGCTGAAGGTGCCCCAGTGGCGCTCGCGGGCCGGCGCCAGGTCTTCGTTGTACAGGTTGGGCGAAGGGTTGCGGATCTCCATGGCGGTCCTCCTGCGTGTCCTCGTCGCCGCAGGATGCACCGTTTCCAACAAAAAAGCCACCGCGGGCGGTGGCTTTCAGGGCGCGGCGCGGGCCGCCGGATCAGAGCTTCTGGGCCTGCATGAAGCGGTCGAAGCCGGCTTCGGTGAAGCGGAACCACAGGTTCTGCTCGGCGCGGAACTTGGAGAGGTCCGCGTAGATCTTGTTCCAGCTCGGGTTCTTGCCGTTGAGCTCGCTGTACAGCTCCATCGACGCCTTGAAAGAGGCATTCATCATGTCCTGCGGGAACGGCCGCAGCTTGACGCCGCTGCCCACCAGCTGCTTGAGCGCGCCCGGGTTGACCGCGTCATAGCGGGCCTGCATGGTCACGTGGGCCTGGGCCGCGGCCGCCTGGACGATCGCCTTGTTCTCGGCCGACAGGGCGTCGAACGCCTTCTGGTTGATGAACACGTCCAGCTGCGGGCCGCCTTCCCACCAGCCGGGGTAGTAGTAGTACGGCGCGATCTTGTTGAAGCCCAGCTTCTGGTCGTCGTACGGACCGACCCACTCGGCGGCGTCGATGGTGCCCTTCTCCAGCGCCTGGTAGATCTCGCCGCCCGGGATGTTCTGCGGGATGCCGCCGATGCGCTCGATCACCTTGCCGGCGAAGCCGCCGATGCGGAACTTCAGGCCCTTCATGTCGGCCATCGACTTCATTTCCTTGCGGAACCAGCCGCCCATCTGGGCGCCGGTGTTGCCGGCCGGGAAATTGATGATGTTGTACTTGGCGTAGAACTCGCGCATCAGCTTCAGGCCGTTGCCCTCGTACATCCAGGCCGTGGTCTGGCGGCTGTTCAGGCCGAAGGGGATCGCGCAGCCCAGGGCGAAGCACTCGTCCTTGCCGAAGAAGTAGTACGGCGCGGTGTGCGCCACTTCCACGGTGCCGTTCTGCACGCCGTCCACCACGCCGAAGGCGGGCATCAGCTCGCCGGCTGCATGGACCGAGATCTCGAACTTGCCGCCCGACATCGCGCGCACGGCGTTGGCGAAAGTCTCGGCGCCGCCGAAGATGGTGTCCAGCGACTTGGGAAAGCTCGATGCCAGGCGCCAGCGGATGGCGGCCTGCGCGTGCACCGCAGGGGCGATACCCGCGGCCAGGACGCCTGCGATGCCCGCATTTTTGATGATTGAACGACGATCCATTGGGTTTGCTCCTCAGACAGGGAAAGAAAGGCTGCGTGGCGCCTGCGCTTCAAACGAAGCGCAAGCCAGGCCGCCGCTCATTCTAGGAACGCCCCACCGTCGGCAGGCGGGGGTTTTCCCTTGAGACCGGCTGGGGCGAACCCCGAGCAAAGTCGTTCAGCCGACGATCTTGAGCGCAGGCGCGCTGCGCTCCACCAGCGCGCCGAAGCGCGCGCGCACCGACGCCTCGATGCCGGCCGCGTCCAGCCCCTGCTGCGCCAGCAGCGTGGCGTGGTCGCCGTGCTCGACGAATTCGTCGCGCAGTCCCAGCTGCAGCAGCTGCTTGGGCGTGCCGGCGGCGTTCAGCGCCTCGGCCACCGCGCTGCCGGCGCCGCCCATGATGGCGCCCTCCTCCAGCGTCACCAGCGCCTCGTGCTGCTGCGCGATGGCGGCCAGCAGCTCGGTGTCCAGCGGCTTGGCCCAGCGCATGTTGACCACCGTGGCATTGAGCCGCTCGGCCGCCTGCAGCGCCGGATACAGCAGCGTGCCGAAGGCCAGGATGGCGATGCCCTTGCCCTGGCGGCGCACTTCGCCCTTGCCGAAGGGCAGCATCTGCAGCCCCGGCTCCACCGCCACGCCGGCGCCGGCGCCGCGCGGATAGCGCACCGCCACCGGGTGGTCCTGGGCGAAGCCGGTGGTCAGCAGCTTGCGGCACTCGTTCTCGTCGGCCGGGCAGGCCACGCTCATGTTCGGGATGCAGCGCAGGTAGGCGATGTCGTAGGCGCCCGCGTGGGTGGCGCCGTCGGCGCCCACCAGGCCGGCGCGGTCCAGCGCGAACAGCACCGGCAGCTTCTGGATCGCGACGTCGTGAATCAGCTGGTCGTAGCCGCGCTGCAGGAAGGTGGAATAGATCGCCACCACCGGCTTCAGGCCCTCGGCCGCCATGCCGGCGGCGAAGGTCACGGCATGCTGCTCCGCGATGCCGACGTCGAAGTAGCGGTCCGGGAAGCGCTGTTCGAACTCCACCAGCCCCGAGCCTTCGCGCATCGCCGGCGTGATGCCCACCAGCCGCGCATCCTGCTGCGCCATGTCGCACAGCCAGCTGCCGAACACCTGCGTGAAGGTCGGCTTGGACACCGCGGTGGACTTCACCAGGCCGACCGCGGGATCGAACTTGCCCGGGCCGTGGTAGGCCACCGGATCGGCCTCGGCCAGCTTGTAGCCCTGGCCCTTCTTGGTGACCACGTGCAGGAACTGCGGGCCCTTGAGGTGCTTGATGTTCTCCAGCGTCGGCACCAGCGAATCGAGGTCGTGGCCGTCGATCGGGCCGATGTAGTTGAAGCCGAACTTCTCGAACAGCGTGGCCGGCACCACCAGCCCCTTGGCGCCCTCCTCGAAGCGCTTGGCCAGCTCGAACAGCGGCGGCGCGACCTTGAGCACGTTCTTGCCGACGCTCTTGGCGGCGGCGTAGAACTGGCCCGACATCAGCTGCGCCAGGTAGCGGTTGAGCGCGCCCACCGGCGGGCTGATCGACATGTCGTTGTCGTTGAGGATCACCAGCAGCTTGCAGTCGGCCACCCCGGCGTTGTTCAGCGCCTCGAAGGCCATCCCGGCGCTCATCGCGCCGTCGCCGATGACGGCGATCGAATAGCGGTCTTCGCCCTTGTGCTTGGCCGCCATCGCCATGCCGAGCGCCGCCGAGATGCTGGTGGAGGAATGCGCGGTGCCGAAGGTGTCGTACTCGCTCTCGGCGCGCTGCGGAAAGCCCGACAGGCCGCCCAGCTGGCGCAGGCTGCCCATGCGCTCGCGCCGGCCGGTCAGGATCTTGTGCGGATAGGTCTGGTGGCCCACGTCCCAGACGATGCGGTCCCACGGCGTGTTGAACACGTAATGCAGCGCCACCGTGAGTTCGACCGTCCCCAGGTTGGAGCTCAGGTGGCCGCCGGTGCGCGCCACCGTGTCCAGCAGGTAGGAGCGCAGCTCCTCGGCCAGCTGCGGCAGCTGCGCCCGCGCCAGCTTGCGCAGGTCGGCCGGGTCGTTGATCTTCTCGAGCAAGGTCGTCATTAGTTATCCCTGTTCACCACCATGGCGGCCAGCGCGAGCAGCGCCCGCGTGTCCTCCAGTCCGCTGCCCGCCAGCGCAGTGCGCGCCTGCTGCAGCAGTTCCTGCGCATAAGCGCGCGACCGATCCAGTCCCAGCAGCGACACGTAGGTCGGCTTGTCGGCGGCCGCGTCCTTGCCGGCGGTCTTGCCCAGCGTGCCGGAATCGGCCGTCACGTCCAGCACATCATCCACCACCTGGAACGCCAGGCCCATCGCGGCGCCGTAGGCGGACAGCGCATCGGCGGCGCGCCGGTCGGGCGTCCCGCAGGCCGCGCCCATCATCACGCTGCCCTGCAGCAGCGCGCCGGTCTTGAGGCGGTGCATCTGGCGCAGTTCCTCCTCGCTCAGGCTGCGGCCGATGCTGGCCAGGTCGATCGCCTGGCCGCCGGCCATGCCTGCGTGCCCGGCCGCGCGCGCCAGCAGCCGGCACAGCGCGGCCTGCTGGACGCCGGGGACCTCGTCGCCTTCCGGCGTCAGCAGCTCGAAGGCCAGCGCCTGCAGCGCATCCCCGGCCAGCAGCGCCAGGGCCTGCCCGTACTTCACGTGCACCGTCGGCTTGCCCCGGCGCAGCACGTCGTTGTCCATGCAGGGCATGTCGTCGTGCACCAGCGAATAGGCGTGGATGAGTTCCACGGCGCAGGCGGCCCGCAACGCCGCCACCGGGTTGCCGTCCACGGCTTCGCTGGCCGCCATCACCAGCAGCGGGCGCAGCCGCTTGCCGCCATCGAGCACGGCATAGCGCATCGCCTCGCCCAGCCCGCCGGGCGCCTGCGCGACGACCCAGCGCGACAAGGCATGTTCGATGGCAGCGCGGTGGCCCGAGCTCCAGGGCGCGAAGGAGAACGTTTCAGACCCCACGCTGACGCCGCCCCCCAAGGGGGCCTTCGCGGCTTGGGACGGCACTGCGCCGCTCATCACTCCTGCGTCCACGGCTTGAGTGCGCCGTCGTC
This sequence comes from Caenimonas terrae, assembly GCF_042655405.1. NCBI lineage: Bacteria > Pseudomonadati > Pseudomonadota > Betaproteobacteria > Burkholderiales > Comamonadaceae > Caenimonas > Caenimonas terrae. The sequence goes on along the minus strand of NZ_JBHSMF010000009.1, from coordinate 453,059 downwards.
GAGCACCTTGATCTGGCTTTCCACGGCTTGCAGCTTGTCGCGGCAGAACTTGAGCAGCTCGGCGCCGCGCTGGTAGCCCGTCAGCAGCTGTTCCAGGGGCAATTGCCCGGTTTCGATCAGACCCACCAGTTGTTCCAGTTCCTGCAGCGCGGCCTCGTATGTGTCGGGTGGTTTGAAGGCCTTGGGCATTTTGTTTCAGTTCCAAAGTTGCATTTTATCTGTCCCCCCGCAGATAACCCCCACGGGTACAATCCCTTTCCCCTCAGCGATCCACCCCTCCCGCGCCAGTCCACGGATAAAGCGCTTACCCTGCCCCTTCATAGGGGGAGTCTCTAGGTCAGGACTTCATGTCTGATTTAAGTCTTCAACTGCAGCAGGCCGCAAGCCAACTACCAGTTTCAAGTTACTTCGACGAAGCGCTGTTCCGGCGCGAAATGGACACCATCTTCCAGCGCGGGCCCCGTTATGTGGGGCACGAACTGGCGGTTCCCGACATCGGCGACTACTACGCACTGCCCCAGGAAGGGGAAGGGCGGGCGCTGCTGCGCACGCCGCGCGGCGTGGAGCTGATCTCCAACGTCTGCCGGCACCGCCAGGCCGTGATCCTCAAGGGCCGCGGGTCCACCCAGGCCAGCGCCACCACCGGGGGCAACATCGTGTGCCCGCTGCACCGCTGGACCTACAGCGCCGGCCAGACCGCCAAGGCCGGCACGCTGCTGGGTGCCCCGCATTTCGCGCAGGACCCGTGCCTGAACCTGAACAACTACGGCCTGCAGAACTGGAACGGCCTGCTGTTCGAGCAGGGATCAGGAGGCCCCTTCGGCAGCGCCGGCTCCGTGGACGTGGCCGCGCAACTGGCGAACATGGGCCCGCGCGCCGACCTGGACTTCTCCGGCCACGTCCTGGACAAGGTGGTGATGCACGAGTGCAACTACAACTGGAAGACCTTCATCGAGGTCTACCTGGAGGACTACCACGTCGGCCCGTTCCACCCGGGGCTGGGCAGCTTCGTCACCTGCGACGACCTGCGCTGGGAATTCAAGGACCACTACTCGGTGCAGACCGTGGGGGTGGCCAACCGCCTGGGCAAGGCCGGCAGCCCGGTGTACGAGCGCTGGCAGGACGCGCTGCTGAAGTACCGCGACGGCGAGCCGCCCAAGTACGGCGCGATCTGGCTGACGTATTACCCGCACATCATGGTGGAGTGGTATCCGCACGTGCTCACCGTCTCCACGCTGCACCCGATGGGCCCGGACAAGACGATGAACATGGTGCAGTTCTTCTACCCGGAAGAGATCGCCGCCTTCGAACGCGAGTTCGTCGAGGCCCAGCAGGCGGCCTACATGGAAACCTGCGTGGAGGACGACGAGATCGCCGAGCGCATGGATGCCGGCCGCAAGGCCCTGTACCGGCGCGGCGACAACGAGGTGGGCCCGTACCAGAGCCCGATGGAAGACGGCATGCAGCACTTCCACGAGTGGTACCGCGGCGCCCTCGGCTCGCCGGCGCCGCAGCCCTGATGCCCGGCACGCGCTGATGCAGGCGCTGTGGATGCTGGCGGCGGCGCTGTTCTTCGCCGCGATGGCGGTGTGCGTGAAGATCGCGTCGGCCTGGTTCAATTCCGCCGAACTGGTGTTCTACCGCGGCCTGCTGGGCATGCTGCTGCTGTGGCTGCTGGCGCGCTCGCAGGGCGTGCCGCTGCGCACCCGCTACCTGGGCATGCACGCCTGGCGCAGCCTGGTCGGCGTCGTCTCGCTGGGCGCCTGGTTCTATGCGCTGGCCGGCCTGCCGCTGGCCACGGCGATGACCCTCAACTACATGAGCAGCGTCTGGATCGCGGCCTTCCTGGTCGGCGGCACGCTGCTGAACTGGAATCCGCAGCGGCCGCAGGACCATCCGCTGCGCCAGGGCCCGCTGGTGCTCACGGTGGTGGCCGGCTTCGCCGGCGTGGTGCTGATGCTGCGCCCGACGATCGAGCAGAACCAGGTGTTCGCAGGCATCGTGGGCCTGCTGTCGGGCCTGAGCGCGGCCTTCGCCTACCTGCAGGTGATGGCGCTGTCCAGGATCGGCGAGCCGGCCTCGCGCACCGTTTTCTATTTCGCCGTCGGCTCCGCCGTCGCCGGCGCTGCCGGCATGGCGGTCACCGGCCTGTCGCCCTGGGAGTGGCGGCACGCCCTCTGGCTGGTGCCGATCGCGGCGCTGGCGTCGCTCGGCCAGCTGTGCATGACCCGCGCCTACAGCCACGGCGCCACGCTGGTGGTGGCCAACCTGCAATATTCCGGCATCGTGTTCGGCGCCCTGTTCGGCATGCTGCTGTTCGGCGACGCGATCGCGCCGATGGGCTGGGCCGGCATCGGCCTGATCGTCGCCAGCGGCATTGCCGCCACCGTGCTGCGCTCGCGCACCGCCCCGGACTCGCCCGCCGAAGAACACTGAGCTGCGCGAGCACCGCCGACGTGAAGCACGACGGCGCGGCACCCGGCCCGGCGGCAGGATCGCAAGATAATCATCCACGTCCCTTCCTGCGGGCCCGGCCCGACGAGCACCATGCACACCACCCTGATCTCCGCCGCCGAATTGAAGTCCCTGCGGGCCGGCGGCGCGCCGCTGATGGTCTTCGACTGCAGCTTCGACCTGATGAATCCCGCCGCCGGCCAGGAGCAATACCGCAAGGCCCACATCCCCGGCGCCGTCTATGCCGGCCTGGACGAGGCGCTGAGCGACCATGGCATGGTGGACGCGGATGGCACCCACCATCCGCATCCGGACGCCGCCTCGGGCGGGCGCCACCCGCTGCCCAGCCGCGAGAAATTCGCCATGTGGCTGTCCAGCGTCGGCTTCTCCAATGCGATGCAGGCCGTGGCCTACGACCGCAACGGCGGCACCTATTGCGGGCGCCTGTGGTGGATGCTCAAGTGGGCCGGCCACGATGCGGTGGCCGTGCTCGATGGCGGCCTGCAGGCCTGGCAGGCCGCCGGCGGGGAAGTGACGGATCGGGCCGAGCCGGCCCACTTCCAGAGCAACTTCGAACTGGGCCGGCCGCTGCGCCGGCTGGTGACCACCGGCGAGGTGGAACGCAGCCTCGGCCAGCCCGGCATGCTGGTGGTCGATGCCCGCGGCGCGCCGCGCTACCGCGGCGAGGTGGAGCCGCTCGATCCGGTGGCCGGCCACATTCCGGGGGCGCTGAACCGGCCGTTCTCGGAGAACCTGGATGCCGACGGCCGGTACAAGCCGCCGGCGCAGCTGAAGGCGGAGTTCGAGCAGCTGCTGGCCGGCCGCGACCCCGCCACCGTGGTGCACCAGTGCGGCAGCGGCGTCAGCGCCGTGCCCAACGTGATCGCCATGGAGCTGGCCGGCTTCGGCCCGACCGGGCTCTACGCCGGCAGCTGGAGCGAGTGGTGCAGCGACCCGAAGCGGCCGGTGGCCAAGGGCTGACTGGAGGTCTGGGATGGCGGGTCGAAGCCCGGCATGACAGCCACGACGCGCATGCCGGCAGGCATGACGGTCGTCACTCCTTGATGTTGGCCTTCCGGACGATCACGGCGTAGCGTTCCTGTTCGCGCTGCACGAACGCCGCGAACTCGGCGGCGGAACCGCTGCCGCCGACGGCGCCCTGCTCCTGCATCCTGGCGCGCATGTCGTCGGAGCGCAGCACCTCGTTGAGCTCGCGGTTGAGCCGCTCCACGATCGCCGGCGGCGTATGCGCCGGCGCGAACAGGCCGGTCCAGGTGACGACGTCGTAGCCTTTGAAGCCCGGCGTCTCGGCCACGGTGGGCACGTCCGGCAGCGTGGCCAGCCGCTTGCCGCCGGTGACGGCGATGGCCTTCAATTTTCTCGACTGCACGTTCGGCGTGGCGGTGACGCTCACCAGCAGCGCCAGGTCCACCTGGTTGCCGACCACGTCGGTGACGATCTGCGCGCCGCCGCTGTACGGCACATGGGTGATGAACACGCCGGCCCGGTCCTTGATCAATTCCATCGCCAGGTGCAGCACCGTGCCGACGCCCGAGGTCGCATAACTGAGCTTGCCGGGCTGCGATCTGGCCAGCCTGATCACGTCGCCGAGGGTGTTGGCCGGCAGGCCCGGACGCGCCACCAGCACCATCGGCGCGGTGTTGACCAGGCCCACCGGCGCCAGGTCGCGCAGCGCGTCGTAGCGCACCGCCGCCGGGTTGATCAGGCGCGCGATCGCCACCGGGCTGTCGGCGCCCATCACCAGCGTGTAGCCGTCCGGCGGCAAGGCCGCCGCCTTGGCCACCCCGATGGTGCCGCCGGCGCCGCCGAGGTTCTCGATCACCACCGACTGCTTGAGCCGCTCGCCCAGGCGCTGCGCCACCAGCCGGGCGGCGACGTCGACGCTGCCGCCGGCGCTGAAGGGCACGATCAGCGTGATCGGCCTGGCCGCCGGCCAGGCCGGCTGCGCGTGGGACGAGGCGGCAACGGCCAGCGCCGCCAGTGCGACGGCGATCCGTTTGAGTTTGGAATTCATGGGTGTCCCTGAGCAGAATCCATGCCTGCGCGCAGGCTATCGAAGCGGGCCGCCCAGTCCCGGCGCCACTGGCGCTTGCTGCCGTCGTCGACCCAGGCGCCATCGATGCCGTTGAGCATGAAGCGGCGCAGGTCGTCCAGGCCGAAGCCGAACTCCTGCACCATCATCTGCCAGGCCCGCGTCGGGTCCACGTGGTGCAGCGTCGGGTCGTCGGTGTTGGGATGGATGCGCAGGCCCAGGCCCGGCATCCGGCGGATCGGATGGTCCAGCGCCCAGCGCTCCGGCGGCAGGGTGCGCAGGTAATACGAGTTGGTCGGCACCACCGTGAAGACGATGCCGCGCTCGCCGCAGCGCCGGGCGAAGTCCGGGTTGTCGACGATGGTGTAGCCGTGGTCCACCCGGTCCACCTTGAGCAGCTCGATCGCGGTGCGCACATTGGTCCACGGCATGCCGAACTCGCCGGCATGGGCGGTGGTCTTCAGGCCGGCCAGCCGCGCCTTGGCATAGGCGTGGGCGAACAGCTCCGGCGGCCGGTCCACCTCGCGGTAATCGATGCCGATGCCCGCGACGTCGGGATGGCGGTGCTCGATCACCCAGTCCACCATCTGCAGCGCCTCGGCCGGCGACGCCTCGCGGTCGATCGCCGCGATCAGCTTCGAGCCGATGCCGAAGTCGGTGCGCGCGTCGGCCATCGCGCGCGTGATGCCGGCCTGTGCCTGCTCGTAGCGCATGCCGGATCCGCGCACCGTGCCGCTCGGGTTCCAGGAGAATTCGGCGTGCAGCACGTTGTGCGCCGCAGCGTCCTGCAGGTATTCGTAGGTGATGCGGTGCAGGTCGTCGGGCGTGCGCAGCAGCCAGGCGTCGAGCGCGCGCAGCACCCGCAGCACGCCCACCGGTTTGTCGCCGCGGGTGTAGAAGCCGGCGATCTCCTCGCCCGTCAGCGGCGCCTTCTCGCGCAGCGCCAGCTCGGTGAAGGTGGCCTGGCGCACGCTGCCCAGCAGATGGCAATGCAGTTCCGCCTTGGGAATGGCATGGAGGAAATCGTACAGCGCTGTCACACCTGCATCTTAGGCGAGCGGACGTGTTCCGGCCGGATGCCGACCCCGACGGCGTAGGCCGGGATGACCCGCAACGCCGGCACCCGGTTCAGCAACCTGAGCGCGAAGGGCATGGCCGGCGCCTGCTGGCGCTCCAGCAGCGGGTTGATCAGGTTGTTCTGCGCCGCCACCTGCGCCCACTGGACGAGGCGCGTGGGCAGCATGCGCCGCGCCTGCACCTGCTGCAGCAGCGGCGTGATCGCATCGGCACCGGCCTTGGGGTCGGCCAGCGTCGCCGCCAGGATGTTGGCCGTGGCCACCGCATCCTGGATCGCCAGGTTGATGCCGACCCCGCCGATCGGCGACATCGCATGGGCGGCGTCGCCGATGCACAGCAGCCCCGGCTTCCACCAGGTCTCCAGCCGGTCGACGCTGACGCTCAGCAGCTTGACCGCGTCCCAGGCCGGCAGTTCCTGGTCGAGCCGGCCGGCGAAGATCGGCACCAGCTGCGCGAGCTCGCCCCGGAAGGCGTCCAGGCCGCGCGCCTGGATCGCGCTGATGCCGCCCTTGGGGATCACGTACGCGCATTGCCAGTAGCTGCCGCGGTCGATCATCGCGACGAAGTGGCCGGCGCCGATGCGCCCGCCGCTGCCCGCCGGATCGTCCGGCCGCTTGGCGATGCGCATCCAGAGCACGTCGATCGGCGCGCCCAGGTCCAGCACCTTCAGGCCGGCCGCCTGGCGCAGCGTCGAGCGGCGGCCGTCGGCGCCGATCACCAGGCCGGCATCGATGCGCAGCTCGCCGTCGGCAGTGCGTGCGGTGACGCCGGTGACGCGGCCCTGCGCCTGCACCAGGCCGGTCGCCTCGGCATTCATCAGCAGGTGGAAGCCCGGGTAGCGCACGGCGTGGTCGCGCAGGAAATCCAGGAACTCCCATTGCGGCATCATCGCGATGAAGCCGCAGCGGGTGGGCAGGCGCCGGAAGTCGGCGATCACCGCTTCCTCCCGGCCGGTCGTCACCCGCAGGTCGTAGGCCTTGTCGTGCGGCCGCGCCAGGAATTCGTCCAGCAGCCCCAGTTCGTGCATCACTTCCAGGGTCGAAGGATGGACGGTGTCGCCGCGGAAATCGCGCAGGAAATCGCCGTGCTTTTCCAGCACGGTGACGTCGACGCCGGCGCGGGCCAGCAGCAGCCCCAGCATGATGCCGGCCGGCCCGCCGCCGGCGATGCAACAGCGGGTGCTGACCGAAGCGCTCATCGCAGGAGCGTAGGCCGCGGGCGGATTTGGTGCAAGCGTCAGCGGTTGCCCACCGAGGTGCTCGGCGTCGAGTTGGTGCTGCCGTGCGGGGCGGCGCCGGCATTGGCGCTGTTGGTGGCGGGGAAGCTGCCGGTCATGCCCAGGCCGGAATTGCCGCCCAGCCCGCCGGCCGTGCCGACTCCGGGCTGCGCCGGCTGGCTACGCCCGCCCGGATCGACGGTGCCGCGGCCGGTCGTGCCGGGCACCGCGCCACCGCCGGACGAGCCGGCGGTCGCCGTGCCCACCAACCCCGGACTGCCGCCCGTGGGCGTGTCGGGTGCGACCGGCGCGGCCTGCACCGTCGCATTGCCGGTGCCGGGGCTGCCAGGCGCGTTGGCGTTGGCGCCGTTGACCGCTTTGTCGCCGCAGGCAGTCAAGGCCATCGCGGCAAGCAGGGCCAGGCCCCAGGCCTTCGCGTCCGCCATCATTTGGTCGTCGTGCCCGTGGTGGTGCTGGACGACGGCGAGGCGCCGGGGGTGCCCGTGGTGTTGGTGGCGTCGCTGCTGGCGCCGGCCGGGCCGCCCATGGTGCTGGTGCTGCCGGTGCTGCCCGTGGCCGGCGTGGTGCCCGAGGTCGAGGCGGTGGATGACGTGTCGGTGCTGCCCGAGGTTGCCGGGGTGGTGGCGGCGGTGCTGCCCGAGCTGCCGGACGTGCTGCTGGAGGTGTCGGTCGACGGCGTGGTCGCGGCCGGCGCCGGGGTGGTCGTGGTGACCGGCGTGGACACGTCGTCCTTCTTGCTGCAGGCGCCCAGCGACAGGGCGGCAGCGGCGGCCAGGATGAGGACGGACGAACGGGTCATTTGCTTTGCATTCATTTCGGTGGACTCCTTGGGGTTTCTGTTGGGTTGATGAAAATGGTCAGGCCGACACGGAGACCAGCGCGTCTTCGCGCAGCGCCTCCGGCACCGCCCGCAGTTCCTCGCGCCGCGCGCGCAGCTTCTCGCCCAGCGCCGCCAGGTCGATGCCGCTCTTGCGCACCTTGGGGAACATCTCTTCGCGCTCTTCCTTGACGTGGTGCGCGATGTACTCGCCCAGCACCGTCACCTTGGCGTCGTACAGCTGGTCGACCGGCTGCATCGCCAGGATCTGGCCGAGCAGTTCCTTTACGCCGGCGTGTTCCACTTCGGCTTCGTCGAGCAGGTCGTCGTCGCGGATCGCATCGCGCACCGGCGGGTAGAAGATCTCTTCCTCCAGCCGCATGTGGATCGTCAGTTCCATGCAGATGGTTTCGGCCAGCGCCTTGCGCTTGGCGCCGCCGGCCTTGTGGTCCGACAGCTGCCGGTAGTCGTCGAACAGCGCCTTCAGGGCGCGGTGTTCCGCGTCCAGCAGTTCGATCGCGTCCTGAGGCTTGCTGCTCATCGCTTGCTCTCGGCCGCGGTCTTGCTGGTCTGCTTCATCGCCCGCGTGGCGGCCGAGCCGCTGTCGGCTTCGCTGTCACCGCTGCCCGTGTCCTCAGGCTGCATGTCGGCATTGGGCGTCTTGGCGGGGGTGCTGTCGGCCGCGGGCCGGGTGTCGCCGCTGCCCTGGGCCGGCTGGTTGCTGGGTTTCATGGGGGATCGCTCCTGATTGGGTGCAGCCGACTCTAGGCGCGCCTGCCGGCGCTGCTGTCAGCCGCGTTTTGCCACTTGTGTAGGAGAACAGCACGCCAGCCCGACAGCGTCAGCGGCCGCCGGCGGAGTCGGTGCGGCGCTCGCGGCGCCGGCCCACCGTCTTCTCGTACATCGCCATCAGCGGCGTGACCGAGATGCCGTGCACGACGATCGACGCAACCACCGCCGTTAGCGTGAGCGCGGTCAAGCGGTCGGCCAGTGCCGAAGGCAGGCCGTGGTTGATGGCGTACATCAGGTAATACAGCGAGCCGATGCCGCGGATGCCGAACCAGCCCACCAGCAGCCGCTGGTTGCCCGAGGCGCTGGAGCCGGCCAGGCCGATCGCCACCGACAGCGGCCGGATCACCAGCAGCAGCAGCGGCACGAACCACCACGCCGCGCCGTCCCAGTCGACGGCCCACAGCAGCGCGCCGATGGCGATCACCACCGTCACCTCGCCGATGCGCTCCAGTTGCTCGTTGAACCCGAGCACCGCATGCACCATGTAGGCCGGCGCGTGTTGCGGATCGACGGCAGCCTGCTTGGCGGCGGTGGTGTCGGGCGTGGCCGCCGCATGCTCGGCCACCTTGCGGCTGGCCGCCGGCGCCTCGCTCTCGCGCTCCACCAGGTGGCGCAGCGCGACGCCGGCGGCGAACACGGCCAGGAACCCATAGCCCTTGAAAGCCAGCGCCGTGCCGTACGACAGGGCCACCAGGCCGAGCGCCAGGAAGTCGTCCAGCCCCACTGCCTCCTGGTGCTCGCGCCGCAGGAACAGCACCAGCCGGCCGATCGCCAGCCCCAGCCCCGCCCCCACGCCGATGCCGCAGGCCACGCCCCAGACCACGTCCAGCGCCAGCCAGCGCAGGCCCAGCGGACCCAGGTCGTGCAACCCCAGCAGGCCGAGCCCGAGCATCACGAACGGAAAGGCGGTGCCGTCGTTCAGGCCGCCTTCGCCGGTCAGCGCGAAGCGCAGCCGGTCGCGGTCGCCGGGGGTGTGCACCTGCACGTCGGAGGCCAGCACCGGATCGGTCGGCGCCAGGATGCCGCCCAGCAGCACTGCGGCGCCGAGCGAGAGCCCCAGCAGCAGGTAGCCCGCCGCTGCGATCAGCAGCACGGTGACGATCATCGACAGCACCGCCAGCCGCAGCGGCAGCAGCCAGCGCCGGTCGCTCAAGGCAGAACTGAGCTTCAGGCCGGCGGAGAACAGCGAGACGAGAACGACGATCTCGGTCAGCGTCTCCAGCAGCCTGGAGTGCTGCGAGATGTCCACGCCGATCAGGTCCAGCCCCCAGGGGCCGACCGCCATGCCCACCATCAGGTACAGCATTGCGGTGGACAGGGGCAGGCGCGCCAGCACCGAGCCGCTGAGCGCCATGACGACCAGCAGCACCCCGACGATCACCGACCAGATGGCGAAATCCATGAAGCCTGGCGGTGCGTACGGCCGCTCAGGACGGGCGCTTGCGGGCGCCGCCGTCGGTGTCGCTCGGGCCGTTGCGGTCCGACATGATTTCGCGCGGCGGCGCCAGCTTGCCGCTGTCGGCGCCCTTGGCTTCCCAGGTGCCGCCGGTGCGCGTGTTGTTGCCGCGGCCGGACATCACTTCGTCGTCGTCGAAATTGAGCATGTCGCCGGCCATCGGCGCTTCGTCGGCAGCGCCGTGGTCGCGCTCGTTGACGCCGCTGGGCGCCACCAGGTCGGGCTGCTTGTCGCTGGTCAGGCCGATCTTGCCCGGGCCGTCGCCGCGGTAGTCGCGGTCATTGCTGGCGCCTTCGTTGCGATCGGATTTGTCGTTGGCCATGGGAACTCCTTGTGTGCAGGCCTCCATGATGGGCGCCGACGCACCGCCGCGCTGTAGGCCTGAGGCCCGAGTTAGAGCATGACCAGGGCGGCGTTGACCGCCTTGCGAAACGACGGGAACTGGTGCAAGTCGCTGTGGCCCGCGCCTTCGACGCACAGGAACTGCGCATGCGGGGCGGCCTTGCACAGCGCCTGGCTGTGGTGCAGCCCGATCAGTTCGTCCTTGTCGCCGTGGATCAGCATCAGCTTGCCGGTGAGGCGGCAGGCGTAGTCCAGGGTGGCCAGCGGATAGCGCAGCACGGCACTCGGCACCCAGGGATAGAGCTCGTCGGCCAGCGCCTGCATGCTGCTGTATGCCGAAACCATCAGCGTGAGGTCGGGCGCCTTGCCGGCGGCGCACAGTTCGGCCGACAGGCCCGCGGCCAGGCCGGTGCCCAGCGACTGGCCGGAGATGACGACCCGCTTGCCCTCGTAGCGCGGCGCGTATTCGGCCCACACCGCCCGCACGTCGGCGCGCAACTGCTGCTCGCTGGCGATCTGGCCGCTGCTCTTGCCGAAGCCCCGGTAGTCGAACATCACGACGTCGAAATTGAGTTCGCGGAAGGCGTCGAGGTCGACGAACCACTTTTTCAGGTTGCCCGAGTTGCCGTGCAGGAAGAACACCACGCCGCGCGGGTTCGGCAGCTTCAGCTGCGCCGCGTTCAGGCGGGCACCGGGCACGTCGATGAAGCTCTCGTGCACGTCGGGATCGTTGGAGATGCTCTGGTTGTGCGCCAGCGGGTCCGGCTCGAACAGCAGGCGTTCCTGGCAGAACCAGAGCCAGCCGATGGCGCAGGCGTAGATGGCAGCCAGGGCCAGCACGCCGCTCAGGACGAAGATCACATAAGCCATGGTGCGGCCTCCGTTCCTGCCATCGGTTGGACCGCGAGAAACCGGCTCGGACTTTCTTGCCTGACTGCCATGGCGTATCTCCCTGTAGCCACGGCACCGATAGGAGCACCGGTGCTTGGAGACCATCGTGCTGCGGGTGCAGCGCGCACCCTGTCGGTGCCACCCGGGCGATTGCGTAGGAAACCGGCGCGCCGCCGCGGCGGAAAAGGTCGCGCCGCGGGCGGAGTCACAATCGATCCATGACCCAGACCCATCCCGCCACCGCCCTGCAGCTGCGCTCGCTCGTCACCGCCGACGGCGAACTGCAGCTTTCACTGATCGAGCTGCCGGTGCCCGCGCCGGGCCCGGCCGAGGTGCTGCTGCGCGTCGAGGCGGCACCGCTCAATCCCTCGGACCTCGGCCTGCTGTTCGGCGCCGCCGACCTGGCCAGCGCGCGCGCATCGGGCACGCCGCAGCGGCCGGTCCTCAGCGCCGACATTCCCGCCGCTGCAATGAAGGCCATGGCCGGGCGCGTCGGCCAGTCGCTGCCGGTGGGCAACGAAGGCGCCGGCGTGGTGGTGGCGGCCGGAACGTCGCCGGCGGCTCAGGCGCTGCTCGGCAAGACGGTGGCTGCCTACGGCGGCGCGATGTACGCGCAATACCGCAGCGTGCCGGTGAGCGACACGCTGCTGCTGCGCGAGGGCACGACGCCGGCCGAGGGCGCTTCATCGTTCATCAATCCGCTGACGGCGCTGGGCATGGTGGCGACCATGCGGCGCGAGGGCCACAAGGCGCTGGTGCACACGGCGGCGGCGTCCAACCTCGGCCAGATGCTGCAGCGCCTGTGCCTGGCCGAGCACATCCCGCTGGTCAACATCGTGCGCAAGCCGCAGCAGGCGCAGTTGCTGCGCGCGCAGGGCGCGGTCCACGTCTGCGACTCCAGCGCGCCCGACTTCCTGCGCGAGCTGACCGAGGCCCTGGTTGCCACCGGCGCGACGCTGGCCTTCGACGCCACCGGCGGCGGCAAGCTGGCCGGCCAGATCCTCAGCTGCATGGAAGCGGCGCTGACCCGCAACGCCGGCAGCTACAGCCGCTACGGGTCGGCCACGCACAAGCAGGTGTACCTGTACGGCAGCCTGGACACCTCGCCCACCGAATTCAACCGCAGCTTCGGCATGGCCTGGGGCATCGGCGGCTGGCTGGTGTTCAACTACCTGTACAAGCTGCAGCAGCAGGACCCGGCGATCATCGACGGCTTCAAGCAGCGCGTGGCGGCGGAGCTGAAGACCACCTTCGCCAGCCACTACACGCGTGAGATTTCGCTGGCCGGCGTGCTGGCGCCGGAGAACATCGCGATCTACGGCAGGCGCGCCACCGGCGAGAAATTCCTGGTGAAGCCATGCCTGGCGTGACGCGCAGGTTCAGCGCCATCAGCGACCGTCGATCAAGGAACGTCGCAGCTGCTTCTTCTGATCGACAGTCCCGCATGTCCTGCGCCTGGATCCCGGCGCAGGGCCGGGATGACAGCCGCAGCTACTTGCGCTGCAGGTACAGCTCCCGCAGCCGGGCGCGCTCGGCCTCGCGCACGCCCAGGCCTTCGCGGAAGTAGGCTTCCAGGCCGCCGTACTTCTGCTGCACGGCATCGAAGGCGGCGTCCAGGAACTCCGGCTGCACGCGATACAGCACCGACGCGACATCGGGCGTCAGGCCCTTCCACTCCGACTTGGGCTTGAGCCGCTGGTTGGTCAGCAGGTAGTCGCCCATCACGTCCTCGCGCGACACGCCCAGCGCCAGCAGGATCAGCGCGGCGGCGAAGCCGGTGCGGTCCTTGCCGGCGGTGCAATGGAACACCAGCGGGTCGCTGGACTCCAGCAGGAAACCGAACAGCGAGGCGAAGCGGTGCGTGTTCTGCCGCACGAAGCCGCGGTAGGTGTCCTGCATGTGGCCGACGACGTCGGCGCGGGTGAGCTTGTGGCCGGCATCGGTGAGGTCCGACAGCACCTGCACGATGGTCGGCTCGATCGACAGCGAGTGCACCGTCACGCCCTCCAGCGCGCAGACGGCGGTCTCTCGTTCCGTGACGCCGCGCAGGTCCAGCACCCGCACCGGTTCGCGCAGCTTGCCCGACAGCAGCTGGATGTCCTCGGCCTCCAGGTTGCCCAGGTGGTCCGAGCGGAACAGGTGATGGCGCCGCACCGTTTCCTTGCCGTCGGCCGTCTGGTAGCCGCCGAGGTCGCGGAAGTTGGGGGCGCCGGTGAGGTTGAACGAGGAAGTCATATGCCGGTTCATTCTAGGCAGGCGGCGGCGCCGGATGCTTGACGGCGTTCAAAGCCAGCTTCTTCTGCGCCTCCTGCGCCACATCCAGCCCCAGCTTGTCGGCCAGCTGCAACAGGTAGAGCAGCACGTCGGCGATCTCGCGGCCCACCTCCTGCCTGGTCGCGGCATCGAGGCTGCGGCTCTGCTCCTCGGTCAGCCACTGGAAGTGCTCGAGCAGTTCGGCTGCCTCCACCGAGAGCGCGGACGCCAGGTTCTTGGGCGAATGGAACTGCTCCCAGTTGCGCGCGGCGGCGAAGGCGCGCAGCTCCAGGGTCAGCGATGCGAGGGTCGGGTCCATCGCCCATTCTCGCCAAAAAGGAGAACCCGGCGCCGCTCGCGCGGACACCGGTTCCGGCCGCCGGCCCTTGTGCGGCGACGGCTTCGGCGCGACCATCCGGGCCGGAGGAACACCATGGCGACAACCACCCTCGTCACCGGCAGCAGCAGCGGCACCGCCGTCGCGCGCAAGCTCACCGCCCGCCGCGACACGCTGGACTTTCGCGACCGCATGTTCCAGACCTCGCTGGTCGAGGTGCCGACCCACATCGCGCTGGCCGACTACCTGGCCTGGCGGATCCCGGTGCTGGACCAGGGCGAGGAAGGCGCCTGCACCGGTTTCGGCCTGGCGACCGTGGCCAACTACCTGCTGCAGCGGCGCAAGGTGCTGCCCGACAAGGTGCCGGTCAGCGCCCGCATGCTCTACGAGATGGCGCGCCGCTACGACGAGTGGCCCGGCGAGGACTACAGCGGCTCGAGCGCGCGCGGCGCGATGAAGGGCTGGCAGAAGCACGGGGTCTGCAGCGAGGACGAGTGGAAATACGAGCACGTGACGCCGCCGCCACCGCCCGGGCGGCTGACGCAGGCGCGCACCTCGGACGCGCTGCAGCGGCCGCTCGGCGCCTACCTGCGGGTCAACCACAAGGACCTGGTGGCGATGCACAGCGCGCTGGCCGAAGTCGGCATCCTGTACGCCACTGCCACCGTGCACGAAGGCTGGGACGAGGTGGACGGCAACGGCGACATCGCCTGGCCGCGCCCGCTGTCCGGCGGCCATGCCTTTGCGGTGGTGGCCTACGACGCCGGCGGCTTCTGGATCCAGAACTCGTGGAGCGACAAGTGGGGCCAGCGCGGCCTGGCGCGGATCTGCTACGACGACTGGCTGGCCAACGCCACCGACGTCTGGGTGGCGCGGCTGGGCGCTCCGGTGGTGCTGCGCCAGAGCAGCTCGGCGGCCATCGCCCATTCGGCGGCGGCGGCGCGCTCGGTGGCCTATTCGTATGCCGAGCTGCGCCCGCACATCGTCAGCCTGGGCAACGACGGCGCCCTGCGCCCCGGCGGCGACTACGGCACCACGGCCGAGGAACTGCGCGAGATCTTCGAGGTGGACATGCCGCGGGTGATGGCCGACTGGCCGACCCGGCACGTGCTGCTCTATGCGCACGGCGGCCTGGTGGACGAACGCAGCGCGGTGCAGCGGATGGCGGACTACCGCAGCGTGATGCTGGACGCCTGCATCTACCCCATCGGATTCGTCTGGCACAGCGACTACTGGTCCACCATCACCAACATCCTGCAGGACGCGATGCGGCGGCGCCGGCCCGAGGGCGCGCTGGGCGCGGCCAAGGACTTCCTGCTGGACCGGCTGGACGACACGCTGGAGATCCTGGCGCGGGCGCTGACCGGCAAGGCATCCTGGGACGAGATGAAGGAGAACGCGCTGGCCGCCGGCAGCACGCCGCAGGGCGGCGCGCGGATGGCGCTGGACCTGCTGGCGGCGCTGCGCACGCAGATGGACTTCAAGCTGCACGTGGTGAGCCACAGCGCCGGCTCGATCTTCCAGGCGCCGCTGGTGCGGCTGCTGACGGCACCGGCCAGCAAGATCGCGTCGGGCTATCTGCAGGGCCAGCGCGGCTACGCGATGCCGCTGGACACCTGCACCCTGTGGGCGCCGGCGGTGACGACCGAGCTGTTCAAGCAGGCCTACCTGCCGTCGGTGGAGGACGGCAGCATCGGCCGGCTGGCGGTGTTCGCCCTCAGCGACAAGGCGGAGCAGGACGACAACTGCGCCCGCATCTACAACAAGAGCCTGCTGTACCTGGTGTCGCGCGCCTTCGAGCAAAGCGCGTTCGGCGAAGGCACGCCGTTGCTGGGGATGGAGAAGTGGCTGGCGCGCGACCCCGATCTGTCGCAGCTCTTTACCGGCGGCAAGGCCGACCTGGTGTTCTCGCCGAACAGCAATCCGGAGGGCTCGATCACCGCCTCGCGCTCCGCGCACCACAACGACTTCGACGACGACGGCGCCACCCTCAAGGCGACGCTGGCGCGCATCACCGGCGCCGCGCCAGTGCCGGCGGGCGCGCCCGTCACCGCCGCCAGCGAGTTCCAGTTCCAGCATTCCGGTTCCTCGCTGCGCGGCAGGCGCGAGGCCGTGGACCGCGGTTCGGCGCCGATGTCGGCCTGAGCCGCGCCGGCTACAGCAGCCAGTCGATCGGCAGCAGCGACAGCAGGCCGACGCCGAACTGGCGCCAGAAGCTCGCGCCCGGTTCGGCGTCCAGCAGCAGTTCGCGGCCTTCGATCTTGTCGGCCCACTGCAGCGCGCCGTCCGGGCCCAGCTGGACCCGGTAGGCCGTGCGCGCCAGCTTGCCGATGATGGCGTCGGAGGTGGCCGCCGCCAGCGCCGGGCTGTCGATGACGAACCCCAGCTCGGTGTTGAGCTGCTGCGAGCGCGGATCGAAGTTGAAGGAACCGACGAACAGCTGCGTGCGGTCCACCGAGAAGGTCTTGGCATGCAGGCTGGCCGCCGAACTGCCGCCCAGCCGCCGCTCGGTCGCCAGCTGCTCGCCGGCGGTGGGCTTCATCTCGAACAGCGTCACCCCGGCCTCCAGCAGCGCCTTGCGCCACCGGGCATAGCCCGCGTGCACCGCCGCCACGTCGGTGGCCGCCAGCGAATTGGTCACCACCACGATCCGCACGCCCTGGCGCGCCAGGCTGGCGAGCTGCTCCACACCGGCCGCGCCGGGCACGAAATAGGGCGACACCAGTTCCAGGCTGCTGCGCGGCGGCCGCATCACGCGCAGCAGCCGGCTCCACAGCAGGCTGTCGTCGCCAGCCAGGCCCAGGCCCTTGCCGGGGTCGTCGCTGACCATGCGCACCGGCGCCCACTCGAAGGGCAACCGGTGCTGCATCGCCGCGCGCACGAACCCCTCGCGCTCCAGCGCATCCAGGTACAGCGCACGGTTGGTCGCCAGCGTGGCGCCGGCGGATTCGGACACGGGCGGCGGCGCCCCGCCCCGCGGCCGGACGATCCACTGCGCCGGATAGGACGAATCGCTGGCCCAGTAGCGGTCGAAGTCGCGGGACACCTGCGACACCACCGGGCCGATCGCGATCACGTCCAGGTCGACGAACAGCCGTCCCGGGTCGGCGTCGAAATATTCGTCGCCGACGTTGCGGCCGCCGACGATCGTCACCTGGTTGTCGGCGGTGAACGACTTGTTGTGCATGCGCCGGTTCTGGCGCTCGAAGTCCAGCAGGTAGCCCAGCGGACGCCAGCCGCGGGCGACGCTGGGGTTGAACAGCCGCACCTCGATGTTGCGGTGCGCCGCCAGCTCCGCCAGCACGCGGTCCATGCCCGCGGTGTTGTTGTCGTCCAGCAGCAGCCGCACCCGCACGCCGCGGTCGGCCGCGCGGCGCAGCACGTCCAGCAGCAGGCCGCCCGACATGTCGTCGCGCCAGATGTAGTACTGCACGTCCAGGCTGCGCTCGGCCGCGTCGGCCAGCCCGGCGCGGGCGGCGAACGCGTCCAGGCCCTGCGCCAGCGCGAACACGCCGGACTGCCCCGGATGGCCGCGCGCCATCTCAGCCACCGAGCGGCCCAGGCGCGTGTCGGCGGTGTCCTGCAGGGCCGACGACTCGGTGCGGCCCTGTGGCGGCGGCAGGCTGGCGCAGCCCGCCAGCAGCACGCCCAGCGCCAGCAGCAGGGCGCGCAGGAACGGCGGCAGGCGGCGGCTCGTCATGGGAAGGCCCGCAATCGAAACGGAAAAACGCAAGTCTAGGCCGATTACTTCCAGGCCGCCCGGGCCCGGTCGCGCACCTGCATCAATGGCGCGGACGGCGCTGCCCCGGCGGGCGCGACGGCGGCCGCGGCCGGCCACGTGACCGGCTCGAACTGCGCCGCCATCGCCTCGCTGATGAAGCGGGTGCGGCCGGCGTAGACGTGGCGGTCGCCGCCCGAGCCCTGCTGCGTGACGTAGAAGCGGTGCGGCACCAGCAGGTGCAGGTGCTCCTTGGCGCGCGTCATCGCCACGTAGAGCAGCCGGCGCTCCTCCTCCAGCTCCGCCTGCGTGCCGGTGGCCATGTCGCTGGGAATGCAGCCGTCCACCACGTTCAGCACGTGCACCGCCTTCCACTCCTGCCCTTTGGCGCTGTGGATGGTGGACAGGATCAGGTAGTCCTCGTCCAGGTGCGGCACGCCGGCCTGGTCGCTGGTGGCCTGCGGCGGATCGAGCGTCAGCTCGGTGAGGAAGCGCTCGCGGCTGCCGTAGCCGGCCGCCAGCCGCACCAGCTGCTCGATGTCCAGCTTGCGCACGTGGGCGTCGTCGTGCAGCCGCTCCAGCTGCGGCAGATACCAGTCCCTGGCCAGCTCCATGTCCGCCGGCCAGGCCACGTGGGCATCGCGCAGCTGCGCATAGAGGGTTGCGAATGCCGCCCACTCCGGCAAGGCCTGCGCAGGCGGCTCGAAGGCCTGCAGCGCCGCCAGCGGCTGCGCCGCCTCGCCCATCGCATCGAGCAGCCGGGTGGCGGTGGCCGGACCGATGCCGGCAATCAGCTGCGTCACCCGGAAGCCCGCCATCCGGCCGCGCGGGTTCTGCGCGAAGCGCAGCACGGCCAGCAGGTCCTTCACATGCGCGGCCTCCAGGAACTTCAGGCCGCCGAACTTCACGAACGGGATGTTGCGCCGCGCCAGCTCCAGCTCCAGCGCCGCGCTGTGGTTGCTGGCGCGGAACAGCACCGCCTGCGCCGTGAGCCTGGTCCCGGCCTCGCGCTGGCGCAGCACCTGCTCGGCCACCCAGCGCGCCTGCTGCGCTTCGTCCGGCACCAGCACCAGCTGCGCCCGCTGGCTGGAGGCCTTGTCGGTCCACAGCGTCTTGGCATGCCGCTCGCTGGCCTGCGCGATCACCGCATTGCTGGCCTCCAGGATCGGCATGGTGCTGCGGTAATTGCGCTCCAGCGTGACGATCCGCGCCGGCTGGGTGAACTGGTGCGGGAAGTCCAGGATGTTGCGCACCGTCGCGCCGCGGAAGGAATAGATGCTCTGGGCGTCGTCGCCGACCACCGTGACGCCCTGCCCGCTCGGCTTCATCGCCAGCACGATCTCGGCCTGCAGCCGGTTGGTGTCCTGGTATTCGTCCACCAGCACCTGGTCGAAGCGCGCGCCCAGTTCCTGCGCCAGCGCGGGCTCGGCCACCATCTCGGCCCAGAACAGCAGCAGGTCGTCGTAATCGAGCACGTTCTGCTGCTGCTTGGCCTCCACGTAGGCGCCGAACAGCTTCTTCAGTTCGGCCTCCCACTGGGTGCACCACGGATAGATCTCCTGCAGCACCTTGTCCAGCGGGTCGCGCGTGTTGAGCACCCGCGAGTAGATGCCCAGGCAGGTGCCCTTGAGCGGGAAGCGGCTCTTGGCCGCGGACAAGCCGATCTCGTGCCGCACCAGGCCAATCAGGTCCTCGGCGTCGCCGCGGTCGTGGATGGTGAAATCCTCATGCAGGCCGATGCGGCCGGCGTACTCGCGCAGCAGCCGCGCGCCGATGCTGTGGAAGGTGCCGCTCCACGGCAGCTGCGGCACGCTCTGGCCGGCCGGCAGGCCCAGCGCCTGCTGCAGCACGCCGCCGACGCGCCGCTCCATCTCCTGCGCCGCGCGCCGGCTGAAGGTGAGCAGCAGCATGCGCTGGGGATCGGCGCCGTGGCGGATCAGGTTGGCGACGCGGTGCGCCAGCGTGCTGGTCTTGCCCGAGCCGGCGCCGGCGATCACCAGCAGCGCACGGGTGTCGGCGGCGGATTCGCCGGTGCCGTGCTGCACCGCCTCCCGCTGCGCCTGGTTCAGATCGTCCATCGGCTGTATATTAATACAGTGAGCAACATCGAGATCGGCACGGCCTCCTGGACCGACAAGACCCTGATCGCCTGCGGCCGCTTCTATCCGCCCGACGCCAGGACGCCGGAAGCGCGGCTGCGCTATTACGCGACGCAGTTCCCGGTGGTCGAAGTGGACTCGAGCTACTACGGCATGCCGACCCCGGGCAACGCGCAGCTGTGGGCCGACCGCACGCCGGAGCACTTCACCTTCAACGTGAAGGCGTTCCGCCTGTTCACCGGCCACCAGACCTCGCCGGCGGTGCTGCACAAGGACCTGCAGCAGGCGCTGGGGCCGGACGCGCCCAAGGTGCTTTACTACAAGGACACGCCGGCGGAGATCCGCGACGAGCTGTGGCGGCGCTTCATCGAGGCGCTGGCGCCGCTGCGCGAGGCCGGCAAGCTGGGCGCGGTGCACTTCCAGTTCGCGCCCTGGCTGCTGCGCAACCGCGAAGGCCTGGCGCACGTCGAACACTGCGTGCAGAAGATGCCGGGCCACCTGCTGGCCGCGGAGTTCCGCAACAAGAGCTGGTTCGACGGCGAGAACACGGGGCGCACGCTGGACTTCGAGCGCCGGCTGGGCCTGGTCCACACCATCGTGGACGGCCCGCAGGGCGTGGCCAATTGCGTGCCCTGCATCTGGGAGGTGACCAATCCGCGGCTGGCCATCGTGCGCCTGCACGGCCGCAACCGGGACACCTGGAACATGAAGGGCCTGGCCGCCTCCTCCAGCCGCTTCGACTACTGGTATTCGCAGGACGAACTGGCGGCGCTGGTGCCGGAAGTGAAGGCCGTGGCCGAGCGCGCCGGCAAGGTGCAGGTGCTGTTCAACACCAACATGGAGGATCAGGGCCAGGTCAACGCCAGGCTGATGGCCAGGCTGCTGGCGTCAACGGCAGGTAAAACACTGGGGCCGCGGCAAGGGGATGGACGGGAGGGCTAGACTCGCCGCATGAAAGCCTACCAACCCACACTCCTGGTCCTCGCGGCCGCCCTTGCCTGCGGCAGCGCCTTCGCGCAGCTGAAGCTTCCGTCCAAGGCCGCGCCCAAGACAGCGCCGGCGGCCAAGCCAGCCCCCGCGGCCGCGGCTTCCGAGCCGGCCGCCGAAGCGCAAGCTTCACCCGAAGTCAAGGAAAAGGCCGCCGCCGCCACCCTCGCCGCCTCCGGCTGGTTGCTGCTGCTGGACCGCCGCGACTGGGGCCGCGCCTGGGAAACCACCTCGGCGATGTTCCGCAAGGCGGTTCCGCTGGCGAGCTGGATGGACGGCATCCCGAAGGCGCGCGACCTGGGTGATTTCGTCGAACGCGAGCCGGTGGAAGCCGTCTACAAGCCGACGCTGGAAGGCTATCCGGCGGGCGACTACGTCACCGTGATCTACGGCAGCAAGTTCAGCAAGAAGGAAGAAGTGGTGGAAGTCATCACCACCGTGCGCGAAGCCGACGGCAAGTGGCGCGTCACCGGCTATTCGACACGCTGAGCCGGACCGCCGTGGCGGTGGAAGACACGGGCTGGACGCCCGGCATCGGCGCCCTGGTCTGCGGCTTGCCGGCGCGATTCCATCTGGCGAGCTGGGGATCGGCCGGCAACGATCGCTCCGCCATGTTCTGGAAGTAGCGGGTGTTGGCCAGCGTCTTCACGATCCAGGCATTGACCTGCGGCTCGTGGATGACCGCGCTGGCCTTTTCGTAATCGCGCGCGACCGCCGCTTGCCCCATCCCGACCTGCTGCATGTAGACCGCGTCGAACTTGCTGCCGGCCAGCTTGTTCATCCGCTTGAGCGCCCTGGTCTGCTCGTTGCTCAGCATGGGCGCGGCCATGCCGCGCGCGTTGAGCAGGTGCGCCAGCTCCAGACCCACGGTGTTGTGGTGGTTGATCAGCGCGGCCGACAGCTCGCGCACACGCGGGTTGCTGGACTTGGCGAAGGCCTGGCGCGACGCTTCCAGCTCGAAGCGGCTCTGCGCGGCGGCGTTGCGCAGGAACATGCGCTCCTCGCGTGCTTCCGGCGCCATCCGCGTGGCGGAGACGGCAGCGGCGGCAGCGAAGGTCGGGCGCGGCGCCCGCGGCACGGCGACCGCGATCGACGGCGGCGCGGATGAATAGATGGTGGGCGGCGCCGTCATCGGAGCCACCGGGCCGTCCCCCACCTGGGCCCAGGCGGGAAGGCCCAGCGTTGCCAGGACGGCAACGAGAGCACTCGGACTGCATCGCATCGGAAACCCCTTGAGAGCGCCGCAGGCAGCGCGGCTTGATGCGAATTTAGGGCGCGCACCCGGCACGCGCTGTCAGCGCCTGGCTGACGCGCATGTAGGACTGCACTTCCAGCCTCAACCCTTGCCCTGGTTTTGCGGCAGCTTGGTGGCAGCGTCCAGGTGGGCGCGCAGGGTCGGCAGGGTCTTGTCGACCCACGCCTTCAGCTCCGGGTCCTTGGCCTTGCCGCTCTCCTTCTCGAAGGCCTTGATGTCCTTCTTGTGGTCCTTGAGGCCGACTTCCTTGGCGAACTCGCGGTCGAACTGGTCGCCGCTGCGCTTGCCCATCTTCTCGAGATCGCGGCGCTGGCCGTGCGAGAGTGCCGCCGGCAGCTCGACGCCCCTGCTGCCGGCCAGCTGCGCCAGTTCGGCATTGGCCTTGGTGTGGTCGTCGACCATCATGTTGGCGAAGGTCTTCAGCTCCGGCGAGCTGGCCTTGCCGGCCGCCAGCTTCGCGACCTCGACCTCGTACATGCCCTCTGCGGCCACCTTGGTCATGAACTTGCGGTCGCCGTGCGCCACCTTGGCAGGCTTGACGCCGGCGGTCTTCGCTCCCGGCGTCGCCGGCACGGTGGTGCTGACGCTCGGACCGTTGCCGCCGGGCGTGTTGCTCTGCGCCAGTGCGCCGCCGGCGGCAAAGGCGGCCGCCAGTGCGGCGGCCAGTGCATTCGAATAAAACGTCTTCATGGAATCTCCCTGTTGAAAGCGAAGCGGCGTCGACTTGCGACGCGGCCTCGGTTCCACCATAAGGAGCTGCATCCGCGCGGATTGTCGGACAAGCGCGCAACCTTGTAGGACAGCTCGACGCTACAAAAAGGTGAGCATGATGCGCACCGTTTCACTTCCGAGGGAACTCGCGCGCGCTATTGCGAATGCATGTGCGTGAAGCTGCTCACCAGCGTCACCAGTGCGATGCCGGCCAGCAGCCAGAAGATCTGCGCCAGCGTCTCGCGCGCCGACAGGCGCTTCTGCAATTGCGGGATCAGGTCAGCGAGCGCGACGTAGATGAAGCTGCTGCTGGCCACCACCAGGAAGTACGGAAGGTAGGCGTGCAGTCCGTCCACCAGCCACCAGCCGACCACGCCGCCAAGCGCAGTAACCGCGCCGGCCAGCGACACCTTCACCAGCGCGGCGCTGCGGTTGCGGCTGGTCTGGCGCAGCACCATCAGGTCGCCGATGTGGTGCGGCACCTCGTGCGCCAGCACCGCGAGCGCCGCCACCGCGCCAAGCCGCAGGTCGGCCACGAATGCGGAGGCGATCAGGATGCCGTCGCCGAAGCAATGCACGCTGTCGCCGGTGAGCACCGCCCAGCCGCCGGCACGCGGCTCGCGGTGGTGATGGCCGTGGCCGTGGCCCAGCTCGTGGCCATGCGGCTGCGCCCGCTGGTGGTGGTGCTCGTGGCCGTGGTGCCAGAGTTCGGCCTTGTCCAGCAGGAAGAAGAACACCAGCCCGACCAGCAGCGTGGCGAACAGCGCCTTGGCGCCGGCCTGGCCTTCGAACGCCTCGGGCAGCAGGTGCATGAACGACGTGGCCATCAACGCACCGGCCGCCAGGCTCAGGAGGTTCTGCGCGTCGACCCGGCTCTTGCCGTCGGCGCCGGAGGCCAGCATGCCGGCGCGCATCAAACCGGCGGCGAGCCAGACGCTGCCGATGCCGGCAGCCAGGGTCGCGATCAGGATTGCGATCAATGTCATCTGCGTCGATCTTAGCAACCGCCCCGGGCGCGGCTGGCAGAATCGGCCGCTTCACTGTCTTGCAAGGAGCAACCATGCCCACGATCCGAGTCGAGTTGATGGAGGGCCGCACGCCCGAACAGAAGAAGAACCTGGTCAAGGCCCTGACCCAGGCCGTGGTCGAGACGCTGGGCAGCCAGCCGGCCTCGGTCGACGTGCTGCTCTACGACATCAAGCGCAGCGACTGGGCCACCGGCGGGGAGCTGTGGTCGGAGAAGAAGTAGCGCCTCAGTGGATCGGCGCCGGCGGCTGGGTCGGTGCCGGCGGTGGCGGCGCGCCGGGATCGCGCGGTGCTGCCGAGGCCGGGATCGCAGCCGGCTGCACCAGCGGCGCCGGGACCGGCTGGGCAACCGGCGCCGGAATGGCCGTCTCGCCGGCCCCGGGCTCGCCGCCGCCGCCCCCGCAGGCGGGCAAGGCGGCCGCAGCGGTCAGGGCAAACAGCAAGGACAGCCGGCGCCGCCCTTCGATGGACATGGCCATGGAAACCTCCGCGCAGTGGACGCCGATTTATAGGCGCTGCACGGCGGATTCGCCAGCGGGCGGGCGTCAGGCGGGCAGGCCCGCCAGCACCTTGTCCAGCGTCAGCGGGTAGTCGCGGATGCGCACGCCGGTGGCGTTGAACACCGCATTGGCGACCGCGGCGCCGGCGCCGCTGATCCCCAGCTCGCCCACGCCCTTGATCTTCAGCGGATTGGTCTTGTCGTCCACCTCGGGCAGGAAGACCGCGTCGATCGCCGGGATGTCGGCATGCACCGGCACGTGGTATTCCGCGATGTCGTGGTTGACGAAGAAACCGTGGCGCGGATCGACCACCGCCTCCTCGTGCAGCGCCGATCCCACGCCCCAGATCATTCCGCCGATCGCCTGCGAGCGCGCCGTCTTCGCATTCAGGATGCGGCCGGCCGCGAACACGCCCAGCATGCGGCGCAGCCGGATCTCGCCGGAGTCGAGGTCGACCCCGACCTCGGCGAAGAAGGCGCCGTAGGCCTGCTGCGAGAACTTCTTTTCCATCTCGCCGGGCTTGATCTCGCCCTGCGCCTCGACGCCCGAACTGCCGGCCAGCTTGTCCAGGTGCGCGGTCTTTCCGCCGCCGGACACCATGCCGCCGCCGAACCGCGCCTGCGCCGGGTCGATGCCGGCCGATTGCGCAAGCTTGGTCCGCAGGTTCTCGCAGGCGTCGTACAGGGCCGAGCCGGCGCTGGCCGCGCCGAAGGAGCCGCCGGACCCGGCGGTCTCGGGAAAGTCGCTGTCGCCCAGCTGCATGCTCACCTTCTCGACCGGCAGGCCCAGCATCTCGGCGGCGATCTGCGTGAAGACGGTGTAGCTGCCGGTGCCGATGTCGGTCATCGACATCCGCGCCACCAGCATGCCGTCGCCCTGCAGCGTGACCTTGCACTTGGCCGCCCGCAGCAGGTTGCCGCGGGTGGCGGCGCACATGCCGGTTCCGACCAGCCAGCGGCCCTCGCGCAGCTGGCCGGGCTGGGCGCTGCGCTTGTTCCAGCCGAAGCGGCGCGCGCCCTCCTGCATGCAGGCCACCAGCTGCCGGCTGGAATAGGGAATGTGCTTTTCCGGATCCTCCGTCGGCTCGTTGCGCAGCCGCAGTTCGATCGGGTCCATCCGCAATTGGTGCGCCAGTTCGTCCATCGCGCACTCCAGCGCCAGCAGGCCCACCGCCTCGCCGGGCGCGCGGGCGGAATCGGACACCGGCAGGTCGAGCCTGACACTGCGGTGCCGCGTCATCCGGTTGGCGCCGGCGTAGAGCGAGCGGGTCTGCTTGGCGGCGCTTTCGTAGAAGTCGTCGAAGCGTGCGCTGTGCGACCACGACTCGTGGCCGATCGCCGTCAGCACGCCGTCGCGGGTGGCGCCCAGCCGCAGCCGCTGGATGGTGTCCGAGCGGTGGGTGGTGACGTGGAACATCTGCTGGCGCGTCAGCGCCGTTTTTACCGGGCGCTTGAGCTCGCGCGCAGCCATCGCGCTGAGCAGCACGTCGGCGTAGATCGGCAGCTTGCCGCCGAAGCCGCCGCCGATGTAGCGGCTGACGATGCGCACGTTCTCGTTGGGGATCTGCAATGTGTTGGAGACGCATTTCTGCGCGCTCTCCAGCAGCTGCGACGAGCAGTGGATGATGACGCGGTCGCCCTCCCACCAGGCCAGGCTGGCATGCGGTTCCATCTGGGCGTGGATGTGGAACGGCGTCGTGTAGGTCGCGTCGATGCGCACCGGCGCCGCGGTGAACGCAGGCTCGAAGTCGCCGACGTCGCTGTCCGGCTCCCTGCCGGCCCCGCCCTTGGGCTTCTCGGCCTTCCCCAGGTTGGGTTGCAGTTCGTACTCGCCCTTCTGCTGCGCATAGCTGATGCGCACCATCTGCGCGGCGGCGCGCGCCTGCTCGAAGGTCTCCGCCACCACGAAGGCGACCGGCTCGCCGTAATACTGCACCTGCGGATCGTTCAGGTAAGGCTTGGGCCGCGCGAAGCGGTCCTCGCCTTCCAGCGAGAACGGTGCCTGCCTGGGCGCATTGCGGTGCGTCATCACCATCAGCACGCCGGGCGCGCGCTCCGCGGCTGCCGTGTCGATGGCAGCGACGCGGCCCTTGGCGATGGTGCTCTCGACGATGAAGCCGTAGGCCGGCTTTGCCCCTTCCTTCACCTCGTAGGCGTAAGGCGCGGCGCCCATCACCTTGAGCCGGCCGTCCACCCGGTCCAGCGGCGCGCCGATGTTGCGGTGCTCGTTGCGGTCCAGCGCGTTGGGCGGTGCCGGTTGGTTCATCTCGATCATGCTCGTCCTTCGGGCCGGCTGGCCTCGGCCAGCACGCCGGCCAGCACGCGCCTTGCCAGCGCAATCTTGAAATCGTTGTGGCCCTGGCCGCGGGCGCCGGCCAGCACCGCATCGGCGGCAGCGCCGAAGCTGGCGGCGGCGGCGCCCGCGTTCGCCAGCCGGGCTTCCGCCTCGGGCACGCGCCAGGGCTTGTGGGCCAGGCCGCCGAAGGCCATGCGGGCCTGGCGCACCGTGCCGCCGGAAGCGTCGACGATCGCGGCCACGGACACCAGCGCGAAGGCGTAGGAGGCGCGGTCGCGCACCTTGCGGTACACCTGCCGGCCGGGCGGCGCCGGCGGCAGCGTCACGCCGGTGATGAACTCGCCTGGCTGCAGGTTCGTCTCGACGTTCGGCGTGTTGCCGGGCAGCCGGTGGAAATCGGCGATCGGGATCACGCGGCGCGCGCCTTGCGGCGAGACCGTCTCCACCTGCGCATCGAGCACGCGCATCGCCACCGCCATGTCCGACGGATGGACCGCGATGCACTGGTCGCTGGCGCCGACCACCGCATGGATGCGGTTGAAGCCGCCGATGGCCGAACAGCCGGTGCCGGGCTGGCGCTTGTTGCACGGCTTGCTGGTGTCGTAGAAGTAATAGCAGCGGGTGCGTTGCAGCAGGTTGCCGCCGGTGGTGGCCTTGTTGCGCAGCTGGCCCGAGGCGCCGGCCAGCAGGGCGCGACTGAGCACCGGGTAACGCTGGCGCACCCGCATGTCGGCCGCGAGGTCGCTGTTGCGCACCATCGCGCCGATGCGCAGCCCGCCGCCGGCCAGATCCTCGATCCGGTCCAGCCCGAGCCGGTTGACGTCCACCAGGTGCACCGGCGTCTCCACCTGCAGCTTCATCAGGTCCAGCAGGTTGGTGCCGCCGGCAATGAACTTGGCGCCGGCCCGGCCGGCAACGGCCTGCGCCGCGGCTTCGGGCGTCGCCGCCCGTTCGTAGCTGAAGGCTTTCACGAGCGGCCCCCTGCAACTTCCTCGATGGCGGCGACGATGTTGGGATAGGCGCTGCAGCGGCAGATGTTGCCGCTCATGCGCTCGCGGATCTCCTCGGCCGACAGCAGCGGTTGCTGGCGCAGGTCCGCGGTCACGTTGCTGGGCATGCCGGCCTTGGCCTCGGCCAGCATGCCGGCGGCCGAACAGATCTGCCCGGGGGTGCAGTAACCGCATTGGAAGCCGTCGTGCTTGAGGAAGGCCTGTTGCAGCGGATGCAGCTGCTCTGCGCTGGCGAAGCCCTCGATCGTGGTGATTGCCTGGCCGTCGTGCATCGCCGCCAGCGTCAGGCAGGAGTTGATGCGGCGGCCGTCGACCAGCACGGTGCAGGCCCCGCACTGGCCGTGGTCGCAGCCCTTCTTGGTGCCGCCCAGCCCGAGCCGTTCGCGCAGCGCGTCGAGCAGCGTGGTGCGGGCGTCGGCCGTCAGGTCGTACAGCCTGCCGTTGACATTGAGCTGGGTGGTGAGCAGCTGGGGCGCCGGATCGGCGGCGGCTGCGGGCGTCGACGGCGTGCCTTGCGCGCCGGCGCCCTTCAGTGCGGCGGGACCGGCCGCCACCGCGGTGGCGGCGCAGAGCACTTCGCGCCGCGTGAGGCCTGCGGCGGGAGTGTCGTTGGGGAAAATCATTGGCAACTCCTGGGAAGCGGCCAGTCTAGTGAGCCTGCCGTGGCGGCGGGGGCCGGCTCCGGCGCACAAGCCTGTGCGACCGCTCCTACAAGCGCAGCCGTCGCATCAGGCGTACGCTCTGGCAAAAGGAAACTGCCATGGAACGTCGACGCAAGCATCTGTTCGCACTCGCAAGCCCCCTCCTGGTGACCACGATGCTGGCGATCGGCGCCTGCGCCGCGACGCCCGCGGAACCGCCCGCCACCGCCAACCCCGCGCCGGGAAGCTGCGATGCGTCCAAGGCGCAGTTCGCGATCGGCCACGACGCCGGGCTGGCGATCCAGGACCAGGCCCGCGAGCGCTCCGGGGCCGGCGTGGTGCGCACAGTGCGCCCGGGCCAGATCATCACGATGGAGTTCCGCGCCGACCGCCTCACGCTGGAACTGGACGCCAGCGGCAAGGTGACGCGGGTGCGCTGCGGCTGAAGGCCGGCCGGCGCGCGCTCAGTGCGCCTTTTCCCAGTTCTCGCCGACCCCGATCTCGGCCAGCAGCGGCGCCTTCAGTTCGGCGACGCCGGCCATCAGGCGCGGGATCTCGGTCATCAGCCAGTCGACCTCGTCGTCGGGCACCTCGAACACCAGTTCGTCGTGCACCTGCATGATCATCCTGGTGCCGCGCTTCTGCTCGTCCAGCACGTCCTGCACCTTCACCATGGCGAGCTTGATCAGGTCGGCGGCCGTCCCCTGCATCGGCGCGTTGATGGCGGCCCGCTCGGCGCCGCCGCGGCGCGGGCCGTTGGGTGAATTGATCTCCGGCAGGTACAGCCGCCGGCCGAACACCGTCTCCACATAGCCCTTGCTCTTGGCCGAGAGCCGGGTTTCGTCCATGTAGTTCTTCACGCCCGGATAGCGCTGGAAATAGCGCTCGATGTAGTTGGCCGCCGCCTTGGTCTCGATGCCCAGGTTGCGCGCCAGCCCGAAGCTGCTCATGCCGTAGATCAGGCCGAAGTTGATCACCTTGGCGTAGCGGCGCTGCTCGCTGCTGACGTCCGCCGGCGCGACGCCGAACACCTCGGCGGCGGTCGCGCGGTGCACGTCCATGCCTTCGGTGAAGGCGCGCAGCAGGGCTTCGTCCTCGCTCAAGTGCGCCATGATGCGCAGCTCGATCTGGCTGTAGTCGGCGCTGGCGATCTTGTGTCCCGGCGGGGCGACGAAGGCCTCGCGCACGCGCCGGCCCTCGGCGGTCTTGACCGGGATGTTCTGCAGGTTGGGGTCGTTGCTGGACAAGCGCCCGGTGACTGCAACGGCCTGCGCATAGTGCGTGTGCACGCGGCCGGTGCGCGGATGCGCCATCTGCGCCAGCTTGTCGGTGTACGTGCCCTTGAGCTTGGACAGGCTGCGGTGTTCGAGCAGCTTGGCCGGCAGGGGATAGTCCTCCGCCAGCTTCTCCAGCACCTCTTCGTCGGTGCTCGGCACGCCGCTGGGGGTCTTCTTCACCACCGGCAGCCCCAGCTTGGTGAACAGCACCTCGCCGATCTGCTTGGGGCTGCCCAGGTTGAACGGCTGGCCGGCCAGCTCGTGCGCCTCCTGTTCCAGCTGCAGGATGCGGGCCCCGAGCTCGCCGCTTTGTTTGGCCAGCATCGGCGCGTCGATCAGCACGCCGTTGCGCTCGACGCGGTACAGCGCCTCGCTGCTCTTCATCTCCAGCTCGTAGATGAAGCGCAGCTTGCGGTCGGCCTGCAGCCGCGGCCACAGCACCTGGTGCACGTCGAGCGTCTGGTCCGAGTCCTCGCAGGAATATTCGGCCGCCTTGTCCACCGACACCTGCGCGAACGGGATCTGGTGCGCGCCCTTGCCGGCGATGGTTTCGTAGTCGATGCCGCTGCGTCCCAGGTGGCGCTCGGCCAGGCTGGCCAGCCCGTGCGGCTTGTGGACCTCCAGCACGTAGCTTTGCAGCATGGTGTCGTGCTCGTAACCCCGCACCTCGATGCCGTGGTTGGCGAACACGTGGCGGTCGTACTTGATGTGCTGGCCCAGCTTCTTCTTGTCGGGGTTCTCCAGCCAGGGCTTGAGTTTGGCCAGCACCTCTTCCCGCGGCAGCTGGTCGGGCGCGTCGCCGTAGCTGTGGGCCAGCGGCACGTAGGCCGCCTCGCCCGGCTTGACGCTGAACGACAGGCCGATGATCTCGGCCAGCATTTCGTCCAGCGAACTGGTCTCGGTGTCGATCGCGGCCAGCTCGCATGCTTGCAGCCGCGCCAGCCAGTCGTCGAACTGCTCCCAGGTGAAGATGGTGTCGTAGTGCAGGTTGGTGGCCTGCGACAGCCCCGACAGGTCCGGCTCCTCGAACAGGCCGCCCGGTCCGGGGCCGGCGCCGACCTTCTTCTTGCTGCGGTGCTCCTCGATCAGCTCGGGCGGCACGTCGTGGATCTCCAGCTGCTTGACCAGGCCCTTGAAGCCGTAGCGCTCGTAGAAGGCCTTGAGCTCCTCCACCTGCTGGCCGCCGATCACGATGTCTTCCAGCGCCGGCAGGCCGGGGATGTGGTCCTTGAGGTCGCAATCCTTGCGGATGGTCAGCAGCGCCCGGCCCTGCGGCAGCCAGTCCAGCGCCTTGCGCAGGTTCTCGCCGACCGCGCCCTTGATCTCGTGGGCGCGCGCCACCAGCGCATCCAGCGAGCCGTATTCCTTGAGCAGCTTGACCGCGGTCTTGGGGCCGACCTTGTCGACGCCCGGCACGTTGTCCACCGAATCGCCCACCAGCGTCTGGTAGTCCACCATCAGGCTGGGCGGCACGCCGAACTCCGCTTCGACGCCGGCCAGGTCGCGCCGGCGGTCGTTCATGGTGTCGATCACCACCACCCGCTCGTTGACCAGCTGGCTCAGGTCCTTGTCGCCGCTGGAGATCACGGTGTCGATGCCGCGCTCGGTCGCCATGCACGACAGCGTGCCGATCACGTCGTCGGCCTCGACGCCTTCCACGTGCAGCACCTTCCATCCGAGCAGGCGCACCACCTCGTGGATGGCCGGGATCTGCGAGCGCAGGTCGTCGGGCATCGGCGAGCGGTTGGCCTTGTATTGCGGATAGAGGTCGTCGCGGAAGGTCTTGCCCGGCGCGTCGAACACGCAGGCCGCGTAGTCGGCCCGCACGTCCTTGCGCAGCTTCTGCATCATGTTGATCATTCCGCGGATCGCACCGGTGGCCGGGCTGGCGGGATCGCCGGGAACGGCCCGCAGGTCGGGCATCGCATGGAAGGCGCGGTACAGGTAACTGGAGCCGTCGACCAGCAGCAGGGTCTTGGCGGGGGCTTCTTCGTTTGTCGTGTCGCTCATCCGGGCATTTTGCCCCGCCGGACCGGCCCCGCCCGCCGCCCTACAATCCCGCCATGCGTTCCCGTTGCCTCCTCCTGCTCCCCCTGCTGGCCTGGACCGCGGTGTCGGCCCAGCCCGCCCCTGCGCTGACGCAGCCCGAAGAGCGGCCCGATCCGCGCAAGAACCAGAAGATCGAACGCATCCGGGTCGAGGATGGCGGCGCCCGGATCGACGAGCTGCGGGTCGGCGGCCAGACGCAAAGCATCACCGTGCAGCCCAAGGCCAACGTGCCGGAATACGAATTCCAGCCGACCGACCTGGCGCGCAGCCGGCCGGCCGACAACCGCGACGGCCTGTCCACGCCCACCAGCCAGCGGGTCTGGAACCTGTTCCGGTTCTGAGATGGCGGTCTTCACGCAAGTCGCCGAGGAAGAGGCGCGCGAACTGCTGCGCCGGTTGCAGCTGGGCGAGCTGCGCGAATTGCGCGGCATCCACGGCGGCATCGAGAACACCAACTACTTCGCCACCACCGACCAGGGCCAGTTCGTCCTGACCCTGTTCGAACGGCTGTCGCCCGCGCAGCTGCCCTTTTACCTGCGGCTGATGAAGCACCTGGCGCTGCACGGCATTCCGGTGCCCGAGCCGCATGCCGTGCCCGGGCAGAAGCAGGAGAACCTGCTGCTGGAGGTGGCCGGCAAGCCGGCGGCGGTGGTCAACCGCCTGCGCGGCCACAGCGAACTGGCGCCCGGCGCGCGGCACTGCGCCGAAGTCGGTGCGATGCTGGCGCGCATGCACCTGGCGGCGCGCGACTTTCCGCTGAGCCAGCCGAACCTGCGCGGCCTCGCCTGGTGGAACGAGACGGTGCCGGTGGTGCTGCCGCACGTGGATCCCGACCAGGCCGCCCTGCTGCGCAGCGAACTGGCGTTCCAGAACCACGTCGCCGCGTCGTCGGCGTATGCAGCACTGCCACGCGGGCCGATCCACGCCGACCTGTTCCGCGACAACGTGATGTTCGAGGACGGCGAGCTGACCGGCTTTTTCGATTTCTACTTCGCCGGCGTCGACAGCTGGCTGTTCGACATCGCGGTCTGCCTGAACGACTGGTGCGTCGACCTGCCCACCGGGGCCCACGACGCCGCGCGCGCCGCCGCCTTCCTGCGGGCCTATGCGTCGGTACGGCCGCTGGCCTCGGCCGAGCGGCAGCTGCTGCCGGCGATGCTGCGGGCCGGCGCCCTGCGCTTCTGGATCTCGCGGCTGTGGGACTTCCACCTGCCGCGCGAAGCGGCCCTGCTCAAGCCGCACGACCCATCTCACTTCGAGCGGGTGCTGCGCCAGCGGGTGGCGCACCCGCCGGCCCTTTACGCGGCAACGTCATGAAACTAAACATCGTTCCGGCGCGTACTGGCTTGACATGGGTCAGGCTCGGCATCACCACCTTCTTCCGGCAACCGCTGGCCCTCGCCGGGCTGTTTTCCCTTTACGCCGGGGCGATGTGGCTGCTGGCGCATATCCCCCTGGTCGGCGCCGCCGTGTCGTCGGTGCTGGTGCCGGCCGCGACCCTGGGCATGATGGCGGCCTCCCAGCAGGCCGCGAGCGGGAAATTCCCGATGCCGACCGTGCTCCTGAGCGCATTCCGGGTCGGCCGGGCACGCGCCAGCGCGATGCTGGTGCTCGGCGTCCTGTACGGGGCCGGCTGGTTCGCGGCCATCACGATCGCCGGCATGGTGACGCCGCCGCCGGCCGCCGCCGAGGCGACAACTGCCGCGGGACAGGCACAACTTGGCATGTTCTACCTGGTCATGAGCCTGCTGACGTTGCCGCTGTCGATGCTGTTCTGGCATGCTCCTGCACTGGTGCACTGGCACGGCGTCGCGCCGGTCAAGAGCCTGTTCTTCAGCATCGTCGCCTGCCTGCGCAATTTCGGCGCCATGCTGGTGTTCGGGCTGGCGTGGTCGGCAGTGCTGCTGGCGATGGTCGCGGCGACGACGCTGGTGGCGGTGGCGCTGGGCGGGCCGCCGATGGTGGAGAACGTCTTCTATCCGCTGCTGACGCTGATGACGGCGATGTTCCTGACCTCGATCTATTTCAGTTTTCGCGACAGCTTCGTCACCGACGAAGCCCCACCACCCGGAGAGTCCACATGACGCAACACACCCTGGCCGGCCGCACCGAACAAGAGGTCCTGTGGTACCAGCGCCGCAGCTTCATCCAGGCCGCGGCCGCCTGGACGGCGATGGGCGGCTTCGCGGCCGCCCATGCGCAGCAGCGCAGCAACATCGTGGAACTGGTGGGCGACGCCACCATCAACGGCGAGCGCCTGCTGCCCCAGCGCCAGGTGCAGACCGGCGACCAGCTCGCCACCGGCCCGGGCTCGCACCTGGTGTTCGCGATCGGCAACTCGTCGTTCCTGGTGCGGCAGAACTCGCGCTTCTCGGTGGAGCGCGGCATCACGCTCAACACGGTCAGCGTGCTGCGGATGCTGACCGGCGCCGTGGCCAGCGTCTGGGGCCGCGGCACCAGCCGCCAGATCGTCACGCCCACCCTGACCGCCGGCATCCGCGGCACCGGGGTGTACACCGAGGTGCGGCCCGACGAGGGCTATCGCAGCTACTTCTGCAATTGCTACGGCACGGTGGACATGAGCGCCGGCGACGACCGGCTGGTGTCGCGCTCGAGCTACCACCAGTCGTTCTGGGCCGAGGCCCAGCCGCAGCAGGGCCGGCTGCTGGCGCCGGCCGCCGCCATCAACCACACCGACGAGGAAATGGAATACCTGGCGCGCCTGGTGAACCAGCAGACCGCGTGGGAGATCCTGGGCCGCAAGGGCGTCAAGGACGGCCGGGGCTACATGGACCCGATGCCGGCCGACGCCCATCCGGCGATGCAGCAGCGCTGACCGCCTCAGCGGAACAGGTCGCGCCGCGCGGCCTGCGTGATGGCCAGCACCCCGGGGTGAGTCAGGCGCCGCTCCACCGACAGCACATAGAACTCCTCCAGCAGGTCGCTCGCCGCGCCGAGCCGGTCGACCTGGTATTGGCGGGCGATTTCGCCCTCCAGCACGGCCGGGCCGGCAATGACCCCAAGCCCTTCGCGGCCGAACGCCTTGGCCAGCGCGCTGTCGTCGAACTCCGCAGCCACCCGTGGCATCAGCCCCTGCTCGCGTAACCACGCATCGAGGCGCGGCCGGACGGCGCAATCCTGCCCCGGCAGCAGCAGCGGCAGCTGTGCCAGGCAAGCGGGGAACCTGGCGCGCGCCTGCCGCAGGCTCAGCCCGCAGCGCCTGAGCAGCGCCGGTGCCGCGAAAAAGCTGATCGCGCTGCTTCCGAGCAGGTGGGTGAAAGCCTTGATGCTCACGCCGGCCGGCAGCGGAACGTCCGAGACGATCAGGTCGAGCCGGTGCACGGCCAGTTCGGCCAGCAGCGCCGTGAGCTTGCCTTCGTGACACACCAGGCGCGCCTGCGGCGTCGCGGCCAGGCTCGGCTCCAGCACCTTGTACGCCACGGCCTTGGGGACGGAATCCACGATGCCGACCCGGAACGTGGATTGCCAGGGACCCTCGCGACCGGAATGCAGCGCCTCCTGCAGCGCCGTGCCCAGCGCGAAGATCTCGTCGGCGTAGCGCAGCACCAGCCGGCCGGCCTCGGTGGGCTCCACGCCCCGACCGGCCTTGCGCAGCAACGGGCGGCCCAGCCGCCCTTCCAGCGCCTTGATCTGGCCGCTGAGCGTCTGCGGCGTCAGGTGCAGCCGCTCGCTGGCCTTGGCCACGCCGCCGGCATGCACCACCGTCCAGAAGTAATGCAGGTGCTTGTAGTTCATCAGGCGCTCCTGTCGTTGCGAAAAATTCGAATGATGTGGGGCAAAAATCGGATTTTCCTGCGGGTGGGCCGCCGCTAGATTTGGCTGGTCGCTGCATCCGCAGCAGCCACCAAGGAGACCGATCCACCATGAAATGCCCAACCTGCCCGACCTCGACGCTGATCATCACCGAGCGCAGCAACGTCGAGATCGATTACTGCCCCCAATGCCGCGGAGTCTGGCTCGACCGCGGCGAACTCGACAAGCTGGTCCAGCTGTCCGGCCAGCGCGGTCCGGACCTGCGGGATCTGCCCGGCCGGCGCGACCCCGACAGCCACGACAACGCTGCGTATGTCCGCCAGCGCAAGCACCGCAAGACCTGGCTCGGCGAAATTTTCGATTGACCCCCAACCACAGACAGGCACACCCATGAGAAGCTATCCCCGCAACAGCGCCCAGGCAGCCGCCCGGATCGTCGCCCTGGCCGCCATCGTCGACGGCCACCTGAGCCACTCGGAGCTGCGCATCCTGGACCGGCTGGACGCCCATCGCCGCCTGGGCCTGGACCGGCTGCAGATGCACGACGTCATCAGGGACCTGACGGAAGACCTGCTGAGCACGGCGAGCAGCCACTGGGACGCCGCCTGCCGGATCGACGCCGAGACCCTGTCGGCCCTGATGGCGGAGGTCGACGACCCGCAACTGCGCGAAACCGTGCTGCACCTGTGCCTGGCCGTCGCCCAGGTCGACGACCACTGGTCCGATGGTGAGCTGTGGATCATCGCCGCCGCTTCGGAGCGCTGGCAACTGCCGGCGCTGCCCCGATGAACGAGCTGGCGCAGTCCCTCTTCCTCGGCCACGCGCTGTGGCTGTGGCTGGTCTTTGCCGGCGTCGTGGTGACGCTGCTGGCGCTCGATCTGGGCGTGCTGCACCGGTCGGATCGCGCGATCGGCATCGCCGAGAGCCTGTGGCTGTCGGCCGGCTACATCGCCGTCGCGCTGCTGTTCGGCGGCTGGCTGTGGTCGCAGCTCGGCGCCGAGCGCGCGATCGAATACTTCACCGGCTTCGTGATCGAGAAGTCGCTGTCGATGGACAACGTGTTCGTGATCGCGATGATCTTCTCCTTCTTCGCCATCCCCCGGCAATACCAGCACCGCGTGCTGTTCTGGGGCATCCTGGGCGTCATCGTGCTGCGCGCGGCGATGATCGGCCTGGGTGCGGCGCTGGTCACCCAGTTCTCGTGGGTGCTGTATGTCTTCGGCGCCTTCCTGATGCTGACCGGGGTGAAGATGCTCTGGATGGCCGACCACCAGGGCGATCTCGAGACCAACCCGCTGCTGAAATTCCTGCGCCGGCATCTGCGCGTGACCCCGCAGTTGCGCGGCAACGCCTTCTTCGCGCGCGAGCCGCATCCGGACGGCGGCAAACCGGTGCTGTGGGTCACCCCGCTGTTCCTGGCTCTGTGCCTGGTGGAATTCGCCGACCTGATCTTCGCCGTCGATTCGGTGCCGGCGATCTTCGCCATCACGACCGACCCGTTCATCGTGTACACCAGCAACATCTTCGCCATCCTCGGCCTGCGCGCCCTGTACTTCGCGCTGGCGGCGATGATCCACCGGTTCGCCTACTTGAAGTACGCGCTGGCCCTGGTGCTGGTGTTCATCGGTGGCAAGATCTTCCTGGTCAACATCATCGGCAAGATTCCCCCGCTGGCCAGCCTGGGCGTCACGGCAGCCCTGATCGCCGGCGGCGTCGCGGTCTCGCTGTGGAAGACGCGGTCGCCGCGCGCGCCCGGGCTGCGGCGGCCGCTGCCGGACGACGCCGGCGGGTGAGGGCGGCATGCCCTCGATCGACGTCATGCCAGCCAGTGCGCAAGCCGCCCGGAACACGACCCGCGCCGCGCCTGCTCCAGCACCAGCCTGTCGGACTCAGTTCTTCGCCTGGTACTCGGCGATGGCCTTGGACAAGTCTGCGTATTCCTCGCAGCTGCGATTGCCGCAGATCCTTTCCAGTTCGGCCAGGTGCTTCTGCGCTTCCTCGGGCTTGCGTTCGGTGAGGTAGGCCTCGCCGATGTACTCGTGCGCACCCTTGTGGCGCGGGTCGATCCGCAGCGCCGTGTTGTAGTGCTCGAAGGCCTTGGCCAGGTCCGGCGACGGCGACTTGCGGTAGCTGTAGCCAAGCAGGCTGTGCGCCTCCGCATTGCCCGGGTCGGCGCGCACCACGGTGCTCAGTTCCGCAACCGCCTTGTTGTAGTCGTGCACTGCCAGCGCCTTGCGGGCGATGGTCATGCGCTCGCGCGCCGACGGGGTGGCCGGCGAGGAGCCGGGCTCGTCCGCAGCATGGACGTTGAGGGCGACGGCGACGAGCGCCAGCAGCAGGGTTCTGGCTTGCATGGTCATCTCTCCTGGGACCGGTGGCGGCCGCCAGTTTGGTCCAAGCCGCAGCGGCCGTCAACCACGCGCCTATGCAGGCATGCGCGAATTTTCAAGTGAATTTTTCCCAAGCTCCCTACAGATGATGCTTAAGGGCGTCCGCATTCCTGCTTCTAACATCCCCGGGCGCCGGCCCCGCCGGACGCATCGCAAGCGTTTCACGCTCCGCCTCCTTGCGTGCACGGGGAAGGCAGTTCCGGATGATGTGCACCTTTTTGAAAGAGGGACTCGACATGAATGCGTACTTTGGGCCAACCCGCACCAGGCTTGCGCTCGCCGCCGCGCTGGCGCTCGCCGGCAGCGGCGCCATGGCAGGGACGGTGGGCGGCAGCGTTGCGCCGATCAACACACTGGTGGAGAACGACACTACCGGCATCACGATCGTCGGCGCGACCGGCCAGACCGACACGACGATCGTGACGGGAACGATCGACAACAACTCCGAGAGCGGCTGGAAGCTGACCGTCACCTCGGCCAACACCGGCAAGCTGGTGCGCACGAGCGGCAGCGGCGGACCGGGCGCCGGCCGCGAAATCCTCTACACCAACGTCAAGTTCGTCAAGACCGGCGGCACCCTGGGTGCCGGCCTGACCGATCCGAACGGCTCCAGCAAGAACATCGTCACCGGCACGCTGGGCGGCGGCGTCGCCGGCACCACGATCTTCAACACGGGCAGCGCGGTAGGAACCCCGGGAACCGCGACCACTGCCACCGTCGGCTACGCCTATGCATTGAAGATCAGCTGGTCCGCCGACACCAGCCTGCTGTCCGGCACCTACAGCGATTCCCTGACCCTGACGCTGGCCGACGACAGCTGACCGGCCCGGGCCGGCCCGCACGGGCCGGCCGCGGATCTTCCGCCCACCGGCAGCCCGTTCCCTTCGCCGGGAGCGGTGCATTGTCTTGTCCAATGAACCGGGAAGGTCCCGATGAGGCCCTGGCTGCTGTCGATCCATTTCGCCGCCGCGATCGCGGCCGCTTCGCCCCTGCAGGCGATCGCATACACCATGACACCCAGCCAGGTCACCCTGCTGCCTTCGGGCGGCGGGGCGAGCACCTTCCTGCGGCTGGAAAACAAGGAGGCGCGTCCCGCCGCCGTGGAGATCACTGTCCAGGAACACCGCAAGGACCTGGACGGCAAGACGCTGCAGGGTGCACCGGCCGACGAGGACTTCATCGTCTATCCCGCGCAGATCGTGATGCTCCCTGGCGACGAAGTGGCCGTGCAGGTGCGCTGGATCGGCGCGGCGCCGCTGGCCGCCGAACGGGCGTACACGCTGGTGGCGCGCGAGGTCCCGATCCCGCGGCCGGCGCAGGAGCCCGACCCGGCGGGCGGCGTCCGCCTGGACATCCGGGTGCAGGTGAACTACGAGGCCCGGATCTACGTCACGCCGGCCGGCGCCAAGCCGCGCGTGGTCGTCGAGTCGGTGGCCGAGCGCAGCGCCGACAGCACCAGCCCGGCGGCGGGTCCGCAGCTCGAAATCATCCTCGCCAACGAAGGAACGGCGCACCAGGCGCTGACCGACCTCACGCTGCGCGTGGTGCCGCTCGACCCGGCGGGCGTCCCGCTGCGCCAGCAGGCCGTGTCGATCCCGGCGCGTGAAGTTCCGGCCATGCGGCCGCACCTGCTGGCAGGCCAGCGCCGCCGCCTGCTCGTCCCGCGTCCTGCCGGATTGCCCGCCGGGCCTGTGCAGGTCCTGTTGTCCCCCTAGCGGCGGCAGGCCCGCGCATGCCCTGCAGCCAGGCTCTCGCAAGGAACAGCATCGGGCGCGCCTGCCGCGTCTGCGGGCCCTGGCTGCTGGTCTGCCTCTGCGTGGCGCCGTGCATCGGATGGGCCGCGGAGCCCGGAAGCGGCAAGACCCGCGATGAGTTGTTCCTGGACGTCTTCAAGCGGCCGCCGCCGGACATTCCGATCAGCGCTTATGTCGTCGTCGCCATCGACGGCGCGGCACCGCAAAAGCTCAGGGCCGTGCTGTCGCGGGACGAGTCCGCGCTCCAGCTCGAGGGCAAGCCCTTGGCCCAACTGCTGTCGGCGCGCCTGCGGCCCGAACTGGTCGAGCAACTGCGCCGCCGCATCGATGGGCAGGGCTGGCTGTCCCGGCGCGCGCTGGAGGAGGCCGGCATCGCCACGGCGTACGACCCGAGGAAATTCGAGTTGACCGTCACCACTGCGGCGCAGTCGCGCGGCAAGACGACCAGCTACCTGAACGCCGCGCCGGTCGACCTGGCCACTGCGGACGCCATCCGGCCGGCGCCGCTCTCGGCCTTCCTGAACTACAACATCAAGAGCAGCCAGCTGACCCAGAGCGTTGCCGGCACCACCAGCCGGGAGCACACGCTGGGCCTGGCCGTCGACGGTGCGCTGAAGGCACAGGACGTGGTGTTCGAAGGAGCGGCCTTTGGCCAGGCCGGCGGCGGCGCCAGCGCATTCCAGCGCGGCGACATGCGCCTGGTGGTGGACCAGCCGCAGCGCGCCATTCGCTACAGCGCCGGCGACCTGCGCTATCCGGTGGTGGGCTACCAGACCGTGGTCGACATGGGCGGGGTCGGGGTCTCGCGCGACTACTCGCTGCAGCCGCAATGGCGCAACTACCAGTCCGGCCAGTTCGAGTTCTACCTCGAGCGGCCTGCCGAAGTGAAGGTCTGGGTCAACGATTCCCTTGTCAGCACGCTGCAGCTGCCGGCCGGCAGCCACGACCTGCGCGGCCTGGCCCCGGCGATCGGGTTGAACAACACCCGGCTGGTGATCGAGGACAGCTCCGGCCGGCGCCAGACGCTGGACTTCTCGTTCATCTCCAGCCCGATGCTGCTGGAGCGGGACCAGAGCATGTTCTCGTACAACGCCGGCTTCAGGCGCCGCCTGAGCGACGGCGCCTATCGCTATGACACCGGCCAGCCGGTGCTCTCGGCGTCCTACCTGCGCGGCGTGAGCAATGTCACCACACTCGGCGGCTACGCGCAGGCGGACCGCTCGCGCGCGGTGGCGGGCCTGCAGGCGATCCACGCTCTCGCCAGCAGCACGGTGCAACTGGACGCGGCGGCCAGCCGCTCCGCCGGAGCGACCTGGGACGTCGCCGCCAGGCTCGACTGGCTGCACCTGCCGGACACCCGCGGGCCGGCGGTCCAGTCAGAAGTGTCGCTGGAGTACCTGGGCCGCAACTTCGGCTCGATCAACGAGACGCTCCCGGCGCAGCGCGACCGGATCAACCTCTATTCATCGCTGTCGCTGCCGCTGGCCGGCGCAACGACGCTGCGCCTGAACGGCAGCTACACGCCGGCACGCGACGCCGGCCGCGCCGACGCCTACAACCTGGCGGCGACGCTGGTGCGCCGCTGGGGCAAGTGGACCACCACCACCGTCTCGCTGCGGACCCGCCGCTTCGCCACCGGCGAACGGGACACCGGCGTCGCCTTGGGCATCAGCTTCAGCTTCGGCGATGGCAGCGGCAATGTGTACGCGGCGCGCGAGAGCGAGAGCGGTGCCACGACAGTCGCCTGGAACTCCGTGCGGCCCGGCAACGCGGCGCTGCCCTACGGATTCGCCTCCGTGCGGGCCGGTCCGGGACCGCACGAAGCCATTGCCGGCGCCGGTTACTGGGGCCGCCAGGGGCTGGCAGAAGCGGCGCAGACCCACCGCGAATTCGACAGCGCCGCCGGCCGCTACCGCACCGACGAAACCGCGCTGCGCATGCAGGGCTCGCTGGTCTTTGCCGACGGGGCTTTCGGGCTGGGTCGCTCGGTCGCCGACAACTTCGCCATCGTCAAGGGCAAGGAAGGCCTGGCCGGCGTGCCGATCAAAGTCGACCCCGACAGCCAGGGCGGCAGCGCGGCCAGCTCCGGCTGGCTCGGTCCCGCCGTGGTGAGCGACCTGGCCAGCTACCAGCTGCGCGAACTGCGGGTGGAGCCGGTCGATCCGCCGATCGGCGCCAGCCCCGAGAAACTGCGCTACATGCTCGCTCCCGCCTACAAGAGCGGCTTCCTGCTGGAGCTGGGCAAGGAGGTGGCGATGGTCGCAGTCGGCCGGCTGGTGGACGGCAGCGGACAGCCGCTGCCGCACCTGCCGATCGAGATCCGCCGGATCGGCGACGCAGCGGCCAGGCCGCTGCTCACGTTCACCGGCCGCAGCGGCAGCTTCCAGCTGCCGGACGCCAAGCCCGGGCGCTACGAAATCCGCCCCGCCGCGACGGCGCCATGGGGCAGCGTGGCGGTCGACTTGCCACAGGCGCCCGACGGCCTGCTGCGGCTCGGCGACGTGCGGCTGCCGGCCCGCTGAGGACGGCCGCCTCAGGTCACCGGTGTCAGCTTGGCGACCGACAGCGCCAGCCACTTGATGCCGTGGCGCGGGAAGTTGACCTGCGCGCGCGCATCGTCGCCCAGGCCCTCGATCGACAGCACCGTGCCCTCGCCGAACTTGGTGTGGAACACCTTCATGCCGGCGCGCAGGCCGTGCGCCGGCGCGGCCTTCTGCACCGGCACCGCGGGGTTGGCGAAGCTGGGGGTGGTGTCGCGGCTGTAGTTGCTGGTGCGGGTGCTGGGATAGCCCGAGCCGTAGCCGAAGGCGGAGCCGCCGAAGTTCTGGTTTTTCGGCGTCAGCCACTTGAGCGCGCCCTCGGGCAGCTCGTCGAAGAAGCGGCTCTTGACGTTGTAGCGGGTCTGGCCGTGCAGCAGGCGCGTCTGCGAATAACTCAGGTAAAGCCGCTTGCGCGCGCGCGTGATCGCCACGTACATCAGCCGGCGCTCTTCCTCTAGCCCCTCGTATTCGGTCATCGAGCGCTCGCTGGGAAACAGGCCCTCCTCCAGCCCGGTAATGAAGACGCAGTCGAACTCCAGCCCCTTGGCCGAATGCACCGTCATCAGCTGCACCGCGTCCTGGCCGGCCTGCGCCTGGTTGTCGCCCGATTCCAGCGCGGCGTGGGTGAGGAAGGCAGCCAGCGGCGACAGCGTCTCGCCGGTCTCAGCGTCCGGCGGCACGTAGTCCGGAGCAGTCCGATCGTCCTGAGCGTGTCGAAGGATGACCTCCGGCAGGCTGGGGTCCAGGCCCTGGCTGGCCGGGCTCTGGCGCAGCATGGTGCCGTGCTCGTCGATCGGCAGCGCCACTGCATCGCGGCCGAAGCCTTCCTGCGTGACGAAGCTCTCGGCG
The DNA here is from genome assembly GCF_042655405.1 of Caenimonas terrae. NCBI lineage: Bacteria > Pseudomonadati > Pseudomonadota > Betaproteobacteria > Burkholderiales > Comamonadaceae > Caenimonas > Caenimonas terrae. The sequence goes on along the minus strand of NZ_JBHSMF010000009.1, from coordinate 410,475 downwards.
GCGTTGACCAGTTCCTCCAGGTTCTCCACCCGGTCGGCGCCTTCGCGCTCGGCCTTGTAGTGGTCCACCAGGCCCGACTCCTGCAGCACCTGCTCGATGATCTCGCGCAGCGTCAGGCCGGCGGTGCGCTCGCGCAGCACGTCGATCTTGGCGACGAAGGCGCCGATGTTGGCGCCGGCCTTGCCGGTGGTGGCGCTCACCGCGTCGTGCAGCGAACAGCCGGCCACGCGCGCGGCATCCTGCAGCTGCTCGATGCTGCGCGCGCCGATGCCGCGCGGCGGGAAGTTGACGACCCGCAAGAAGCTGGTGTCGTCGTTCGGGTTCTCCAGCACCCGCAGGTAGGCCAGCGCGTTCTTGATCTCGGCGCGCTCGAAGAAGCGCAGCCCGCCGTACACGCGGTACGGCACCGCGGCGTTGAACAGCGCCGTCTCGATCACCCGGCTCTGCGCGTTGCTGCGGTACAGCACCGCGATCTCCTTGCGCTCCATGCTGCCTTCGGGGCCGTCGCCGCGCACCAGGTGACGCATTTCCTCCACCATCCACTGGGCCTCGGCCAGGTCGGTCGGCGCCTCGTACACGCGCACCGGCTCGCCCGGACCCTGGTCGGTGCGCAGGTTCTTTCCCAGGCGGGTCTTGTTGTGCGCGATCAGCTCGTTGGCCGAATCCAGGATGTTGCTGAAGCTGCGGTAGTTCTGCTCCAGCTTGATCTGGTGCTTCACCTCGAATTCGCGCACGAAGTCCGCCATGTTGCCCACCCGCGCGCCGCGGAAGGCGTAGATGCTCTGGTCGTCGTCGCCGACCGCCAGCACCGAACTCTCGGGGCCGGCGAGCATCTTGAGCCAGGCGTATTGCAGCTTGTTGGTGTCCTGGAACTCGTCGACCAGGATGTGGCGGAAGCGCCGCTGGTAATGCTCGCGGATCGGGTCGTTGTCGCGCAGCAGCTCGTAGCTGCGCAGCATCAGCTCGCCGAAGTCGACCACGCCCTCGCGGTTGCACTGGTCTTCATACAGCTGGTAGATCTCCACCTTCTTGCGGTCCTCGTCGCTGCGCACTTCCACCATGTTGGGGCGCAGGCCCTCTTCCTTGTTGCCGCTGATGAACCACTGGGTCTGCTTGGCCGGGAAGCGCTCCTCGTCGACGTTGAACTGCTTCATCAGCCGCTTGATCGCCGACAGCTGGTCCTGCGTGTCCAGGATCTGGAAACTCTGCGGCAGGTTGGCCAGCTTGTAGTGCGCGCGCAGGAACCGGTTGCACAGGCCGTGGAAGGTGCCGATCCACATGCCGCGCACGTTCACCGGCAGCATCGCGCCCAGCCGCGTCATCATCTCCTTGGCGGCCTTGTTGGTGAAGGTGACGGCCAGCACGCCGCCCGGCGAGATCTGGCCGGTGGAGAGCAGCCAGGCGATCCGGGTGGTCAGGACGCGGGTCTTTCCGGACCCCGCGCCAGCCAGGATGAGCGCATGCTCGTTGGGCAGCGTCACCGCGGCCTTCTGCTCGGGGTTGAGATTCTGGAGCAGCGGGAGCTCGTGGGCGACTTCTGGGAACATAGGGGCCATTGTAGGAAGACGACATGGATCGCGACGTGTGCATTCGTTCCCGGGCCGGCCAGGTCCTGCTGGCGCTGGCATCGCTGGCCAGCCCCTGGGCGGCCGCGCAGTCCTATTGCTCCAGCGACGGCCAGACCCAGCCGGCCCGGCTGCTGGAACGCTTCATCAGCGCCGACTGCGAGTCCTGCTGGGCGGGCGGCACGGAGCCGGCGCAGCCGGACGAACTGGCGCTGGACTGGATCGTTCCCGGCGGCAGGGGCGAAGAGGCGCCGCTGTCGGCGGCCGCCAGCCGCGACGCACTGGCGCGGCTGGCGGCGCTCGGGCGCCAGCCCCCGGTGGAGATCGATGCGGCCCGCCTCGTGGTGCAGGCGCCCAGGCGCGGCCTGCGCGTGAGCCACGGCCTGCCCTTCAACGGCTACCTGGGGACCTCGCTGGAACTGAAGTCGCCGGACCGGCAGCCGTGGTCGGCCTGGCTGCTGCTGGTGGAAACCATCCCGGCCGGCAGCGACGGCACCCCGATCGAGCGCAACCTCGTGCGCAACGCCCTGCAACTGGCCTGGCCGGCAGCGGCCGGCCAGGCCAGGCTGTTCGAAGCGCGGCCGATGAACATTCCCGAAGGCGCCCACCCCGACCGGCTGCGGGTGGTGGGCTGGGTGCAGGATGGGCGCGGCCGTATGAGGGCTATAGCGCAATCCAGATGCGCGCCCGCCGGGGCCGGCGGGTAGAATCAGGCACCGGGCCCAAGCAATTGCGCCCGGTTTTTTTCGGCCCGCGCGGGAAGAAATGCCGGGCCAAGTCCAAGCGCTCACCTGTTCAACCGACAGCCTTCAGGAGCTTGGAAACATCATGGAAATCTTCGACTACGACAACGTCCTGCTGTTGCCGCGCAAGTGCCGCGTGGATAGCCGTTCCGAATGCGACGCCAGCGTGGAGCTGGGCGGGCGCCGGTTCCGCATCCCGGTGGTGCCGGCCAACATGAAGACCGTGGTGGACGAGAAGATCTGCCTCTGGCTGGCGCAGCACGGCTTCTTCTACGTGATGCACCGCTTCGACCTGGACAACGTCAAGTTCGTGCGGCACATGAAGGCCAAGGGCGTGTTCGCCTCGATCTCGCTGGGCGTGAAGAAGCCCGACTACGACACGGTGGACCAGCTGGCCGCCGCCGGCCTGGTGCCCGAGTACGTGACCATCGACATCGCGCACGGCCACGCCGATACGGTCAAGAACATGATCGCCCACCTGCGCGAGAAGCTGCCCTCCACCTTCATCATCGCCGGCAACGTCGGCACGCCGGAGGCGATCATCGACCTGGAAAACTGGGGCGCGGACGCGACCAAGGTCGGCATCGGCCCCGGCAAGGTCTGCATCACGCGGATGAAGACCGGCTTCGGTACCGGCGGCTGGCAGCTGTCGGCGCTCAAGTGGTGCGCCCGCGTGGCCACCAAGCCGATCATCGCCGACGGCGGCATCCGCGAGCACGGCGACATCGCCAAGAGCGTGCGCTTCGGCGCCACCATGGTGATGATCGGCTCGATGCTGGCCGGCCACGAGGAGTCGCCGGGCCAGACCGTGGAGGTCGACGGCAAGCTGTTCAAGGAGTATTACGGCAGCGCCTCGGACTTCAACAAGGGCGAATACAAGCACGTGGAGGGCAAGCGCATCCTGGAGCCGGTCAAGGGCCGGCTGGCCGACACGATGCGCGAGATGGAAGAAGACGTGCAGAGCTCCATCAGCTATTCCGGCGGCAGGAAGCTGCTGGACATCCGCAAGGTCAATTACGTGATCCTGGGCGGCTCCAACGAGGGCGAGCACCTGCTGATGTGACGTGGGCAGTCCGGCTGCCGGATCAAGTCCGGCATGACAGATTGCGACACTTCAAACGCCCAGGAATTCCTTGGCCATGCGATGCAGCCGCTGGTCCGGCTGCAGCAGCGCATCCAGCACGCTGAAGTGGTTCAGCCCCGGCAGCACGTCGGCCACCGGCACCGACGCCGGTCCCCATGCCTTGCGGATCGATTCCACCTGGCGATGGAACTCCGCGCTCTCGTCGCCACCGGCGACGGCTGCCAGCACGCCGGTCGCCGGCGCCGGCAGCAGCGCGGGGCTGGCCTGCCGCACCTGCTGCGGCGTGAGCTTCAGGTCCACCTGCAGGAACGGCGTGTGCATGATCGGCTCCAGGTCGTGCAGGCCCGAGATCGACAGCGCGTTCTTCACCAGGTCCGGCGGCAGCTCCTTGCCGTATACCGGCCACAGGCAGGCCAGCATCATGGCGGCCAGGTGGCCGCCGGCCGAGTGGCCGACCACGGTGATGCGCGACGGATCGCCGCCGTGCCTGGCGATGTTGCGCCAGGTCCAGGCCAGCGCCGCCACCATCTGCATCGTGATCTGCGGCACCGTCACCGCCGGCGCCAGCGCGTAGTTCGGGATCACGACGCAGGCCCCTTGGCGGGTGAACGCGGGAGCGACGAAGGCGTGGTCCTTCTTGTCCAGCGCGCGCCAGTAGCCGCCATGGATGAAGAACAGCACCGGCGCGTCGGCCTGCTCCGCCTCGAAGATGTCCAGGTGCTCGTTGGGCCCGCCGCCATAGCGGATGTCGAGCCGGCACCGCTGCGTGCGCAAGGCCTCGCCCGAAGCCGCAGACCAGCGCCGGAAGTAGTCTGCATAGCTGGGCACCAGGGCCCGGTTGTTGTACATGCTGTCCAGCCAGGCGCCGTCCCAGGTCGTCGTCTTCATCGAATTCCCCTCTTGATGGCCCGATCTTGTCACACCGCTTGCCTTTCTTCCAAGGCCACCGTATTCTGTATACAGAGTTCGCCACATGACCGCCCACCTCGTCAAACTCGACAGCGCGCCCGACCTGGTGGAACAGGTCTACGAGAGCCTGCTCGACGCGATCAGCGAGGGCTCGCTGGCGCCGGGCGAGCGCCTGATGCAGGAAGACATCGCCGAACGCCTCGCGGTGTCGCGCCAGCCGGTGCTGCAGGCGCTGCGGCTGCTCAAGAAGGACGGCTTCGTGCTGGACGCGCCCGGCCGCGGCGTGCTGGTGGCGCCGCTGGATGCGCAGTGGATCGCCAAGGTGTACCAGGTGCGCGGGGCGCTGGATGCGCTGGCCGCGCGGCTGGCGGCTGCGCAGCGCTTCCGCATCGACCCCAGGCTGCTCGAGCAGGGCCGCAAGGCCGCCCGCGGGCGCAACGTCAAGGCGATGATCGACGCCGACATCGCCTTCCACAGCGCCATCTACGCCGCCTCCGGCAACCCGCTGATCGAGCAGAGCGCGCACCAGCACTGGCGCCACCTGCGCCGCGTGATGGGCGCGGTGCTGCAGTCCTCGCGCCAGCGCGAAGCGCTGTGGGACGAGCATGAGGCGATCGCCAAGGCGATCGCCGCCGGCGACGGCGACCGCGCCGCCCGCCTGATCGACAGCCACAGCCGGCAGGCCAGCGACACCCTGGCCGGCCGGCTGTCCCAGGTTCTCAAGACCCGTGAAGGAGACAAACCGTGAAATTGACGAAGAAGCAGCTGGAACAGTTCGACCGCGAGGGCTACCTGTTCTTCCCCGGCCAGTTCATCCCGGCCGAGACGCGGACGCTGACCGCCGCCGTGCCCGAGCTGTACGGCCGGCGCGAGGCCTACAACGTGCGCGAAAAGGGCAAGGACGCCGTGCGCACCAATTTCGCCGCCCACATGTACAGCGAGCCCTTCGCCAAGCTGGCGCGCCATCCGCGCATGGTGGGGCCGGTGATGGACCTGTTCAACGAGCAGGTCTACATGCACCAGTTCAAGATCAACGGCAAGGCCGCCTTCGAAGGCGACGTCTGGCAGTGGCACCAGGATTACGGCACCTGGCTGAACGACGACATGATGCCCACCGAGCGCGCGATGAACGTGGCGATCTTCCTGGACGACGTCAACGAGTACAACGGCCCGCTGATGTTCATCCCGGGCAGCCACAAGAAGGGCGTGGTGGAGGCCAAGCACGACCTCACGACCACCAGCTATCCGCTGTGGACCGTCGACAACGCGCTGATCGCCCAGCTGGTGGAGCGCGCCGGCGGCAAGAACGGTGGCATCGTCTCCCCCAAGGGGCCGGCCGGCTCGATGATCCTGTTCCACAGCTGCCTGGTCCACGCCTCGGGCAGCAACCTGTCGCCCTGGGACCGCGTCAGCGTCTACCTGAGCCTGTGCGCCGTCAGCAACCACATCCGGCGCTTCAAGCGGCCCGAGTACATCGCCCACCGCGACTTCACGCCGATCCAGACGCTGCCGGACGACTGCCTGCTGAAGGACTCCCCGGTGGACCTGCCGTGGAAGGACGGCCTGCCGGCCAGCGCGCTGCAGACCACCAGCGTGCCCTTCGATGAGATGAAGCAGGCGGCGTAGCGACCGTTCGCCCTGAGCCTGTCGAAGGGCTCATTCCAAGGCCGCGCTGGGGCTTCGACAAGCTCAGCCCGAACGGATTATTCCAATGAGATTATTCCAATGAACCTCCATTCCAAACTGCTCCAGCGCGCTTCCGACGGCAAGCCGGTGCGCATCGGCCTGATCGGCGCCGGCAAGTTCGGCTCGATGTACCTGGCGCAGATTCCGCGCACGCCGGGCGTGCACCTGGTGGGCATCGCCGACCTGTCGCCGGACGCCGCCCGGACCAACCTCGCGCGCGTCGGCTGGAAGCCGGAAGCGACGGCAGCCAGCTCGCTGCAGGACGCGATCAAGACCGGCGCCACCCACATCGGCGAGGACTGGCAGGCGCTGGTGCGCCATCCGGGCATCGACGTGATCGTCGAGTGCACCGGCAACCCGATCGCCGCGGTCGACCACTGCCTGCAGGCCTTCGCCAACGGCAAGCACGTGGTCAACGTCACGGTGGAGGCGGACGCCTTCTGCGGCCCTTTGCTGGCACGGCGCGCGGCCGAGGCCGGCGTGCTCTATTCGCTGGCCTTCGGCGACCAGCCGGCGCTGATCTGCGACCTGGTGGACTGGGCCCGCACCTGCGGCTTCCCGGTGGTGGCGGCCGGCCGCGGCCACAAGTGGCTGCCGCACTTTTCGGAGTCGACGCCCGAGACGGTTTGGGGCTACTACGGCCTGACGCCGGAACAGGCGCAGCGCGGCGGCCTGAACCCGAAGATGTTCAACAGCTTCCTGGACGGCTCCAAGCCCTCGATCGAGAGCACCGCGGTGTCGAACGCGACCGGCCTGGGCGTGCCGAGCAACGGCCTGCTCTATCCGCCGGCCAGCGTGGAGGACATCCCGTACGTGACGCGGCCGATCAGCGAGGGCGGCGTGCTGGAGCGCAAGGGCATGGTGGAAGTGATCTCCTCGCTGGAGAAGGACGGCCGGCAGATCCCCTACGACATCCGCATGGGCGTCTGGGTGACGGTGGAAGGCGAGACCGAGTACATCAGGAACTGCTTCGAGGAATACAACGCCCACACCGACCCCAGCGGGCGCTACTTCACGCTCTACAAGCGCTGGCACCTGATCGGGCTGGAGGTCGGCGTGTCGGTGGCCAGCGTCGCGCTGCGCGGCGAGCCGACCGGCGTCGCCACCGGCTGGAACGCCGACGTGGTGGCGACAGCGAAGAAGGACCTGGCGCCCGGCGACATGCTGGACGGCGAAGGCGGCTACACGGTCTGGGGCAAGTTGCTGCCGGCCGAGCGTTCGGCGGCGATGGGCGGGCTGCCGCTGGGCCTGGCCCACGACGTCAAGCTGGTGCGGCCGGTGAAGAAGGGCCAGAGCCTGTGCTGGTCCGACGTCGCCATCGACACCGGCACCAACGCCTACCGCGCCCGCAGGCAGATGGAAGAGCTGTTCGCGCCGCCGGTGCGCAAGGTGGCCTGAGGGCTCGCGGCCCGCAATTCGCTGCGCTAGAATTGTCTGGTCGTGGGGGGGTAGCTCAGCTGGGAGAGCGCCGCGTTCGCAATGCGGAGGTCGTGAGTTCGATCCTCATCCTCTCCACCACACGAGCAGCAAGCCCCGGGTGTCCGCACTCGGGGCTTTTCTCTTGGCGCATGGCGCTCGAAGGCTGGCCGCGGAGTTTGGTATGATTGCGCCCGACGCGCACAGGAATCGACGCCCCCCGGCGCTTGCGACCGCCGCGGCAAACCCGTCAACAGTTTTCGAGTGGGCTCTTAGCTCAGTTGGTAGAGCAGCGGACTCTTAATCCGTAGGTCGAGTGTTCGAGTCACTCAGGGCCCACCACTCACACCCGCAAGGGACCTGAAAAGCCTGCTATCCAATCGGTAGCAGGCTTTTTTTATCCCGGAATGCTGAGGCCAAAGGGGACAGCCGCCCTCGTCTCGCACTGCGCGCCGTCCTGGTGACTGCGGCTTCAGGATTCGCGCACCGCACCGATCACTCTTGCGCACGCTGCTGCCAAGGCGGCAAGGCCTTGACGAAATCCACGAAAGCCCGAAGCGTGGCTGGCAGATGGCGGCGGCCGGGGTAGTAGAGGAATGGCCCGGAAAAGCGCGGCCACCACGGCTCGAGCACGGGCTCGAGCTCGCCGCGCTCGAAGTACGGACGCAGCCAGTCCTCGAAAAGATAGATGACACCAGTGCCGGCCACGGCCGCATCCACGGCCAGGTCGGTGGCCGCGCCGATGCGCACCAGCAGCGGCCCGGTCGGCTCGATCTTCACCAGTTCTCCCCTGCGTTCGAATTCCCAGGCGGGCATGGACCCGCTTGCAAACTGGCCGCGCAGGCAGGCGTGCTCCAGCAGGCCACGCGGGTGCTTCGGCCGGCCCCGCTGGTCCAGATAGCGCGGCGAAGCGGCCGCGGCAAAGCGTTGCTCGCGCGGGCCGATCGGAATGGCGATCATGTCCTGCTCGAGTCGCTCGTCGTAGCGGATGCCCGCGTCGCAGCCGGCGGCAAGCACGTCGACGAAGCTGTCCTCCGCGATCACTTCCAGCCGGATCTCCGGATACGCGGCGAGAAAGCCCGGCACGATGCGAGGCAGCACCAGCCGGGCGGCGCTGACGGGCACGTTCAGGCGCAGGGTGCCCGCGGGCTTGTCGCGAAACCCGTTGACCAGGTCGAGCGCGGCCTCCACCTCCTTCAACGCGGGTTCCAGCCGGTCCAGCAGGCGCAAGCCCGCTTCGGTGGTCGCCACGCTGCGGGTGGTGCGATGAAGCAAACGCACGCCCAGTTGGTCTTCCAGGCGGCGGACCGCTTCGCTCAGGCTGGAAGCGCTGTTGCCGGTGACGCGCGCCGCCTCACGAAAACCGGCAGCCCGGGCCACCGCCAGGAACGCGTTGATGTCTGCGAGGTTGGACGGCATCGGGATCGATTGTTTGCAGTTCCGCACAACCTGTGCCGATTGGAACGGATTGTCGCACGCTGCCCGAATCCCTACATTCGCTGCTTCACTCACCGAAGGACCATCCGATGCGCTCATCGACCATTGCCGCGGCAGGCACATTTCCATTGGGCAGCCGCATTGTGAATCGCCTGGGCTACGGCGCCATGCAACTGGCCGGCAAGGGGGTCTTCGGCCCGCCGGCCAACCCGGACGCCGCGCTGGCGGTGCTGCGGGAAGCGATCGACGCGGGCGTCAACCACATCGACACCAGCGACTACTATGGACCGCACATCACCAACCAGCTGATCCGCCAGGCGCTGCACCCCTACGCGAACGACCTGACACTGGTCACCAAGGTCGGTGCCTTGCGCGGCCCGGATGCCTCATGGCAGCCGGCGCTCTCCGCCGAGGACCTGACCCGAGCGGTGCACGACAACCTGCGCAACCTCGGCCTCGATGTGCTGGAAGTGGTCAACCTCCGGCTGATGTTCGGCGTGCACGGACCTGCCGAGGGCTCGGTCGCGGAGCCATTGACGGCACTTGCCCAGTTGCAGCACCAGGGCCTGGTACGGCACATCGGACTGAGCAACGCAACGCGCAGCCAGGTCGCCCAGGCCCGCAGCATCGCCAGCATCGTCTGCGTTCAGAACCAGTACAACCTCGCGCACCGCAGGGACGATGCGCTGATCGACGACCTGGCCGAAGCAGGCATCGCCTACGTGCCCTTCTTTCCGATGGGCGGCTTCACGCCGTTGCAGTCGACCGCGCTGTCGGACGTGGCGCGTGAGCTCGGCGCCATGCCGATGCAAGTGGCGCTGGCCTGGCTGCTGCAACGCTCGCCCAACATCCTGTTGATCCCGGGCACGTCCTCGGTGGCGCATCTGCGCGAGAACATCGCCGCAGCGTCGCTCACGCTGCCGCCCCATGCGCTCGGCGCGCTCGAAGAAATCCGACCCGGCGCGGGGAGCCATCCTTAGCGCTGGCCGCCTGCAACCCGTTCGAGGAGGATGCGCGTGAGTTCCGCGGGACGGTTGCTGGCGACCATGTGCCCGGTGGAAATCTCCGCGTACTGCCACGCCTTCGACGAACGAATGCGCGCCGCGCAACGCCCGATCGCGCCGAGACCCGGATCGCCCGGCGGATGCGCCGTTGCGGCGATGTACGTGCGGCTAAACGGATGGTCCTCCAGTGGCCGGGAAAGGTGCACTGGATCCGTAAACGTGCCAGCAGGCTGACCGGTGCGGCGCGCTCTGATCCAGCGCCCCTCATCGGGCGAATCGAATTCGCGCTCCGGCGCAGGGAGCACCCAGGCTTCGTTCAGTTGGACCGGGGCGCACGTGTCAGCGCCGCGCACCAGCGCAAGCACACTTTGACCGCTGAATTCGGGCACGAGAGCGTCCAGATACACCAGGTGTTCCACGCGATCGGCGATGTGTTCCAGCGCGCCGCTGACCACGAAGCCCCCATAGGAGAAGCCGAGCAACACGATGTGGGAGAGATCCTCGTACAGAACGAGGTTGGCGACGTCGTGGACGTGGGTTCGCAAGGTGACCTGCGGACTTGCGAGATGGGCCCGATCGCCGATTCCAGTCAGGGAAGGCGTAAAGACATCGTGTCCCTGCGCCTGGAGCAGCTTGCGAACCTGACGGAACCCGTACGCTCCAGTCCATGCGCCGTGCACCAAGACAAATGTCGTCATCTCAAGTTCCTCCGTGCCGGCGATTCTGTTGCGCGCCCGCTTCCAAAGCAATCGAGGCCGGAACAGCAGGAGCCAGTGGCACTCCGCCGGCGACCTCGCCCCCCGAGCCACCCCAAGGGCACGCCGGAAGTGCTAGTCTGCATCACCGTCCCCTCTGTCGCTCCCTCCCCCCGACCCGTACCCTCGAAGCCATCCATGCCCAAAGTATCACTCGCGCTCCCAGCCCTTCTCCTCGCACTGCTCGCCGGGTGTGCAAGCGTGTTCCCGCCAGCGCCTGCGCCCGCATCTGCATCTGCAGCCGCCAGCTGTGAAGTTGCAACCGTCCCTGCCGGCGCTGTCTTCGGCGTGCGCCAGGGGATGAGCATCGCCACTTACACTGCCGGCACGCCGGCCGGCAGCTCCGGCTGCCAGCGTGTGTGGTACGGCGATAGGGCCCGTCCTGCATCGATGCAGGTGCTGGCGACATACTATTTCGTGGGCGGCCACGTCCAGCGTCTCGTCGGCCGGGTTCCGGGCGGCACGGACTACGAATGCCACTATCGCGATGGCGAGCTCGACGCCGCCAGGTCGCGCAATGCGGCGCAGTGCCCGAAAGCCAGCGAGGCGAAGCCGGTCCCCTGAACAAGGCCGTCAATCGGCTCCCAGGTTCCGGCCTGTTCGTCGTACCGCAGCCGGACCCGCCAATCAAACCACCACAGGAGCCCACCATGAGCCTGCGCACGATTTGCCTAGTTCTCTGCCTTGCAGCCTGTGCCGGTTGCAGCACCAAACCGAACCGGTGTACGTCGGGGTACCACGAGCAAGGAACGCTCTGCATGCCGAACTGGCAGTAGCGTTGCCGAATCAAGCCAGCGTTTGAATTCGTCGGGGAAGCCCCCGTCGCGGGCCGCAGGAATGCTCACTGCCGCGGCCGGTTCTTCTGCCAGATGGCCAGCAGGATCAGGCCATAAGAGAGCAGGCGCACGCCGTAAAACAGCACACCCTCCTCGTTCCCCCCGACGAAGAGGCCCAACGCCACCCGGTTGGCGCCCTCGATCAGGAACGACAGCGCGAACAACAGGAAGAACGGGTCGCGCGTCTGGCGCCAGAAGCGCAGGAAGAACAAGCCTGCGACCAGCGATGCAACCGCGATGGCACCCGTCAGCATCTGATTCATGCGCTTACTCCTCTTCCCAGATAAGTCCGAACAGCAGCAGGAGCAGCGCCACCAATCCGGTGGCCAGCCGCAAGGTGCTGAGATCGACCGTCGGAAGCAGCAGCTTGTCCAGGACCAGCAGCAGATTGTTCACGCTCAACCCGGCAAAGCACAGCGCGCTCCAGAACAGCAGGCGCGCCCTGCTCGCCAGCCAGGCGCGCAGCAGCAGGCCGGAGCAGGCGATGCTGGTGACGGTGCAAAGCAGATAGATGACGACAGCCATGTCATGTGTCCTTGCGCCAACGGAATGCGTCGGCAAATTGCTGGGCCCGCCTGTTCACGCCTGAATGGATCAAGCCGGTGATCGCGAGGAGATCGCTCGTGTAATGCAGCGCGAGCCGGTCCAGCAGTCCGGCCAGTTGCGGCGATGGCGCATATCGATAGCCTATGGCTTCGCCAGCGCCGGCCGCCGCGATGCCTGATGCCGCCAGCGCCGCCAGCAGCTGCGCGGCCTGGGGCTCGGACACATAGATCCGCCTGGCCAGCTGCGACGCGCTCCAGGTCGAACCGGCCTCGCGGCGCAGCAGCAGCAGCGACTCGATGTAGGGAACCGAGGGCACGCTGGTGAGGACAAAGCGCCGGATGTCGTCGGGAAGCGAGGCTTTGTTCATGCGCTGCGCCGCCTCTGGACCTGCTGCGCGATCCATTCACCCACGCGCCAATGGCTGGCCCGGCGGGCGGTCAGGCGAAGACAGGAGTGGTGCATACGCAATGGTAGGGGGCGGGCCACCGGAGAGCTGCAAAAAATGCGAGCCCACCAGGGGCTCGCGTGAATCCCGGGGATAAAACCCGTGGCCGACCGGAGCTCGAGTCCGGCGGGAAGCCAATTATATTTGTATAAATGTGATCGGTGCTACCCGCGCGGCGGCGCTGCGGCGTGGTCCGTCCGGTCGGGATCGGCCGGCGGTCCGAGGCGCATGAGTTGCAGCTTGGCCAGCGAGGGGTACAGAGGGTGGCTCAACACGCGCGAAATGACGCTGGCAGCGAGGGCGCACGCCATCAGGCTCAGCACCATCTCGTGGCCATCGACCATTTCCATCACGATGATGAAGGACGTCAGCGGCGCCTGGGTGGCCGCCGCCAGGAAGCCCGCCATGCCCAGCGCGATCAGCGTCGGTGCATTGGGGTAGTGCAACAGAAGTGCGACGTCGTTGCCCAGCGCGGCCCCGATCGCCAGCGAGGGCGCGAAGATTCCGGCCGGCACGCCCGACCAGGTCGTCAGCCAGGTCGCGATGAACTTGAACAGCACATACACGGCCGGGGTGCTGTCGGTCCCGGCCAGCATGTCGCGCGTGTGGCTGTAGCCGCTGCCGAAGGTTGCTCCGGCGGTCGCCAGCCCGATGGCGGCCACCGCCAGCCCGCACAGGCCCGCAAACAGCACCGGCCGGCGCTGGCGCATGCGGCTGAACCAGTCCCTGGACCGGCCGCCGAGCGAGATCACGAGCAGCCGGGAGAACAGCCCGCCCGCCAGGCCGCTGGAGACCGCGACCAGCAGGCCTGGAAGCAGCAGCGGCCAGCCCACGTCGCTGACATGAATGATGCCGAAGTAGGTTCCGTTGCCGGAGATCGACACCGCGATCAGGCCGGCCAGCACGATCGCCGCGACGATCAGGCCGCTGTTGCGCTGCTCCGGGGTGCGCGACAGTTCCTCGATGGCAAACATCACGCCGGCCAGCGGCGTGTTGAATGCGGCGGCGATCCCCGCCGCACCACCGGCCACCAGCAGCCCATGGTCCGTGACCGACGACCGGTGCGGGAGCCAGCGGCGGGCCGCGAGCATCACGCCGGCGGCAATCTGCACGCAGGGCCCTTCCCGTCCCAGCGACAGCCCGGCCAGCAGGCCCCATGCGGTCAGGCAGATCTTGGCGACGGCCAGGCGCAGCGACACGAACAGGCCGCGGTGGCCGGCATCGACTGCGGAATCGAGCGATGCCATCACCTGGGGGATGCCCGAGCCGGCCGTCCCCGGCGCGTAGCGGCGCGTCACCCACACGATCGCCGCGGTACAGGCCGGCGTCCAGAGCAGCGGCAGCCAAGGCCGGATGTCGCGCCAGCCAGAGAACAACGCCAACGCCTGCTCGGTCAGCCAGGTGAATCCGACGACGGTCAGTCCTGCTGCGGCCGCGAACGACATCACGATGGCCCGGGACCACCAGAGCCGCCAGTCGCCCAGTTCCCTCCTCAGGGCGGCGCCGATGTGGTGGTCGTGCTTCGTCATGGGCTGCAGCCCGCAGCGGCCGTCACGGCGGACGGATGGAACATGGGCGGCGTCGCTATCATGAATGGATGTCCGCAGTCTCGAAAACAGCCGTCGCCAGCAAGCGCAAGGTCGACGCCGATGCCGCACCGCCGGAGTTGCCGGTCCGGGTTCTGCGCCGCTTCCGGGTGGTGTTCAACGCGGTCAAGACCCATTTTCGGCAGATCGAGACCGGGGCGGGTGTCGGCGGTGCCCAGTTGTGGGCGCTGGGAGTGGTCAGCGCGAACCCGGGGATCGGCATGAACGGCCTGGCCGGCGCCATGGACGTGCACCAGTCGACAGCCAGCAATCTAGTGAAATCGCTGGTGGAGCGCGGGTTGATCGCAGTGGTCAAGGACGGCGCCGATCGCAGGACGGTGGCACTGCGCATCCTGCCGGCCGGGCGCAGGGTGCTGCGCTCGGCGCCGGGCCCGTTTGCCGGCGTGTTGCCCGATGCGCTCGCGAGCCTCGATCCGCGCACGCTGGCGCGGCTGGACAAGGACCTGGCGACGCTGATTGCCGCATTGCAGGCCGACGAGGGCGCCGAAGGCATTCCGCTGGGACAGCTGTAGGGGTCGCGCGACACTGCGTTCAGCGCGCCGGACAAACGATGTCCGCGCGCGGGCTGCCGGCCCGGACCGCCTCGCCAGCGCCACGGACCTGCGTCGCCGGCAGCAGCGCGGCGGTGCAACAGACGAGGGCGAATTGCGCGAATTTCATGGCAGGGACTGCAGGATAGGGAACCCGGTTCCGGATCGGAGGCCGGGCTTGGCGGGTCAGCCGATCTTATAGCAACATTTGTGCAAATCTAACGGCGCTGGCCGCCGCCGCGCCGGACAGCCGTGCCGGCCACCGGCAGCTCGCAGTGGACGCGTCCGGGTGCGGCGCCGGCAGCAGCTGGCTCATCCGCTGCATCTTTACCGCCCCTTCATGGACGGGCGCCGCTCCCGCTGCGTTGTTGGTGGACCAACGCTGCCTGCGCATGATCTGACGGGCTCGCGATTGACACGCACAAGGCGCGCCGGCCGACAACCGGCCGGCGCGCCGCATCGGAGATTGACCATGATGATCGACCAGCAAACCCGCCCGCTGGCGGCCCGGCCTCCCAGCATCGAGGACGCCGCCGCCGACATCCGGCGCCTCACGGCGGCCCTGCAGGCCAGGCGCCAGGCGGCGCCGGACAACGCCGTGGAACTGGCTGCGCTGGCGATGGACCTGCAGCGCGCGTCGGCGATCTGGCGGCGCCTGGTTCCCACCGGCATCTGGGGCTGAGCCCCGCACGGGCCGCAGCAAGCGCGCCCCGTTCCCACGTGCGCTGGGTCGGCCTGCGCACAAGCGGCATCGGCAGCCGCTGACAAGGCCGCCCCGGCTGCCGCAGCACACTGGATGCGTCGCAACCGGGAGTCCATTCAATGAAGCAGCTGCCCAAAGCCCTCGAGCGCAACGGAGACCTGTGGGTCGCCGCGCCGACCAAACATCTCCTGTTCCGTGTCCTGCAGGACGTGCGGGCAGCCCTGGAAGCGCCGGCCGGCACCGACCGTGCCGAGCACCTGGCGTCCCTGACCAAGGTCGAGGCCCTGCTCGGGCTCGACAAGTTCGACCGCGCCCTGCCGCCGGTGAACGAGCAGCTGGGCGAGCCCACCGCGCAGCAGGCCGCCGTGCTGCGCAACCTGTACCGGCTGCGCCGGATCTGAGTTCCGCCACAAGCGAGCTGCCGTCCCCTGACAATGGGGGCATGAACCCAGACGCAGATCAACTCTGGCGCGCACCGCGCTGGGCCCTGGCGGCGCTGCTGGCGCTGCTGGGGATGCTCGGTCCCTTCTCGATCGACACCTACATCCCGGCGTTTGCCGGCATCGCGCATGCGCTGGACGCGACCCCGGTGGAGATGCAGCAGACGCTCTCCGCCTACCTGTTCGGCTTCGCCTTCATGAACCTGTTCCACGGCGCGCTGGCCGACAGCTTCGGGCGGCGGCCGGTGGTGCTGTGGGGGATCGCGGTGTTCACGCTGGCCTCGGCGGGCTGCGCGCTGTCGCAGACCGTGGGCCAGCTGGTGATGTTCCGCGCGCTGCAGGGGCTGTCGACCGGCGCCGGGATCGTGGTGTCGCGCGCCGTGATCCGCGACATGTTCCCGCCGGCGCAGGCGCAAAAGGTGATGAGCCAGGTGACGATCTATTTCGGCGTCGCTCCGGCCATCGCGCCGATCATCGGCGGCTGGCTGTTCGTCCATCTCGGCTGGCACAGCATCTTCTGGTTCCTGACCGGCGTCGGCGTGCTGCTCTGGACCGCCAACTTCAAGCTGCTGCCCGAGACGCTGCACGTGACGCAGCGCCAGCCGTTCAACGTGCGCAACCTGATGCAGGGCTACTGGCAGCTCGGTTCGGATCCCCGCTTCCTGCTGCTGGCGCTGGCCAGCGGCGTGCCCTTCAACGGCATGTTCCTGTACGTGCTGGCGGCGCCGGCCTTCCTGGGCGAGCACCTCGGGCTGGGGCCGCAGCAGTTCTTCTGGTTCTTCCTGCTGACCATCGGCGGCATCATGGCCGGCTCCTGGACCAGCGGGCGGCTGGCCGGCAGGATCCCGCCCAAGCAGCAGATCCGCTACGGCTTTTCCATCATGCTGCTGGTCTCGCTGGTCAACGTGGCCGCCAACATGCTGTTCGTGCCGCACGCGGCCTGGGCCATGTTCCCGATCGCGGGCTTCGCCTTCGGCTGGGCCCTGATGGTGCCGGTGGTCACGCTGCTGGTGCTGGACCTGTACCCGGAGCGGCGCGGGCTTGCATCGTCCCTGCAGGCCGTGATCGGCTCCACCGCGAACGGGCTGGTGGCCGGCGCCGTCACGCCGCTGGTGATGCACTCCACCCGCGCACTGGCGGTGGCCTCGATCCTGTTCCTGTCGGTCGGATTGTTCGCCTGGCTGTTCCTGCACCGCCGCTGGCCCGAGATGGGACGGGCCATCTCGGCGGCCGCCTGACGTGGCAACGCCCCCGGGCCTTGCGGCACAGGGGCGTTGCGAGGAGCTGGGCGCGGCTTAGTTGCCCGGCTTGTACGCGCGCTTCTTGGCGGCGTCACGCGGCACGAACACCTTGCCGCCGTTGCCCGGGCGGGCCGGCTTGTCGAACGCCGGCTTGCGCGGGGCGAAATCGCCACGCGGGGCGAAGTCGTTGCGCTGGCCGAAGCCGTCACCCTGGCGGCCGCCGAAGGCCTCGGTGGTGGTGCGGTTGCCGAAGTCGCCGAAGCCCGGCTTGCGGGGCGCGAAGCCCTCGTTGCCGCGGCGCTGGTCGCCGCCACGGTCGTCGCGCGGGGCGCCGAAGTTGCCGCCACCGCCGCCGAAGCCGCCGGTGCGCGGGCCGCCGCTGCTGGGGCGGCGGTCACGCGACTGGAAGTCACGGCCGCGCGGAGCACCGCCGAAATCGCCACGGCCGCCTTGCGGGGCGCGCTGCTGCGGCTCCAGGCCCGGGATCGTCTCGGCCTTGAACGGCTGGCGGGTGTACGCCTCGATGTCGAAGATCTTGCGGCGGTCGCGCAGCTCGGCGAACGTGACGGCCAGGCCGTCGCGGCCGGCCCGGCCGGTGCGGCCGATGCGGTGGGTATAGTCCTCGGCCTTCATCGGCAGGCCGTAGTTGAACACGTGCGTGATGGTCGGCACGTCGATGCCGCGGGCGGCGACGTCGGTTGCCACCAGCACCTGCACCTGGCCCTGGCGCAGTGCCATCAGGCGGCGGTTGCGCAGGCCCTGGTTCAGCGCGCCGTGCAGGGCGACGGCGTCGAAGCCGGCCTGCTGCAGGTCGTTGGCCAGGCCGTCGCACTCGATCTGGGTGCTGGCGAACACGATGGCCTGGTTGATGGTGGTGTCACGCAGCCAGTGGTCCAGCAGCTTGCGCTTGTGCTGGGCGTTGTCGGCCCAGAACAGCACCTGCTTGATGTTGGCGTGCTTTTCCTGCGGGCTGTCGATCTGCAGCTTCTGCGGCTGGCGCATCACGCGGGCAGCCAGTTGCTGGATGCGCGGCGCGATGGTGGCGCTGAACATCATGGTCTGCTTGCGCTCGATGGTGAGCTGGTTGACTTCGGCCAGGTCGTCGGCGAAGCCCAGGTCCAGCATGCGGTCGGCCTCGTCGACCACCAGGAACTGCACCTTGTCGAGCTTGATCTGCATCGAGCGCTGCAGGTCCAGCAGGCGGCCGGGGGTGGCGACCACCAGGTCGGCGTTCTGCAGGCGGGCCAGCTGCAGCTGGTAAGGCATGCCGCCGACGACGTTGGCGATGCGCAGGCCGCGGCAATGCTGCACCAGGCCGATGGCGTCGTGCGCCACCTGCTGCGCGAGTTCGCGCGTCGGGCACAGGATCAGGGCGCCGGGGGTGGCGGCCTTGAAGTTGCGCGAGCTGGTCGGGTCC
Organism: Caenimonas terrae; assembly: GCF_042655405.1. Taxonomy (NCBI): domain Bacteria; kingdom Pseudomonadati; phylum Pseudomonadota; class Betaproteobacteria; order Burkholderiales; family Comamonadaceae; genus Caenimonas; species Caenimonas terrae. Next base: position 392,111 of record NZ_JBHSMF010000009.1, on the reverse strand, counting down.
TTGCGCTTGCGCTTGGGCAGCACTTCGCCGCGGGCGGTGGCTTCGGCCACGGCCTTCTCGAAGTCGGCGCGCTCCTGCGCTTCGGCTTCGGCCTGCTGCTTGAGCAGGGTGTGCAGCACGGGCAGCAGGAAGGCGGCGGTCTTGCCGCTGCCGGTCTGGCTGGAGACCATCAGGTCGATGAAGCGGGCGGCTTCGCCCTTTTCACCGGCGCCCATGGCCAGGGGAATGGTCTGTTCCTGCACCGTGGTCGGCTGGGTGTAGCCCAGGTCTTCCACTGCCTTGATCAGTTCGGCCGCGAGACCGAGCTTGAGGAAGCCGTTGGGAATGGCGGGAACCGCCGGGGCGTCGTTCACCTGCTCGTCGAGGACGACGATGGGGGCGAAGGAGTCGGATTCGTTGGATTGCACAGGCGCGAAGTCGCCCTGCACTGCAAAAGTGTCGGTCATGTATCAGTCACTCAAACGCAAACGCCGTCCCTGGCGGGACGCGTCGTCGTCAATGGTTAAAAGACATCAACCATCAAACGACTGTCAGACACCGGCTGGCCGGCGCTGCTGGCTCTATAGATGAGCCTGTGAGTGAAGGAGGATGCACGAAGGCTTCAAGAAGATTTGCGTCTTCTCAGCCAAGCCAATAATTATCGCACATTCAGGGTTTTCCCGCAAGGGGCCTTGCCTCAGGCCAGCTTGAGGAAGCGCTCACGGTAGTGCGCCAGTTCGTCGATCGACTCGTGCACGTCGGCCAGCGCGGTGTGCTTCTGCTGCTTGCGGAAGGACGAATAGACGTCGGGCCGCCAGCGCTTGGCCAGCTCCTTGAGGGTGCTGACGTCGATGTTGCGGTAATGGAAGAAGGCTTCCAGCTTGGGCATGTACTTGACCAGGAAGCGCCGGTCCTGGCTGATGCTGTTGCCGCACATCGGCGTCGAGTTCTTCGGTGCGTACCTGGCGACGAACTCCAGGATCTGCCGTTCGGCCTCCGCCTCGCTGACGGTGGAGGCCTTGACCTTGTCGATCAGCCCGCTGCGGCCGTGGGTGCCCTTGTTCCAGGCGTCCATCTTGTCCAGTTGCTCGTCGCTCTGGTGGATCACCAGCACCGGGCCCTCGATCCGCGGCTCCAGGTTGGGGCCGGTGACGATCACCGCGATCTCGATCAGGCGGTCGACCTCGGGGTCCAGGCCCGTCATTTCGCAGTCCAGCCAGATCAGGTTCTGGTCGCTCTTGCCCAGTGCGGGCGGGGTGGGGGTGATTGCTTCTGACATCCTTGCGATTGTCGCGCATGGCCTAAGATTGGCTGGATGAATCGCTCCGACCTGTTGACCCTGGCGTTTGCCGCCGCCCTGGTGGCCGGGCTGGTGCTCAAGTTCTGGCTGGCCTCGCGCCAGATCCGCTTTGTCGCCTCCCACCGCGACGCGGTGCCGGCGCCGTTTGCCACCACCGTCGCCCTGGCGGCCCACCAGAAGGCCGCCGACTACACGGTGGCCAAGGCCCGCCTCGGCCTGATCGAACTGGCGGTGGGGGCAGCCGTGCTGCTGGCCTGGACCCTGCTGGGCGGACTGGACGCGCTGAACCGCCTGCTGCACGGCTGGATCGGGTCGGGCATGGGGCAGCAGCTGGCGCTGCTGGCGGCGTTCGCGCTGATCGGCGGCATCATCGACCTGCCCTTCACGCTGTACCAGACCTTCGTCATCGAACAGCGCTTCGGCTTCAACAAGATGACGCTCAAGCTGTGGCTGGCGGACCTGCTGAAGTCGACGGCGATCGGCGTGCTGATCGGCCTGCCGATCGCCGGCGTGATCCTGTGGCTGATGGGCGCGGCCGGCAGCTACTGGTGGCTGTGGGCCTGGTCGTTCTGGATGGGATTCAACCTGCTGCTGCTGGTCGTCTATCCGACCTTCATCGCGCCGCTGTTCAACAAGTTCAAGCCGCTGGAAGACGAAGCGCTGAAGAGGCGCGTCACGGCGCTGATGCAGCGTTGCGGCTTCGCGGCCAAGGGCCTGTTCGTGATGGATGGCAGCAAGCGCAGCGCCCACGCCAACGCGTACTTCACCGGCTTCGGCGCCACCAAGCGCGTCGTGTTCTACGACACGCTGCTGGCCAAGCTGTCGCCGGGCGAGGTGGACGCCGTGCTGGCCCACGAGCTGGGCCACTTCAAGCACAAGCACATCCTCAAGCGGATCGCCGGCCTGTTCGCGCTCAGCCTGGCGGGCTTCGCGTTGCTCGGATGGCTGTCGACGCAGGTCTGGTTCTACACCGGCCTGGGCGTGCGGCCCAACATGACCGGGCCGAACGATGCGCTGGCGCTGCTGCTGTTCCTGCTGGCCGTGCCGGTGTTCTCCTTCTTCATCTCGCCGCTGTTCACCCAGCTGTCCCGGCGCCATGAGTTCCAGGCGGATGCCTATGCGATGCAGCAGACCAGCGGAGTGGACCTGCGCAGCGCGCTGCTCAAGCTGTACGAGGACAATGCATCCACGCTGACGCCGGACCCGGTGTACGTGCGTTTCTATTACTCGCACCCGCCGGCTTCCGAGCGGCTGGCGCGCATGACCATGGGAGTCCTGCCGTGACGACGATGTTGAAGAAGAAGGATTGGTCGCTGCTGCCGCGGCGCGCGCTCAATCCCACCGAGGTGGTGTCGCGGCTGGCCGGCGTGCCGGGCTGGACGCTGGCCGGCGACGGCGAGAACGTCGCCATCGAGAAGACCTACAGCTTCGCCAATTACTACGAGACCATTTCCTTCGTCAACGCGGTCGCCTTCATCGCCAATGCGCAGGACCACCATCCGGACCTGTCGGTGCACTACAACCGGTGCGTGGTGCGCTTCAACACCCACGACGTCAAGGGCCTGTCGGAGACGGACTTCGAGTGCGCGTCCCGGATCGACGCGTTGCTGGCATGAGGACTTGCCGTTTTGATTGAGCGCCCGGACCTGCATCCCGGGCTGGTGGTCGCCAGCTACGGCCGCCACTTCCTGGTGGAGACGCCCGAGGGCAAGCGCCTGACCTGCCATCCGCGCGGCAAGAAGAGCCAGGCCGTGGTCGGCGACCACGTGCTGTGGCAGGGCACGCACGACGAAGGCACGGTGGAGAAGGTGCTGGAGCGCCGCAACCTGTTCTACCGCCAGGACGAGATCCGCACCAAGTCCTTTGCCGCCAACCTGGACCAGGTGCTGATCCTGGTCGCGGCCGATCCCGAATTCTCCGAGAAGCAGCTGGCGCGCGCCCTGATCGCCACCGAAGCCGAGAAGATCAAGCCGCTGGTGGCGCTGAACAAGAGCGACCTGGTCGAACCCTTCGCGAAAGCCTGGGGCCGGCTGCTGCCCTACCAGCGCATGGGCTACGGGGTGCTGCCGCTGTCGCTGCGGCTGTCCAAGGAGGTGGACCGGGCCGAGCTGCTCAAGCACCTGCAGGGCAAGACGACGCTGGTGTTGGGCCCCTCGGGCGCCGGCAAGAGCACGCTGATCAACCTGCTGGTGCCCGGTGCGCTGGTGGTGACGGGCGAGGTTTCCCAGGCGCTGAACTCCGGCAAGCACACCACCACCAGCACCACGCTGTACTGGGTGGATACGGAGCGCACAACGGCGCTGATCGATTCGCCGGGCTTCCAGGAATTCGGCCTGAACCACATCGAGCCGACGCAGCTGGCCGCCTGCATGCCGGACCTCAGGCCCCACATCGGCAACTGCAAGTTCTACAACTGCACCCACCTGCACGAGCCGGGCTGCGCCGTGCTGGGAGCGATCGATTCGCCGGACAGTCCGCACCCGGTGACGGCGCGGCGGCACCAGATCTACCGCGAGCTGTTCGCCGAGCTGTCGCAGCCCGAACGCTACTGAGCGGCGCTCAGCCGAGCAGGCGGGCCAGCGTCAGCAGCGCCAGCAGCACCATCCAGAGCACGACGGAGCGCCAGACCAGGCCGACGATGCTGCGCAGGTGCGCCACCTCGGCCTCGCGGCCCGGCGTGCTTTCGCTGCTGTCCATGGTGGCCTGTGGCTGCAGGCCGGCGGCGCCGAAGCTGCCGCTCTGGTTGGGCGAGAAGGCCGCGGCCTTGAGCGCCTCGCCGCCGAGCCGCACGTTGACCGCGCCGGAGGTGGCGGCCAGGATCACGCCGTCGTTGTCGTTGGGAAAGCGCTGGGCGTAATTGCGCCAGCAATCGATCGCTTCCTCGAAGCTGCCCACCACCGCAAAGCCCAGCGCCGTCACGCGCGCCGGCAGCCAGTCGATCGCGGCCCACGCGCGCGCGGCGGCCGACAGCAGCGCCGGGCTCACCGGATGCTCGGACTTCGCGCTGGTGTGCCAGTGGCGGCTGACGAATTCGCTCATGCGGTAAAGCACCGCCCCCGCCGGCCCGAGGCCGAAGGCAGCCAGCACCGAGAACCAGGCCAGCACGCCGAACACGTGGCGGTGCGCCGCCAGCACCGAATATTCGATCACGTGGCGCACGATCTCGCTGCGCGGCAGTTGGCTGGCGTCCACCTGCTGCCACTGCGCCAGCAACTGGCGGGCCGAGGCCTCGTCGCCGGCATCGAGCGCGTCGCGGATGTTGGTGAAGTGGTGGCTGAACTGGCGAAACCCGAGCGTCACGTAGAGCACGCCCACGCTCCACAGCATGGCGAACACCCAGCCGGCATAGGCGATCAACAGCACGTGGACGACCAGGGCGGCCAGCGCCGGGCCGAGCACCGCCAGCCCCCAGGCGACCCACCCGTGCTGCGGCTTGCCGGCGTCGAAATTGCCGGCCACCCAGCGCGCCCAGCTGCGCAGCCCGGAGTGGATCGGGTTGGCACGCGCCAGCGGCCGCACCTGCTCGATCAGCAACGCAAACAGGATCGCGAAGAAGCTCATGCGGCAATGATAGCCGCCGCCCTTTGCAGGCCGCTCAGGCCGCCAGGCAGCGGTAAAGGTTGCGCAGCATCGCCGCCGTGGCGCCCCAGATGAAGCGCTCGGTGCTGCCGTCCATGTAGGGGATGGACAACCACTCGCGGCGGTAGCCGTCCATGTCCAGCACATGGCGGTGGTGGTGCGCCGGATTCATCAGGAACTCCAGCGGCACCTCGAAGGCGTCCGCAACCTCGTAGGCATTGAGCGTGAGCACGTGCTCGGGGCGCACCAGCGCGATCACCGGCGTGATGATGAACTTCGAGCCGGTGGTGTAGGTGGGCAACTCGCCGATCACCTCGACGAACCCGTGCTCCAGGCCGATCTCCTCGTGCGCCTCGCGCAGCGCGGTGTGGACGGCGTCCGTGTCGGTGTCGTCGCGCTTGCCGCCGGGAAAGGCCACCTGGCCCGAATGCGTGGACAGGTGCGTGGTGCGCTCGGTGAGGATCACCATCGGCCGCTGGCGGGTGACGATGGGCACCAGCACCGACGCGTGCGCCGTGGCCTGCTCGGTCCACGGCCGCTCCTTGCTGATCTCCGGCTGCCAGGGCCGCGGCGACCGGAAGCGTGAGCGCAGCGCGTCCGGCGTCAGCGCATCCGCCGGCACCGGCGGCAGATGCGTGTCGATGCCGGCGACCGCGGCCGTGCGCGGATCGAAGTTGGGCAGCTTCGACAAGGCTGTGACGAGCGGAACGGGCGATGACATCGGACTACGGGGCCGGAAAAGAAAAAACCGCCACTGGCACGAGGCCGGCGGCGGCTGTTGCGAAGCGCAACGCTTATTCGGCGGCGGCCGCCGTCTTGGCGCGGGAAGGCAGCTTCTCGCGGATCCGGGCCGACTTGCCGCTGCGCTCGCGCAGGTAGTACAGCTTGGCGCGGCGCACATCGCCGCGGCGCTTGACTTCGATGCCGGCGATCAGCGGGCTGTAGGTCTGGAACGTGCGCTCCACGCCTTCGCCGCTGGAGATCTTGCGCACCGTGAAGCCGCTGTTGAGGCCGCGATTGCGCTTGGCGATGACGACGCCTTCGAAAGCCTGGGCCCGCTTGCGCGTGCCTTCGACCACGTTGACGCTGACGATCACGGTGTCGCCAGGGGCGAATTCGGGAATTTTCTTCCCGAGGCGAGCAATTTCTTCCTGCTCAAGGGTTTCGATCAGATTCATAAGGTCCTCGTTGATCGTGCCCGCGCTACGCTAAAGGCGGTCTGAATGGGCTTGACGCCTGTTCATTCATGGGGTGACCGCGGCCGGGCAGAGGATCGGAAAAGCCTTTGATTATAAACGTTTTTTGTCCGGCGTCAGCAGGAAGGCCAGATCCGCGGCGCTCAGCCGGCCGGCGGCCCGGGCCGCTTCGATCAGATCCGGCCGCTCGCGCGCCGTCAGGGCCAGCCGCTGCTCGCGCCGCCAGCGCTCGATCTGCGCATGGTGGCCCGACATCAGTTCGGCCGGCACCTCGGCGCCGGCCCAGTGTTCCGGACGGGTGTAATGCGGGCAATCCAGCAGGCCGTCCAGCGCCGGGTTGAAGCTGTCGGCGGCGTGGCTGCCCTCGTCGTTGAGCACGCCCGGCTGCAGCCGGGCGACGGCGTCCAGCAGCGCCATCGCGGCGATTTCGCCGCCCGAGAGCACGAAATCGCCCAGGCTGATCTGCAGGTCCACATGGCGGTCGATGAAACGCTGGTCGATGCCTTCGTAGCGGCCGCAGATCAGGACCGCCCCGTCGCTGGCCGACCAGCGCTCGACGGCGGCGTGGTCCAGCCGCCGGCCGACCGGGGAAAACAGCACCACCGGGCGCGCGTCCGCCTGGTCGGCCCGGATCGCCTGCAGGCACTTCTCCAGCGGCGCCGCCATCATGACCATGCCGGGCCCGCCGCCGAAGGGACGGTCGTCCACCCGGCGGTAATTGCCCTCGGCGTAGTCGCGCAGGTTCCACAAGCGCACGTCGACCAGCTTCGATTCGTAGGCGCGCCGCGTCACGCCCGCGGCCAGGAAGGGCGCGAACAGTTCGGGAAACAGGGTGATGACGTCGAAGCGCATGGGATCAGCTTAACCAGTTGGGGACAGCGCTGAAGATCTGTCCCGCAAAGTCACCCGGATGTCAATAATCCGGCTGCCAGTCCACGGTGATGCGCTTGCCGGGCAGGTCCACGGCATCGACATAGGCGGAGACGAACGGAATCATCCGCTCCAGCGGCTTGCCGTCGACGTCGTATTCCAGCACCAGCACGGTCTGCGGACCGGTGGAGAGCAACTCCCTGACCGTGCCCAGCTCCACGCCTTCGCGATTGACCACGGCCAGGCCGATCAGGTCCACCCAGTAGTACTCGTCGGCGCTGGCAGTGGGAAAGCTCGATCTCGGGACGAACACGCGGGCGCCCCGCAGCGCCTCGGCGGCGTTGCGGTCGTCCACTTCCTGCGCCGTCGCGACGACGGTGCCGGAGTGGTCCTTGGCTTCGCGGATCTTGAGCAGCAGCGTGCCGGAAAAGGTCTTGAGACCCCTGTCGGCAGGTTGCAGGTACCAGCGTTTCGAGGAAAAAAGCGCCTCCGGATCGGCGCTGTGGGACAGGACCTTGAACCAGCCCTTGATGCCCCAGGCGTCGGCGATGCGACCTACCTCGATCGCATCCGCCGGCAGTTCGACGGGTTCGATTCCCGCCGGCAGCGCGGCGGCCGGGCGGCCGGGCGCAGCCATGGCGCGATTACGCTGCGGCGGCGGCGGCGGCCGGCTTGGCCGACGCGTGCTGCTTGATCAGGCGTTCGACGGTGGGCGACGGCTGGGCGCCGACCCCGCGCCAGTACGTCAGGCGGTCCTGGGCGAGGCGGATGCTTTCCTCGTTGTCCTTGGCGATCGGGTTGTAGAACCCGATGCGCTCGATGAAACGGCCGTCGCGACGGGTGCGCTTGTCGGCCACGACAATGTTGAAAAACGGACGGGCCTTGGCGCCGCCACGGGAAAGTCGAATGACGACCATGATTTAATCCTTCGGGTGGGAGAGTGATTCTTCCAGCGTCTGAGACACGCGACATGGCCACCCGGCCAGCGACACGCTGAAAAGCCTTCCATTATAACGTTTTCAGGTTTTATGCCCACGATCCGACCCAGCAGCGACCAGGACATCCCCGCCATCACGGCGATTTATGCGCACCACGTGCTCAACGGAACGGGGACGTTCGAGACCACGCCCCCCACCGCGCAGGACATGGCGGCCCGGCGCGCCGACGTGCTGTCCAAGGACCTGCCCTACCTGGTGGCGGAGGAAGACGGCCGCATCCTGGGCTTCGCCTACTGCAACTGGTTCAAGCCCCGGCCGGCCTACCGCTATTCGGCCGAAGACTCGATCTACATGGCCGACGGCGAGCGCGGCCGCGGCGCCGGCAAGCAGCTGCTGGCCGCCCTGGCCCAGGAAGCGGAAGCGGCCGGCGTGCGCAAGCTGATCGCCGTGATCGGCGACTCGGCCAACCAGGGCTCGGTGCGCGTGCACGAAGCGGTGGGCTTCACGCCGGTCGGCGTGCTCAAGTCCTGCGGCTGGAAATTCGGCAAGTGGCTGGACGTGGTGCTGATGGAAAAGCCGCTGGGGCTGGCCGACAGCACCTCGCCCGAGCTGCCCGCGCGATGAAGAACAAGACCTTTGCGGCGTGGCTCACGCTGGTGGGCGGCCCGCTCGGCTTGCACCGGTTCTACCTGCGGGGCTTCGGCGACCTGCTGGGCTGGCTGCTGCCCATTCCGACCGCGATCGGCCTGTACGGGATCGAGCGGGTGCAGCAGTACGGCCTGGACGATCCGTGGAGCTGGGCGCTGGTGCCGATCCTGGGCTTCACTTTCGCCGGCTGCGCGCTGATGGCGATCATCTACGGCCTGATGACGCCGGAAAAATGGAACGCGCGCTTCAATCCGCAGGCGGCGCCGGAATCGGCCAGCGGCAACACCAACTGGTTCACCATCGCCGCCATCGTGCTGGCGCTGGCGTTCGGCACCATCGCCCTGATGTCCAGCATCGTGTACGGCTTCCAGAAGTACTTCGACTACCAGGTCGACGAGGCGCGCAAGATCTCGCAGTAGGCCCGAGTGCGCATGGAGCCATGCGCACTCGGCATCGGCGATTGCGGCACGCCCGCCACAGCGCCCGTGGCCGCGGCGAACGCCCTGCGCTAGATTGGGGTGTCCAGCATTTCCACCAGGAGAGCACCATGGACACGGCCCACAAGGCTGACGACGACGCCATCACCATCCGCGCGCTGGAACCCGCCGACGCGCAGGAGGTTTCCGCCCTCACCGGCGCCCACGGCACCTTCGAAGGCACGCTGCAGCTGCCCGACATGCCGGTCGCCTCGCGGCTGGAATGGCTGCAGAAGCTCGAGCCGCACAGCTGCCGCCTGGTAGCCGTGGCCGGAGAGCGGGTCGTCGGCTCGGCCGGTCTGCACGCGGCAGGCAACAGCCTGCGCCGCTCGCATGTGCGGATGCTGGGGATCGGCATCGCCCCCGGCTGGCAGGGCCGCGGCATCGGTCGCCAGCTGATCGCGCGGCTGCTCGACTGGGCCGACAACTGGGCGGGCGTGCTGCGGGTGGAATTGACGGTGCACGCCGACAACGAGCGCGCGACGGCGCTGTACCGGTCGATGGGCTTCGAGGAGGAAGGCCGGCACCGGGCCTACGCGATCAAGGATGGCCGCTACGTGGACGCGCTGTGCATGGCGCGCCTGCATCCGAAGCCGCCGCAGCTGCCGTGACGGCTGTCATCCCGGCCTTGCGCCTGGGCAATCCGTCATGTCGGCCTCGAGCCGGGGTCCAGACGCTGGCTGGCCACTGAATACCGTCGATCCAGGAGAAGCGCCGGCTCTTCCCGCTTGCCGGTGGGCGGTCGACGGTCTGGATGCCGGATCGAGTCCGGCAGACAGTCCGGCTAGGAGCCGGCGATCTTCATCCGGTCGATCAGCACCGAGCCGACCGTCTTGGCGCCGTAGTTGTAGGTGTCGGCGCCGATCGCCTGGATGCCCTTGAACATGTCCTTCATGTTGCCGGCGATGGTGATCTCCTGCACCGGGAAGGCGATCCTGCCCTTCTCGACCCAGAAGCCGCTGGCGCCGCGCGAATAGTCGCCGGTGACGTAGTTGACGCCCTGCCCCATCAGCTCGATCACGAACAGGCCGGTGCCCAGCTTGCGCAGCATCTCGTCGAGGTCGTCGCCGGGCCGGGTCAGGCGCGAGGTCATCGCCAGGTTGTGCGAGCCGCCGGCGTTGCCGGTGGTCTTCATGCCCAGCTTGCGGGCCGAATAGCTGCTGAGGAAATAGCCTTCCACCTGGCCGGCGTCCACTACCTTGCGCGCCTTGGTGCGCACGCCCTCCTCGTCGAAGGCGGCGCTGCCCTTGCCGCGCCGGATCCACGGGTCTTCGGTGACGTCGATGTGGTTCGGAAACACCGTGGTGCCCAGCGAATCCAGCAGGAAACTGCTCTTGCGGTACAGCGAGCCGCCGCTGACCGCCTGCACGAAGCCGCCCAGCAGGCCGGCCGCCAGCGGCGACTCGAACAGCACCGGGCACTGCGTGGTGGCGATCTTGCGCGATTTCAGCCGCGACAGCGCCCGTTCCGCGGCGTAGCGGCCGATCGCTTCGGGCTTGGCCAGTTCCTCGGCGCTGCGCATCGAGCTGTACCAGGCGTCGCGCTGCATGTTGTCGCCCTTGCCGGCGATGGGCGCGACCGACACCGAATGGCGCGAGCTGGCATAGCCGCCGCGAAAGCCGCGCGAGTGGGCGCTGAAGAAATGGCTTTGCTGGGCCGACACGCCGGCGCCCTCGCTGTTGGTGATGCGCTTGTCGGTCTTGAAGGCGGCCGCCTCGCACACCAGCGCGATCTGCGCCGCCCGCTCGCTGTCGATGGCCCAGGGATGGAACAGGTCCAGGTCGCGCTGCTCGGCGGCGGTGGCGATGTCCTGCGCCTCGGGCAGGCCGGCCACCGGGTCTTCGGCGGTGAAGCGGGCGATGTCATAGGCGGCCTGCACGGTCTGCTCGATCGCCGCCGGCGAGAAGTCGGAGGTGCTGGCGTTGCCGCGCCGCGCCCCGACGTAGACCGTCACGCCCAGCGACTTGTCGCGGTTGCGCTCCACGTTCTCCAGGTCGCCCTTGCGCACCGACACCGACAGGCCGCAGCCCTCGGACGCTTCGGCGCCCGCGTCGGTCGCCCCCAGCTTCTTGGCATGGGCGAGGGCCGAATCGACCAGTTCCTCGAAATAGGCGCGGCTGTAGCTGAAGCCCTTTTCTGATCGGGAGGCAGGAGCCTGTCGTGAGCGTGTCGAAGGAGGTTGGGTCATAGCGGGGCTATGATACTTGCGACCCGACCGCGCATTCGCTGCCGTCACAGTTAACCCCCACCATGTCACGCAAACCCAAAAAAGGCTACTTCGTGCGCGGCCAGTTCGTCGCCGAAGGCAGCGAACTGGACCTGGAGCTCAAGGCCGAGCTCAAGGGAACGACCGAAGCCAGCAAGACCGACCTCAAGCGTGAAAGCACCGAGCTGCAAAAGCTCGGCGAAGAACTGCTGACCCTGCGCGCCGACCTGCTGGAGCGCCTGGCGCTGCCCGACAAGCTGGTCGATGCGCTGGCCGAGGTGCGCCGCATCACCAACTTCGAAGGCCGGCGCCGGCAGATGCAATACGTCGGCAAGCTGATGCGCCTGCTCGATCCCGACGTGCGGGAGGCGGCCCGCCAGGCGCTGGAGGAGCAGAACAAGGGCTCGGCGCGCGAAACCCAGGCGCTGCACCTGGCCGAAAAGTGGCGGGCCGAGCTGGTCGCCGACGAGGACGCCCTGGACCGCTGGATGCAGCAGTTTCCGGACACCGACACCCAGCAGCTGCGCGCCCTGGTGCGCCAGGCGCGCAAGGACAATCCGCCCGACAAGGCGGCCGAATCGAAGGGCCTGGCGCCGCGCCACAGCCGCGCCTGGCGCGAGCTGTTCCAGCTGGTGCGCGAGCAGCTTGGCGTCGCCGGCGCCGCCGGGGACAGCGACGGTGAGGACAGCGAGGAGGACGAGGCATGAGCCACGACAGCGTCACCATCGGCATCGTGTCGATCAGCGACCGGGCTTCCACCGGCGTCTACGAGGACAAGGGCCTGCCGGCGCTGAAGGACTGGCTGGGCCGGGCGCTGAAGAATCCGCTGAGCTTCGAAGCGCGCCTGATCCCGGACGAGCAGGAGCGCATCAGCGCGACGCTGATCGAGCTGGTGGAGGCCGGCTGCTCGCTGGTGCTGACCACCGGCGGCACCGGCCCGGCGCCGCGCGACGTGACCCCGGAGGCGACGCTGGCCGTCGCCCACAAGGAGATGCCCGGCTTCGGCGAGCAGATGCGCCAGGTCAGCCTGAAGTTCGTGCCGACCGCGATCCTGTCGCGCCAGGTGGCGGTGATCCGGGACCAGAGCCTGATCATCAACCTGCCGGGCCAGCCCAAGGCGATCCAGGAGACGCTGGAAGGATTGAAGGATGCGGCCGGTGCGCAGCTGGTGCCCGGCATCTTCGCCGCCGTGCCCTATTGCATCGACCTGATCGGCGGCCCGTACCTGGAAACCGACGACGCCGTCTGCAAGGCCTTCCGGCCGAAGTCGGCGATCAGGAAGTGACTGTCGTCCCGGCCCGAGCGGGCAAGCCGCGCTGGTGTCACTTTCCGACCAGCTGCGTCAGCTTCTCGGCCTCGAAACACTCGGTGCGGGCGGCGTCGACCGGGACGCAGTCCTCGCCCTGGCGCGAGGTGGACACCTTCTCGATCGCGCGCCACAGCAGCGCGATCTGGTGCTCCTGCGAGGAGGCATTGTCGATCAGGCCCTTCATCGCCTGCGACAGCGGGTCGTCGTTCTGCGTGATGCCGTAGGCCGAAAAGCCCATCTGGTTGGCGACTTCCTCGCGCCGCTGGCTGTCCTCGGCCTGGATGATGCGCGCCGGGATGCCCACCGCCGTGGCGCCGGCCGGCACCGGCTTGGTCACCACCGCATTGGAGCCGACCGCGGCGTTGTCGCCCACCTCGAAGCCGCCCAGCACCTTGGCGCCGGCGCCGACCACCACGTTGCGGCCCAGCGTCGGATGGCGCTTGGCGCCCTTGGTCAGCGACGTGCCGCCCAGCGTCACGCCCTGGTAGATGGTGCAGCCCTCGCCGACGACTGCGGTCTCGCCGATCACCACGCCCATGCCGTGGTCGATGAAGACGCGGTCCGCGATGGTGGCGCCGGGATGGATCTCGATGCCGGTGAACCAGCGCGAGAACTGCGAGGTGAAGCGGCCCAGCCAGCGCAGGCCGCGGCCCCAGAACCAGTGCGCCAGGCGATGCATCACCAGGGCATGGAAGCCCGGGTAGCAGGTCACCACCTCCCACTTGCTGCGCGCGGCAGGATCGCGGTCGAGGATGCACTGGATGTCGGAGCGAAGGCGCTTGAACATGGCTGAATGTTCTGGTTGGAAGCGGCCAGTCTAAGGCTTTGCTTTGGCGGCTGCTTCGGCCATGGATTTGGCCACGCCGCGCAGGATGTGGATCTCCTCGGGCGTCAGCCGCGAACGGTTGAACAGCTGGTTCAGGCGCGGCATCAGCTTCTTGGGCGCCGCCGGGTCCAGGAAGCCGATCTCCACCAGCGAGCGCTCCCAGTGCGCCAGCATCCCGGCGACGGCCCTGGCGTCGGCAAGCGGGGCTTCGACCGGCTCAGCCCGAACGGATCGAAACCCGCCCAGCGCGGTGCGCCATTCGTACGCGATCACCTGGATCGCCGCGGCGAGGTTCAGCGAGCCGAACTGCGGATCGGTCGGAATGGTCAGCGCCGCGTGGCAGCGATAGACGTCGTCGTTGCTCATGCCGAAGCGCTCCGACCCGAACAGGAAGGCGACGCTGTGCGGCGACTGCGCCAGCGCCGGCAGGTGCTCGCGCGGCGTGAAGGTGGGCGGCCCGAAGTCGCGCGGCGTCATCGCGGTGGCGCACAGGTAGCTCATGCCGTCCAGCGCCTCGTCCAGCGTGGCGACGATCCGGGCCCGCTCCAGCACGTCCAGCGCGCCGCTGGCGCGCTGCACCGTCTCCTCGCGCGTGAGCACGTCCGGCCAGCGCGGCGCCACCAGCACCAGGTCGTCGAACCCCATCACCCGCATGGCGCGCGCCGCCGCGCCGACATTGCCGGCGTGGCTGGTGTTGATGAGGACGAATCGGGTTTTCACTGGCCGGATTGTCCTTGTAAACTGGCCCGACCGGCCGCAGCCCCGGCCTTCGAGCGAAGGGAGACGAGGTGATCCAGCCGTCGCAAGCGCAGGTCCGGGGGCTGGCGCAGCAGCTGTCCTCCGGCCTGATCCTCGGCCTGATCCAGGTGATCTTCGCGGTCTCCTATGCGGCGCTGATGTTCTCCGGCCGCCTGGCCTCGTACATGGCCTACGCCATGACGGTGACCCTGGTCACCGCGGCCGCCGGCGGCCTGTACGGCCTGTTCTCGCAGGAACCCACCTTCGTCAGCGGCCCCGAATCCGGCACCTCCTCGGTGCTGGCCGGGATGATGGTGGCGCTGGCGGCGATCCCGGCCACTGCGACGCAGCCGCTGCACGCGGCGCTGGCGGTGCTGCTGGTGGCCTCCCTGTCCACCGCCCTCACCTACCTGCTGATCGTGCGCTTCGGGGCGACCCGGCTGGTGCGCTTCATCCCGTTCCAGGTGATGGCGGGCTTCCTGGCCGCCACCGGCTGGCTGATGTGCAGCGGCGCGCTCAACATCATGGCCGGCACGCCGCTGACCGTGGCCGGCATCGCCGCGCTGCTGGAACATCCCGGCCGGCCCGAACTGGTCGTCGGCCTGCTGCTGGTCGTGGTGCTGGGCCGGCTGGTGCGGCGCCTGGGCGCAGCCACCGCCATCCCGCTGTTCGTCGTGGCGACCACGGTACTGGTCAACTTCGCGGTGCGCGAGCTGTGCCGGGGGCTGCCGGTCTGCAGCCCCGGGCGCTGGTTCTTTCCGCCGTTCGTGCGGCTCGAATGGTTGCCGCCGTGGCAACTGCAGCTGGACGCGGGCATGGGCATGGAGCTGCTGCGGCTGCTGCCTTCGTTCTTCGCGGTGGCCTTCGTCGGCACGCTGACGGTGCTGCTGTCCCTGAGCAGCCTGGAGCTGACCTACGGCAAGGACTTCCAGCTGGAGCCGGCGCTGCGCCTGCATGGCCGCATGACGCTGCTGACCGCGCTGCTGGGCGGCTACGTCTGCGTGATCAGCATCGGCCGCAGCACGATGGCGCACCAGACCGGCGGCGGCCGCTTCAGCTGCGTCGTCATCGCGCTGGCCTGCATGGCGGTGCTGTTCGGGTTCGGCGGCGTGATGGCGTGGATCCCGAAGGTGGCGCTGGGCGCGCTGGTGCTGTGGCTGGGACTGGAGCTGCTGCGCCAGTGGCTGTGGAACCTGCGGCGCGAATTGAGCCGCATCGACCTGGCGCAGGTGGTGTGCATCCTGGCCTGCGTCATCGTGTTCGGCTATGTGGTCGGCTTCCTGGCCGGCCTGCTGGCGGCCTGCATCTTCTTCGTCGTCAACTACAGCCACATGCCCTACATCCGGCTGGACACCACGCTGGCCACGGCGCGCAGCTCGGTGATCCGCGACCTGGCCGACCAGCAGTACCTCGGGCAGGCCGGCGCCGCCTGCCGCATCGGCCGCTTCGAGGGCTTCATCTTCTTCGGCGTGGCCAACTCGATCTACGAGTGGTACGCGGCCGGCCCGCCCGCGCGCTTTCCGGTGCTGGTGCTGGATTTCTCGCACGCCAAGGGCATCGACCAGTCGGCGGTGGCGGTGCTGCAGAAGATCGTGCGCAACGAGGCGGCGCAGCGCCACCACCTGATCCTCGCGCTCAGCGACGCCATCCACGCGCAGTTCCATCCGGCCGCCAGCCAGGCAAGCGGCGGCCCCGCCATCGTGCGCAGCTTCGACACGGCGCTGGAACTGGCGGAGGAACTGCTGCTGCAGCAGCGGGAGGCGGCCGCCGCGGCCGGCGGCGCAGGCGGCAGCGGCGGGCTGAAATTCCTGGAGTCGGAGCAGGACCGGCGCGATTTCGCCGGCTACCTGGCGCAGGTGCGGCTGGCGCCCGGCGACACCCTGTTCGACGAGGGCCAGGCCTGCGACGAGACCTACTTCGTCGAGTCCGGGCGGCTGGACGTCGTCAAGAAGGGCGTGCACAACGTGCCGGTGCGGCTGGCCAAGGTGGTGGCCGGCTCGATGATCGGCGAGATCGCGCTCTACTCGGGCCGCCCGCGCGGCGCCAGCGTGATCGCGGTGGAGCCGGCGCTGCTGCGCATGCTCACCCGCCAGGCCTGGAACCGGATGAAGCAGGAGCGGCCGGACCTGGCCTCGCGCTTCGACCACCACGTGATCCTGAGCCTGGCCAACACGGTGGGGCGCGGCAACGCGGTCCTGAGCCTGCAGGAAGACTGAGCGGGCCGGCTTGTCCCTGCTGCGCACGCAAGCCGCCGCTCCGCTAAAATCAGCCCAATCGTGGCCGTCCGCATCGCCGGGCGGTTTTTCGCTTCATTCGATCTTTAATCAGATGGGGACAGAGCTGAAGGTCTGTCCCCAAAACAACTCAATGTCCCCCAACCTCCATCCCATGCTCAACGTGGCCGTCAAGGCCGCACGCGCCGCCGGCGCCATCATCAACCGCGCGGCGCTCGACGTGGAATCGGTGCGGATCTCGCAGAAGCAGGTCAACGACTTCGTCACCGAGGTGGACCACGCCAGCGAGGCGATCATCATCGAGACGCTGCTGACCGCCTATCCGGACCACGGCATCTGGGCGGAGGAATCGGGCAAGGCACACGGCGCGAAGAACGCCGAGAACGTCTGGATCATCGATCCGCTGGACGGCACCACCAACTTCATCCACGGCTTCCCGGTCTACTGTGTCAGCATCGCGCTGGCGGTGCGCGGCAAGGTGGAACAGGCCGTGATCTACGATCCCAGCCGCAACGACCTGTTCACCGCCACCAACGGCCGCGGCGCCTACATGAACGAGCGCCGGCTGCGGGTGTCCAAGCGCACCCAGCTCAAGGAAAGCCTGATCTCCACCGGCTTTCCGTTCCGTCCGGGCGACAACTTCAACAACTACCTGCGCATGATGTCCGAGGTGATGCAGCGCACGGCCGGCCTGCGCCGCCCGGGCGCCGCCGCGCTCGACCTGGCGTACGTCGCCGCCGGCTTCACCGAAGGCTTCTTCGAGACCGGCCTGTCGCCCTGGGACGTGGCGGCCGGCTCGCTGCTGATCACCGAGGCCGGCGGCCTGATCGGCAACTTCACCGGCGAATCGGACTTCCTGGAGCAGCGCGAGTGCGTGGCCGGCAATCCCAAGGTCTACGGCCAGCTGGTCGCCATCCTGCACAAGTACAGCAAGTTCGCCAGCGCCGGCGAGAAGGCCGCACTGCGCCAGAGCACCGAAACGCTGGTCGCTCCCAACATGCGGCCCGGCGCCGGCCTGGACGACGTCCAGCCTTGACCCGAGGCCGGCCGGCTATGCCACCGGCTGCACCGCCCGGTACAGCGACCGCACCAGGTCCGACTGCGTGATGATGCCCACCAGCCGCTGCTCGCCGTCGATGATGGGAATGTGGTGGTGGCCCTTCTCCGAGAACAACGGCACCAGCTCCAGCAGGAAGCGGTCGGCGCTGGCCACCTGCACCTTGCGCGTCATGATCTGGCCCACCACCTCGGGCCGGTCGCTGTGGGTGGTGCCGCTCACGCGCAGCAGCGCCCGCAGCCGCTCGCCGATGCCTTCATGCTGGTCGAGGCCGACGCCGGTCATGAAGTCTGCAACGGTGACGATGCCGGCGATGCGCTTGGCGCGGTCGGTGACCGGCAGGGCCTTGATCTTCCTTGTGCGCATCAGCTCCCACGCCTGCGCCAGCGGCGTGCCGAACTGGACCGACACCGGGTCGGGCGACATCACGTCCGCACAGCGCAGCTGGCCCAGGTTGCGTGCGTAGGCCGCTGATTCGGCGTCGTGCAACAGCGCTTCCAGGTCGTCGCGGCTGATGTCGACCACCTGGTTGTAGTGCGCCAGCGCCGTGTCCAGGTCGGCAGCGCTGAAGCGCGAGGCGGGCTGCGCCCCACCGGGGGCCGGAGCCGGCGCGCTCTGGGGGTGCGGATAGGGCCGGCCGGTGAGGCTGTTGTAGGCCATTCCGCCCAGCACCAGCAGCAAGGAGTTGAGCATCACCGGGAAGGCCGCGAACTGGAAGCGATCGGTGTGCGTGAGCACCACCAGCAGCGCCGCCGCGCCGCCCGGCGGATGCAGGCAGCGCAGCTGGAACATCAGCGCGATCGCCAGCCCCACCGCCACCGCGCCCGCGATCGCGGGGTCGGGAATGGCCAGCACGCAGGCAATGCCGACCAGCGCCGACACCGTGTTGCCTCCCACCACGGCCCAGGGCTGGGCCAGCGGGCTGGCCGGAACGGCGAACACCAGCACCGCACTGGCGCCGATCGGGGCGACCAGCCAGGTGCTGAAGCCACCGGCCCCCGCCAGCCAGCGGGTCAGCAGGCCGGCCAGCGCAACGCCGACCAGGCCGCCGACCAGCGCGCGCAGCCGCTGCCTGGCGTCGACATGCACCGGCGCCGGCCAGAGGGCGGCGAAGAAGGCGCGGAAAGGGACAAGCAGTTGCTGACTGCGGCTGGGGACTGCCTGGACTTCCATGCGGCGAGATTATCCCAGACCGTTCCGGCGCGACGCCGGTGCGCTCAGCGACTGCCTTGCTGCGAACTTATCGCGAGGAAAAGTCGTCGGCGGCGGCCTCGGTCGACGCGGTCAACGCCCGGCGCCGGGCCCTCGCGGCCGCGCGCGACAGCCCGAAGAAGCGCTCCTGGCGTTGCTCCTCGTCGAAGTGCACCAGCGACGGCTTGACCAGGTCGCTGCGGGAGATGACGCCCACCAGCAGGCGCGAATCGGCGTCGCTGACCACCGGCAGCCGTTCGAGGTGGTGCACCGCCAGCCGGGTCGCGACCGTGCGGCAGTTCTCGGCCGGCAGCGCCATTTCCGGGGCGGCCGTGCCGAACAGATCCGCCACCCGGACATCGCCCAGGCGCTTCATGCCGGCGTCCAGCGTGTCCCGGTCGGCCATGCCAACGAACCTTCCCGCACTGAGGACGGGATAGGCACGATGGAGCTGGGCCGCGCCGAAATGCTGCTGCAGCGCGCCGTCGATCGTCAGCTCCCCGTCGATGGTCGCCACGTTGCGCGTCATCACCTCGGAGACCATGTGGCGTTCCAGCGGATCGATGCCGTATTCGCGGTAGATGTGGTGGCCGCGGCGCGAGATCTTTTCGGTGAGGATCGAGCGCGGCATCGCCAGCACGGTGAAGCCGTAGGCGACCGACGAGGCGATCAGCAGCGGCAGCAACGCGTTGACGTCCTGCGTCAGCTCCAGCGCGAACATCACCGACATGATGGGCGCGCGCATCATGCCGCCGAGCGTGGCGGCCATGAACACCAGCGGCCACAGCGCCGGCTGGTCACCGGGCAGCCACGGACCGAGCAGCGCGCCCAGGCCGGCCCCCATCATCAGCAGCGGCGCCAGCACGCCGCCGGACGTCCCCGACCCCAGTGCGAACACCCACATCACGGCCTTGCACACCAGCAGCGCCAGCACCGCCCCGACGGCCATGCGGCCCAGCAGCAGGTCCCCGATCACGTCGTAGCCCACGCCGAGCGCGCGCGGCTGCAGCCAGCCGCCGATCCCGACCACCAGCCCGCCCAGCGCGGGCCACCACATCCAGTGCACCGGCAGCCGCCCGAACAGGTCCTCCACCTTGTACAGCGAGGTCGACACCGCCCACGACAGTGCCCCCGCAGCCGCGCCGGCGACGAAGCAGCTTGCCAGCGTCCACATGCCGGGCGCCTGCGTCTGCATCGGAAACAGCGGGCCGCCATCGAGCAGCAGCGGACGGACGACGGCCGCCACGCAGCAGGCGATCGCCACCGGCAGGAGGCTGCGCGGACGCAGTTCGAACAGCAGCAGTTCGACGGCCAGCAGGACCGCGGCGATCGGCGTGCCGAACACCGCCGTCATGCCCGCCACGGCGCCGGCGACCAGCAAGGTCTTGCGCTCGCCGCCCGTGATGTGGAAGAACTGGCCGGCCAGCGATCCCAGCGCGCCGCCGGTCATGATGATCGGACCTTCGGCGCCGAACGGGCCGCCGCTGCCGATCGCGATGCCCGAGGAGATCGGCTTGAGCACGGCCACCTTGGCCGACATCCGGCTCTTGTTGAACAGGATCGCCTCGATCGCCTCCGGGATGCCGTGGCCGCGGATCTTGTCGGAGCCGAACCGGGCCATCAAGCCGATGACCAGTCCGCCCAGCGCCGGCACGACGATCACCAGGAGCCCGAGCTTGTTCAGTGCCGGCGAGATGTCGCGGTCCGACAGCGTCTGGAAGAAGAACAGGTTGGTGAAGAAGCGGATCAGGTGCAGCAGCAGCCAGGCCGCCAGTGCGCAGGCGGCGCCCACGGCCGCGGCAAGCAGCGTGATGGCGGGAAGCCGGCCGGCAGCCGCGAAGTCGCGCCGTTCGTCGTGGGCGCGCTTGTCGGGTCCGGCGATATTCGGGTGGGCGAGTCGGGCCATGGCCGTCCGTACTGGTGAGCAAAGCCGGCGATTATGTCATGAAGTGATATATGTGGGAGGGACGCGGCCCGGCCCGCGGCGCAGCCGCGCGTGGCGCGCCGCATCGGTGCGGCGGTCGGCGCGGCCGCCAGCGGATAATCGTGACCTGAACCTGACAGCACACCTAGGGATGGACGGAATCAAACAAGCCAGACACGAACAGGCCGGCCCGGTGGACGCCGGTGCGGATCCCCGCGTGGCGGCGCCAGCCGGCCACACGCCGATGATGGCGCAGTACCTCGGCCTGAAGGCCGACCATCCCGACACGCTGCTGTTCTACCGGATGGGCGACTTCTACGAGCTGTTCTACGCCGATGCGGAAAAGGCGGCTCGGCTGCTGGACATCACGCTGACCCGGCGCGGCAACTCCGCCGGCGAGCCGGTGGTGATGGCGGGCGTTCCCTTCCACTCGGTGGACGGCTACCTGGCGCGCCTGATCCGCATGGGCGAATCGGTGGCGATCTGCGAGCAGGTCGGCGAGGTCGGCGCCGGCAAGGGCCCGGTGGAGCGCAAGGTGGTGCGCGTGGTCACGCCCGGCACGCTGACCGACACCGAGCTCCTGAGCGACAAGAGCGAGGCCGTGCTGCTGGCCGTCCACCAGGGCGCGCGGCATCGCCTCGGGCTGGCGTGGCTGAGCGTGACGCAGGGCGCGCTGCAATTGGCCGAATGCGCGGCCGACGAACTGGAGACCTGGATCGCGCGGATCGCGCCGAACGAAGTGCTGTACGGCGCCGATGCCACGCCGGCCTTCGAGAAGCGCCTGCAGGCGCTGAAGTTCTCGGCCACGCTGTCGCTGGCGCAGCGGCCCGAATGGCAGTTCGACGCCGGCCTGGGCCTGCGCAAGCTGCTGGAGCAACTCAATTCGGCGACGCTCACCGCGTGGGGCGCGGACGCGATGGAGCACGCGCATGCCGCCGCCGCCGCCCTGCTCGCCTACGCGGAACACACGCAGGGCCGTGCCCTCACCCACGTGCAGAGCCTGCAGGTGCAGCGCGACGACGAACTGATCGAGCTGCCGATCGCCAGCCGCCGCAACCTCGAATTGCTGCAGACCCTGCGCGGCGAAGACTCTCCCACGCTGTTCTCGCTGCTGGACACCTGCATGACCGGCATGGGCAGCCGCATGCTCAAGTGCTGGCTGCTGGAGCCGCGGCGCGAGCGCACCCAGGCGCAGCAGCGGCTGGACGCCATCGCCATCCTGCGCGAGAAGCTCTGGCAGCCGCTGCGCGAGCAGCTGCGGGGCAGCAGCGACGTCGAGCGCATCACCGCGCGCATCGCGCTGCGCCAGGTCAAGCCGCGCGAGCTGGTGGGCCTGCGCGACGCGCTGGACAAGTCGGCCCGGCTCGCGCCCTCGGTGCACGGACTGGCCGGCCTGCTCGCCTCCATCGCGCAGGACCTGATGCCGCCGGACGGCTGCGCCGCGCTGCTGCAGCGCGCGCTGCCGGACGACCCGGCGGCGCTGGTGCGCGACGGCGGCGTGATCGCGCCCGGCTACGACGCCGAGCTGGACGAGCTGCGCGCCATCCAGGACAACTGCGACGGCTTCCTGCTCGAACTGGAGGCGCGCGAGCGGGCCCGCACCGGCATCGCCAACCTGCGGGTGCAGTTCAACCGGGTGCACGGCTTCTACATCGAGGTCACGCAGGGCCAGGCGTCCAAGGTGCCGGACGACTACCGCCGGCGCCAGACCCTGAAGAACGCCGAGCGCTTCATCACGCCCGAACTGAAGGCCTTCGAGGACAAGGCGCTGTCGGCGCAGGAGCGCGGCCTGGCGCGCGAGAAATTCCTCTACGAGCAGCTGCTCGACGAGCTGCAGGTGTTCGTCAACCCGCTGGCGCGGCTGGCGCGCGCCTTCGCCGCGCTGGACGTGCTGTGCGCGCTGGCCGAGCGCTCGCTGACGCTGGCCTGGTGCCGGCCGCAATTCATGCGCGAGCCGGGCATCGAGATCACCCAGGGCCGCCATCCGGTGGTGGAGAGCCGGCTGGCCGAGACCACCGGCGGCGCCTTCATCGCCAACGACACCCGGCTGGGGCCCAAGCAGCGGATGCAGATCATCACCGGCCCCAACATGGGCGGCAAGTCCACCTACATGCGGCAGGTGGCGCTGATCTGCCTGCTGGCCTCGGTCGGCTCCTACGTGCCGGCGCAGGCCTGCCGGCTCGGGCCGCTGGACGCGATCCACACCCGCATCGGCGCCGCCGACGACCTGGCCAATGCGCAGTCCACCTTCATGCTGGAGATGACCGAGGCGGCGCAGATCCTGCACGCGGCCAGCGCGCAGAGCCTGGTGCTGATGGACGAGATCGGCCGCGGCACCTCCACCTTCGATGGCCTGGCTCTTGCCTCCGGGATAGCCGCGCACCTGCATGACCGCTGCCAGGCATACACCTTGTTCGCCACCCATTACTTCGAGCTGACCGGTTTCCCGGCCAAGCACCACTGCGCGGTGAACATGCACGTCAGCGCCGCCGAATCGGGCGCCGACATCGTGTTCCTGCACGAGATCCAGCCCGGGCCGGCCAGCCGCAGCTATGGCATCCAAGTGGCGCGGCTCGCCGGCATGCCGGCAGCGGTGGTGAACCACGCCCGCCACGCGCTGGCGGCGCTGGAGACGCAGCAGGAGCGCAGCCGCGAACAGGTAGACTTGTTCGCACCGCCGCCGCAATCGGAAGCGCCGGCGCCCAGCGCGGTGGAAGCGGCAATCGCGGCGCTGGACCCCGATGCGCTCAGTCCGCGCGAAGCGCTCGACGCGCTCTACCAACTGAAGAAACTAGGGGGATCGAAATGACCTATGGCGTCGGCATCAAGCTCAATGCGGGCCTGGTGTTCCTGTCGGACTCGCGCACCAACGCGGGCGTGGACAACATCAGCACCTTCCGCAAGATGATCGTGTACGAGAAGCCGGGCGACCGCTTCATGGTGCTGCTGTCGGCCGGCAACCTGAGCATCTCGCAGTCGGTGCGCGAGATCCTGCAGGTGGAGCAGCTCAAGGAGCACGAGGAGGCCGAGCCGGTCACGATCTGGAACGTGCGCAGCATGTTCGATGCCGCCCGCGTGCTGGGGCAGACCGTCCGCCACGTGTACGACCGCGACGCCGAGGCGCTGAAATTCGCCGGCGTCGAGTTCAACGTCTCGCTGATCTTCGGCGGCCAGATCCGCGGCGAGCCGATGCGGCTGTTCCACGTCTATTCGGCCGGCAACTTCATCGAGGCCACCGCCGAGACGCCGTATTTCCAGATCGGCGAATCCAAGTACGGCAAGCCGGTGCTGGACCGGGTGCTCACCCCCGACACGCCGCTGGACGAAGCGGCCAAGTGCGCGCTGGTGTCGATGGATTCCACCATGAAGTCCAACCTGTCGGTCGGCCCGCCGCTGGACCTGGTGGTGTACGACGTCGACCGCTTCGAGACCGACAAGATCGCCTGCCTGGACATGAACAACCCCTACTACCGCATGCTGCACAGCAGCTGGGGGCAGAAGCTGCGCGACGTGTTCGACAGCCTGGACGATCCGGTCTGGGACGACGCGCACACCGAGACGCCGCTGAAGGTGGACACCGGCCGCAGCAAGCCGCTCAAGAAGATCTCGCGGCCGGAAGAGCGGTTGATCTGACGGTGCGAACGACTCTCATCCCGGCCCCGAGCCGGGATCCATCCGCCTCCCAGCCCACCCATTTCTTGCCAACGTCCGATCCCGGGTCGAGCTCGGGATGACGGGTCCCTGATGTCGCTCATCGTCTTTTCCCACGGCAACAGCTTTCCGGCCGCCACCTACAGCGTCCTGTTCAAGAACCTGCGCTCGCGCGGCTTCGTGGTCAAGGCGGTGGACAAGTTCGGCCACGACCCGGCCTACCCCGTCACCGACAACTGGCCCTACCTGGTGGCGCAGCTGACGGATTTCGCCCGGCGCGAGGTCGACAAGGCCGGCGAGGCGGCGTTCCTGGTCGGCCATTCGCTGGGCGGGTTCCTCAGCCTGATGTGCGCGGCCCGCCATCCGGAACTGGCGCGCGGCGTGCTGCTGCTGGATTCGCCCTTGCTGGGCGGCTGGAAGGCGACCGCGCTCAATGCGATGAAGCTCACGCCGCTGGTGGGCTCGCTCTCGCCCGGCGCGGTCAGCCGCAAGCGCCGCAACAGCTGGCCGTCCAAGGAGGCGGCGCTGGACCACCTGCGCCACAAGAAGGCCTTCGCGAAATGGGAGCCGCAGGTGCTGCTGGACTACGTCACCCATTGCACCCACGAGGTCGAGGATGGCGGGCGGGCGCTGGACTTCGACCGCGACGTCGAGACCGCCATCTACAACACCCTGCCGGACAACCTGGACCGGCTGCTCAAGCGCCATCCGCTCAAGTGCCCGGCCGCCTTCATCGGCGGGCGGCAGTCGCTGGAGATGAAGCGGGTGGGGACCGCGATGACCGAGCAGGTGACCCGGGGCCGGATGATGATGCTCGATGGCAGCCACCTGTTCCCGATGGAGAAGCCGCTGGCCACCGCCGCGGCGATCGAAGCGGCCCTGCGCGGGTACGACTTTCTGCCGCCCTGAACGGCGTGGATTGCCGCTCGAAAGGCAGGAATGCTGCACTGCAGCATTTCCAGCGCTCCAGTCCTACAGGCGCGCGCCGCGAACGCCCACACGCAAAGCATGAGGCAGAACCCACATTGTATTCATGCCCACCAGCCAAACCCTCCCTTCGCCCCTGCGAGCTCCTTCGCTGGCCCTGCTGCTTGCCGAGCCGTTGCGGGCCATGCTGGACGCGTTCGGGTCGCACGTCACGGCCCACCCGGAATCGGTCGGCGACGGCCATCCGGTGATCGTCTATCCGGGCCTGGGCGCGGGCTCGATGAACACCTCGCAGTTGCGCAACTTCCTGCGCCATGCCGGCTTCCAGGCCAACGACTGGGGCGGCGGCGTCAACATCGGCCACGAGGGCGAGTTCGACGAATGGCTGGACGGCCTGGCGGCGAACGTGCGTGAGGTGCAGGACCGCCATGACGGCCGCAAGGTCAGCCTGATCGGCTGGAGCCTGGGCGGCATCTTCGCCCGCGAGATCGCCAAGCGCGAACCCGACGCGGTGCGCACCGTGATCACGCTGGCCACGCCGTTCTCGGCGCTGGGCGACTCCACCCATGCGGGCGCGCTCTACAAGATGCTCAATGGCGACGCCGGCCAGCTCGCGCCCGCGGTCGAGGCGCGGCTGCGCGAGAGCCCGCCGGTGCCCACCACCTCGATCTTCAGCAAGAGCGACGGCATCGTGAACTGGCGCGGCTGCATCGAGAAGCGTTCGCGCCGCACCGAGAGCGTGGAAGTGGACGCCAGCCACCTGGGCATGGTCAACCACCCGGACGTGCTGCGCATCGTCGCCAACCGGCTGGCGCAGCCGGAGGGCCGCTGGAAGCCGCTCAAGCGCGCCGAGCGGCTGCGGCCCTCGGCCTGGCTCTAGCGCGGCGGCGCGCCGGGCTGCGCCTGCTTCATGCGCTGCTCGTGCGACAGCCGCAGCGGCTGCTCGAGTTGCGCCGCCAGGAAATCGAACATCCGCGCATGCGACAGCACGCGCGCTGCCGCATTGCCCCCGGCCGTCGCCTTGCCCGAGCGGGTGTTGCCGGCATCCTCGCGCACGCCGACCGCCGCAAAGCCGTCGAAGCCGTGGTAGCTGCCGGGATAGACGGTGAGATCCAGCGCCGGCCGGCCGGGCCCGCGCAGCTTGTTGCCCAAGGCGACGCAGTCCGCTGCCGGTGTCCAGTCGTCCAGCTCGCCGACCATCAGCAGCAGCGGCGCGCTCAGCGCGTAGCGGCGCATCGACAGGAACTTGCGGCAACCGGGATAGAACGCCACGCCGGCGCGCGGGCGCAGCGGCTGCGCCTGCACCGCGCGGTCGGCCGCGTCCAGCACGCTCAGCACGGTCTGGGCGCCGTGCGACCAGCCCACCACCGCGATCCGGCTGGCGTCGACCTGCGGCTGCGCGGCCAGCCAGGCCATCGCCGCGAACACGTCGTCGCGCCGGTCCTCCTCGGAGACGGTGCGCTGCCGGTTCGGGATCGCGCAGATCGAGCCCTGCCCGCGCGGCGTGAAGCTGTCCAGCACCAGCACGTTCATCTGTTCGGCGTTGAAGTAGCCGGCCTGCCGCGGCCAGACGGGATTGAGCTGCTTCTTCGCGTTGAGCAAGCCGCCGCAGCCGTGCAGCGCGATCACCGCCGGCCGGGGCACCTGCGAGGCCACCGGAAACCACCAGCCGGCCAGCTGCAGCTTGCCGTCGGCGGCAGCGAACGCAACCTGCTCGACCGCCGCTGCCGGCCACACGGCCACCAGCAGGCACAGGGCGAGCAGCCGCGCGAGCATCAGTCCGCCCAGTTCACCACGCCGCTCCAGGCGGTGGCCAGCACCACGATGCCGAAGGCGATCCGGTACCACGCGAAGGGCACGAAGCTGTGGCTGGAGATGTAGCGCAGCAGCCAGCGCACGCAGATCCACGCGCTCACGAACGAGAACACCAGCCCCACCAGGAACAGCGGCAGGTCGGCCGCGCTCAGCAGCGCGCGCTCCTTGAACAGGCTGTACGCGCCGGCGCCGATCAGCGTCGGGATCGCCAGGTAGAAGGAGAACTCGGTCGCCGCCTTGCGCGACAGGCCCAGCAGCATGCCGCCGATGATGGTGGCGCCGCTGCGGCTGGTGCCCGGGATCATCGCCAGGCACTGCGCCAGGCCCACCTTCAGCGCGTCCAGCGGGCTCATCTCGTCGACCTCGTTGATGCGCACCGCCGTGGGTGGCCGCTTCTCGGCCCACAGGATGACGAAGCCGCCGAGGATGAAGGTGGTGGCCACCACCCAGGGCGTGAACAGGTGGGCCTTGATCGCCTTGCCGAACAGCAGCCCCAGCACCACGGCCGGCAGGAAGGCGATCAGCACGTTGAGCGTGAAGCGCTGGGCGCGCTTCTGCGTGGGCAGCGCCACCAGCGTCTCGCGGATCTTCTGCCAGTACACGATGATCACCGCCAGGATCGCGCCGGTCTGGATCGCGATGTCGAACACCTTGGCCTTCTCGTCGGCGAAGTCGAGCAAGGCGCCGGCCAGGATCAGGTGCCCGGTGCTGGAAACGGGGAGAAATTCGGTCAGGCCCTCGACCACTCCCATGATTGCGGCCTTGACCAGCAGTACGACGTCCACTCTTGCTCCTTGAAAGGTCGCGCATTATGACTGCCGGCCCCTGAGTAGCCCCTTACCCACCCGAAGCCGTTTCACACCATTCCATATTTCTAGTATCATGGAAGTATGGAAGAAAGCACCGCCATCCAGTCGCTGGCCGCCCTGGCCCAGGCCATGCGCCTGCGCGTGTTCCGTTCGCTGGTCGTGGCCGGTCCGCAGGGCCGCACCCCCGGCCAGCTGGGCGAGGAACTGGAGGTGGCGGGCGCCACCCTGTCGTTCCACCTCAAGGAACTGGCCAACGCCGGCCTGGTGACGCAGCAGCGCGATGGCCGCAACCTGATCTACCGCGCCGACTTCGGGCAGATGAATGCGCTGCTGGCCTACCTCACCGAGCACTGCTGCCAGGGCGAGTCCTGCGCCGTGGCCGGTTCCGAATCCTGCAAACCCTGTTAACCCCAAGGAGAGCCCCCATGAAACGCTTTCACGTCCACGTCCATGTGAACGACCTGCAGAAGAACATCGCCTTCTATTCGGCGATGTTCGACCAGCAGCCGGCCCGCACCGAAGCCGATTACGCCAAGTGGATGCTCACCGACCCGCCGGTGAACTTCGCCATCTCCACCCGCGGCAGCGCCGCCGGCGTCGACCACCTGGGCATCCAGGTGGAGAGCAAGGAAGACCTGGCGCAACTGCGCGGCCATGCCGCCAAGGCCGACATGGCGGTGCTCGACGAAGGCGAGACCAGCTGCTGCTACGCGCGCAGCGACAAGTACTGGGTGACCGATCCGCAGGGCATCGCCTGGGAGCAGTTCCACACCCTGGACGGCATCCCGGTGTTCAGCGAGAAGCCGGCCGCCGCCGCAGCCGCCTGCTGCGCCGCGGCGCCCCAGGCCGGCGCCCGCTCCTGCTGCTGACGCCGCGATGGCCGCCCGGACCCACGTGACAGCCGCGGCCCGCGGGCGCGCCGGCCGATGAAGCATCGCCTGTCGCCGGCGGTGCTGGCCGAGTTCCTGGGCACGGCCATGCTGCTGTGCGCCGTGATCGGCTCGGGCATCATGGCCGAGCGCCTGAGCGGCGGCAACGTCGCCATCGCGCTGCTGGCCAACACCCTGGTCACGATGTTCGCGCTCTACGTGCTGATCGAGACGCTGGGCCCGGTCAGCGGCGCGCACTTCAATCCGCTGGTGACATTGGTGCTGGCTGCCCGCGGCAGCTTCGCGCCGGCCGACCGCAAGCTCGCGGTGGCGGCCTTCATCGGCGCCCAACTGCTGGGCGCGGTCGCCGGCGCCTGGCTGGCGCACCTGATGTTCGAGCTGCCGCTGCTGCAATGGAGCAGCAAGCTGCGCGCGGGTCCGGGCCAATGGCTGGCCGAGGCGGTGGCGACCGCCGGCCTGGTGCTGGTCATCCTGCGGGCACCGGCCGGCAAGGGCGCTGCGCTGGTGGCCTGCTACATCGGCGCGGCCTACTGGTTCACCGCCAGCACCTCTTTCGCCAACCCGGCAGCCGTGCTGGGACGGATGATGAGCGACAGCTTCGCCGGCATCGCGCCGGCCAGCGCCATCGGCTTCGTGGCGGCGCAGGCCGCCGGCGCCGTGGTCGGCGTGCTGGCCGCCGCCGGCCTGCAGCCATCCAATCCCTAGACAACAATCGACCATGACCGACGCCACCATCTTCCACAACCCCGCCTGCGGCACCAGCCGCAACACCCTGGCGCTGCTGCGCCATGCCGGCATCGAGCCGCAGGTGGTCGAGTACCTGAAGACGCCGCCCTCGCGCGGCGAGCTCAAGGCGTTGCTCCAGGCGATGAACATGAACGTGCGCTCGCTGCTGCGGCGCAAGGGCACGCCCTACGAGGAGCTGGGGCTGGACGACCCCAAGTGGAGCGACGAGCAGCTGCTGGATTTCATGCAGCAGCACCCGATCCTGATGGAGCGCCCCATCGTGCGCACCGCGCTGGGCACCAAGGTGTGCCGGCCGTCCGAGGAAGTGCTGGAGCTGCTGCCGGTGGGCAAGGTGCCGCCCTTCACCAAGGAAGACGGCGGCGTGATCGCCGACACCGGGGCGCGCCGGGCCTGAGCCCGCCCCCGGGCTGAATTTCGCACCCGCCGGCTGCATTTCGCCCCGGTTTTCTCCTGTTTCGTCCCATCGCGCTGGCTGCCGGCCAGGCCGCTGCCTATTGTTGCGGCATCGAACGACGCCCAGGAGACCACCATGCAGCTCACGCCCATCATTGCCGTCCACATGGCCGCCGCCCTCGGCGCGGTGGTCACCGGCCCGGTCGCGCTGTGGGCACGCAAGGGCCGGGCCCAGCGGCCGCGGCTGCACCGCGCCTTCGGCTACGCCTGGGTCACGCTGATGGTCGCCGCCGCCGTGTCGGCGATCTTCATCCGCGACTTCCGCCTGCCCAACCTGCACGGCTACACGCCGATCCACCTGCTGATCCCGGTGACGCTGGTCGCCCTGTTCGGCGCCTTCTGGTTCCTGGCCAGGGGCAACGTCTCCGCCCACCGCAAGACGATGCAGCGCCTCTACGTCGGCGCCTGCCTGGTGGCCGGCGCCTTCACCCTGCTGCCGAACCGCTACCTCGGCCATCTGGTCTGGGGCCAGCTCGGCCTGCTCTGACACCTTCCATCCAACCGACAAATCCACAGGAGAAACCACCATGCTGATCCAGATGCTGATCGCCAGGCCCCAGACGATCGGGCCCATCCTCTCCAACACCCCGACCTGGGTCTGGGCGCTGCTGGCCGGCCTGCTGTGGCTGGGCGCCAGCATGCTCAGGAGCAACACTGTGAGCGCCGTGCGCGTCGGCGTCATGCCGGTGGCGATGACCGGGCTGTCGCTGTGGGGCGCCGTCTCGGCCTTCAGCCATTCCGTCATCTACGGCTATGTGATGCTGGCCTGGGTGGTCGCCGCCGTCGTGCTGGCCACGGCGGTGGGCAGCATGCAGCCGCCCCGGGGCAGCAGCTACAACCCGCAGGAGCGCACGTTCACCGTGCCCGGCAGCTGGGTGCCGCTGGCGCTGATCCTGGGCATCTTCCTGGTCAAGTACGTGGTCGGCGTCGAAGTGGCGATGAACCCCGCGCTGGCCCAGGACGCGAGCTACTCGCTCACCTACGGCGTGATCTACGGCGCCTTCAGCGGCATCTTCAGCGGCCGCTCGATCCGCCTGGCCCGCCTGGCGCGGCGCACCGCGCCGGCCTCCGTCTCCACCGCCCGCGCCTGAAAGGAAACCGCCATGTCCTCCACCACCACCTCCACCGCCTCCATGACCGACATGGACGACGCCGACGCCCGGATCGAGCGGCTGGCCCGCAAGCGCGCCGGCGCCAAGCTGGGCTGGTACATCCACGCCACCGTCTACGTCGCCGTCAACCTGCTGTTGGTCCTGCTGGCCGCATCCGGCGGGCGCCACTGGGCGATCTACCCGGCGCTGGGCTGGGGCCTGGGGCTGGCGATCCACGGCCTGACGGTGTTCCTGGCCACCGGCGGTGGCGGCCTGCACGAGCGGCTGGTGCAGCAGGAGCGCAACCGGCTGGCCTCCCAGCGCGACGCCTGGTAAGCGGAGCTGCACGCCATGAAACGCTACCTCCTCACCTGCCTGCTGGCACTGGGCGCGGCCTGGGCCCAGGCCGGCGTCGGCCTCACCACCCTGCCCGGCCAGCAGGGCGACGGGCCGGTCACGGTCTTCTACCCGACCGCCGCGGCCGACCAGCCGCTGCAGCGCGGGGCCTTCGCGCTGCAGGTGGCCGTTGACGCCGCGCCCCTGCCCGGCAACGGCCACCTGGTGGTCATGTCGCACGGCTCCGGCGGCGCGCCCTGGGTCCACAGCGACCTGGCGCGCAAGCTGGTGGAGGCCGGCTTCACCGTCGCCTTCCCGGAACACCTCGGCGACAACTACAAGGGCATGGGCGACGCCGGGCCGGTGAGCTGGCGCCGGCGTCCGCTGGAAGTCTCGCGCGCCATCGACAGCGTGGCGCAGGACCGGCGCTTCGCCGCCCATCTGGCGCTGGACAAGGTGGGCATGTACGGCATGTCCGCCGGCGGCCACACGGCCCTGAGCATGGCGGGCGGGCGCTGGTCGCCGTCCCTGATGCGCCAGCATTGCGAACAGCACCTGGAGGAGGATTTCTCCAGCTGCGTCGGGCTGGCCACCCAGCTGCGCGGCAACTTCCTGGACGACCTGCGCAAGGCGGTGGCGATCCGCGTGATCCGCTACCGCCTGGTGGACAGCAACTGGTACAGCCACACCGACAACCGCGTCGCCGCGGTGGTGGCCGAGGTGCCCTATGCGGTGGACTTCGACCTGCAGTCGCTGGCCCACCCGCGGGTGCCGCTGGGCATCGTGCGGGCCGGCCAGGACCGCTGGCTGGTGCCGCGCTTCCACGCCGACGCCGTGCTGCAGGCCTGCAAGACATGCGTGCTGGTGGCCGACCTGCCGACCGCCGGCCACGGTTCCTTGCTGTCGCCGCGGCCGCCGCTGCAGGACCTGGGACGGATCGCGGCCGACCTGCTGTCCGACCCGCCGGGCTTCGACCGCGCGCAGGTGCCCGTCGCGCAGGCGCGGATCGTCTCCTTCTTCCAGCAGAAGCTGCTCCCCTAGAATCGATCCCGCATGGCCAACAGCCCCCTCACGCCCGACGACATCGACCGCCTCGCCCGCAAGCGCGCCGGCGCCAAGCTGGGCTGGTACACGCACGCCACGGTCTACGTGCTGGTCAACCTGTTCCTGTTCGCGATGTCGCAATACGCCTTCGGCACCCGGCGCTGGTCGCTGGCGCCGGTGCTCGGCTGGGGGCTGGGGCTGGCGCTGCACGGGATCTCGGTGTTCGTGATCGGCAGCGGCAGCGGACTGCGCGAGCGCCTGGTGCAGAAGGAGCGCGACAAGCTGCAGCGCGAGCGCGGCGAGCGCTGAGGCGGCCATGCGGATCGACTGGCTCGACAAGCTGCGCAACTACCTGCAGGTGGTCGCGTTCTGCCTGGCGATCGCCGCCATCCAGTACGCGTTCCATGTCGATAGGCCTTACGAGATCCCGCTGGTGTATTCGGTGGCCATCGGCACCGGCACCTGGGCGCTGATCGACTGCGGCCGCCACTTCATCCCCTCGGCGCGGGAGACGGGCTGGCCGCTTGGCGCGTCAGGCATCGCGCTGACGGTGGCCGGCATCATCGGCGGCTACTTCTTCGGCACCCTGGTGGGCGACCGGTGGTTCGGCTGGTCCTCGTGGGAGAGCGGGCCGGCCCGCGCCGAGCTGCGCACCTCCATCATGATCACGCTGCTGGCCGGCGTGTCGGGCAGCTACTACTTCTACAGCCTGAACAAGAGCGCGTACCTGGAACGCAAGATGCGCGAGGCGCGCCGGCATGCCAGCGAAGCGCAGCTCAAGCTGCTGGAAAGCCAGCTGGAGCCGCACATGCTGTTCAACACGCTGGCCAACCTGCGGGTGCTGATCGGCGCCGACCCGCCGCGCGCGCAGCGCATGTTGGACCACATGATCGCGTACCTGCGCGCCACGCTGAACGCGTCGCGCGCCGCCACCCACACGCTGGAGGCGGAGTTCGACCGGCTGCGCGACTACCTGGAGCTGATGGCGGTGCGCATGGGCCCGCGGCTGGCGTACACGCTGGAGCTGCCGCCCGAGCTGGCGCAGCTGCAGGTGCCCACGCTGCTGCTGCAGCCGCTGGTGGAGAACAGCATCCAGCACGGGCTGGAGCCGAAGGTGGAAGGCGGCCGCATCACGGTGAGCGCCAGGCTGGAGGCCGGCGTGCTGACGCTGACGGTGAGCGACACCGGCATCGGCACCGCGCGGGCGGCAGTCAAGGGCAGCGGCTTCGGCATGACGCAGGTGCGCGAGCGGCTGGCCACGCTGTACGGCGCGGCGGCGGCGCTGGAGTTCAGCGCCGAGGAAGGCCGCGGCGCCATCACCACCACCCACCTGCCGGTCGCCGCATGAACGCCAGCAAGCCGCCGCTGGCCCTGATCGCCGAGGACGAGCCGCTGCTGGCGCTGTCGCTGCAGCAGGAGCTGGCGCAGGCCTGGCCGGAGCTGCGCATCGCCGCCACGGTGGGCGACGGCAAGTCGGCGGTGGCGAAGGCGCTGGAGCTGCTGCCCGACGTGCTGTTCTTCGACATCCGCATGCCGGGCCAGAGCGGGCTGGAGGCGGCGGCGGAACTGGCGGACGACTGGCCGGCCGAGCCGCCTTTCCCGGCGCTGGTGTTCGTCACCGCCTACGACCAGTACGCGCTGCAGGCCTTCGAGACGCAGGCGGTGGATTACATCGTCAAGCCGGTGCAGCCGGCGCGGCTGCAGAAGACGGTGGCCAAGGTGCAGCAGGCGCTGGCCGGGCGCGCCGCGGGCGGCAGCGACATCGAGGCGACGCTCGGCCAGCTGCGCAACCTGCTGGCGGGCGTGCCGTCGCAGGCCAGGACGCTCAGCACCATCCAGGTCAGCGTCGGCAACGCCATCCGCATGGTGCCGGTCGAGGAGGTGCTCTATTTCGAGGCCGCCGACAAGTACCTGCGCGTGCTGACCGCCAATCGCGAGTACCTGTTGCGCACGCCGCTGCGCGAACTGCTGCCGCAATTGGACCCGCAGCGCTTCTGGCAGGTGCACCGCGGCACCGTCGTGCGCGCCGACGCCATCGATTCAGTCACCCGCGACGATGCCGGCAAGCTGCACCTGCAGTTGCGCGGCGCCAAGGAGAAGCTGCCCGTCAGCCGGCTCTACGCGCATCTGTTCAAGGCGATGTAGGGCAAGCCTGTCATGCCGGGCTCGACCCGTCATCCATATTTCTCCGCGCCAACGTCGCCACGCAATCCAAGCCCAGCCACGCCATCCAACTCATCCGGAAGGGCTGTCGTCTTGCAGGATTTGTGGGCGCCGTCCTACAAACGCCGGCCGAGGCGGCTTGTCTACTTGTCTCATGGTCACGCACAGGTCCGCCTCCAAGAGTGCATCGCACACCGTGCGGATGTGCGGACTGGCAGCCGGTTACGCCTTCGTGCTGATCACCGGCACCGCGGTCATGATGGCCGCATTCGCATCCCATGACGACGGCCGCGTGCGCGGAACGAACGGCGAGCGCGTGACGGCCGCCGAGGTCGCCATGCAGCGGGCCGCCGATGGCGCCGTGCAGCAGCCCGAAGCGCTGCTGGTTGCCTCCAGAACCCTCTCGAACGACAAGCGCGGCTATTGACGACCCAGCTAGCGGCGCTTTTCACCCCAAATCACCCCGACTCCTCTGAGTCCCCTCCTCCTCCGGGGTGAGCTGGTCCGGCCCTCCGTCCCGCGACTGGCATATTGCCCCCAGGCCCAACAGCCTGGGGGCCTTTTTTTGTCGGCGCCCACCTACCCGCTCAGGCGCGCCGATCCTGCAAGCGCCCGCAGCGCGCGGGCGAACAGTGAAGCTTCAATCGGGGAAAGCACGTGACGAGCGCTCCAGCCACGGCCAGACGCGATGGCCCGTCCAAGGACAACGACCCGGGCGATCGCCACACCGGCGAAGGCCTGGCGAGCGTGCGTTCACGGCTGGCCCGCACCCTCTCGGATTCCGCCCGGCGCAGTCGCGACAGGCAGATGGAAGCGATGACCCGCACGCCCACCGAGCCGCCGCCCGAGCCCGACGCCGCCGCTGCCCCGGCCAGCTCCGGCGCCAATTCCACTGCGCGGAATGAAAAAAGCCCCGCTGCAACACAGCGGGGCTAACCTTGGAAACTCGGACCGGCCTTAACGCCAGTGGCGGCCATGGTGCCGGTAATACGGGCGGCCGACGGTGATGACCGGGGCAGCGTAATACACGGCTGGCTGATAGTACACAGGCGCCGGCTCGTAATAGACCGGGGCCGGCTGGTAGTACACGGGGGCCGGCGCGTAATACGCCGGGGCGGCATAGTACGGCGCGTTGGACACGCCCAGCGTCACGCCGGGGGCCACGTTCGCGCCGATGGAAAAGAACACATTGCCGCGGGCCTCGGCAACCGATGCCGTGCCTAGTGCCGCCAGCGCGATGGCGGCGGCTGCGGCGGCCTTCACGAATCCAGAGCGGTTGATTTTCATGTTTGACTCCTTGGTGAGGGCGCACAGAGGCATCCCTTCCCACTATTAACGCACCGCAGGCCCCCGGCGAATACCGCATGGACGGTCAAATCCGTTGCCAGAGGTTACCCAACGGTAAAGCCGCCGCAAAGGACCGTGAAATGCTTCTCGCTTGGGCAAACCCTAGAATCGGACGGATATGACTTCTCCCGCCGACAAAGAGCCGCCAAAACCCAGCAATTTCCTGCGCCAGGTGATCGAGAAGGACCTGGAGCAAGGCACCTACGCCCAGCGGATGTGGGGCGGCAGCCCCGGCGACGCGGCCCACCACCAGGCCGGCCGGAGCGACCCGGCCCGGATCCGCACCCGCTTTCCGCCCGAACCCAACGGCTACCTGCACGTCGGCCACGCCAAGAGCATCTGCCTGAACTTCGGCCTGGCCGGCGACTACGGCGGCGTCTGCCACATGCGCTTCGACGACACCAACCCGGAAAAGGAAGACCAGGAATTCGTCGACGGCATCCTGGACGCGGTGAAGTGGCTGGGCTTCGGCTGGGACGCCAACGGCACCGAGCACCTGTACCACGCCAGTGACTATTTCGACTTCATGTACCGGGCCGCGGAATACCTGATCGAAGCCGGCCTGGCCTACGTGGACGAGCAGTCGCCCGAGGACATGCGGCACAACCGCGGCGACTTCAGCAAGCCGGGAACGGACAGCCCCTTTCGCAGCCGCAGCATCGACGAGAACCTGACGCGCTTTCGCGAGATGCGCGACGGCAAGCTGGCCGACGGCGCCGCCGTGCTGCGCGCCAGAATCGACATGGCCAGCCCCAACATCAACATGCGGGACCCGGCCATCTACCGGATCCGGCGGGCGACCCACCACCGCACCGGCGACAAGTGGTGCATCTACCCGATGTACACCTACGCGCACCCGATCGAAGACGCGCTGGAGAACATCACCCACAGCCTGTGCACGCTGGAGTTCGAGGACCAGCGCCCCTTCTACGACTGGCTGCTGGACCGGCTGAGCGAGGGCGGCCTGATCAACAAGCCGCATCCGCGCCAGTATGAATTCGCGCGGCTCAACCTGACGTACGTGATCACCAGCAAGCGCAAGCTGAAGCAGCTGGTGGACGAAGGCCATGTCAGCGGCTGGGACGACCCGCGCATGAACACCATCGTCGGCCTGCGCCGGCGCGGCTACACGCCCGAGAGCCTGCGCCTGTTCGCCGAGCGGATCGGCGTGACCAAGAGCGACAGCTGGATCGACTACAGCACGCTGGAAGGCGCGCTGCGCGACGACCTGGACCCCAAGGTGGCGCGCGCGATGGCGGTGCTGGAGCCGGTGAAGCTGGTGATCACCAATTGGGATGCGCTGATGGGCGCGGGCTTCCAGGACGTCTGCTCGGCGCCGATCAACCCGCGCGACCCGGCATCCGGCAAGCGCGAGTTCAAGTTCGGCAAGGAACTGTGGATCGAGAAGACCGACTACGAAGAGGCGCCGCCCAAGGGCTACAACCGCCTGTTCCCCGGCAACAAGGTGCGGCTGAAGTACGGCCACGTGATCACCTGCACCGGCGCGACGAAGGATGCGGCGGGCAACGTGACCGAGGTGCAGGCCGAACTGATCCCCGACACCAAGAGCGGCACGCCGGGCAGCGACGCCGTGAAGGTCAAGGGCGTGATCACCTGGGTCGGCGCGGCCGATGCGGTGCAGGCCGAAGTGCGCCTGTACGACCGCCTGTTCGCGGTGGCGCAACCGGACACGACCGACAAGGACTTCCTGGAAGAGATCAACCCGGACAGCCTGAAGGTGGTGACCGCGTACGTGGAGCCGGCGCTGGCGCAGGCGAAGGCGGATGACCGCTTCCAGTTCGAGCGGCACGGGTACTTCGTGGCGGACCGCAAGAACCATGGCGTCGGTCATGTCGTGTTCAACAAGATCACCGGCATGAAGGATTCGTTCGCAAAGTAGTGGCACGCCCGCGCTGCGTTCCAACGCTTGCCAAGCGGACCGTCACTGAAACACAATCGGTCGCATGCGCCCCTCCGAAGCACTCCAGCTGCACCGCGCGCGAATCCGCGAGATCGCGTTGAGCCACCGCGTGAGCGACATTCGCGTGTTCGGATCGGCCATGCGTGGCGATGACGAGCCGGGCAGCGACCTGGATCTTCTCGTCGAGCCCACGGCGCAAACAACCTTGTTCGACATTGGCGCGATCCGCTTCGAACTGAAGCAGTTGCTGGGCATGGACATCGACGTGCTCACCCCCAACGCGCTTCCGGAAAAATTCCGCGCCCAGGTGTTGAGAGACGCCCGGCCGGTATGAATCGGCGCGATCCGCTGCGGGTACAAGACTACCTGGGCCACATCCTCGAAGCGATCGACAACATCATCGAGTACACATCGGGCATGGACAGCGCTGGGTACCTGGCAGACAAGAAGACCCGCGACGCCGTCATCCGCAACTTCGAGGTGATTGGCGAGGCATGCAACAAGATCACCCAGCATTACGCGCAGTTCGCTGCCAGTCATCCCGAAGTCCCCTGGAATTTCGCGTACGAGATGCGCAACGCCCTGGCGCATGGTTACTTCAAGGTCGATCAAGGGATTGTGTGGACGACCATCCAGACTGACCTTCCACAAATGAAGGCGGCGGTTTTCGCCATCGCCGGTTCAGTTTGAACAACAGCGGGCAATTGTGAGCACCGAACTGCCTACGTTCATTGCAGCTATGAAGGCGCTCGAGGCGCGCTTCGAGCCAACGCCGATGTTCGGCATGCGTTTAAGCGCCGATGACCAGGCTGAATATCAGCAGTTGGCTCTGGAAGCAAGGTCAGTGCTAACAGCCGAACTAGGACCGTTAAACGACTTTTCGACACAGCTTATGTTCGCTGCCGGGAGCTCCTGTGGTGTGGGTCCCTCGGTTGCCGACGTAAAGTCGACACGCGCAGTAATTCAAGCAGGCCTCAACGAGATTGGGCGCAAGGGAGCGCGCAGTCCTGAACAAGTTCGTGTTGGATCGCTGAGCGCCACGTCAAGGTCAGACAAGTCGCCGTACGTAGCTGTCAGCAGGATCGGCGAGCTACGCGGAATACCGAAGACGAAGTGGGACACGGCCAAACTGGTCCGCCTTCTTGAGGAACTGAACATTGCACACGCGAACGAGCTCTGCATGGCTACAGCGATGCTGGTGAGGGCAATAACAGACCACGTGCCACCGATCTTTGGCAGAGCGGACTTCACCGAGGTGGCAAACAACCTTACAGGCAACAAATCGCTGAAGCGATCGCTGGTTTGGTGAGGTGGTCCGGCTGTTAATGAGCCAGTGATCAGCGCCTGTCGGGAAGTCGCCGCAAATCAATCGATTCCCCCTCGGACGCAGGGTCACCGATAAAACGCCTCCACCGCCCCCTTGATCTTGATCAGCAGCGGCTTGCCCTTGCGGTCGACCGTCTTGCCT
Organism: Caenimonas terrae; assembly: GCF_042655405.1. Taxonomy (NCBI): domain Bacteria; kingdom Pseudomonadati; phylum Pseudomonadota; class Betaproteobacteria; order Burkholderiales; family Comamonadaceae; genus Caenimonas; species Caenimonas terrae. The sequence continues at coordinate 352,978 of NZ_JBHSMF010000009.1, read as the reverse complement.
GCGGGCACCTTCACCCAGCCTTCGCTGATGCAGTACTCCTCCACGTCGTGGCGCTCCTTGCCGTTGAGGCGGATGCCGATGTCGTGCTCGAAGATCGCGGCCACGTGATGCGGGCTGCGCGGGTCCACCGAGAGGTGGTCCGGCAGTTCGGGGCGGGCGGGCTGGGCGGCTTGGTCGTTGGGGGTGGCTTCAGTCATCGCGCTATTTTCCTGCATCGGCGGCCCGCGGCCGCGGCGCGCCGACAATACCGCGCAGGAGACAAGAACATGACCCACCTGACTTCCACCCGCTCCGCGGTGACTGCCCGCGAATTGGCCCGCAAGCCGATCGCCCCATGAGCACTCCGTCCTTCGGGCCGCAAGCCCGCATCGGCATCGCCGGCCTCGGCTCCATGGGCGCAGGCATCGCCCACAACCTGCTCAAGAAAGGCTATCCGCTGCGGGTGTTCGCCCGCCGGTCCGATGCGGCGGCGCCCTTCATCGCCGCGGGCGCGCAGGCGTTCCCGTCCGCCGCCGCGATGGCGCGCGAGTGCGACCTGGTGATCCTCAGCCTGTCGGATGCGGCCGCGGTCGAGGCCGTGCTGTTCGGCGACGAGGGGCTGGCGCACGGCCTGCGCGAGAGCTGCGTCGTTATAGACACCAGCACCATCGCCGCCGCCGCGGCCCGCCGCTTCGGCGAGCGGCTGCAGGGCCAGGGCGTGATCTTCATCGACGCGCCGGTCAGCGGCGGCCAGGCCGGCGCGCAGACCGGCACGCTGGGCTGCATGGTCGGCGGCCCGGCCGAAGCGATCGACGCCTGCCGCGAGGTGCTGGGCGCCTTCTGCAAGAGCGTCACCCGGGTCGGCGATCTGGGCGCCGGCCAGACCGTCAAGGCCTGCAACCAGGTGGCGGTGGCGGGCGCATTGCTCGGCGTGGCCGACGCGATGGCGCTCGCCAGGGCGCAGGGCGTGGACCCGGCGCTGATGCGCGAGGTGCTGCTGGGCGGCACCGGCCGCAGCTTCTCGCTGGAGAACCACGGCCCGCGCATCATCGAGGGCAAGTTCAAGCCGGGCTTCCGGGCCGCGCTGATGCGCAAGGACCTGCGCATCGCGCTGGACACCGCGCGGGCCGCCGGTGCCGTGCTGCCGGCGGCGACGCTGGCCGAGCAGCTGCTGGACGCGCTGTGCGAGGGCGGCCGCGCCGACTGGGACTGGAGCGCGATGGCGCTCGAGGTGCAGAAGCTCTCCGGCATGGCCGTGCCGGCGGACAAGGAGCCATGAGCAGGCCGGCCGCCTGACGCCGGCGGCGTCATCGGCGCTGGCGCTTGGGGCAAAATTCGTGGTCGTCGGCCGGCCCTTCAGCTTTGCGGCGGCGATCGGCGGCGAGGCCGGCGTGCGGCGGGCGATCGACCTGCTGCGGCAGGAGGTCTCTCGCAACATGGGCTGCTCGGCGTCACCTCGCTGGAGCAGCTCGATGCGGGCATGCTGCTGCCGGACCAACAACAACCATTCACCCAACGGGACACCCCATGATCGGACTGCAGATTCTCCAGCGCCAGCGGCGCATCGCCGACGACTTCGTCAAGGCCTTCGCCTCCATCCCGGTGGCCAACGTCAGCGACGTGATGACCCGCATGAGCGCCGGCGGCCCGCGGCTGCGGCCGATGCACAAGGGCGGCCGGATGGCCGGCGCCGCCATCACGGTGAAGTCGCGGCCGGGCGACAACCTGATGATCCACAAGGCGCTGGACCTGGCCGGCCCGGGCGACGTGATCGTGGTGGACGGCGGCGGCGACCTGACCAACGCGCTGTTCGGCGAGCTGATGCTCAATTACGCGGTCAGCCGCGGCCTGGCCGGCGTGGTGCTGAACGCCGCGGTGCGCGACATCGACGTGATCGCCGCCGGCAACTTCCCGGTCTATGCCGCCGGCGTCACCCACCGCGGCCCGTACAAGGACGGCCCCGGCGAGATCAACGTGCCGATCGCGATCGACGGCATGGTGGTGCAGCCCGGCGACCTGATCCTGGGCGACGGCGACGGCGTGCTGTGCGTGCCCTTCGCCGACGCGGCGGAGGTGCTGAAGGCCGCCCAGGCCAAGGTGGCGCTGGAGGAGACGACGCTGGCCAACATCAAGGCCGGCAAGCACGACACCAGCTGGATCGACGCCACCCTCAAGCGCATCGGCTGCGAGACTTCGCCGCGCTAGTCGCTGCCATCCGGCATCACAGGCTAGGCGGGCGGCGCGGAGCGGCTGCCCTTCTTCTTGGCGGCCGCCTTGGCCTCCTTCTTGGCCAGCCGCTCGGCATCGAGCTGCTGGCCGGTGGCCAGCCACTGCGCGAACTCCCCGGGCGTCTCCAGCGTGATGCGGCCCAGCGTGGCGTTGCGGAATTCGGTGATGACGATCTCGGCCGCCTTCTGGGTGTTGACCTTGCCCTTGCCCAGCAGCCCGCCGCGCTTGCGCCCCACGGCCTCCAGCACTTCCTCGTCCTTCATCGCGGCGACGCCGGCCAGCTTGTAGCGGTCCTCGATCAGGCCGGGATAGTCCTGGCGCAGCCGCTCCAGCAGTTCCAGCGCCACCAGCTCCTCGTCGTACGCGTTGCGGCCGATGGCGCCGCTGGCGGCCAGGTTGTAGCCGCTCTGCGCCACGATGATGCGCGGCCACAGCAGGCCGGGCGTGTCGTACAGGTAGAAGTCGTCGGCCAGCGTGATGCGCTGCTCCATCTTGGTGACGCCGGCCTCGTCGCCGGTCCTGGCGTGGTGCTTGCCCGTGAGCTGGTTGATCAGCGTGCTCTTGCCGACGTTGGGCACGCCGCAGATCAGCACCCGCATCGGCTTGGCCAGCCCGCCGCGCCCGGGCGCCAGCGCCTGGCAGGCGGCCGCCAGCGGCGCCACCGCCGCCGCGTTGCTGGCCTGCAGCGCGATGGCGCGCGTGCCGGGCTGGGCGTTGTAGTGCGCCAGCCATTGCTGCGTGCGCGCCGGGTCCGCCATGTCCTGCTTGTTCAGGATCTTCAGCGTCGGCTTGTGGCCGGTCATCTCCGCCAGCAGCGGATTGGCGCTGGAGCCGGGCAGGCGCGCGTCCAGCACCTCGATGACGACGTCGATCTCCTGGATGCGCTCGGCGATCGCCTTGCGCGTCAGGTTCATGTGCCCGGGAAACCACTGGATTGCCATGCCCGGATTAGACAATGTAATCGGCCGGACCCGGCAAAGGACGCAAGAGGACGACGGTGCGCGCCCTCAGCGGTTCAGCCAGGTGATCGTCAGCTGCAGCACGGTCGCGAACATCACCCAGGCCAGGTACGGCAGGTTCGCCAGCGCCACCCAGCGCCGGCGCGGCCAGATCGCGCGCAGCGCCCACACCAGCGTGACGAGCACCAGCAGGATGTCGATGGCCGCCAGCGCGTTGTTCTTCAGCCCGAACTGCAGCGGCGTGAAGGCCAGGTTGAAGACGATGTTCAACGCGAAGGGCAAGGCCGTGCCCGCGGGGACGCGGCGCCTGACCGCCAGCCAGAACACGGAGCCGAAGGTGATCGCGATCACCACATACAGGACGGTCCACACCGGCGCGAACACCCAGGAGGGCGGCGCGAAGGCGGGCTGGATCAGCTGGTTGTACCAGGCGGCAGAAGCGTTCATCGGGGGAATTAGACAATGGAACGGTCCGGCGGCGGCTGGGTGAAAATCCCGCCATGCACTTCGACCATGCCCCCGCCATCTGGAGCCAGTACCCGGAGCTGACGGCCGGCGTGCTGTTTGTCGAGGGCATCCACGCCCAGGCATCCGTCGATGGCGCGGTAGCGCAGTTCAACGCGATCGCCCAGGCGCGGCTGGAGGGCGTGCTGTCCGAAGGCGAGCTGCCGGAGATCCAGGCCTGGCGCCGGGCCTTCCAGCGCATGGGCCTGAAGCCGACGCAATACCGCTGCGCCTCCGAATCGCTGCTGCGGCGCTTCCGCAAGGAAGGTGCGCTGCCCTCCATCCATCCGCTGATCGACCTGTGCAACGCCGCCTCGATCGCATTCGCCGTTCCGGTGGCCGTGCTCGACGCGTCGAAGGTGGCGTGGCCGCTGCAGGTGCGCCACGCCGGCGGCACCGAGACCTACCTGGCCTTCTCCGGCGAGACCGAGCACCCGGAGCCGGGCGAAGTGGGCTTCGTCGACGCGCAAGGCAACGCCCACGCCCGGCGCTGGACGCACCGGCAAAGCGGACTGTCGGCGGTGCGCGAGGACACGGCCTGCGTGCTGATCGTGGCGGAGGCGATGCACGCCGGCGCGGCCGCCGACGTGCGCAAGCTGCTGGACGCGCTGGCCCAGGCGATCGGCCAGGCGTGGGGCGTGGCGCCGCGCGTCGCCCTGCTGACCGCGCAGGCGCCGCGCTTCGCGTTGCAGCCCTAGGCCAGAGCCGCGCTGGCGCCGCTGGCCGCGGCGGCGGTGGCCGCGCCGCCGCAGCTGGCGGACACCGAGGGCAGATACGGCGCGCCCTCGCCCGATTCGACCAGGCTGCGCAGGCTGCCCAGGAAATGGTCCCAGCCCTTGTTGCAGGCGCCCCAGCAGGCCAGCGCCGGCGTCAGGCCGATGTGCTCGAAATCCAGCACGGTCTGCGCGGCCCCGCGCGGCGTCAGGCGGAACACGATCTGCGTGTCCCGCCACTCGTCCGGCGGGACGCCGGCGATGGCGATGTGCGACTCGATGCAGTGCCAGCGCACCTCGCGCCCGGGCTCGAGCCGGTCGATGCGCATCACCTTGCGGGTCTGGCCGAAGCGGAACGTGGCGCGCCCGCCGGCGTGGCCGTCGGCTTCGCACGACTGGGTCCACCAGCCTTGCAGCCCCTGCTGCGTGGCCAGGGCCTGGTAGACGTCCGCGGCAGGCGCGGACAGGACGAGTTGGCGGCGGAAATGGTCCATGGGGACTCCTCGATGGATGATATGCAACCACATGGCTGCATTTCCATTGTGCCCCGCAACTCCGGAACATGCAACCAGATAGTTGCCTGTTGCGGCGCCGGCCCGGCGCGCCCCGCTCAGCTCTTGAGCCGGTAGCCGGTGCGGAAGATCCAGCCGACCACGCCCAGGCAGATCGCCATGAACACCAGCGTCATCGCCAGGCTGACGCCGACGCCGACGTCGGAGACGCCGTAGAAGCTCCAGCGGAAGCCGCTCACGAGATAAACCACCGGGTTGAACAGGCTGACCTTCTGCCAGAAGGCCGGCAGCATGTCGATCGAATAGAAGCTGCCGCCCAGGAAGGTCAGCGGCGTGATGATCAGCGTCGGGATGAACTGCAGCTTCTCGAAGCCGTCGGCCCAGATGCCGATGATGAAGCCCAGCAGGCTGAAGGTGACGGCCGTCAGCAGCAGGAACAGCAGCATGAAACCCGGATGCAGGATCTGCATCGGCACGAACAGGGCAGCCGTGGCCAGGATGATCAGGCCCAGCACGATCGACTTGGTAGCCGCGGCGCCGACGTAGCTGATGACGATCTCCAGCGTGGAGACCGGCGCCGACAGCAGCTCGTAGATCGTGCCGGTGAACTTGGGAAAGTAGATGCCGAACGAGGCGTTGGAGATGCTCTGCGTCAGCAGCGACAGCATCACCAGCCCCGGCACGATGAAGGCGCCGTAGCTCACGCCGCCGACCTCGGGGATGCGCGAGCCGATCGCCGAGCCGAACACCACGAAGTACAGCGAGGTGGAGACCACCGGCGAGACGATGCTTTGCAGCAGCGTGCGCATGGTGCGCGCCATCTCGAACCGGTAGATCGCGCGGATGGCGTAGAGGTTCATGCTTCCTTTTCCCGCACCAGGCTGACGAAGATGTCTTCCAGCGAACTCTGGCTGGTCCGCAGGTCCTTGAAGTGGATGCCGGCGGCGTCCAGGTCCTGCAGCACCGCCGCGATGCCCGAATGCTCGTTCTTGGCGTCGTAGGTGTAGGTCAGCTCGCTGCCGCCGGCCGCCAGCTCCAGCGCATGCGAGGCCAGCGCCGCCGGCAGCGCCTGCAGCGGCTGCCCCAGCTGCAGCGTCAGCTGCTTCTTGCCCAGCTTGCGCATCAGTTCGGCCTTGCCCTCCACCAGGATGATCTCGCCCTTGCTGATCACGCCGATGCGGTCGGCCATCTCCTCGGCCTCGTCGATGTAGTGGGTGGTCAGGATGATGGTGACGCCCGACTCGCGCAGCCGCCGCACCAGCGCCCACATCTCCTGGCGCAGCGTGACGTCGACGCCGGCCGTCGGCTCGTCCAGGAACAGCAGCCTGGGCTCGTGCGACAGCGCCTTGGCGATCAGCAGCCGGCGCTTCATGCCGCCCGAGAGCGTGCGGATCGCGTTGTCCTTCTTGTCCCACAGCGACAGGTCGCGCAGCACCTTCTCGATGTGCGCCGGGTTGGCCGGCTTGCCGAACAGCCCGCGGCTGAAGGAGACCGTGTTGAACACCGTCTCGAAGGCCTCGGTGGTCAGCTCCTGCGGCACCAGGCCGATGAGCGAGCGCGCGGCGCGGTAGTCGGCGCCGATGTCGTGGCCGTCCACCGTGACCTTGCCCTCGCTGGCGTTGACGATGCCGCAGACGATGCTGATCAGCGTGGTCTTGCCGGCGCCGTTGGGCCCCAGCAGCGCGAAGATCTCGCCCCGCTCGATCTGCAGGTCGACGTTCTTCAGCGCCTGGAAGCCGGTGGCGTAGCGCTTGGACAGGCCGGTGACGGAGAGGATGGGATCGGGCATTGGGCGCGACGATACAGGAATTCGCCTGCCGGCGTCGTCAGCGCAGGTGCGGCCAGACCCGCTGTTGCAGCCGTGCGATGAGTTCCGGCTGCATGAAGCCGTCATCGTCGGGAATGTCCAGGCAGACGACCTCCTTGCGGGCCAGCTCGCGCGCGAAGCGCCGGGCCAGCTTGGCGCGATGGGATTGCTCCATCACGAAGACCAGGCTCGCCCATTCCACCTGGTCGGCCGTCAGACCTGGCGCGTCCCGCGGCAGGCCGGAAAGCGCGAGCAGCCCCAGAACTGCGCTCCGGCCGTGCTTCCCTTTTGCGCCGTCCTGCGCACCATCGATGCATTGCAGGCAGGACATTGGGGCGCCGCCGGCGCCAGCGGTACCGGAGCCGGCCTGGGCGCAGCCACCGCCAACGACTCTTTCGCCTGCTGGATCATCCCGAACAGCCTGGGACCGTTCACCAGGCTGATGTTGCGTCCGTGGGCAAACGCCTCTGCGCCCTCGGTGAACGTTCCGGAGGTCACGACGAAGCCGCCCGCCGCGCCGCTGGCCGCCATCACGCCATAGAGCTGGCGAATGACGTCCACGCCGACCTTGAAGGCCTTCCATTGCTTGCACTGGACGACGAAGATTTCGCCTCCCTTGCGCAACACCAGGTCGACGCCGCCGTCGGCCTGCGCACCGCCCTGTTCGGTGACCTTGTAGCCTTGCAGCCGGAAGGCTTCGCCGACCAGCAACTCGAATTCCTGCCAGGACATGGCGTTCAGCGCGGCCGCGGCATTCGACTGCGTCACGTCTTCGACCAGACCTTCTCGCCTTTTCCGCCTGTACAGCGACGTCAGGGCGGCAATGATGCAGATCGGCGGAACGGCGAATTGCCCCGCGAAAGCCAGTGCTGCCACCATTCCGTTTAGGACAAAGGGCGCAGTTTGCCCTGGCTGCAGCACGCGGGGCGGGGGAGCAACAGACAGCTTGTTGAGCACGAAATAGGACGCGACTGCGAGTGCAACGCCAGCCCACCAGGGCAGCATCGCCACAAGGTCCATCAATTGCTCGGCACCGCTGTGCCTTCTTCGTCTCGCCATGCGGCCCTCCCCTTGACTGAGCGGAGATGGTAATCCCCGCATCCGTCGCCGCCTCGCGGTGGATACCCCTCAGACGCAAGTAGTACTGGCGGCCATGCGGCACTGGCGGCGCATCGGCGTGGAGCCTGTTGTCGTCAGCGCAAGGACGCCTCCACGCTGGCCTTGAGCTTGCCCAGCGCCTGGTCCCATTGCCGGCCGATCACCTCCAGCGAGCGGCGCGCGTCGTCGATCTGCGCCGGGTCCAGCTGCCACAGGCGCTCGCGCCCCACCTTCACGTCCTTCACCACCCGCGCATCGGCCAGCACCTGCAGGTGCTTGGTGACCGCCTGCCGGGTGATGGCTGTGGTGGCGGTGAGCTGCGCGATGGAGAAGGCGCCGCCGGCGCACAGCACGGCGACCAGCCGCAGCCGCGTCTCGTCGCCGAGCGCGAAAAACACGCTCGCCAGGTCGGCGTTCGAGGGCGCCGCGGCTTCAGCCCTGGGTGGCATGGCGCTGGATGTTGCGCAGCTGGCCGTCCCAGCCGGCGCTGTTGCCGCGGAAGGCTTCCAGCCGGCGCTCCGGCGGGATCTTGTCGAAGCCGGTTTCCACCACGGTCAGCAGCGTGCCGCCGCCGGCGTCCTTCAGGGTGAAGGTGACCAGCGTGCGCTCTTGCGTCGACTCGTCCGCTTCCATGCCGGGCGTGCACGGGTGCCAGCGATAGGACAGCAGCTGCTCGGGCTCCACCCGCTCGACGATCACGTCGAAGGTCAGGTGCTCGTAGCCGGCGATGGTGATCGGCCCCTGGACGCGGCGGCCGGGCGCGAAGGCCTGGCCCTGCAGCCGGGCGCCGAACCAGTTGCCGAATTCGCTTGCGTCGGCCAGCGCCCGCCAGACGCGCGAGCGGGGAGCCTCGATGTGGATGCTGCGTTCGATGCGGTCGGTGGACGGTGGTGCGGTCATATGCAATCTCCTGGTTGCATTATGCCCGGCGCCCCCTGAAATGCAACCTTTCGGTTGCTACCTCCGCCGATGCTCAGTTCGGGCCGCCGTTGCCGCCGCTGCCGTAGGCGCCGTTGCCCATGCCGGCGCCGGGCGCGCCCATGGTGGAACGGGACATGCCGCTGGACCCGGTGGTGGTGGCGCCGCCTGACATGCTGGAGCAGGCGGAAAGAAGTGCGACGAGCGCGGCGATGGCTGTGAGTTTGAACATGGCTTGTGGTCCCTGGTTGCCGCCTGACATCCGGCGGCTCTGGATCGGCGCAAAAGTCTGCACCTGCCTTGGATACGCAAGCCGGCCCCGCCTGGTGTGTCGGACGCGGCGCCGTCCGGGCGTGGGCCCCGCCGCGCGCTGCCTTCTAGGCCTGCCCGCCGCCGCTGACCATCCAGTGCGTTCCGAACTGGTCGGTCAGCATGCCGAAGGCCTCGGCCCAGAAGGTCTTGCTCACCGGCATGGTCACCTTGCCGCCGGCGCTCAGGGCGTCGAACACGCGCCTGGCCTCGTCGACGCTGGCGTATCCGAGCGACAGCGAGAAGCCGTGCATGCCCTGCACCGGCTGGTTGGGAGGCGCATCGGACGCCATCAGCCGGCGACCGTCGATGTTCAGGCTGGCATGCATGATCCGGTCGTCCGCGCCGGGCTGGCGCGCCTCGGGCGGCGCCTCGGCATAGGTCATCATCGTCTCCAGCTTGCCGCCCAGCGTCTTCTCGTAGAAGCGCATGGCCTGGGCGCAATTGCCGTTGAAAAAGAGGTAACTGTCGAGGACTGGCATGGGGTTCTCCATGTTGGTTGCAAGGCGGGACAGTGAGTTTGGTGCCAAGCCACCGCCCTGGCAAGACGACGAAGGGAACCGGCCGGAATCGACGCCCGGGCGCCGGTTTCCGGCAAACCTCACTCCGCCTTGATGCCCGCGGCCTTGACCACCGGCCCGTAGCGGGCCAGGTCGCGCTTGATCTCCTCGCCGAATTTCTCGGGCGAGCCGGGGGTGGCGCCGATGCCCAGCTGGTTCAGGCGCTCGCGCACCTCGGGGTCGGCCAGCACCGCGTTCAGCTCGGTGTTGAGCCGCTGCACGACCGCGCGCGGGGTCTTGGCCGGCGCCAGGATGCCCACCCACGAATTGATCTCGAAATCGGGGATGCCGCTCTCGATGAAGGTGGGCACGTCCGGCAGCGAGGCCGAGCGCTGGGCGCTGGAGACGGCCAGCCCCACCAGCTTGCCGGACTTGACGTATTGCACCGCGCTGGCGATCGCCGTGTAGACCAGGGGAATGTTGTTGCCCAGCACGTCGGTGAGGGCCTGCCCGCCGCCCTTGTACGGCACGTGGACCAGATTGGCGCCGGTGCGCTGCTTGAGCAGCTCGCCGGCGATGTGGGGCGTGCCGCCGGTGCCCGAGGTGCCGAACGAGAGGCCGCCGGCCTGCGTCTTGGACAGCGCGATCATGTCCTTCACGTTCCTGGCCGGGAAGGCCGGGTTGGCCACCAGGATCAGGACGGCGTCGCCGATCTTGCCCACCGGCGCGAAGTCGCGCACCGTGTTGAACGGCACCTTCTCGAACACGTGCGGGTTGATCACCATCGTGCCGTCGAACCCGAGCAGCAGCGTGTAGCCGTCGGGTTCGGCCGCCGCCACCATCTGGGTGCCGATGTTGCCGGAGGCGCCGGGCCGGTTGTCGACGATCACCTGCTGGCCCAGGCGCCTGGATAGCTGCTCCGCCACCAGCCGGCCGCTGGTGTCGGTGACGCCGCCGGGCGTGAACGGCACGATCAGCCGGATCGGCTTGGCCGGATAGGCGGCCTGCGCCAGCGCGAGCGCGGGAGCGAGCAGCAGCGCAGCCAGCAGGTGGCGGCGCGAACGCTGATAGGCGGTGGTGGGTCTCATGGGGTGTTTCCGGTGGGTGGATCGGTTTGCGCGTAACGTTGCTCGAATGCCCAGACGTCCTCGAACCCCATCAGGGTGGTGAGGTCCGCGAAATCGTAGAGCGGCACGGTGCCGCCGGCCGAGGAGCCGTGCTGCTGGAACTGGCGGTAGACGTCGGCCATCGCCTTCACCGCGGCCAGCAGCGCGGTGACGGGGAAGATCGCGATCTTGTAGCCCATGGCTTCCAGCTCGGGCCGGGTCAGCACCGGGGTGCGGCCCTTTTCCACCATGTTGGCCACCAGCGGCAGGTCGAAGGCGCTGCCGATGCGGCGCATCTCCTCCTGCGATTCCGGCGACTCGACGAACAGGATGTCGGCACCGGCCTTCGCGTAGGCCTCGGCCCGGCGCAGCGCCTCGTCCAGTCCCAGCGTGGTGCGGGCGTCGGTGCGGGCGATGATCAGGAAGTCCGGCGACTGGCGCGAGTCCACCGCCACCCGGATCTTGCGCACCATGTCGGCCGTCGGGATCACGCGGCGCCCGGGTGTGTGCCCGCACTTCTTGGGAAACTCCTGGTCTTCCAGCTGGATCGCCGCCGCGCCGGCCGCCTCGTAGCCGCGCATGGTGTGGCGCATGTTCAGCAGGCCGCCGTAGCCGGTGTCGGCATCGGCGATCAGCGGCGTGCGGGCCATGCCGGCCATCGCCGCCACCCGTCCCACCATGTCGCTGTACGTCGCCAGGCCCGCGTCCGGCAGCCCCAGGTGGGAGGCGACCGTGCCGAATCCGGTCATGTAGAGCGCGCCGAAGCCGAAACTGTCCGCCAGCCGCAGGGACACCATGTCGAACACGCCCGGGGCGACCACCAGCCCGGGCAGCTTGAGCCGGCCGGCCAGGGACATCGGGGCGTTGGGCATGGTCGCTTTCCAGGGTGCGGGGGGTGCCGGCGACTGTAGCATCGGCGTGCGTTGGCATGCCGGCTGACAGACAATGGGACCCAGCGCGGCTCCAATCGGGTGTCGCCACCAACCAGGAGCCCGTCATGTCCCAGCACGCCATCATCCGCGGTGAAGTCAGTTTCCGGGCCGGCGACGGCCCGCTGATCCCGATCCCCGACGGCCCGGTCGAAATGGAACTGGCCGCCGACAGCGTCACTTTCAGCTGGGTGGAAACCGACGGCACCCACGAGTCGGCGGCCATCCCGCGCGACGAATATGAGCGTTACGTCAAGGAAGGCCACATCAAGCTCGTCAACGCCTGAGCCGGGTGCCGCGTTGTAGGTAGGCAGACCCGTCCGGGCCGCACCTAACTCCTCACATCGGGAATATCCTCATGACCAAGCTCCTCGCCATCCTGACCGCCACCTTCTTCGCCGCTTCCTCGTTTGCCGCTTCGCACGTCGGCGCCCCGATGGCCGGCGCCTCGGCCCCGGCAGCAACCGCCGCCGCCAAGACCGAAATGAAGGTCGAAGCCAAGGCTGAAACCAAGTCGGCCAAGGCCACCGCCGCCGCCGAAAAGAAGAAGGCCAAGGCCGAAGCCAAGGCAGCCAAGAAGGCCGCCGCCGCCCAGAAGAAGTCGGAAAAGGCTGCTGCCAACGCCGAAGCCACCAAGACCACCGCCAACGCCGAAGCCACCAAGGACAAGGCTGTCGCCGGCGCCGAAGCCAAGAAGGAAAAGGCTGTCGCAGCTGCTGACGCCAAGAAGGAAGCCGCCAAGAAGTAATTCTTCGGCTGCACCAGAAAAAGCCCGCTTCGGCGGGCTTTTTCGTTGCCGGCCGGCGTTCAGGCCGGGAACTGCCTGGCCACGAAGGCCCAGGCCATGCGCGAGGCGTCCGGGCCCCTGGCGTCGCCATAAGGCTGGCTGGCGGCGCCGCCGCTCCAGGCGTGACCGAGCTGGGGGACGACCACCAGCGAGGCAACGGTGGCGCCCCCGGCCTTGAAATCGGTGACCGTCATCGGGTGGCGCTTGCCGCGCTGCACGCTGCGCAGCGCCACCGGACTGGCGCCGGCCGCCTCGGCCCACACCCGCACCGCGGCCTGGCCGTTGCTGGCGGCCACGGTGCGGTCCCTGCCCCCGTGGATCACCAGCAGCGGCGGCCAGGAGCGCGGCACCGACGCCGACCCCGGCCCCGAGGGCAAGGCGGTGGCGGTGCCATGCCCGTGCATCGCGGCCAGCGCCGACAGGCCCGAATGGGCGCTGCCGGGCGCGATGCCCGAGTGCATCACCACCGCCTTGAAGCGGTCCGGATGGCGCGTGACCAGGAGCGCGGCCATGCTGGCGCCGGCCGACAGGCCGGCCACCGCGATCCGCGCGCGGTCCGCCGCGTACAGCAGGCAGACCTGCTCCACGGCGCCCATGATCAATTCGGCCTCTCCGGCGGCCCGGCCGGCGCGGGTGTCGAACCAGTTCCAGCAGCCCCGCGCGTTGGCCAGCCGGTCCTGTTCGGGATAGAGCACCATGAAGCGTTCGCGCGCCGCGATCAGGTTCATGCGGGTGCTCTGGGCAAAACTGTTGGCGTCCTGGCCGCAGCCATGCAGCATCACCAGCAGCGGCAGCTGCTCGCCTGACTGGATGGCGGGCGGACGGTAGAGGCGGTAGCGGCGCGCGCCGCCGGCGCCGATCGCGATGCCGGCGATCCAGTCGCCCTCGCCGGCCGGCGGCCGGCGCTTGTCGATCTGCGCCTTGAGCCCGAGTCCGGCAGCCCGGGCCCCGGCGCGCAGGCTGCTGCGCGCCAGGACCTTGAAGCTGCGCTCGAATGCCCGAGCCCAGGGCGCCCCTGCCTTCAAGGCGTGGTTTGGGTGTCCGGCGCCGCGGCGCCATCGGTGTCGGTGACAACCGCGTCCGGCTTGGGCGCCATGTGCGGCTTGCGGCCGGGTTGCACTGCGTGCTCGGCGCCAGGCGAGATCTCCTCGTGGTGATGCTTCTTTTCCTGCTGCACCTTCTTGTCGTGCGCGATGTTGCGGGGATCGGTCATTTGTTGCCCTTCAGGACTTCCTTGACGTCGCCGTAGGCCTTCTGGACCTTGCCTTCGACCTGGTTGACCACGCCCTTGTCCTGCTGGTCGGTGTTGCCGACGGCCTCGCCGGCCTTTTCCTGCACTTTGCCTGCGGCGTCCTTGATGGCGCCCTTGACCTGGTCCTTGTTCATTGCATTCACCTTGGAGTTGAGTCCCGACGGTGCGCCCCAGCGCGGCAGGAAGCTGCAATCGGCACGCCTGAGCTTGCGTGGGCCTGGTCCTACGCAAGAGCCGCATCCGCTCTGGCCCGGCGCCGCGCGCGCGGCCCACGGCCCCGGCCCGGCCACACGCCCAGAGTGACCTGCATGACGCACGCGTGGTGGACCGGAACAGAGCTGGTGCTGCTGGCATGCGCGCTCACTGCCTCGCTGGCGCTGCGGCCGTGGCGGATGCTGGCACCCGGCACCGATGGCGCCCCGCTCGCGACGCCGTTCCTGGCCACGCTGACGATCGTTCCCTGGCTGTGGGCGTGGCCTGCCGCTACCGCGCTGCCGATTCCCCTGCAATGGTCCGCTGCGCCGCTGGCGGTGCTGATGCTCGGATGGCCGCTGGCCGTGCCGCTGCTGCTGGCGGCCGGCTTGAGCACCATGCTCACCGTCCACGCCTCGCTGGCGGCGGCGCTGTCCACGACGCTGTGGTCGGGCCTGCTGCCGGCGACGCTGGTGCTGCTGCTCGGACACGCCGCCCGCAAGGCCTTCGGCACCCATCCGGCGGCCTACCTGCTGGCCCGCGCCTACGCCGTGCCGCTGCTGGCGCTGTTCGCCTGCGCGCTGGGCGCCGGTGCCGGAGGCGGCCCGTCCCTAGGCGCGGAACCCGAGATGCGGACGGTGGTCGCCGGGCTGCTGGCGATGGCCGAGGCGGCCTGGACCTGCGCCGTCGCAACGCTGCTGGTGGCCTGCCGCCCGCAGTGGCTGGCGACCTGGTCCGACGGCCTCTACCTGGGCCCGCCGCCCGGCCGCAAGGCGGCCTGAACTGGCCGAGCCGCGCAATGACGGCTCGGCCGTGGCGGCTCGGCAGCCCTGCCGACTCCGATTCAGGTCCGATTCCTACAGCAGCGCTGGGAACCGAAATCCACAATGACATGGTCACCAACCCACAGGGAGAACCCATGCTTAAAACCGCTCTTGCCATTGTCTTCATCTCCGCCGGCGCCCTCGGCCTGTCCGCTTGCGACGTCAAGAAAACCCAGGAGGGCGACGTCACCGTGCCGAAGTTCGAGGTCAACAAGACCCAGGAAGGCAACGTCACGCTGCCCAAGTACGACGTGACCCCGCCCACCGTCAGCGTCACCACCACCGACAAGACGATCACCGTCCCGACCGTGAAGACCGAGGAAAAGACCATCGAACTGCCGAAGGTCGACGTCGTCACCGGCAAGGAAAAGAACGAAGGCAAGAAGTAAGGCTTCTGCAGCGTGGATTTCGCGACGGACGGATACTGTTCTTTGCACGGCCGCCACGTGTCTTCACGCGGCCCATACGTGCGAAGTGCAGCATGCGATCCATCGCACCGGAGTCCACCATGAACAGCCGTTTCGTCCTGCCCCTCGCCGCTGCAGCGCTGTGCGCCGCCAGCCTCCCTGCGCTCGCGCAGGGGCGCGTCTACGACCGCAACGCCAGCAACAACCCCGAGATCTACCAGCAGACCCACCCGGAGGACCGCAGCAATCCGCAGCTGCAGGGCCCGCCCGCCGCGGCGCCCCAGCCACCGGCGCGCGGCGCGGACCGTCCCGACCGAGGACAGCGTCCCGCGCCGCCGGCTGACCAGCCGCGCGATGCGCACCGGCGCGACCCCGACCGCCGCCAGGGCGATCACCGCCGCAACGAGCGGCGCGATTACGGCTATGTCGTGCCGCGTCCCTATTACTACAGCGTCCCGGCGCCGGTGTATTACGGCCCGCCCGCCGTGTATTACGGCGCGGTGCCGCAGCCCTATTACTCCTATCCGGTGGCGCCGTCGTTCCAGGTGGGCGACTACCTGCCGCCGGAATACCGCGACCAGCAATTCGTCATCCAGGACTGGCAGTGGCGCGGCCTGCCCCCGCCCCCGTACGGCTTCCACTGGCTGATGGTGGGCGCCGACGGCTATGCGCTGGTGGCCGATGCCACCGGCC
Organism: Caenimonas terrae; assembly: GCF_042655405.1. Taxonomy (NCBI): domain Bacteria; kingdom Pseudomonadati; phylum Pseudomonadota; class Betaproteobacteria; order Burkholderiales; family Comamonadaceae; genus Caenimonas; species Caenimonas terrae. The sequence goes on along the minus strand of NZ_JBHSMF010000009.1, from coordinate 337,260 downwards.
AGATCATTTCGCTGGTGGCCGCGCGCTGACGGTGCACCGCACAAATTGATACCCGGCTTTGCGCGCTGCAGTGCCTGACTTCGCAGCGGCGACACGTTCGCCGCACATCATTGAATCTCACCAGAAGGAGAGCATTGCCATGAAATCATCTGCCATCGTCTGTGCCATCGCCGCCGCGTCGCTGACGCTGGGTTCGTTTTCCGCGTTCGCGCAGGGACGGACCTACGACCGCAACGCCAGCAACAACCCGGAAATCTACAACCAGACGCACCCGGAGGATGCGGGCCGGCGCGACCTGCAGGGCACGCCGAACTGGAACAACAACCGGCGCGGCTACGACCGCAGCTACGACCGCAACGACAACCCGCGCGCCGCCGACCGCCGCGACTGGGAGCGCCGTGCCGACCGCGACCAGCAGCGCTTCTACTACGACGCCCGCGGCCCCGAGTTCCGCCGTGGCGGCTACATTCCCTACGAGTACCGCAGCCACCAGTATTACGTGAACGACTGGCGCGGACACCACCTGTCGCCGCCTCCGCGCGGCTACCAGTGGGTGCAGGTGGGCAGCGATTACGTGCTGATCGCGGTCGCCACCGGCCTGATCGCCAACCTGATCCTGAACCACTAAAGCGCACTGCGCTGCGCGCACCGCAACGGTCCCTCGCGGGCCCGTTTGTCATTCCAGCCTGATCTGCGCCTCGCGGATCAGGGCGCCCCACTTTGCGTGTTCGGCGCGCAGGAACTCGCCGAACTGCGCCGGCGTCCCCGGCGTCGGCAGGCTGCCCTCGGCCGCCAGCTGGTCCTGCACGTCCTTGCGCGCCAGCAGCTTGACCACCTCGGCGTTGATCCGCGCCACCGCCTCGGCCGGCATGCCGGCCGGACCGACCAGTCCCAGCCAGGTGGTCGCCTCGAAATTCGGATAGCCCTGCTCGGCCACCGTCGGCACGTCCGGCAGCACGGGCAGCCGCGCCGCGGAGGTGACGGCCAGTGCCCGGACCCGGCCACCCTTGAGCTGCGCCAGCACCGAACCGCTGCTGCCGAAGTACAGGGGCACCTGGCCCCCCAGCAGGTCCGTCATCGCCGGGCCGGCGCCCTTGTACGGCACCTGCAGCGCGTGGAAGCCCGCCCGCCGCTGCAGCATCTCGCCGGCCAGGTGGCCAACCGTGCCGTTGCCGGCCTGCGCGATGGCCAGCGCGCCCGGCCTGGCCTTGGCGGCCGCGACCACGTCGGCCAGCGTCCGGTACGGCGAATCCGCCCGCACCACCAGCACCACCGGCTGCGCCGACACGCCCACGACGGGGGTGAAGTCCTTGAGCGGATCGAAGGGCATCTTCGCGTACAGCGCCGGATTGATCGCCAGGTTCGAGGCCTGGCCCATGCCGATGGTGTAGCCGTCGGGTGCCGACTTGGCGACCGCGTCCAGGCCGATGTTGCCGGCCGCGCCGGCGCGGTTGTCGATCACGATGGTCCAGCCGGCCGCGGTGGTCAGCTTCTCGGCGACCAGCCGCGAGATGATGTCGGTGCCGCCGCCGGGCGGGAACGGCACGACCAGCCTGATCGGCCGCTGCGGCCACGCGGCCTGCGCGAGCGCGCCGCCGGCGGCGAGCGCGAGCGCGAGCGCGCCGGTACAAAGGATCTGGCGTCGGGTCCGGTTCATCGTCGTGGTCTCCTGGTGGCGTGGATGCGTTGCGTGCGCCGAGTCTCGCAGATCGCCGGCCCGGGCCGGCGCCGGCTGGCTAAGATGGCGCGCACCAAACAAGAAGGAGGCGAGATGCTGTTGCGAACGACTGCCATGCTGGCGGCCTGCTGCCTTTGCGCCGCCGCGCTGGCCCAGACCGGTCCCTATCCGAACAAGCCGCTCACGCTGGTGGTGGGCAGCGCGCCGGGCGGCTCCAACGACACCTTCGCCCGCGCCATCGGCAAGCGGCTGCAGGAGGCGCTGGGCCAGCCGGTGGTGGTGGACAACAAGCCGGCCGGCGGCGGCGTGATCGCCAATGCCTTCGTCGCCAAGGCGCCGCCGGACGGCTACAACCTGGTGGTCCTTTCCTCCACCTTCACCACCGGCGCGGCGATCCGCACCAACCTGCAGTACGACGCGGTCAAGAGCTTCAAGCCGGTCGCGCTGCTGGCGCGCGGCCCGCTGCTGGTGACCGTGCCCGCCGCGTCGCCGTTCAGGACCATCGGCGAACTGGTCGCCTATGCCAAGGCCCATCCGGGCCAGTTGAACTACGGCACCTCGGGCACCGGCAGCATCAACCACTTCGCCACCGAACTGTTCATGGACGCTGCCGGCATCAGCATCACGCACGTTCCCTACAAGGGCATGGGCCCCGCGACCACCGACCTGCTGGGCGGACAGATCCAGGTGCTGGTGGCCAGCGCGCCCTCCATCCTGGCGCAGGTCAAGAGCGGCCGGGTGCGCGCGCTGGCGGTGACGACGGCGGCGCGCTCGCCGGTGGCGCCGGAGCTGCCCTCGCTGGAGCAGGCCGGCTACGGCGGCAGTTCGTCCGAGCTGTGGTGGGGCGTGCTGGCGCCGGCCGGAACGCCGCAGCCGGTGGTGGACCGGCTCAACGCCGAGATCAACAAGATCATCCTGTCGCCGGACATGAAGGAGTTCTTCCTGCGCGAAGGCGCGGAGCCGGCGGCGATGAAGCCGGCCGAGTTCGAGGCCTTCATCGCCAGCGAGATCGAGCGCTGGAAAAAGGTGGCCAAGGCCGCCGACATCAAGGCCGATTGAGCGCCGCGGCCGGGCGCGCCGGCCGCCTCAGCGGATGCTCTTGGAAATCCCGTCGAAGTAGACCACCTGGTCGGCGTACGGCTCGGTCGCCTTCGAGACGAACACGTTGTAGATGCCGATCCGCAGCCGGTTCGCGGCCGACGCCGAGGGCAGCGTCGGCCGGCTTTCGTCCACCTTCAGCACGTCGTCCACATAGACCCGCAGGGAGCCGTCCGGCCCGGCGGACGAGCGGATCTCCCAGGTCAGCTTGATCCACTTGCCGACCGGGTTGGCGTACACCGGGTACTGCTTCTCGATGCCGAAGGTGAATCCGCTGTCGCTGCGAACCAGCAGATCGCCGTTGTCCGCCACCTCCAGGTAGGCCAGGGTGCCGTAGACGTCGCCGCTGTCGACGAAATTGATCTGGGTCAGGAACAGCGTGTTCTTGCCGTGCGGCTTGAAGCGCTCCTGCGGCGGGATGAACACGTGCGCCGTGTAGACCAGCGTGCGGCCGTTGGTCGGCGCCTGCGTGGTTTCGTTGATCTCGTGGCGGCTGCGGTCCTGGGTGCAGTCGTCGTAGCTGGAAGTGGCGCTGCAGTCGCCGGGCCGGACCTCGAAGCGCGCCGACTGCTCGCCGTCGAACACCGGATGGCCCGCGTCCCCGCGCACGATCAGGCAGCCGTCGTCGCGCGCGTTGATCCGGTGCGAGGTCTGGAAGGCCAGGCCGCCGAACACGTCGGTGTTGGTGCTGGTGGCGCAGGTGGTGCCGGTCACGCCGGCGGCCGCCACGGCGGCCGCCACGGCGGGCGCGGTGCCGGCCGGGGCCGCGGTGTCGGTGCTGCCACCGCCGCCGCAGCCGGCCAGCACCATGGCCAGTGCCAGCGCGAGCGCGAGCGCGGATGAAGTCGTCTTGTCCAAGGCGGGCGCCTCCCTTGGGCCGAATATGGGTCATCCGGGCGCCGCGCCCTGTCGGAGAACAGGCCGTCTGCAATGGCCTTGCCCCAGCGGCGCCAGCCCGACTGTGAAATCATCGGAGCGATGACCAGCTTCGCCACCCTCCCCCTGAATCCCGCCGCCCTCGCCAACCTGGAGCGCCTGGGTTATCTGGAGATGACGGCCATCCAGGCGGCCAGCCTGCCCGCCGCGCTGCTGGGCAAGGACATCATCGCCCAGGCCAAGACCGGCAGCGGCAAGACCGCCGCCTTCGCGCTGACGCTGCTGGCCAACCTGAACGCGCGCCGCTTCGCGGTGCAGTCGCTGGTGCTGTGCCCGACGCGCGAACTGGCCGACCAGGTCACCACCGAGATCCGGCGGCTGGCCCGCGCCGACGACAACATCAAGGTGGTGACGCTGTGCGGCGGCGTGCCGCTGCGCGGCCAGCTGGCGACGCTGGAGCACGGCGCCCACATCGTGGTCGGCACGCCGGGCCGGGTGATGGACCACCTGGAGCGCGGCAGCTTGAAGCTCGACGCGCTGAACACCCTGGTGCTCGATGAAGCGGACCGGATGCTGGACATGGGCTTCTTCGAGGACATCGTCACCGTGGCCAAGCAATGCCCGAAGGAGCGCCAGACCCTGCTGTTCTCGGCCACCTATCCCGAAGGCATCGCCAAGCTGGCCGCGCAGTTCATGCGCGAGCCGCTCACCGTCAAGGTGGAGGCGCAGCACGCCGGCGCGCAGATCGAGCAGCGCTGGTACCAGGTGGAAGACAGCGAGCGCGGCGAGGCCGTGAGCCTGCTGCTGAACCACTTCCGCCCGGCCAGCGCCCTGGCCTTCTGCAATACCAAGGCGCAGTGCCGCCGGCTGGTGGAAGCGCTGCGCGCGCAGGGCTTCAGTGCGCTGGCCCTGTACGGCGAGCTGGAGCAGCGCGAGCGCGACCAGGTGCTGGTGCAGTTTTCCAACCGCAGCTGCTCGGTGCTGGTGGCCACCGACGTCGCCGCCCGCGGCCTGGACATCGCCAACCTGGCGGCCGTGATCAACGTCGACGTGACGTCCGACACCGAGGTCCACATCCACCGCATCGGCCGCACCGGCCGGGCCGGCGAGACCGGCCTGGTGCTGAACCTGGCCAGCATGGACGAAATGGGCTCGGTCGGGAAGATCGAGCAGCTGCAGGGCCGGGAATCGGAGTGGCACAAGCTGTCCGAACTGACCCCTACCGGCAAGGGCAAGCTGGTGCCGCCGATGGTGACCATCTACATCCAGGGCGGGCGCAAGGAAAAGATCCGCCCCGGCGACGTGCTGGGCGCGCTGACGGCCGACCTGGGCTACACCCGCGAGCAGGTCGGCAAGATCGACGTCAACGAGTTCTCCACCTATGTCGCGGTGGAACGCTCGGTGGCCCACGAGGCCGCCCGGCGCCTGAACGACGGCCGGATCAAGGGCAAGAGCGTGAAGGCAAGGATTCTCGAAGACTGAGCAATTCGCTCCTGTCCTACGACGAAGCGCCCGCGCCGGGCTAGGATGATGCTGTCGTCATTCCCGCAACAGGCGCCCCCGTGCCCGACCCCGCCTTCCGCACGCTGCTGTATCGCTACTTCTTCTTTGCCTGGCTGTTCAAGGACGCCAGCAAGGGCAGCATGCTCGAGCGCGCCGCCGCGTGGCGGCACAACCAGCAGCAGGCGCGCTGGCTGCCCACCTACATGCGGCGCTGGCTGTGGTGCGGCGTGCTGTTCTACGGGATCGGCAGCCTGCTGGAAGTGGCGCTCAACGCACCGGCGCTGTCCGCGTTCTTCTACGTGCCGGGCGCCCTTGCGCTACCCGTCAACGCCGTCATCGGTGCCGCCTGGCTGGGACTCAAGGCGCTGCCCGGTCCGTTCTGACGCCGCCGGTACAGCATCAGCACGCTGGCGCCGGTGCCCATCACGGTGATGACGGCGAGCACCAGCGTCCCGGCCACCGGCACCCGGCCGATCAGCGAGACCAGCAGCAGCGCCAGCGCGAAGAAGCCGATCTGCCAGCCGAAGGTTGCGGGCGCCTCCTTGCGCAGCGCCGGCTGGGCCAGCCGCGCGATGCACAGCACGCCCACCAGGTAGCCGGCCAGCAGTAGCACCGGGTACAGCGCCAGCAGCGTCAGCCCCAGCGGGATGCCCAGCACCGTGATGAACAAGAGCACGGCCAGCACCGGCAAGGCCACCAGCGCGCCGAAGCCCAGTGCCAGCGACAGGCCGGGCGACGTCTTGACGGTGTCGGCGGCGCGCACCGACGAGTCCGGCACCACCAGCATGAACACCGTGGCGCAGGCCAGCAGCGCCAGGAAGCCCAGCACCGCCGCGCCCAGCGTGCCGGTCGCACCGCCCCATTGCCGCTGCCTCACGACCGTCGGTTCGCCCGCGGCGCGCTCCTCGCGCGTGATGGCGCCGACGACGGTTGCGCCGGCGGCCTTCTTCAGCTCGGTGCCCGAGGCGTAGTGCAAGGCGCCGGCGATCCGCGCGTCCGGCCCGAGTTCGATCTGTTCGGCCGTCAGCCTGGCATCGCCGCCGATCTGGCCGTTGAGGCTGATCTTCTGGGCGCCTGCTTCCAGCGGGCCGTCGACGCGGCCGTCCATGGTGATCGCGCCGCCGTACACCTTGGCGCCCTGCGTGACGCGGGCCGCGCCGGCCAGCGTCACGTTGCCGCCGGTCACGAAAAGCTCGCCGCCCACGGTGCTGTCGATGCGGACATCGCCGCCGACGGCACGCAGGTCATCGCCCACCGGTGCGCGCACGTCCACCGAGCCTCCCGCCAGCGCCGCGTCGCCGCGCACCGGCTGGTCCAGCACCACACGGCCGCCGGCAGCGATGAAGTCGCCTTCCACCGGGCCCGCCGGCCGCACCTGGCCGCCTGCGGAATACACGTTGTGGCTGGCCGGCGCCGCCGGGGCGGTGCTGTCCTGCGCCGACGCCGGGGGTGCCGCTGTCAGGCCGAACGCGGCGGCTGCGAGCAGCGCGCAGGCGCCGAGGCGGGACAAGTTGGTTGGAGACTGTCGCATGCGCATGGCCACTCCTTGCTTCCTGCCAGCAATCTAGTCCCAGGCCGCCGGGGCCGGTTGATCTGCGTCAACGCGGCGCGGCGGCAGCCGCGCCGGCGGCGCGCCGCAGCGCTGCGCGGGCCAGCAGCCGGGTCGAGTCCAGCGTCGGCAGCGCGCTGTTGGCGTCGCTGACGATGAGCGGGATCTCGGTGCAGCCCAGCACCACGGCGTCGCAGCCCTCGCCCTTCATCCGCTCGATGGCGCGCTGGAACACGGCGACCGACTCCGGCCGCAACACGCCGCAGACCAGCTCGTCCATGATGACGCGGTTCATCTCGTCGCGTTCGGCGTCGACGGGACGCAGCCAGCCCATGCCGAGCGCCTCGACCGCCTGCGGGTAGACGGCGCTGTCGACAAGCCAGCGGGTGCCGGTGATACCCAATTGACGGAAGCCGCGGTCGGCGGCCTCCTGCGCGACGACCTCGGCGATGTGCAGCCAGGGCAGCGGCGAGCGCGCCAGCACGCGCGGCAGCGCCTGGTGGATGGTGTTGTCGGGACAGATCAGGAAGTCCGCGCCGATGGCGGCCAGCTTGGCCGCCGACGCCAGCATCAGCTCGCCGACGCCGTCCCAGTCGCCGCGCTCCAGGCACTCCACGTACAGCGCCAGCGAGGGCGTGTGCATCGAGACCTCGGGATGGGCGTGCGGGCCGAACAGCTGCGCCCCCTCCTCGCAGATGGTGCGGTAGCACAGTGAGGCGCCGGCAGCGGAACAGGCGACGATGCCGACGTGCAGCGGGCTGGTCTTCATGTTGCGTGCTCCATGCCGAACACCTGGCGCAGGTAGGCCAGGAAGGTCTCGTCGCTGCACATCGTCTTGCCCGGGCTGTCGGACAGCTTGGCCACCGGCTGGCCGTTGGCGGCGGTGAGCTTCATCACGATGTTCAGCGGCACCAGGCCGACGTCGTTGGTCAAATTCGTGCCGATGCCGAAGCCGGTCTGGGTGCGGCCGGCGAACACGCGGTACAGCCGCATGGCGGTCGGCAGGTCCAGGCCGTCGGAGAACACCAGCCGCTTGGTGTTGGCGTCGATGCGCAGCGCCTCGTAATGGGCCAGCGCCTTCTCGCCCCAGGCCACCGGGTCGCCCGAGTCGTGGCGCAGGCCGTCGAACAGCTTGGCGAAGTACAGGTCGAAGTCGCGCAGGAAGGCGTCCATGCCCACCACGTCGGTCAGGGCGATGCCCAGGTCGCCGCGGTATTCCTGCACCCAGGCCTCCAGCCCGGCCGACTGGAAGTCGCGCAGCCGCACGCCCAGCGCCTGCCAGGTCTGCAGGTATTCGTGCGCCATGGTGCCGATCGGCACCAGCCCCAGGTCGCGGGCCAGCAGCACGTTCGACGTGCCCTTGAAGAACTGCGGCGCCTGCAGCTTGAACGCCGTCACCACCTCGCGCTGCCAGTCGCGCGCAAAACGCCGGCGCACGCCGAAGTCGAAGAACTCGAACGGATGGCGCTCGCCCGGCTCCAGGGCGAAGGCGCGCAGCGCATCGAGCTTGTGCTGCAGCCGCCGGCGGCCCTCGGCCAGCGCGGCCTGCCGGTCGAAGCGGCGGAAGTACAGCTCGTTGACGATCGCCAGCACGAACACCTCGAAGGCCATCACGTGGACCTGCGGGCCGCTCGCCTCGATGGTCAACGCATCGCCGTCGATGCCGGCGCGGATGAAGTCGCGCTGGAAGCTGAAGATGCGCAGGAAGTCGACGAAGTCGCTCTTGATGTAGCGCAGCGAGCCGAGGTAGGAAAGCTCGTCGGCCTGGAACCGCAGCCCGCACAGCGCGTCGAGCTCGCGGTTCACGTCATCGAGCAACTGCGCCAGCGGGAACTGCGGTGCATTGCGGCACTGGAAGGTGTAGCGCGCCTGCGTCTGCGGATGCCGATGCAGCATCGCCTGCCACATCGAGAACTTGTACAGGTCGGTGTCGAGCAGGCTCTGGATGATGGCGGGCATGGACCCTTGATCCTACTGCCCGGCGGCCGGCGATGGCCGCACCTGCGTTAGCGGGCGTTGTGCCGCATCTGCGACAGCACGGCCAGCAGCGCGGCGCTGCCCAGCGTCTTGATCAGGCCCGAGTGGTCGGCGTAGAAGCGGCCCAGTTCGTCGGCGATCTGGGGCTTGGCCTTTTCCGCGTGGTTGACGATCTCGGTCACCTCGCTGGGCGAGACCTTGGACGCATCCTCCGGGGTCACCTGGGTCTGGCCGGGACGCAGGATGCGCCCCAGCGCGCCGTTGGCCAGCGCGCCGGCCACCACCGGACCCAGCGTGCCCAGGATCTGGTTCAACAGGCCGGCCTGCTGGCTGGACGAGGAGCGGCCGAACAGGTCGCTGACCATCTCGCCCATCGGCGGCGTCTGGTCCGAGCGCAGCGCGCCGGCGACGCCGGCGCCGAGTTCGTCGGGCGAGGCCTGCCGCGCCACTTCGTCGAAGCGTGCGTTGACGTCGGTGATGTTGTCGCCGCCGGCGTCGCGGAACAGATCGGAAAGGGCCATGTCGTGCTCCTGCAATGCATTGAAAGAACCATCCTAGAAGGCCGGATGCAGCCCGGCTGTAGGACGCGGCGCCCGGCGAGGACGGGTTTCATCGGCAACTGCATCGTCCGGCTCCGGGCCGCCGCCTGCCGCCGAGCCTGCAAGCCCCGGAAAACCACAACCCGGGCTGCTTGCGGCAGACTACTGTACGATCATCCAGTGGACCTGAACGCCAAGCTCGCCATCCTCGCCGACGCTGCCAAGTACGACGCCTCCTGCGCCTCCAGCGGCGGCACGGCGCGCGATTCGCTGGCCGGCCGCGGCATCGGCTCCAACGACGGCATGGGCATCTGCCACAGCTATGCGCCGGACGGCCGCTGCATCTCGCTGCTGAAGGTCCTGCTGACCAACTTCTGCCAGTACGACTGCCTGTACTGCGTCAACCGCGTCAGCAGCAACGTGCCGCGCGCCCGCTTCGCCATCGACGAAGTGGTGCAGCTCACGCTGGACTTCTACCGCCGCAACTGCATCGAAGGCCTGTTCCTGTCCAGCGGCATCATCCGCAGCCCGGACTACACGATGGAGCAGGTGGTGGAGGTGGCGCGGGTGCTGCGCGAGGAGCACGACTTCCGCGGCTACATCCACCTCAAAAGCATTCCCGAGGCCTCGCCCGAACTGCTGCACAAGGCCGGCCGCTATGCGGACCGGCTGTCGATCAACATCGAGCTGCCGACCGAACAGGGCCTGGCCCGGCTGGCGCCGGAGAAGGACGGCGCCGCCATCCGCCGCTCGATGGCGCGGCTGCGGCTGCACATCGACGACGCCAGGGGCGAGGCCCGCGATGCGGCGCGCGCCGCACCGGCGTCGCTGCCGGGCGTGCGGCCGACCCGCGCGCGGGCCAGGAGCTTCGCGGCCGCCGGCCAGAGCACGCAGATGATCGTCGGCGCCGACGCCTCGGACGACGCCTCCATCCTGGCCACCAGCGCGCAGCTCTATGGCGCGTACCGCCTCAAGCGCGTCTATTACTCGGCCTTCAGCCCGATCCCGGATGCGTCCTCCTCGCTGCCGCTGCAGGCGCCGCCGCTGGTGCGCGAGCACCGGCTGTACCAGGCCGACTGGCTGATGCGCTTCTACGGCTACGAGGCCGGCGAGATCGCGCCGCCAGGCAGCGGCGGCATGCTGTCGCTCCAGGTCGATCCCAAGCTGGCGTGGGCGCTGGCCCATCCCGAGTGCTTTCCGGTGGACCTGAACCTGGCGCCGCGCGAGCTGCTGCTGCGCGTGCCCGGCCTGGGCGTGAAGGCGGTGGACCGGCTGCTGCTGGCGCGGCGCGGCCGGCGGCTGCGCGCCGACGACCTCAAGCGCCTGCGGGTGCCCACCCACAAGGTGCTGCCCTTCGTCGTCGCGGCCGACCACCGGCCGGCCGGCGTGGTCGATGCGCGGCATCCGCTGGCGCTCGGCGCGAAGGCGGCGCCGCAGCAGGCCGCCCTGTTTTAGCCATGCACGTGCGGCTGGCCGGAGAAACGGATCTCGCGGGCTTTCGCGAACGCGCCCGCGCGCTGCTGGCCGCGCAGGTTGCGCCCGATGCAGTGCAATGGAGCACGCAGGCGCGCAGCGACGACCTGTTCGCCGACGCCGCGGCGCCGGCCGAAGCCGCTGCGGCCGCGCCGGCGCCGAAGGTGGCGGTGCCGGCGTCGTTCCTGGCGCTGTGCGAGAGCGTGGTGCTGCACCGCGATCCGCAGCGCTTCGCCCTGCTCTACCGGCTGCTGTGGCGGCTGGCGCATGAGCCGCAGCTGCGGCACGACCCGCTGGACGCCGACATGCTGCGGGCCCGCGACATGGCGCATGCCGTGGGACACGACATCCACAAGATGCGGGCCTTCGTGCGCTTTCGCGAGGTCGGCGACGGCGACGCTGCCGGCCCGCTGCACGTGGCCTGGTTCGAGCCGGAGCACCACATCGTGCAGGCCAACGCGCCGTGGTTCATGCGCCGCTTCGCCCAGATGCGCTGGGCCATCCTGACGCCGGACCGCTGCGCGCAGTGGCGGCCCGGCGGCGCGCTGCAGTTCAGCCCCGGCGTCGGGCGCGAGCAGGCGCCGCCGGCCGATGCCGGCGAACAGCTGTGGCTGACCTACTACCGCAACATCTTCAATCCGGCCCGGCTCAAGCTGGCGATGATGCGCAAGGAGATGCCGCGCAAGTACTGGCACAACCTGCCGGAAGCCGCGCTGATCGCCCCGCTGGCGGCGCAGGCGCGCGAGCGCAGCGGCCGGATGATCGCCCAGCCCGCCAGCGAAACCGCGCGCCGCTTCACGCGGCTGCCGCCGGCGGTGCCTGATGCGCCGCCAACAGCCAGCGTGCAGTCATTGCAGGAGCTGCGGCAGACCACGCAGCACTGCCGCCGCTGCCCGATCGGCGCCTGCGCCACGCAGGCCGTCAACGGCGAAGGGCCCGTGGGCGCGGCGCTGATGGTGGTCGGCGAGCAGCCGGGCGACCAGGAAGACCTGCAGGGGCGGCCCTTCGTCGGACCGGCGGGCCAGCTGTTCGACCGCGCGCTGGCGCGGCTGGCATTGCCGCGCGAATCGCTGTTCGTCAGCAATGCGGTGCGCCATTTCAAGTTCGAGCTGCGGGGCCGGCGCCGCATCCACAAGACGCCCGGCCAGCAGGAGGCGGCCGCCTGCGCCCAGTGGCTGGAGCAGGAGATCGCGCTGGTGCAACCCCGGGCGCTGGTGGCGCTGGGCGCGACGGCGGCGCGCTCGCTGCTGGGGCGGCCGGTGGCCGTCACGCAGGAGCGCGGCCGCTGGCTGCAGCGCGAGGACGGCTTGCCGGTGCTGGTGACCCTGCATCCGTCGGCGCTGCTGCGGATGCAGCCGGGGGAGCAGCCAGCAGCGTTCGAGGCGTTTGTCGGCGACCTCGGCGTCGCGATGGACGCGATCGGTCCGAAGACAGTCGATCGACAACAGGAGCTGCCATCCTCCTGATCGACGAGTTCGATCGGTCGCCTACTTTCCCTCGCGCGCCAGCCGCATCTCGTTGGCGCCCTGCGCCGTTCCGCTGCCGGGCACCATCTCGCCGGCGCGGTCCAGCACCTGCGCCAGCCGCGCGGCCAGCCGCTCCGGCGCATCGGGCCCCATGCCGACGTGCACGCCCTGCGTCAGCGTGATGTGCGCGGCCTCGAAGCCGCCGGCGCCCGCGCACAGCACGGTGCGGGTCGGCGCGTCGTCGCTGGCCAGCACCAGCATCGCGGGCACCACCGCCTCCGGGCCGAAGGACTGCAGCATGTCGGGCGGGAACAGGTCCTCGGTCATGCGCGTGACCGCTGTCGGGGCCAGGCAGTTGACCCGGATGTTGTGCTTCTCGCCCTCGATCGCCAGGGTCTGCATCAGGCCGACCAGCGCCATCTTGGCGGCGCCGTAGTTGGCCTGGCCGAAGTTGCCGTACAGGCCGCTGGACGAGGTGGTCATCACGATGCGGCCATGCTTGCGTTCCACCATCAGCGGCCAGACCGCCTTGCTGCAATGCACCGCGCCCATCAGGTGCACGTCCAGCACCAGGCGGAAGTCCGCCAGCTCCATCTTGGAGAAGCTCTTGTCGCGCAGGATGCCGGCGTTGTTCACCAGGATGTCGACGCCGCCCCAGGCGTCCACCGCCTGCTGCACCATCGCCTGCACCGCGGCAAAGTCGGTCACCGACGCCACGCTGGCAATCGCCTCGCCGCCGGCGGCGCGGATCTCGTCCACCACCTTCTGCGCCGCGCCCTGCGCGCCAGCCGCCAGCTCGCCGTTGACGGCGCCCCCGAGGTCGTTCACCAGCACCCGCGCGCCGCGCGCGGCCAGGGCCAGCGCATGTTGCCGGCCCAGTCCGCCGCCGGCGCCGGTCACGATCGCCACCCGCCCCTTGAAATCCAAAGCCATGAAAACTCCGTCCGAATGATCTGCGAAAGGCCCAGAGGATAGTGGATGGCTCAGGGCCGGTGCGGCACGGCCGCCAGCCAGTCGGCCAGCTGCTGCTTCCACCACCTGGCCTGGCCGGTGGTGCCATGGCCGGCGGTCTGCTCGCTGGCCGGGATCAGGTAGTAGCGGCCGTTCTTCACCCGCTTCATCTCGCGGTCCATCACGCCGGTCTCGGGCGGGTTGCGTTCGTCGTCGGCGGAATTGATGGCCAGCACCGCGGCCTCGATGCGCTCCAGGCCGGGCGACGGGTCGTAGTCGGCCGACGACTCCCACTGGTACAGGTGGTCGTTGGCGTCGCCGGTGTAAGCCGCCTTCAGCCGCGCGTCGAGCAGCTGGTCGGCCTTCTCGCGGGTGGGCGCCGCCTTGTACAAGGCCTGGCTGCCGCCGCTGGTGGCGATGCCGAAGAACACCTGCGAGAACTGCGCGCTGCGCGGCTGCTTGGTGTAGTTGCCGTTGTTCCACTCGGGATCGTTGCGGATCGAGTCGACGATCAGGCGGCGCAGCATCCAGTTGCGGCTGGACATGGCGGCCGGCTGCGAGGCCATCGGCACCAGGGCGTCCATGAAGCCCGGGTATTTCTCGCCCCACATCCAGGTCTGCATGCCGCCCATCGAGTTGCCGATCACCAGGCGCAGGTGCTTGACGCCCAGGTGCTCCGTCACCAGCCGGTACTGCGCCTGGATCATGTCGTCATAGTTGTAGTGGGGAAAGTTCGCGCGCAGGCCGTCCGACGGCCTGGTCGACTTGCCGGCGCCGATCGCGTCCGGAATGATGATGTAGTAGCGGCTGGCGTCCAGCGGCTGGCCGGGGCCGAACAGCTCGCCGGCGAACGCCGGCGTCAACATGCTGGCGGCGGAGCCGGTGGTCCCGTGCAGGACCAGCACCGGCTCGCCGCTGGGCGCGCCGACGGTGACGTAATGCAGCCGCAATTCGGGAAAGGCCTGGCCGGTGTGGAAGCGGAAATCCCTGGCGACCCAGCTGCCCTCGTGCGGCGCCGGATAGTCGGCGGCATTGGCGGCCAGCGCCAGCAGCGCCAGGCCGGCGAGCAGGGCCGAGCGCCAGCGGGCGGCGAGGCCGGTGGATGCAGGTGAAATCGCGGACATGATGTCTCCTTCTGGTTGGTGGCGGCACTCTACCGCGCGAAAGCAGAAAATGACCCCATGACAACCCCACTGGCGAGCAGTCCCGCGGCCGACCGCAACAAGCAACCGATCCTGGAGGTGCTGCAGCAGGTGCTGCCTGCGCGCGGGACGGCCCTGGAAATCGCGTCGGGCACCGGCCAGCACGTGGCCTGGTTCGGCGCCGCGATGCGCAGCTGGATCTGGCAACCCAGCGACGCCGATCCGCCGGCGCTGCCGGCGATCGAAGCCTGGAGCCAGCAGGCCGGCCTGACCAACGTGCGGTCGCCGGTGCTGCTGGACGTGATGGCGCCGCAATGGCCGTCCAGCGGCCCGCCGTTCGACGGGCCCTTCGACGCCGTCTACTGCGCCAACATGCTGCACATCTCGCCCTGGCCCACCTGCGCCGCCCTGATGCGCGGCGCGGCGCGCCACCTGGCGCTGGACGGGGTACTGATTACCTACGGCCCGTACCTGGAGGATGGCGTGCCGACCGCGCCCGGCAACCTGGCCTTCGATGCCAGCCTGCGCGAGCGCGACCCGCGCTGGGGCATCCGCCGGCTCGCCGACGTGGCGGCCCAGGCCAACCAGGTCGGGCTGCGGCTGCAGGCGCGCCACCAGATGCCGGCCAACAACCTGCTGCTGGTGTTCGGCCGCAGCCAATGAGGCACGCTTGCGTGCTCAGTCGATCGGGCGGGTGAGGTAAACGGCCTCCTTGCCGGGCGTGGCCTCGCGCGAGGGCATGAAGATGGTGCAGCCGTCCACCGGCGAGCGCACTTCATCCTCGCCGTCGGTGTAAACCAGCTCGCCCTGGTCGAACACTTCGAAGCCGACCACCGGCCGGGCGAAGCGGAATTGCGTCGTCTTGATCACGTGGGTCTGCAACAGCTCGAAGCGGCGCTGGGGCGGCAACGGTGCACGGTCCGGATCGGCATCGATCAGGCCGAAGTGGGCCAGGAAGTCCAGCGCGACCTGGGTTGCCAGGTCCGAGGACGACTGCAGGAAGTGCTGGCCGCACTCCACCACCATCGCCGTGCCGGTGCCTTGCGGGTCGCCGTGGCGGCCATGCTGGATCAGGGGCGTGCCCGAGCCCAGGCCGCCGGGCATCACCAGGTGGACCGGGGGCCGGCCGATCGCGAGCGCCACCTCCGCATTGCGTTCGTACGCCGGATAGACCCAGAACGGAACGACGTCCTGCGACGTGGAGTGAATGTCCAGGATGTGGTCGGCCTGCGCCACCGCGGGCCGCAGGGCACGGGCCCGGCGCAGCTCGGGGCTGTCGGCCGTGCCGTCCAGTTCCGCCGCCGCCCAGATCCGGTTCAGGTTCTGCACCAGTTGCCGGCTCTTGAACGGCTCGGCCGGGTCGAAGCTCTCATAGGCGCCGACGTTGGCGAAGCTCACCGTGAGCGTGCCGATCTTGGGCCGGATGCCCCGGTCCAGCAGGTGGGTGGCGGCGACCATGCCGCAGAACTCGTTGCCGTGGGTCAGCGCATTGACCAGCACGTGCGGGCCGGCCCGGCCGGACTCGAAGCGATGGACGTAGTCGATGCCGGTATTGCCCTCGCGGTAGGGCTGCAGGTCGCGCGGGAGGACTTCGTAGGGGGGCAGGGTGGAGGTCATTCGAATGGAGTATTTGGAGGTGAAAACGGATCAGGGGGGCCAAAAATTACCGCTTTTTGCCACGTATCAGACGAGCCTGGATTGCGGCCATATAAACATATTGTTACTATTAGTACAACCTGGTAACAGGTAGGCGAACCGGGATGGTCCCGCAGTCTGCCACCGGAGAACGCAATGAGCTTCCTGAAACGCATCTTTACCAGTTCGAACTCTGCCGGCAACCCGGCATCGCAACCTGCCCCCAGCTCGGTTCCCGCGTCCACGCTCAACACCAAGAGCCCGATGTCGCAGGAAAACTCCAGCCGGCGCGAACTGCTGCGACTGGTGCTGCGCGACACGCTCAACCGCGCCGGGATCCCGGGCTCCTGGGTCGGAGTCGACCTGCTGGCCGCCACGTCCCGCGGACGCGATCCCGGCATCCACGTCCGGCTGCTGCTCAAGCACTGGGACCCGCGGCTGATGCTGCACGGCATCGCGTTCGAGAACGCGTACCGGAAGCGGGTGCTGACCCTGGACCCGCTGGCCGAGCGCTGGCTGCTGGGCATCTCGTGGCAGTACTCGCTGGAGGACGACAGCGCCTGCCCGCCGATGCCGCATCCGGGCATCTGGACCTCCGCCTTCGGCGAGGAAGACACCGACGTGGCGGAACTGGCCGTCCAGTCCGCCCTCAGGCATCGTGACCCCGCCGACCTGCTCGGCGGCTCCATCGTGATTTCGGGGCCGGCCGCAACTCCCGATCCGTCCGCAGCAAGGCCGGCTGCTGCGGCCGCCATTCGACAGGCCGCCCGCAAGGCGGTGCCTGAAGCATTCGAGGATTCCAGGCGCGAGGCCAAGGCCGACCTCGAGCGCCTGTTCGCCGTCCGCGACGCCGACCTGCAGCGCCACGCGGCCACCCAGTCCTCGCCGCAGTTCGCCGCGACCGAACCGGCCGGCCTGCTGGCGCTGCCGGCGGCGCCGGACGCGGCGCCGCGCAACGGCCACGATGCCGCTGCGCACGCCTCCTTCGCCAAGACCGACGTGTTCCGCCGCAGCGACATGCGCTGACGCCGGCGCCGCTGCAGCGGCGCGGCAACCGAGGCCCCTGCCGCGCCGGCGGCGGCACAATCGCGGCTCAAGGAGTTTCAACCATGAGCACGCCGACCGCCCCGATCTACCGTCCCCTCGGCCACAGCGGCCTGAAGGTGCCCCAGCTGTGGCTGGGCACGATGATGTTCGGCGACCAGACCAGCGAAGCCGATTCGATCAGCATCATCGACGCCACCCGCGACGCCGGGCTCAACGCCCTGGACACCGCGGACGTCTACGCCAAGGGCGAGTCCGAGCGCATCGTCGGCCGCGCGATCGCCGCCGACCGCGACCGCTGGGTCGTCGCCACCAAGGTGGCCAACCAGGTCGGCCAGGCGCCCAACGACCGCGGCCTGTCGCGGCGCTGGCTGCTGCAGGCAGTGGAGGCCAGCCTGCAGCGGCTGGGCACCGACTACATCGACCTGTACTACATGCACCGCGACGACGAAACGGTGCCGATCGAGGAAACGCTGTCGACGATGGCGCGCCTGATCGACGTCGGCAAGATCCGCTACTACGGCGTCTCGAATTTCCGCGGCTGGCGGGTCGCGCGGATGGTGGAGACGGCGCGCCGCATGGGCGTGCCGCAGCCGGTCGTGTGCCAGCCTCCGTACAGCGCCGTGACGCGGCTGATCGAGACCGAGCTGCTGCCCTGCTGCCAGCATTACGGCGTCGGCGTGGTGTCGTACAGCCCGCTGGCGCGCGGCGTGCTCACCGGCAAGTACCAGCCGGGCGCGGAGCCGGAAGCGGGCACCCGCGCCGCGCGCGGCGACATGCGCATCCACCAGACCGAGTTCCGCCCCGAGTCGCTGGAACTGTCGCAGCAGTTCAAGGCGCATGCACAACGCCGCGGCATGAGCCCGACGCAGTTCGCCATCGCCTGGGTGCTGAACAACCGGCTGGTCAACGGCGTGATCGGCGGGCCGCGCACCCTCGATCAGTGGAAGGACTACCTGGCCGCGCTGTCGCTCAAGCTCGATGCTGAAGACGAAAGTTTCGTCGACCAGCTGGTGCCGCCGGGCTATGCATCGACCCACGGCTACAACGACCCGATGTATCCGCTGACCGGCCGCATCGCGGCGGGCTAGCGGCTAAGATCGAAGCGTCGGCGCCGCCTTTTGCGCGGCCCGGCGCGCGCATGCAATCATCCCCCGATATCCAGCCCTACCTCGGCAAGCTCATCAACTTCCGGCACGACCTGCACGCCCATCCCGAACTGAAGTTCGAGGAGAACCGCACTGCCGACCAGGTCGCCTCCTGGCTCACCGCCCTGGGCCTGCCGGTGCATCGCGGCATGGGCGGCACCGGCCTGGTCGCCACGCTGCGCGGGACCGGGCCCAATGCTGCGGACCCGGCCCGCGCCATCGCCCTGCGCGCCGACATGGATGCGTTGCCGGTGCAGGAAGCCAACGGCTTCGAGTACGCCAGCAAGAGCGCCGGCCGCATGCACGCCTGCGGCCACGACGGCCACACCACCATGCTGCTGGGCGGCGCCACGCTGCTGGCGCGCAAGCCCGATTTCGACGGCACGGTGCACTTCATCTTCCAGCCGGGCGAGGAAGGCGGCGCCGGCGCCCGGCTGATGATGGAAGACGGACTGTTCGAGCGGTTTCCGGTGAAGGCCGTGTTCGCGCTCCACAACTGGCCGGCGCTGCCGGCCGGCGAGATGGGCGTGCGGGTGGGGCCGATCATGGCCTCGGCCAACCGCTTCCAGATCCGCATCCGCGGCCAGGGCGGCCACGCGGCGCAGCCGCACACCACGGTGGACCCGATCCCGATCGCCTGCGCGATCGTCGGCCAGCTGCAGGCGCTGGTGTCGCGCACGGTCGATCCGCTCGATAGCGCGGTGCTGACGGTGGGCAAGATCGACTCGGGCACGGTGGAGAACATCATCCCCAACGAGGCGTTCATCTACGGCACCTGCCGCACGCTGAGCACCGCCACGCTGAACCACCTGGTCGAAGGCATCCAGCGCATCAGCAGCCACATCGCGCAGGCCCACCGCGCCAGTGCGGAAGTGACCATCAAGCCGGGCTATCCCACCACCGTCAACCACCCGCACGAGGCGCGCTTCATGGCCGCCGTGATGGGCGCGATGGTCGGCAAGGGCAACGCGCACTTCGACGTGCCGCCGGCGATGACGTCCGAGGATTTCGGCTTCATGCTGGAAAAGGTTCCAGGCAGCTACGGCTTCATCGGCAACGGGCCGCACGGCAAGCCGGGCGTGAACCTGCACAACGCCGCCTACGATTTCAACGACGACATCCTGGGCCTGGGCGCGAGCTTCTGGGACCGGCTGGCGCGGCAATGGTTCGCCCAGGAACTCGAGGACATGAACCGGTGACCAGCCGCCGCAGCACGCTCCAATTCGCGGCGGGCCTGCTGGCCGGCCTGGCAGGCGCGCGCCATGCCCTGGCGCAGCCGCACTGGCCGAGCCGCCCCGTCCGGATCGTGGTGCCCTACCCGGCCGGCGGCGTCACCGACGTGGTGGCCCGCATGCTCGGCGACAAGCTGGCGCCGCTGCTGGGCCAGGCGGTGATCGTCGACAACAAGGCCGGCGCCGGCGGCACCATCGGCATGGACGCGGTGGCCAAGGCCGACGACGGCCACACGCTGGCCTTCGCCGCGATCAGCCCGCTGACGCTGAACCCGCACATCATGAAGGTGCTGTACGACCCGATCAGGGATTTCACGCCGGTCGCCTCGGTCATGTACTCGCCGGTCTACCTGCTGGCCACGCCCAGGTTCAAGGGCAGGAGCCTGGCCGATGCGATCGCGCTGGCGAAGGCGCAGCCGGGCAAGGTGAGCATCGCCAGTTCCGGCTTCGGCACGCTCGGCCACATCATGATCGAGCAGATCCGGCGCAAGTCGGGCGCCGACCTGACGCACGTGCCGTACAAGGGCGGCAGCCAGCTGGTCACCGACGCGGCCGGCGGGCAGTTCGACCTGCTGGTGGCCAACCCGTTCGCGACCATCAACAGCCTGATCGACGAGGGCAAGCTGCGGGTGCTGGCAGTGACCGGACCGCAGCGGCTGGCGGCCATGCCGCAGGTGCCGACGCTGGCCGAACTGGGCTATCCGGAGGCGAACCTGACCTCGCTGTTCGGCTTCTATGCGCCGGCGTCGACGCCGCCCGACGTGGTGCGGCGCCTGAACGCCGACATCACCGGGTGCTGGCCGACAAGGAGTTGCAGGACAAGCTGCGCAAGCTGGACAACGTGGTCAGCACGGGCACGCCGCAGCAGTTTGCGGCGCTGATCGCCAAGGACCACGCCGCGAACGCGCGCGTGGTGAAGGAAGCGAACATCAAGGCCGAGTGACCGGCCCCGGTCCGCGGGCGCTCAGCGCAGCAGGCCGGAAATCGCGTCCACCACCATCTGGCTCTGCGGCGAGACCAGCAGGATGTCGTTGCCGACCCGCACGTAGCGATAGCCGGGCGGCGCGACCGGCAGCTGCACGATCACCGGCTGCGGCACCTGGTACACCGGCACGGTGCGCGGCAGCGGCTGGCCCACCGCGTAGCGGACCTGTCCGGGCGGCATGCAGCCGTTGTTCTTCTTGGCCAGGCCAGGCGGGCAACGGCGGCCGTCGCCGTACTGCTGGCCGTAATAGCCGCGGACGGCTTCGCGCTGGTGGTCGTTGAAGTAGTGGCCGACCTGCACGTCGTCGCGATCGCGATGCTTGTCGCGCTTTGCTTCCTGGTGGTCGCCCTTGCGCTCCTGCCTGTCGGCCTGTCGCTCGGCCTTCTCGGAGTGCTTGTCGCCATGCTTGTTGCCCTTGCCCTTGCCGTTGCCGTAGTCGTCATCGGCGAGGCTGGGTCCGGCCAGGAAGAGGGAAACGATGGCCAGCGCGAGGATGCGGCCGGCCAGGGGGAAAAATCGGGACATGCCGGCTCCTGGGGTACGGGCTGATTACCCAGCCCGACTGTGGGCCCGGCAGCAGCCCCTTGCTGTAGGACCGTGCCGCGAAGCGGCATCGGCCCGGGCTGCCTAGCGGCGGGCCGGCGGCGGGCCGGCGCGGCCGGCGATGTGGCGGAACGTGATCCGGCCCTTGGTCAGGTCGTACGGCGACATTTCCAGCGACACGTTGTCGCCGGCGATGATGCGGATGTGGTGCTTGCGCATCTTGCCGCCGGTGTAGCAGATCACCTGGTGACCGTTTTCCAGCGTGACGCGAAAGCGCGAGTCGGGCAGCACCTCGTCGACGTGCCCCTTCATTTCGATCAATTCTTCCTTGGCCATGGATTCTCCTGAATTCTGGTTAGGCGGCCGCGGCTGCGGCGCCCTGGATGGCGGGATGGCGCTGGCCGATCCACTGCAGGCCTTCGGCCGTGGCGTGGCGGGCAGCGGCCAGCCGGCAGCGGAACAGCCGCGTCAGCCGCAGCACGCGATCGTGCCGGGCGCCGGCGGCGCCGGAGCGGATGGAGACCGAGCAGGCGTACCAGCCGTCTTCCAGCGCTTTGGTGATGGGCGAGACGAGGTACTTGCCCACCGTGATGTTGTCTTTGTCGTTCATGGAATCTTCGGGCGGACCGCAAATGGCGGATCCGCAATGTCTTGCAGGAAGCCCGCGTTGGCGGGCCGGCGCTTATCGAACCCGTTGGCATGTCCTCGCGAGGAGGTCCGGGGCTGCGTCCTGGAAGCTGGTCCGGCTTTGGCGGGGCCGGTGCAAAGGCCTTGGGATGGCCCGGGAGACGCGTGCGCAGTGGAGACTTCAGGCGCCTGGAAGGGTTGGATCGGCGCGTTCGATCGCCTGCGCCATCGAAGGCACCATTGTAACCGGGATCGGCCGATCCCGCTCAGACCGCAGCCAGCGCCGGCGCGACGGCCGCTCGCCCCAATCCAAGGCGTTCGGGCGCGATGTATTGCTGGCGGTAGATCTCGAACGGCATGGTGTCCGCCGCCTCGATCGCCTTCTGGTCGCGGACCGATTGTGCGCTCATCGCCGCGAAGCGCGCCTGTTCGGCGGCGCTGAACGGCAGCGCCAGCAGCTTGGCGCGGGTCTGCTGCGATTGCGCCTTGGTGAAGGACAGGAACGAATTGCCGTAGTCCTGCTCCATGACCGCCAGCACCCGCGCGCTGGGCAGCAGCGCCGGGTCGTCCAGCAGCGCCTGGGCCGAGCGCAGCGCATCGGTGTAATCGGTGGTCTGGTGGGCCGCGTCCAGCGCGCCGGCGATGGGCGCGAATTCCGCCAGCAGCTGCGAGCCCCAATCGGTCAGCGTCACTTCGCCCTCCCCGCGCTCCAGCGCCAGCCCCGGCTGGCGCCCGTAGGCGGCGGTCTTGTGCTGGTTGCGGCCCAGCGCCGCGATCTCCTGCGGCGAATCCGGCGGGCTGTCGGCCAGCAGGCAGTGCAGCAGGAACACGTCGATGAAGCGCAGCGTCGGCGCCGTGATGCCGGTGGGCACGAAGGGATTGAGGTCCAGCAGCCGCACTTCCACGTATTCCACGCCGCGCTCGCGCAGCGCGTGCAGCGGACGCTCGCCCGGCTTGATCACGCGCTTGGGCCGGATGGTGCCGTAGAACTCGTTCTCGATCTGCAGCAGGCTGGTGGCCAGCTGGTTGTATTCGCCGCCCGGGCCCATGATGCCGATCGCCTCGTAGGGCGGATAGGGCTGGGTGAGCGCGCTGTGCAGCGACGCCGCGTAGCCGTCCAGGCTGTTGTAGCTGACGGCCAGGCTGGCCTGGGCGTCGCTCTGGTAGCCCAGGCGCCCCATGCGCAGCGAGGTGCCGTGCGGCATGTACATCGTGCCGTCGCCGATCGCCTGCAGCTCGTGCTGGCGGCCCTCGACGAAGCTCGAACACAGCGCCGGCGAGGCGCCGAACAGGTACAGCAGCAGGAAGGCGTGGCGGCGGAAGTTGCGGATCAGCGCGAAGTAGCCTTCGTTGCCGACCCCGGGCAGCGACCAGTTGTAGTGGATGCCCGAGATCGTCTGCATGCGCCGGCCGTAGCGGTTGGCCAGGCCCATGCGGTACACGCTCTTGGCCCGGCCCACGTTCGACTGGCCGTAGCGGCCGAACGGGATGGTCTCGTCGGCCGGCAGCCGGCACGGCATGCTCGAGACCCACAGCGTTTCCTCGCCGATCGCGCGGTAGGTGAACTGGTGGATGTGCAGCAGCTCCTCCAGGCAGTTCTCGGGCGACGCGTGCACGCCGGTGATCAGCTCGATCTGCGATTCGCTGTAGTCGGTGGTGATGTGCGGATGGGTCAGGGCCGAACCGAGCGCGGCGGGATGCGGCGTGAGCGCCAGGTCCTTGCCGTTGGCGCGCAGGCTCTCCTTCTCGATGCCGCGGCGGATGCCGGCAAGGCGTTGGGGGCCCAGCGATTGGAGGGCGTTCTGCAAGCTGCTCATGGGGGATGTCTGGTGGGCCGGGGCGTGATGGGGCGGAAGTTAACACCTTTGCGTATTTCCTGCTGGCCCACGGCTTCGCGCCGGGAAGCCAGTGGCGGCGGTGGCAGAATCGCCCCCATGGCCGCGGCAGCGCGCGCAGCGGCGGCGGCCAGGCATTCCCATCAACGAACGACCGGAGACGACCATGGCAAAAGGCGATCAACGCAGCAACAAGATGGACAAGAAACCGAAGAAGGACAACGCCCCTCCCCGGCAGCTCGCCTCGGACCGCCCGATGCCGCCGACCACCACCGTGCTGCCGCGCGGCAAGGAAAAGAAGAAGGCCCCCTGAGGCCGGCGGCTGAATTGCCGCAAACGTCCTACGCCGGCCCGGCGGGCGGGGCTCCAGACTGGGCCATCTCCCAACGAAAGGACCCTCCATGCAAATCCAGGTCAATACAGGCAGCGGCGTCGACAACACCGAATCGCTGCAGCGCTGGGCCAGCGAGCACCTGAGCGAGACGCTCGCCCGCTTCCAGCAGGACATCACCCGGATCGAGGTCCAGCTCAGCGACGAGAACAGCGGCAAGAGCGCCAACGCCGACAAGCGCTGCATGATGGAAGCGCGGCTGGCCGGCCACCAGCCGATCGCCGTCAACCACCATGCCGAGACGCAGGACGAAGCCTTCCGCGGCGCGGCACGCAAGCTGCTCCACGCGCTCGACCACAGCCTGGGCAAGCTGCGCGACCACCACCGCGACCGCGACAGCATCCGCAAGGACGAACCGACCGGGGTCGTGCCCGGCGCCGCCGGCTAGCGGCCCGACGCGAGGGCGCCGAGCAGCCAGCGGTTGAGATCGGCGATCTCCTCCATGCAGACCGAGTGCGCCATCGGGTACTCGTGCCATTCCACCGAATAGCCAAGCGCCTGCAAGGCGTCGCGCGAGGCGATCGCGCGGTCCAGCGGCACCACCGGGTCCATCCGCCCGTGCGCCAGGAAGATCGGCGTCGCCGTGTTGGCGGCATGGCGCTCGGCCGCCGTGGTGGCGGCCAGCGGCAGGTAACCCGACAGTCCGACGATGCCGCCGAGCCGTTCGCGGTGTCGCAGGCCGGTGAGCAGCGCCATCGCGCAACCCTGCGAAAAACCGGCCAGCACGATCCGCCCGGCCTCGATGCCGCGGGCCTTCTCGCGCTCGATCAGCGCTTCCACCTGCGCCAGGGAACTGCGAAGGCCCTTTTCGTCCTCGCGCTGCATCAGGTCGGCACCCAGGATGTCGTACCAGGCGCGCATTTCATAGCCGCCGTTGATGGTGACCGGGATCACCGGCGCATGCGGGAAGACGAAGCGCACGTCGCCGGCCGCGCAGAGGTCCAGTTCCCTGGCCACGGGGACGAAATCGTTGCCGTCGGCGCCCAGGCCGTGCAGCACGATCACGCTGGCACGCGGCTGCGGCCCGGTTTGTTTGTCGATGGATTCCAGCAGGGACATGCACGCGCTTTCGGGAGTCGATGGATGCGGGTATTTTGCCGTCCCCGCCCGCGCCGTCCGCTCAGTTGGGGCCGTCGGGCTTGTTGGCGCGGTAGACCGGGGGGTGGAAGCCCAATTCCGCGGCGATGGCCTCGCCATTGGCGGTGGAGCCGCGCGCCGGCCGCAACGGGTCGTTGGCCGAGACCGGGTCGGGCGCGGCGCAGGCCGTGACCAGCACGGCGAGGCCGGCTGCGGCGAACATCTTGAACATCGGTTTCTCCTGGAAGTGCGGCCATTTGGCGCGCGCCCGGCGCAACACGGTGTAGGAAGCCGCCGGGGCTGCCCGTCAGTGCGTCACCGCGACCGCTGCCGCCGCTTTTTTGTACCGGTTTGTCAGGCCGCGTTGCGCGGCCGCCAAGGCCGGTACACAAGGCGCATCGGGCGGCGTATATTGACCTCGCGCCACCTCCGGTTTTTTTGGCGGCAGCGCTGATCTGCTTTACATCCAACTTGCAAACCTAGGAGCCTGAAGATGATCTCGTTGAAGAAAAACACTTGCCGCGTCCTCATCGTCGCCATGATGGCGCTGTCGTTCCAGACGGCGCGAGCCGGCATGATCGGGACGGAGCAGGCCGCGGCTGTCGGTGGCGCAGCCACCCAGCGCAGCCTGGTGATGAGCGTCCTGGACCGGGCCGAGACGGCCGCGCAGCTCCAGGCCCAGGGCATCGATCCCGCCATGGCCCGCGAACGGGTCGCCTCCATGACCGACCAGGAAGTGCTCAAGCTGGCAGGCGACATGCACACCGCACCGGCGGGGGGTCTCGATGCGGGCGGCTGGCTGGCCGTGGTGGTGGTTGCCGGACTGATCTGGTACTTTGCTTTCCGCAGATAAGCCAGGGGCGGGCAGCGCGCCCGCCCGTCCATGCTCCAGGGCCCGCCTGATCGCGGGCCTTGTCTGTTGCGCGGCCGCCGTTGCTCTGTCGGGATGCGCCCAGTTCGGCAATTACTTCGTGCCGCAGACGATGACGCTGCGCAGCGCCTGGCCGGCCGGGGTGCCGCGGCAGACGCAGGTCGCAGCGGTGCCCTTCTTTCCGCAGCTGGAAAACCAGTGCGGCCCGGCGGCGATGGCCACGGTGCTGGTGCACACCGGCGTGGCGGTCACGCCCGAGCCGCTGGAGCGGCAGATCTACCTGCCGGCGCGCCAGGGCAGCCTGCAGGTGGAGATGCTGGCGGCACCGCGCCGCTGGGGCCGGGTCGGCTACCTGCTGGCGCCGCGCTACGCCGACGTGCTGCGCGAGGTCGCGGCCGGCAATCCGGTGATCCTGCTGCAGGACGTGGGCGAGTTCTTCACCCAATGGCATTACTCCGTGCTCACCGGCTACGACTACGAGCGCGGCGACCTGTACCTGCATTCGGGCAGCGAGCCGCGGCTGGTGATGCCGTTCACCGCCTTCGAGCGCAGCTGGATGAAAAGCGGCTACTGGGCGATGGTGGTGACGGCGCCGGACCGCATTCCCGCCACCGCCACCGAACCGGGCTGGATCAATGCGCTGGTCGGCCTGGAGCGGGCCGGCAACCCACAGGCCAGCATCGCCGGCTACCAGGCGGCGCTGGTGCGCTGGCCGGACAACCTGCCGGCCGCGATCGGCCTGGCCAACCTGCACCACCAAGGCGGCGCGCTGGCGGAAGCGGCCCAGGTGCTGCGCCAGACGCTGCAGCGGCACCCGCAGTCGACGGTGGCGATGAACAACCTGGCGCAGACCCTGTCCGACCAGGGCCGCAATGCCGAGGCGCTGCGCGAGGTGGACGAAGCGCTCAAGCTGCGCGGACCGTTCGAGAGCGAAGTGCTCGCCACCAGGCAGCTGATCCTGAGCCGCATGGCCGGGCACACCTCCGGCAACCGCCAGGCGCAGTGAGCTGCGGCGGCTCTGCTAGCCTAGCCGGATGGAACTCAATCACGAACCGGTCAGCGGGCCGGTCCGCGCCGCCGCCACCGTCGTCATGCTGCGCGACGCGCCCGGTGGGCTCGAAGTCTTCCTGATCAAGCGCCATGGGCTGTCGGACGTGCTGGGCGGCGCCTATGTGTTTCCCGGCGGCAAGGTGGACCGGCAGGACGCGCTGCTCGACATGGCTGCGCACCTGGACCAGCCGCCGCAGCGCCTGCACGCCGTGCTCGGCGAACCGGAGCTGGACCCGGTCGCCGCAGCCGGCATCTACGTGGCGGCGCTGCGCGAAGCGTTCGAGGAGACCGGCCTGCTGTACGCCGACGGCGCGCATGCCGCCTTGGCGACGCAGGCAACGGCGCTGCTGCGCGAAGGCCGCGCCTTCGACGAGATGCTGGCGCTGATGCAACTGCGGCTGAACGCGAGCGCACTGACGCCGTGGACGCGCTGGATCACGCCGCGGGTGCCGTCGGTGATGAACAAGCGCTTCGACACCCGCTTCTTCGTGGCCGCGGTGCCGGCCGGCCAGCAGGCCACGCACGACAACCACGAGGCGACCGACAGCGTGTGGCTGCAACCGCGGGCGGCACTGGAGCAGTACCGGGACCGCGCGATCGAGCTGGCGCCGCCGCAGATCATGAGTCTGGCGCACCTCAGCCACCACCGCAGCGTCGCCAGCGTGCTGGAGCAGGCGCGCAGCCGGCTGCCGCCTGTGATCCAGCCCGAACCGTTCGAGCTCGATGGCGTGCGCGTCATCAGCTATCCCGGCGACGAGCGCCATCCGGTGGCCACGCGCGCCATGCCGGGCCCGACGCGGCTGCATTACCGCGACCGGCGCTTCGAGCCGGCCGCCGGCTTCGAGGCGCTGTTCGACTGAGCAAGAGCTGACGGAGCCGGACTACAGCCGGTCGGGCGGGCGGCTTGCGAGAAGGCCTTGCGGCTCCCAACACACTGCGGTTGCCAGCCGGGCCACGCGCTACAAAGACAGGTATCGGACCTCCGCGGTTCGCGAATCGTCAGAACATTGTCCAGCGTGCCCGGCTGTCCTCGTCGCCGGCAGTTTCTCCGCCCGGCGCCCGATTGCGGCGTCCCACGCGCCGCCGCGCCTTCTGCCTACAGGCAACCCGACGCCCTCGCCTATTCTGGATTGAAGGTCAACGTTGGGAGACTTCCATGCGCCCGGCTTTGTTTCGTCTTGCGTTGCTGCTGATGCTGGCGTTCGGGGCTGCGACTGCCTCGATGCATGCGAGCGCGACGCCGCTGGCGCCCACCGACGCCGAGGCGGTGCGACAGGTGGTGATGGCGCAGCTCAACGCCTTCGCCGACGACGACGCCGACAGCGCCTTCGAGACCGCGACTCCGTCGGTGCGCGAGGCGATCGGCAATCCGCTGCGCTTCCTGGCGATGGTGCGCGGCGCCTATCCGATGGTCTACCGGCCGGCCTCCTTCGCCTTCCTCAAGCCGGAAGAAGACGACGGCACCGTGCTGCAGATGGTGCAGATCACCGACGGCGACGACAAGTCGTGGATCGCGCTGTTCGCGCTGGAGCGCCAGCCGGATGCGAGCTGGCGCATCAGCGGCTGCGCGGTGGCGGAGAATCCCTGGCGCCCGGCCTGAAGGCCGCGCACAACGAAAAGCGGGCCCGAGGGCCCGCTTGTAGTGTGACAGCGTGTTCTTGTCAGTTGCGGTCGGCACGCGCAGCGCGCTTCATGTGACGCGCGCGGTGGGTCTTGGTGACCGGGGTCATCGACGTGTCGGCCGAGGTGCTGGACGAGCCCATCGACGTGCCCGACGGGGTGTTGCCGGTGCTGGCGGTGCCCATGTTGCTGGAGCTGCTGTTGCTGGTCGCGCCGGTTGCGGTCGATCCGCCAGCCGGGGTGCCGGTGGTGCCCATGGGCGTGTTCTGGGTGCTTTGCTGGCCGGCGCCGACCGGGGCGCTCTTGACGGCCGGATTGGGCGGGTTGCCCTGGGCCATCGCGGTGCCGATGAGGGCGACGGCCGCGGCGCCTGCGAGCAGGGTCTTGAGGTGACGGGATGCATTCATGGGAACTGACTCCTGATTGGCTTTGATGGTTGGAGCTGGATGATCCCAGCTGCATCAACCATAAGAGCCTGGGCGGCGCGCAACGTCAGTTGCCGGCGCGCCCCGCTGTAAGACGGAACCTGCGCTTTCAGCGCAGCGCGAGATGGGTGTCAGGCGTCACGTCGTACGCGCCAAACATCTCGGCGGGGCTGCGCGTTTCCGGCAGCACGTAGATCACGGCGCCGTACTTGCGCACGGTGGGGCTGAGCACCTGCTCGTAGAACTTCGGCGGCAGGTTGATGCAGCCGAAGGAGATGCGGTTGTCCGCCGGCGTCGGCGACGCCAGCCGCTCCAGCCGGCGTTCGGCCTTGACGACCGGCCGCACGCGGTGCATCGACACGGCCAGGTCGTAACTGACCCACACCACGTCCTCGCCGCTGGCATTGACGCCCGGTTCGGCGATGAAACGGCCGGCCGGCGTGGTCTTCTCCTCCTGCCGGACCTGCGACAGCGGCTTCTCGCCGATGCCGGGAACGCTGTCGTCGCCGATCGCCGCCCCCAGCAGCGCCGGCGTGTTGGCGACCAGCTTGCCCTGCGGATCGAAC
The DNA here is from genome assembly GCF_042655405.1 of Caenimonas terrae. Taxonomy (NCBI): domain Bacteria; kingdom Pseudomonadati; phylum Pseudomonadota; class Betaproteobacteria; order Burkholderiales; family Comamonadaceae; genus Caenimonas; species Caenimonas terrae. Next base: position 307,959 of record NZ_JBHSMF010000009.1, on the reverse strand, counting down.
ACCCACACCCGCGCATCCTTCTTGTCGACGACGACCAGCGCCATCTGCTTGTGGTCGCCGGTGTAGACGCTCCAGTTGGCAATCTGCCGCACCGCGTCGGTGGGATGCTCGTTGCCGAACGAGGCCAGCCGCAACGGCGGTTGCGCGGCCTCGGCCGGCGCCGCGGGTGCGGGCGGCACAGCCTGCGGCTGCACCTGCACCTGGCTGGCCTGCGCGGGAAAGGTGGTCGGGACCGGGCGCTTCCAGTAGTGCAGCGCCGGCAGTCCGATCGCCAGCGCGGCGCCGCCCACCAGCAAGCCCATGCGCAGCGCGGACCAGAAGTCCTCGCGGTCGCGATTGCGCTGGCTGTCGTCGGGGGCGGGTCGCTTGGCTGGCGTCATGGCATCAGGAGACGGAAACGGCGCCCGGCCCGGCATCGCCCGCTTCCAGGCCCCACATCGCGATCTGCAGCGCCGGATCGGCGCACTCGCAGCCCAGCGCGATGTCGTCCATCGCGCCGGACCAGCCGGAGTCGGCCGCAGCCATGGCCATGCCCGAGGGCGTGGACGCCGAAGCCTGTGACGGCTGGGAAAGACTGGTCATGGCACCCTCCGGGCAGTTCGAGTTGCGATGGACCATTGTCCGAAGGACGAGCAAGCCTGCTTATCCGCCAAGGGCGCGAGCTCCGGTAGGAGGCAACCTACGATGCGGCGGCCGGCCGCGCCTGTTGCTTGACCTTGGCCTTGGCCTTGAACACCCCGCGCAGGTTCAGCGCCGCCAGCGCCAGCTGCAGCGCGATCAGGGCCATCGCGCCGTCGTGCACCCCCCAGACGATCCACAGCGCATTGCTCGCCAGGAACACCCAGAAACCGGCGCTGCGCCGGCGCTCGCGGTCCGAGCCGACCAGCCAGGCGGCCAGCACCGTGGCCAGCATGGCCGGCCACTGCATCCAGTCCAGCCATTGCGCGGAAAAGTCCATCCGGCGAAGTTACCAGCGGCCCGCCGGGCCGGGCGTAGGACGCGGGCCTTTCAGCCGCGGGCGCCGAGCCGCCACAAGGCCGTCACCTCGCGCGAGCGCGCGGCGTGCAGCGGATCGTCCGGATCGCTGGCCTTGGGATGGTGCGGCCGCGCCTCGCTGCGCCCCAGCACCTGCAAGCCGGCGGCCTCGATCCATTCGAGCAGCTCGCCGCGGCTGCGCAGCCCCAGGTGCTCGGCCAGGTCCGACAGCACCAGCCAGCCCTCGCCGCCGGGTCCCAGGTGCGCCGCCAGGCCGGCCAGGAAGCCCCGCAGCATGCGGCTGCCCTCGTCGTACACCGCGCGTTCGATCGGCGAACTCGCGCGGCCCGGCACCCACGGCGGATTGCACACCACCAGCGGCGCCCGGCCCGGCGGAAACAGGTCGGCCTCCACCACCTCCACGCGCTGGGCCAGGCCCAGGCGCGCCATGTTGTCGCGGGCACAGGCCAGTGCGCGCGGGTCCTGGTCGGTGGCCACCACGCGCTGCACCCCGCGCCGCGCCAGCAGCGCGGCCAGCACGCCGGTGCCGGTGCCGATGTCGAACGCCAGCGTGGTGGCCGGCAGCGGCGCCTGCGCGACCAGGTCGATGTACTCGCCGCGCACCGGGGAGAACACCCCGTAATGGGCATGGATGCGGTTGTTCGGCGCCGGCCCGAGCGCGGCGATCTCCACGCCCTTCTTGCGCCACTCGTGGGCGCCGACCAGCCCGAGCAGTTCGCGCAGCGAGGCCACCGACGGCATGCCGTCCGGCGGGCCCCAGGCTTCGGCGCAGGCCAGCCGCAGGTCGGGCGCGCGCCGCAGCGCAATGGCGTAGTCGCCTGCCAGTTCGATCAGCAGCATCGAGAGGATGCGGGCTCGTTGCCCCTGCGCCATGCGGTGCCGGTGGAAGGCCTCGCCCGGTTCGGCGGGCCCAGCCGGGGCACCCTTGCGCGGCTTGCGGTCGGCGCGCCGCGCCAGCGCCTGCAGCAGCTGCCGCGCGTTCTGGAAATCGCCGCGCCACAGCAGGCCGGTGCCCTCGCTGGCCAGCCGGTAAGCCGCGTCGGCGGTCATCGTGTCGTCGGCCGGCTGGATCCGCCGCGGCGGCGCGCTGCCGGCTTCCGAGCGCCAGCGCGCGCTGCGGGGCTGCTCCTGCTCCACCCACTCGAGCATGGCTTGCTGGGTCACGCTGCCGCGGCCTTGCCGCGCCCGAACAGGCGCTGCGCCAGCGTGACGACGCCCAGCACCACGGCGCCGGCCACCATGCCGACCAGCACGCTGAGCGCGAGCTTGACCACGCCATGGGCCGGCCCTGGCGCGATGCCCTCGATCGCGTGGCCCAGGGGCGTGAAGCCATGCGCCAGGATGCCGCCGCCGACCAGGAACATCGCGGCGGTGCCGGCGACCGACAGGGACTTCATCAACCACGGCGCGGCGCGCAGGATGGCCGCGCCCACCGCACGGGCGGCGCCGGCCTTGCGCGTGAGGTACAGGCCCAGGTCGTCGAGCTTGACGATGCCCGCGACGATGCCGTAGACGCCCACCGTCATCACCACTGCGATCAGCGACAGCACCGTGAGCCGCGTGACGATGTCGCTGTCGGCCACGGTGCCGAGCGTGATCGCGATGATCTCTGCCGACAGGATGAAATCGGTGCGCACCGCGCCCTTGATCTTGTCCTTCTCCAGCGCGCACAGGTCCACCGCGGGATCGGCCAGCGCCTCGGTCAGGAGCTTGTGCTGCGCATCGTCTTCGTGCTTGCTGTGCAGCAGCCGGTGGGCCAGCTTCTCGAAGCCCTCGAAGCACAGGAAGGCGCCGCCGGCCATCAGCAGCGGTGTGACGGCCCACGGTGCCAGCGCGCTGAGCGCCACCGCCACCGGCACCAGGATCGCCTTGTTGACGAAGGAGCCGCGGGCCACCGCCCAGACCACCGGCAGTTCCCGGTCGGCGCTGACGCCGCTGACCTGCTGCGCATTGAGCGCCAGGTCGTCGCCCAGCACGCCGGCCGTCTTCTGCGCCGCCACCTTGGTCAGCACGCCGACGTCGTCCAGCAGCGTGGCGATGTCGTCGATCAGCGCGAGCAGGCTGGAGGCCATCGGACCTCAGTCGAGCTTGCGCTTGAGCCGGATTTCCTCCAGCTTCACGCCGCCGATCACCGCCGTCTTGGCCGTGTTGTTCTCGCGCTTGAAGCCGGCCAGTTCGCAAAAGCGGATGGCGCGCGTGTTCAGCAGCGGGATCCAGAGCGTCACCTCGGTGCAGCCCTCCTCGATCAGGCCTTCGCGGGTCGCGTCCCACAGCGCCAGGCCGGCGCCCTTGTTCCAGTGCGAAGGCAGCACGTACAGCGCCCAGATCTCGCCGGTGGTGGGCTTGGACTTGGGATCGCGCGAGCGGTCGAAGCCGGCGAAGCCGACCAGCGCGCCCTCTTCGTCGATCGCGACGTGGACCTGCGGCTCGCTGTATTCGATGGCGTCGCGCCAGAACGCGCGGCGCTTTTCCATCGGCAGGGTTTCGTGCTGGTCCGGAACCAGGCCTTCATAGGCGGCGCGGGAGGAAGCGGCGTGGACCGCGGCGATGGCATCGGCGTCGCTGTCGACGGCAGGGCGGACCTTGTAGCTGGGCATGGAATCTCGAAATCGGTGATGTGGGCGCTGATTATGATGGGCCATGACCGACCCGGGGCCGATGACGCCGACCACGCCGACCTTCCGGGCCCGGATCCAGCCGGGCGGCGCGGCCTTCGACGCACCGGCGCAGCAGCCGCTCTTGCTGTCGGCTGCCGCCGCCGGCCTGGATCTGCCCAACTCCTGCCGCAACGGCAGCTGCCGCACCTGCATCTGCTTGCTGGCCGAGGGCCGCGTCTCCTACCGCATCGCGTGGCCGGGCCTGCTGGCGGAAGAAAAGGCGCAAGGTTTCATCCTGCCGTGCGTGGCCTATCCGCAATCGGACGTGCTGCTGCAATTCGATTCGCTGCCCTCGCGCTAGCGCCCGGGGACCGCACGCGGACACTCGCGGTGGCATGATTCCACTGATCGTGAAACGCATTCTCTTCGCCGTGCTGCTGGCCGCCGGCACCAGTCTCGCCGCCGCGGCCCCCGTGTTCGAGGACAGCATGGCCCAGCGCACCCTGGCCTGCAGCGCCTGCCACGGCAAGGAAGGCCGGGCCGGCCCGGACGGCTACTACCCGCGGATTGCCGGCAAGCCGGCCGGCTACCTGTACAACCAGTTGCTGAACTTCCGCGACGGCCGCCGCCACTACGGGCTGATGACGCGGCTGGTCGATCCGCTGTCGCAGGCCTACCTGCTGGAGATCGCGCAGTATTTCGCCGCGCTCGACCTGCCCTACGTGCAGCCGCATGCGACGGCGGCGAGTCCGGCGCTGTTGCAGCAGGGACAGTCGCTGACGCTCCAGGGCGATCCGCAGCGCGGCATCCCGGCCTGCGCGCTGTGCCACGGGCCGGCGCTGACCGGCGTGCAGCCCAACACGCCGGGCCTGATCGGCCTGCCGCGCGACTACATCGCCAGCCAGCTCGGTGCCTGGCGCACCGGCCAGCGCCGCGCCCATGCGCCGGACTGCATGGCCGACGTCGCCAGGCGGCTGGCGCCCGACGAGATCACCGCGGTGGCAACCTGGCTGTCGCAGCAGGTTCCGGGCGCGAACAGCCATCCCGCCGCCTCGCTGCCGAAGCCGCCCGAGATCGCCTGCGGCAGCGCCAGCCTGCCGGCCGGGAGGCAGGCGCCATGAAACGGCTGCTGCTCGGCCTGTTGGTGGGCGTGGCAGTGCTGCTGGCACTGGTCTGGTACCTGAACGTGCGCGGCGAGGACAAGATCGACGATTCGCCGCCGGCCGCGGCGCCGGTCGCCCAGCAGGTCACGCGCGGCGCCTACCTCGCCAGCCTGGGCAACTGCGCCGGCTGCCACACGGCGCGCGGCGGCGTGCCGTACGCCGGCGGGCGCGGCATCGAAACGCCGTTCGGCATCCTCTATTCGTCCAACCTCACACCGGACCCGGCCACCGGCCTGGGCAACTGGTCGGCCGGCCAGTTCTGGCGCGCGCTGCACAACGGCCGCTCGCGCGACGGCCGGCTGCTGTACCCGGCCTTTCCCTATCCCAACTACACGATGGTGACGCGCGCCGATTCGGACGCGCTGTTCGACTACCTGCGCAGCCAGCCGCCGGCGAAACAGCAGAACAAGGCGCACGCGCTGGACTGGCCGTTCAACACCCAGGCGGCGCTGGCGGTGTGGCGGGCGCTGTACTTCCGGCCGGCGCTCTACGTCCAGGATTCGGCCCGCTCGGCGGACTGGAACCGCGGCGCCTACCTGGTGGACGGGCTGGGCCACTGCTCCGCCTGCCACACGCAGCGCAATGCCCTGGGGGCCAGCAGCGACATGCTGGACCTGTCGGGCGGCCTGATTCCGATGCAGAACTGGTATGCGCCATCGCTCACCTCGGCGGCCGAGGCCGGCGTGGCCGACTGGCCGCTGGAGCACGTGGTGCGGGTGATGCAGACCGGCATCTCGCCCCGGGGCTTCGTGCTCGGGCCGATGGCCGAGGTGGTGTTCAACAGCACCCAGCACTGGAACGCCGACGACCTGCGCGCCATGGCGGTGTTCATGAAGGGGCTGGTGCCGACGGCGACGGCGCCGCCGCCAGCGGCGGTCGCCGTGGACGCCGGCAAGGCGCAGCGCGGCGCCAAGCTCTACGAACACCATTGCGCGCAGTGCCACGGCGACCAGGGACAGGGCGTGGCCGGCGCCTATCCGCCGCTGGCCGGCAACCGGGCGGTGCAGCTGAAGGAAACCTCCAACCTGGTGCAGGTGGTGATGTACGGCGGCTTCCCGCCGGCCACCGCCGGCAACCCGCGGCCGTACGGCATGCCGCCTTACGTGCTGCTGCTCAGCGACGCCGACGTCGCCGCCGTGCTGACCCACCTGCGCACCTCGTGGGGGAACCGCGCGGCCGCGGTGAGCGAAGTCGAGGTGCTCAAAAAGCGCTCCGGCGGCGCGCAGTAGCCGGGCGTGCGATGGAAAATCGCGGCATGACGCTGCGTCCCGTCGCCCTGCCGCCCGATGTCCCGGGCACGCTCTGGCTCTCCTCCATGCCGGGCCGCTGCGTGCCGTGGCATGCGTTCGACAGCGAGGCCCGGCGTGCCGGGCTGGCGCTGGTGGTGTGCCTGACGCCGCGGCAGGAAGTGGCCGAACTCTCGCCGGCCTACCACGCGGCGCTGGACCAGGGCCGGCTGCCGTTTCGCTGGCAGAACCTGCCGATGCCCAACTTCGGACTGCCGGACGATCCGCCCGGGTTCCGGCGCGAGATCGCCCGCATCGCGCAATCGCTGCGCCAGGGCGACGCGGTGATGCTGCATTGCGCCGCCGGCCTGGGCCGCACCGGCACCGCGGCGGCCTGCGTGCTCAAGGCGCTGGGGCTGGACCAGGCCGAGGCGCTGGACCGGGTGCGGGCCGCCGGCTCCAATCCCCAGAACGCCAAGCAGTCGGGCCTGGTCGGCTGGTTCTAGCGGCTACTTGCCGAACGGGTTGGCGAAGACGAACATCATCGCCACGCCGACGCCGATCAGGAAGTTGGCGTCGATCAGTCCCGTCAGCAGGAACATCTTGACCTGCAGCGGTTCCATGAGCTCGGGCTGGCGGACCGCGCCGTCGATGAAGCGGCCGCCCATCACGCCGATGCCCAGGCAGGCGCCGATGGCGCCGAAACCGATGATCAGCCCGCAGGCAATTGCAATCAGGCCGGTGTCGCTCATGAAGACCTCCTTGTGGTGAGGCCTCCATCGTCGGCGCGCTACGTCACGCGGGCAATGACCTGGGAGGTAACGGCCGCCAGCGCTTCGGCCGGCACCGCCTGCGGCGCGATCTCGGCCAGCGGCAGCAGCACGAAGGCGCGCTCCTGCAGGCGCGGGTGCGGCACCGTCAGCCGCGCGCTGGCGATCGAGCCGGCGCCGAACAGCAGCAGGTCCAGGTCCAGCGTACGCGGCGCGTTGCGGTAGGGCCGGGTGCGGCCGGCGCCCTGCTCGATGCGCTGCAGCTGCGCCAGCAGCTCGGGCGCGGTCAGCGCGGTGCGCACTTCGACGACGGCATTGATGTAGTCGGGTCCGCCGGCCTCCAGCGGGGCGCTGCGGTACAGGGACGAGCGCTGCGTGACGGCGGTGCCGGGCACGGCGCCGATCGCGTCCATCGCATCGAGCACGGCCTGCCGCGCATCGCCCAGATTGGCGCCCAGCCCGATCCAGGCGCTGACGGGCTCGCGTTGCGGCGCGCCCTGCATCGCCTACTGGCCGCCGCTGTCGCCGGGCGGCCGGGGCGCTGCACCCTCGCCGGCCGGCTTGCGGCGGCGCCGGCGGCGCTTGCGCGGCGCATCGGCGGAAGCGCCCTCGGCGCCGTCCTGCGGCCGGCCCTCGTCCTCGTCGGCGTTGTCGCCGCCGTCAGCATCTTCGTCGCGCTGCGCGAACGCGGACGGCCAGCGGCCCGGGGTGTCGTCGGCCCGCGGCGCCGCCACCGGCGGCTTGGGCACGCGCACCCGGCGCTGGCCCTTGCCCTGTTCCTCGCGCGCCTGGACCACCAGGTCCTCGCGCACCGCGTCGCTGGCCTGGCTGAATTCCTGCCACCAGTCGGCCAGCACCACGTCCACCTCGCCGACGTCGGCGCGCAGCCGCATGAAGTCGAAGCCGGCACGGAAGCGCGGCTGCTCCACCAGGCTGAACGGCGTGCTGCCGATGCGCTTTTCGAAGCGCGGCTGCATCATCCAGATCTCGCGCATGTCGGCCGCCAGCTTGCCGCGGCCCGAGACATCGCCGATGCGCGCATTGAAGACGTCGTCGATCGCATCCTGCAGCGCCGGAAACGGATGCTGCTTCTTCTCCAGGCGCTGGGCCCAGCCGTCGCGCACGTCGGCCCACAGCACGCAGGCCAGCAGGAAGCTGGGCGCCACCGGCTTGCTCTCGCCGACCCGGCGGTCGGTGTCCTGCAGCGCCGCCTTCACGAAGGGCTCGTCGGCGCGTTCCACCACCACGTCCAGCAGCGGGTAGATGCCGCGCGCCATGCCCAGGCCCTTGAGCTGCTCGATGGTGGCCAGCGAATGGCCGGTCTGCAGCAGCTTGAGCATCTCGTCGAACAGCCGGCTCTGCGGCACGTCGGCCAGCAGCGCCTGCGACTGCACCAGCGGCGCCGCCGTCTTCGGGTCGAGCTTGAAGCCCAGCGGATTGAGCTTGGCGGCGAAGCGCACGGCGCGGATGATGCGCACCGGGTCTTCGCGGTAGCGCGTGGCCGGGTCGCCGATCATGCGCAGCGTCAGCTTCTTGGCGTCCTTGATGCCGTTGTGGTAATCCACCACGATCTGGGTCTCGGGGTCGTAGTACATCGCGTTGACGGTGAAGTCGCGGCGGGTGGCGTCTTCCTCCTGCGGGCCCCAGACGTTGTCGCGCAGCACCCGGCCGGTGGAATCAACCGCGTGCTTCATGCCGGCGAGCTCGCTCTTGCTGGTCTTCTCGTTGCCGGCCACCTGTTCGGCGGCGGCGTTGTCCATGTAGGCGCGGAAGGTGGAAACCTCGATCACCTCGTGCTCGCGCCCGCGGCCATAGACGACGTGGACGATGCGGAAACGCCGGCCGATGATGAAGGCGCGCCGGAACAGGCCCTTGACCTGCTCGGGCGTGGCGTCGGTGGCGACGTCGAAGTCCTTCGGGCGCAGGCCCACCAGCAGGTCGCGCACGGCGCCGCCCACGATGTAGGCCTCGAAGCCGGCCTGCTTGAGGGTGTGCACCACGTTCAGGGCCCGCTCGTCCACCAGCGCGGGGTTGATGCCGTGCTCCTCGGGTCCCACTTCCTGGCGCTTGCCGAAGCGGTTCTTACTGGCTGAACTGGCGGATTTCCCCAGCAGCTTGTCGATGAATTTCTTGATCATTTCTTGTCAAACAGGTCGAGTATGCGCCAGCCGCGCTGCTGCGCGACGGCCCTTAGCCGGTCGTCCGGATTGGTGGCGACCGGGTGGTCGACCTTCTCCAGCAGCGGCAGGTCATTGAAGGAATCGGAATAGAAGGTGGTCTCGACGTCGCCCCAGCCGCGGCCGGTGGCGGCCAGCCACTGCTCCACCCGCGTCACCTTGCCTTCGCGGGCCGAGGGCACGCCGCGGATGGCGCCGGTGATCCAGCCGTCGCCGTCGCGCTCCAGTTCGACGGCGATCAGCTCGGTGACGCCGAAGGCCTGCGCGATGGCCCAGGTGACGAATTCGTTGGTGGCGGTGACGATCACCACCTCGTCGCCGGCCTGCTGGTGGCGCCGCACCAGCGCGATCGACTCCTCCAGCAGGTGCGGCTGCACCACCTCCCGCATGAAGCGGTCGTGGGCGGCGGCGGCCTCCACGGGACCCTTCTGCCGCACCGCATCGGTGGCGAAGCGCACGTACTCGTGGATGTCCAGCGTGCCGGCCTTGTAGTGCTGGTAGAACTCGTCGTTCTTGCGCCGGAACAGCTCCGGGTCGGTCCAGCCGATCTCCTGGGTGAACACGCCCCAGGCGTAGTCGGAATCGATCGGCAACAGGGTGTGGTCCAGATCGAACAGGGCCAGTCGGCTCCTGGCGGGCTTGGCAGTCACTCGTTCTCCAGCATGGACTTGATCAGGGGGATGGTGATGGCGCGCTTGGTCTGCAGCGCATAGCCATCGAGCCGGCCCAGCAGCGCCACCAGGCTGCCCAGGTCGCGCGAGAAGCGGGTCAGCATGAAGTCCATCACGTCGTCGCCGAGGAAGACGCCGCGGGCGTCCGCCTCCTGGCGCAGCACGGCGCGGCGCTCCGGCTCGTGCAGCACCTGCAGGTGGAACACATGGCCCCAGCCCAGGCGGGTGCGCAGGTCTTCGCGCAGCTGCAGGTCGGCCGGCGGCAGCAGCCCGGCGGCCAGCACGCCCCGCTGGTGGGTCTGGGCGTTGACGAACCAGTTGAAGGCCGCATGCTGCTGCACGGCGGTGTACAGATGCACGTCGTCCAGCAGCACCACCGCCCAGGCCGGGTCGAATTCGGGCGGCTCGTGGACCGAGGCGTCGAGCCAGCCGGCGCTGGCGCCCTGTTCGCGCAGCGAATGCTCCACCGCCTTGAGCAGGTGGGTCTTGCCCGAGGCGCTCTCGCCCCACAGATAGGTCGGCACCGGCGAGCGGGTCGGGCTGCCGGCCCACAGCTGCAGGTGCTTGAGCGCCGGCTCGTTGCTGCCGGCGAAATAGCTCGAAAGCGTCGGACCGGGCGCCAGCCCGATGTCCAGGGCGATCTGCTTCATCGGGACGCCTTCATGACTGGTACAGCTTGCTGGCCATGTAGCCGACCCGCAGCCGCCGGATCGCCACCAGCAGCACCGCGCTGGCCGGCAGCGCCACCAGCACGCCGACGAAGCCGAACAGCTGCGCGAACGCCAGCAGCGCGAAGATGACCGCCAGCGGATGCAGGCCGATGCGTTCGCCGACAAAGCGCGGCGTGACGTAGAAGCCCTCGATCACCTGGCCGGTGCCATAGACCACGGCCACCATCACCAACGCCTTGGCCGAGGCGAACTGCAGCGCGCCGGCCAGCAGCGCCAGCCCCAGGCCGATGCCGAAGCCCAGGTACGGAATGAACATCGCCAGCCCGGTGAAGAAGCCGATCGGCAGCGCCAGGTCCAGCCCGAACAGCGCCAGCCCGGTGCTGTAGAAGATCGCCATGATCAGCATCACCAGCAGCTGGCCGCGCAGGTACTGGCCCAGCACCAGGTCGGCCTCATGGGTGAAGGAATCGAACTTGGGCCGGGCGTTGGGCGGCACCAGTTCCAGCAGCTTGGCGATGAACCGGTCCCAGTCCATCAGCAGGTAGAACAGCGCCACCGGGATCAGCACCACGTTGAACACCACGGTCAGCGCCACGCTGCCCCCCAGCTTGAGCGAGGCCAGCAGCGAATAGAAGGCCTCCTCGTAGTTGGTGTTGAGGTACTTGAGCACCTGCGCCTTCAGGCTGCCCACGTCCAGCGCCACGTGGATGCCGTATTGGGCCAGCCACGGCGCCAGCACGGTGTCGAGCTTGTCCACCAGCAGCGGCAGCTGTTCGCGCATCAGCGGGATTTCCTTGGCCAGGATCGGCACGGTCATCAGCACGATGCCCGAGAGCGCCAGGATGAACAGCAGTTCCACCAGGATCACCGCCAGCACCCGCGGCACCCGTCCGTTCCACAGGGAGTCGATGCGGTCCACCAGCGGCGTCAGGGCATAGGCCAGCACCGAGGCGACGGCGAACGGCGTGATCACCGGACCCAGCAGCCAGAGGGCCAGCGCGGCCAGGAGTGCGATCAGCATCCAGGCGGCCGCGCGTTTCTGAGTCGATGTGGGTTGCATGCGTAGCTAAAATGTAGGCAAATTCTATCGGGCCGTGCCCGCCTGCCCCGCGCAGGCGCCCCCGAGCCCCACTCCATGACCCAAACTCCCCTCTCCTACAAAGACGCCGGCGTCGACATCGATGCCGGCGACGCGCTGGTCGAGCGCATCAAGCCGCTGGCCCGAAAGACGATGCGCGAGGGCGTGCTGGCGGGCATCGGCGGCTTCGGGGCGTTGTTCGAGGTGCCCAAGCGCTACCAGGAGCCGGTGCTGGTGAGCGGCACCGACGGCGTCGGCACCAAGCTCAAGCTGGCCTTCGAGTGGAACATGCACGACACCGTCGGCATCGACCTGGTGGCGATGAGCGTGAACGACGTGCTGGTGCAGGGGGCGGAGCCGCTGTTCTTCTTGGACTACTTCGCCTGCGGCAAGCTCGATGTGGACACGGCGGCGGCCGTGATCGGCGGCATCGCCCGCGGCTGCGAACTCTCCGGCTGCGCGCTGATCGGCGGCGAGACGGCCGAAATGCCCGGCATGTATCCGGCCGGCGAATACGACCTGGCCGGCTTTGCGGTGGGCGCGGTGGAGAAGTCGAAGATCCTCACCGGCAAGGACGTCAAGCCGGGCGACGTGGTGCTCGGCCTGGCCTCCAGCGGCGTCCATTCGAACGGCTTTTCGCTGGTGCGCAAGTGCATCGAGCGCAGCGGCGCCGGCGCGCCCGCCACGCTGGACGGCGCGCCGTTCCGGCAGGCGCTGATGGCGCCGACCCGCCTGTACGTCAAGAGCGTGCTGGCGGCGCTGGCCAAGCATCCTCCTTCGACAGGCTCAGGACAGGCCCCTTCGACAGGCTCAGGACAGGCCCCTTCGACAGGCTCAGGACAGGGAATCAAGGCGCTGGCGCACATCACCGGCGGCGGCCTGCTGGAGAACATCCCGCGCGTGCTGCCCGACGGCACGGCGGCGCACCTGCGCAAGGGCAGCTGGCCGCAGACCGAGCTGTTCGCCTGGCTGCAGGCGACGGCCGGCATCGACGACACCGAGATGAACCGCACCTTCAACAACGGCATCGGCATGGTGGTGGTGGTCGACCCGGCGCAGGCCGACGCGGTCGCCGCAACCTTGCGCGAAGGCGGCGAGACGGTCTACCGGATCGGCGCCATCGCAGCCCGCGGCACCGGCGCCGCCGTGGTCGTCGGCTGAGCCCGATGGACACGACGCCGGCGGGCGCCAGGCGGCTGCCCGCTGCCATCTGGGTGCTGGGCTTCGTCAGCCTGCTGATGGACATCTCCTCCGAGATGATCCACAGCCTGCTGCCGGTCTTCATGGTGACCACGCTGGGAATGAGCGCGCTGGCCGTTGGCCTGATCGAGGGCGCGGCCGAGGCCACCGCCCTGATCGTCAAGGTGTTCTCCGGGGTGCTCAGCGACTACTGGGGCCGGCGCAAGCCGCTGGCCGTGGCCGGCTACGGGCTGGGCGCCCTGTCCAAGCCGCTGTTCGCCCTGGCCGGCGGCCCGGTGCTGGTGGTGACGGCGCGCCTGCTCGATCGCGTCGGCAAGGGCATCCGCGGCGCGCCGCGCGACGCGCTGGTGGCCGACCTGGCCCCGCCGGGCATGCGCGGCGCCGCCTTCGGCCTGCGCCAGTCGCTGGACACCGTCGGCGCCTTCCTCGGCCCGCTGCTGGCCATCGGCCTGATGCTGCTGTGGGCCAACAACGTGCGCGCCGTCTTCTGGGTGGCGGTGGTGCCGGGATTGCTGTCGGTGGCGCTGCTGGCGACCGCCATCCGCGAACCGGCGCCGGCGCCGGGCGCGAAGCGGACCAACCCGATCCGGCACGCCAACCTGCAGCGCATGGGGCGCGACTACTGGTGGGTGGTGGCCGTCGGCGCGGTCTTCACGCTGGCCCGCTTCAGCGAAGCCTTCCTGGTGCTGCGGGCCCAGCAGGGCGGGCTGGCGCTGGCCTGGACGCCGCTGGTGCTGATCCTGATGAGCCTGGTGTATTCGGTCGGCGCCTATCCGTTCGGCAAGCTCTCCGACAAGGTCAGCCAGACCGCATTGCTGGCCGGCGGGATGCTGGCGCTGGTGGCCGCCGACCTGCTGCTCGCGTGGCGCGCGGACGGCCCGGTGCTGTGGGCCGGCATTGCGCTGTGGGGCCTGCACATGGCGATGACCCAGGGCCTGCTGGCGACGCTGGTGGCGCAGACCGCGCCGGACGACCTGCGCGGCACCGCCTTCGGCTTCTTCAACCTGGTCAGCGGCGTGGCCCTGCTGATCGCCAGCGGCGTCGCCGGCCTGCTGTGGGACCTGCGGGGGCCGGGGACGACCTTCGTGACCGGCGCGGCGCTGGCGGTGGGCGCCCTGGCCCTGCTGGCGCTGCGGCCGCGGCCGGCGCCGGGCCGCTAGCTGCGGGCGCGGCGCAGGTCCGCCACGCGGTCGGCGATGGCGTCGATGTCCAGCGCGTCCTGCGCGTGCACCAGATAGGTTTCCAGGTCGCCGACGGCCTGCGCAGAGTGGCCCTGCTCCGCATGGGCCAGCCCGCGGTCCCGGTATTCGGCCCAGGCATCGGGCAGCAGGATCACCAGCCGGTCCTGCACCGCGATCAGGCGCTGCCAGTCTTCCTGCGAGCGGTGGATTTCCTTCAGGTTGCGCAGCATGCGCACGATGATGTCGCGCGGCGGCGCCGCCTGCAGGTAAAGCCCCAGCGGCACCTCGAATTCGTCGACCAGGCCGTTGCGGCGCTTGTACGGCTCCAGCCGCTCCGACAGCTCCTCGCGCGACAGCGACTGGCCGGTGAACGGGTCGATCACCACCTGGCCCTTGGGCAGGTTGACCTTGACCATGAAGTGGCCCGGAAAGCACACGCCCCGCGCATGAAGGCCCAGGCCCTGCGCCAGTTCGATCCACAGCACGGCCAGCGAGATCTGGATGCCGCGCCGGGTGCGCAGCACCACGTTCAGGTAGCTGTTGTCCGGATCGCAGTAATCGTTGACGTTGCCGCCGAAGCTGAGGTCGCGGAAGAAGAACTGGTTGAGCGACCGCAGCCGGTGCAGGGGCGCCGCGTCGGCCGGCAGCCGGCGCTTCAGGCGGGCCAGCAGCTGGTCCACGTCGCCCAGGATCTGCTGCACGTCCAGGTCCGGGTATTCGTCCTGCGCCAGGCTGGCGGCGGCTTCCAGCAGCGGAAAATGGTCGTCGCTCTGCACCAGCGAGCTGAAGTACTCGAGTGGTGTCGGAGCGGACAAGTTCAGCAGCATGAGATCTTTGTAATGGAGGCGCCGGGGGCCGTCAAGTTCCGGCCGCCGCGCACCCGCATTCAGCGCGTGACAAACTGCCGCAGCTTCAGGCCGGCCGCCGCCAGCGCGACGAAGTAAAGAGCGCCCGCGCCAAGCAGCATGGACGCCATCAGGCCCACGCGCTGCAGCGGCTGCGCGCGCATCGCCGTCCACGGGAAGCTGGCGGCGCCCCACATCAGGAACACCGCCAGCAGCGCGCTGCCGGCGACCACTTGCAGCGCGAACACGCCCCAGCCGGGAAGCGGCCGGTAGCTGCCGCGCCGCAACAGGCCGGCCAGCAGCAGGCCGGCGTTGAGCAGCGCCCCCAGCCCGATCGACAGCGCCAGGCCGGCATGGGCCAGCAGCGGCACCAGCGCGAAATTGAGCGCCTGGGTGACCGCCAGGGAAACGATCGCGATGCGCATCGGCGTCTTCATGTTGTGGCTGGCGTAGTAGCCGGCGGCCAGCACCTTGATCGCCACCAGACCGAGCAGGCCGGTGCCATAGCCGCCCAGCGCCAGCGCCACCTGGGTGACGTCGGTGTCCTTGAAGGCGCCGTAATGGAACAGGGTGGCGACCAGCGGCCGGGCGAACACCAGCAGCGCCACCGAGCAGGGAACGGCCAGCAGCACCACCAGCCGCAGTCCCCAGTCCAGCATCGCGGAGTAGCGCGTGGGGTCGTCGCCGGCGCGCGCCGCCGCCAGCTGCGGCATCAGCACCACACCCAGCGCAACACCCAGCAGCGCGGTCGGGAATTCCATCAGGCGGTCGGCCGAATTGAGCCAGCTCACGCTGCCGGCCGGCAGGTAAGACGCGATCTGGGTGTTGATCAACAGGGAAATCTGGGCCACGCTGACACCCAGCAGGGCCGGCAGCATCAGCCCCAGGATCTTGCGGGTGGCCGGGTCGGCCCAGGCCTCGCGCAGGGCCGCAGCCGTGGCCCCGATGCGCGGCCACATGCCGATGGCGCGCAGCGCCGGCAGCTGGATGGCGAGCTGCAGCGCGCCGCCGCCCATCACGCCGATGCACAGCGCGTAGATCGGCTCGATGCCGAGGCTGCGGAACCACGGCGCGCCCAGTGCAATGGTGCCGATCATGGCCAGGTTCAGCAGCACCGGCGACGCGGCGGGCACGGCGAAGCGCTTCCAGGTGTTCAGGATGCCGCCGGCCAGCGCCACCAGCGACATGAAGCCGATGTAGGGGAACATCCAGCGCGTCATGACGACCGCCGCGTCGTAGGCCTGGGGCGTTTTCTTCAGTCCGCTGGCCAGCGCCCAGACCAGCAGCGGCGCCCCCAGCACGCCGGCGATGCACAGGACCACCAGCGACCAGAGCAGCAGCGTAGCCACGTGGTCCACCAGGCTCTTGGCGCCGGCGTCGCCGTCGGTCGTCCGGGTGGCGGACAGAACCGGGACGAAGGCCTGGCTGAATGCGCCCTCCCCCAGCACCCGGCGGAACATGTTGGGGATGCGGAAGGCGATGTAGAACGCGTCGGTGAGGGCACTGACGCCGAACACGGAACTCATCAGGACGTCGCGCACCAGGCCGGTGACGCGCGAAGCCAGGGTCAGCAGGGAGACGGTGGAGGCGGCTTTGAGCAGGGACACCGGCCCGAGTGTAGCCCGCGCCCCCGGGCCGATTCCCCCTGGCCGGCCGGGATGACGGGATCGCCTATAATGGAAGGCTTTGCTGGCATCATCCTTCAACACAAGGAACTCACACCATGGCCTCAGCCAAACCCAAGAAAAAGAACCCCCGCCTCGCGTCGGGCCGCAAACGCGCACGCCAGGACGTCAAGCTCAATGCAGCCAACACGTCCCTGCGCTCCAAGTACCGCACCGCGGTGAAGAACGTCGAGAAGGCCGTCGCCGCTGGCGACAAGGCCAAGGCGACCGAACTCTTTGCCAAGGCCCAGTCCATCGTGGACAAGGTCGCCGACAAGGAGATCTTCCACAAGAACAAGGCAGCTCGCGACAAGAGCCGCCTGTCCGCCAAGGTCAAGGCTCTGTCCCTGGCCCAGGCCGCCGCCTGACGCTTCAGGCAAACAGCCCAGGCTGATTCGTCAGCCTGCCGTTTGTACGGGTGCGCTGCCAGCAAAGCAAAAAACCGCCTTCGGGCGGTTTTTTGTTGGGCGAAGCACAACCGGGCAAGGCCCGGCTTTGCTGGCACCCGAATACCTTGGGGACAGGCCGGCGGCGCGCGAGCGCGAGCCGCTCTGTCCTCAACTGACTAGCTCTTCGGAGGATCCGGCAGCAGGCAGGCCTCGGCCACCTGCAGGTCGTTGTCGCGCGCAAAGTGCAGCACGAAGTCCCAGGCCATCGGCTCCAGCTGGCGCAGCTCGCGGTTGACGACGACGCACTTGACGCCGTTGACCACGGTGGGAATGCACCAGGGGGAATAGCTCAGATGGCTGCCGGGATGGGCGCCGCCGGGGCGGAACTGGCTCATTACGCCGGCCAGGCGCTCCGCCCAGTCGCTGGGCCTGAAGGTCTTCCCGTCCCGGGTGATGCCCTGGATGAAGAGTTCTTTGGCGTCGTTGGAGACCATTCTTGGTGGCGTGTGCTCGGACCGCCGCCCCGGGATGGCCGTTGCTGCGGTGCACAAGTATTGTATCTTATATAAGACTTGGGACCGGCGGCTGCCGGTCCCGCGGCGCATCGCTGTGATGCGAATCCCTCACCCTTCGCGTGCAAGCTCTGTGCCTAAAATCAACCCTCAGCGGCTCACTTCGTTGAGCCCTTTTTGTTTGATGGAGAGAATTCAATGACAATGATCGAGGCGTCCTCCCCCCACACCATGAACACCTACGGCCGGGTGCCGATTGCGCTGTCGCATGGGCAGGGACTGCGCGTGTGGGACGTCAACGGCAAGTCCTACCTCGACGGCCTGGGCGGCATCGCGGTCAACACGCTGGGGCACAACCACCCCAAGCTGGTGCCGGCGCTGCAGGACCAGATCGGCAAGATCATCCACAGCAGCAACTACTACCACGTGCCGAACCAGGAAAAGCTGGCCGCCAAGCTGGTCGAGCTCTCCGGCATGACCAACGTGTTCTTCTGTTCCACCGGGCTGGAAGCCAACGAGGCGGCGCTCAAGCTGGCGCGCAAGTTCGGCCACGACCGCGGCATCGAGCGGCCGGAGATCGTGGTCTACGAGAAGGCCTTCCACGGCCGCAGTATCGCCACCCTGTCGGCGACCGGCAACGAGAAGGTGCAGAAGGGCTTCGGGCCGCTGGTGGAAGGTTTCATCCGGGTGCCGCTGAACGACATCGGCGCGCTCAAGGCCGCCACCGAAGGCAACCCCAACGTGGTGGCCGTGTTCTTCGAAACCATCCAGGGCGAAGGCGGCATCAACGCCATGCGGATCGAGTACCTGCAGCAGGTGCGCGAACTGTGCGACCAGAAGAACTGGCTGCTGATGATCGACGAGGTGCAGTGCGGCATGGGCCGCACCGGCAAGTGGTTCGCCTTCCAGTGGGCCGGCATCGTGCCGGACGTGATGCCGCTGGCCAAGGGCCTGGGCTCGGGCGTGCCGGTCGGCGCCGTGGTGGCCGGCCCCAAGGCCGCCAACATCTTCCAGCCGGGCAACCACGGCACCACTTTCGGCGGCAACCCGCTGGCGATGCGTGCCGGCGTGGAAACGATCCGGATCATGGAAGAGGACGGCCTGCTGGAGAACGCGGCGCGCGTCGGCGCCCACCTCAAGGGCGCGCTGGCGCGCGAACTGGGCGGCCTCGACGGCGTGGTGGAGGTGCGCGGCCAGGGCCTGATGATCGGCGTGGAGCTGGCCAGGCCCTGCTCGGTGCTGACCACCCGCGCCGCGGAGGCGGGCCTCCTGATCAGCGTCACCGCGGACACCGTGATCCGGCTGGTGCCGCCGCTGATCATCACGATCGCGGAGGCCGACGAGATCGTTGCGCTGCTGGTGCCGCTGGTCAAGCAGTTCCTCGCGGAATGAGCATGGCCATCCGCCACTTCCTGCAGTTCAGCGACTTCAGCGCCGACGAATACGCCTGGCTGTTCGAGCGCGCCGCTGCGATCAAGAAGAAGTTCAAGGCCTACGAGAAGTACCACCCGCTGGCGGACCGCACGCTGGCGATGATCTTCGAGAAGGCCTCCACCCGCACCCGCGTGAGCTTCGAGGCCGGCATGTACCAGCTGGGCGGCTCCGTGGTCCACCTGACGACAGGCGACAGCCAGCTGGGCCGGGCCGAGCCGATCGAGGACAGCGCCAAGGTGATCAGCCGCATGGTGGACCTGGTGATGATCCGCACCTTCGGCCAGGACAAGATCGAGCGCTTCGCCGAACACTCGCGGGTGCCGGTGATCAACGGCCTGACCAACGAATTCCATCCCTGCCAGATCCTGGCGGACGTCTTCACCTACATCGAGCACAGGGGCTCGATCAAGGGCAAGGTCGTCGCCTGGGTCGGCGACGGCAACAACATGGCCAACACCTGGCTGCAGGCGGCGGACCTGCTGGGCTTCACGGTGCACCTGAGCACGCCCAGCGGCTACGAGGTGGACCAGGCCGTGGCCGGCATCCGCAGCCGCGACAGCTACAAGGTGTTCAACGACCCGATGGAAGCCTGCCGCGGCGCCGACCTGGTGACCACCGACGTCTGGACCAGCATGGGCTACGAGGCGGAGAACGAGGAACGCCGCAAGGCCTTCGCCGACTGGTGCGTCGACGCGGACATGATGCGCGCCGCCAGGCCGGATGCCCTGTTCATGCACTGCCTGCCCGCCCACCGCGGCGAAGAGGTCGAAGCCGATGTCATCGACGGCCCGCAGTCGGTGGTGTGGGACGAAGCCGAGAACAGGATGCATGCGCAGAAGGCGCTGATGGAGTTCCTGCTGCTGGGCAAGGTGGCCTGACCCTCAGGGCTGGTGGCCGGGCCGCAGCGGCAGGCCGGGCCGGCCCTCGATCCTCCCGAGCTTGACCAGCCGCGCCTCGACGGCGACGCGGCTGCGGCCCAGCTCCAGCGCCAGTTGCTTGATCTGCCGGCCGGCGTCGAAGGCGGCCAGCAGCTTGTCGTCGTCCTCCCCGGTCCAGGTCTTGCCGGCATTGGCCGGCGGCTCGCGCCGCCCCCGAGGCCCGTCGCATTGCTGGAGCGCCTCGGACACCGCGAACAGCGCGCGGATCACCGGGGGCTCGTTGTACGGACTGTCGGGCGGCATCATCTCCCCGGTGACGGGATGGATGCCCTGGGCCAGGACGTTGATGATCTCGCGGGCGGTGTGCAGTTCCATGGGATGCTCCTGAAATTGGAAACGGAGGGACTTTCACGGGCCTGTATCGACATACAGTGACCGGTCAACGAGCCTTTGCCGGCGCGGGTTGACGCCCGGTTGCGGCGCCTCCACAGCTTGCAGGATGGCGCCGGCCGCGGTCCGGCCGCGGCGATCCTTTAGGCCTCAAGTATTTTTGCGCGCTGTTGGCGGGAACCGACACCACGGCCGAAACGGGCGGCGCAAACTCCGCTCCATGAGCACGCGCATCTGGGACATTTCTCCCCCCGTCCAGGAGGGCGCTCCGGTCTTTCCCGGCGACACGCCGTACCGCCAGCGCTGGGCCGCGCAGATCGCGCCGGGCTGCCCGGTCAACGTCAGCGAAATCACGCTGTCGCCCCACGTGGGCGCCCACGCGGACGCCCCGCTGCATTACGACCCCACCGGCCAGACCTCCGGCCAGCTGGCGCTGGAGCCCTACCTCGGCCCCTGCCGCGTGATCCACGCGATCGGCAAGGGACCGCTGGTGACATGGGAGCATCTCGCCCATGCGGCCAGGGACCTGCCCGCGCGCGTGCTGGTGCGCACCTACGAGCGCGCGCCGGTGGAGCGCTGGGACCCGCAGCTCGCCGCCTTCGCCGCCGCGACCATCGAGCAGCTGGCCGATCTCGGCGTGCTGCTGGTGGGCATCGACACCGCCAGCATCGACCCGGCCGAGAGCAAGGAGCTGCCCAGCCACCAGGCGATCCGCCGCCGCCGGCTGCGGGTGCTGGAGAACCTCGTGCTGGACGACGTGGCGGAAGGCGATTACGAGCTGATCGCGCTGCCGCTGAAACTGATGACGGCGGACGCCTCCCCCGTTCGCGCCATCCTGCGCGAAATTCCCAATCCCGCGCCATCCTCCGACCTGCCATGACCACACTGCAAGACTGCCTCGCGCGCGACGCGCAGGACCCGCTGCGCGGCCTGCGCAAGCTGTTCAAGCTGCCCGAGGGCGTGATCTACCTGGACGGCAACTCGCTGGGCGCGATGCCGGTGGCCGCGGCGGCGCGCGTCGTCCAGGCGGTGACGCAGGAGTGGGGCCAGGGCCTGATCCGCTCCTGGAACAGCGCCGGCTGGTTCGAGCTGCCGCAGAAACTGGGCAACAAGATCGCGCCGCTGATCGGCGCCGAGGCCGGCGAGGTGGTGGCGACCGACAGCACCTCGATCAACCTGTACAAGGTGCTGAGCGCCGCGCTGCAGATCGCCGGGCAGGACGCACCCAAGCGCAGCAAGGTGGTGAGCGAGCGCAGCAACTTCCCGACCGACCTCTACATCGCCGAGGCCCTGTGCCGCCAGCGTGGCTACGACCTGCACCTGGTGGACAGCGACCGCATCGAAGCGGCGCTGGCCGACGACACCGCGGTGCTGATGCTCACGCACGTGAATTACCGCACCGGCGCCATGCTCGACATGGCGCATCTCACCGCGCAGGCGCGCGCCGCCGGAGCGCTGACGGTCTGGGACCTGGCGCACAGCGCGGGCGCGGTGCCGGTCCACCTGCATGCGGCGAAGGCGGACTTCGCCGTGGGCTGCGGCTACAAGTACCTCAACGGCGGCCCGGGCGCGCCGGCCTTCGTGTGGGTGCATCCGCGCCATGCGGACCGCTTCTGGCAACCTCTTGCCGGCTGGTGGGGTCATGCGGCGCCGTTCGAGTTCACGCCCGACTACCGGCCGGCGCCGGGCATTTCGCGCTATCTGTGCGGCACCCAGCCGATCCTGAGCATGACGGCGCTGGAGTGCGGGCTGGACGCCTTCGTCGCGGCCGAAGCCGTGGGCGGCATGCAGGCGGTGCGCGCCAAGTCGCTGGCGCTCACCGACCTGTTCATCGCCCTGGTGGAAGAGCGCTGCGCCGGCCACGGGCTGGGCCTGGCCACGCCGCGCGAGCATGGGCGGCGCGGATCGCAGGTCTGCCTCACGCGCAAGCACGGCGCCTACGCCATCGTGCAGGCGCTGATCGCGCGCGGCGTGATCGGCGACTTCCGCGCCGGGGCTTCGATCCTTCGACAAGCTCAGGACAGGCCAGGCTCAGCCCGAACGGACGACCACGACATCCTGCGCTTCGGCTTCACGCCGCTGTACACCGGCTTCGCCGACGTGTGGAACGCGGTGGAGCAGCTGCGCCAGGTGCTGGCCGGCAGCGAGTGGGAGCGGCCCGAGTTCAACCAGAAGCACGCGGTGACCTGAGCATGAAGCCGACGCCAACACCGGAAGACATCGTGCGCGAGGAAAAGGCGCAGCTGGATTTCAGCCGCGACATGAGCTACGGCGACTACCTGCAGCTGGACGCCATCCTGGGCGCGCAGAAGCCGCTCTCGCCCGACCACAACGAGATGCTGTTCATCATCCAGCACCAGACCAGCGAGCTGTGGATGAAGCTGATGCTGCACGAGCTGCACGCGGCGATCGCGGCGGTGGCGCAGGACGAACTGGGCACCGCGTTCAAGATGCTGGCGCGGGTGTCGCGCATCATGGAGCAGCTGGTGCACGCCTGGGACGTGCTGGCGACCATGACGCCGCCGGAGTACAGCGCGATCCGCCCGTACCTGGCCAGCTCCAGCGGCTTCCAGAGCGCGCAATACCGCTGCATCGAGTTCGTCCTGGGCAACAAGAACGCGGCGATGCTCAAGCCGCACGCGCACCGGCCCGACCTGCTGGCGCTGGTGCAGCAGGCGTACGAGGCGCCGTCGCTCTACGACGAGGCCCTGCGCCTGCTGGCGCGGCGCGGGCTGCCGGTGCCGCAGGACCACATCGCGCGCGACTGGACCCAGCCCTATGCCGAGAGCGAACAAGTGGAAAAGGCCTGGCTGATCGTCTACCGCGACACCAAGCAGTACTTCGATCTCTATCAGCTGGGCGAGGAACTGACCGACCTGGAGGACGCGTTCCGGCTCTGGCGCTTCCGCCACGTGACGACGGTGGAACGGATCATCGGCTTCAAGCGCGGCACCGGCGGCACCGGCGGCGTCAGCTACCTGCGCAAGATGCTGGACGTGGTGCTGTTCCCGGAGATCTGGAAGCTGCGCACCGACCTGTGAGTCCTGTCATGCCGGCGCGTCATCCCGGTCAGGCCCGGGATGACGTGACCGCCGTCACCGGTACAGCCACGGCTGGTCCAGCAGCCGTTCGCCCAGCAGGCGCAGCGACAGGTCGCGGCCCCACTGCACCGGGCCGGTGGCATGGAAGATCCGGCCGTTGCGCTCGGCCTGGCGCTGCACCCGGGCGCAGCGCTCCCAGCGATTGAGCGCATAGCGGCGCAGCGCGGTGGCCGGATCGGCGATGCGGTCGCGCGCCATCGCCAGGCAGCGTCCCAGTTCCTGCGCGTCCTCGATCGCCATGCCCGCCCCCTGCGCCAGGTAAGGCCGCATCGGATGCGCGGCGTCGCCCAGCAGCGCCACCCGGCCATGCGACATCGCCTGCGCGCCCTTGAGCGGCGGCCGCTCGTGCAGCACCCACAGCAGCCAGTCGGGCGCGGCCTGCACCAGCTCCTGCAGCGCGGCGCAGGTCGCACCTAGCGCCTGCTGCAGGTCGCCGGCCGCCGCGGCCTGGTCCCAGGCTTCGGGCTCCGCGGTCAGCGCGCCCTGCACGATCGCCACCACATTGAGCCAGTCGCCGCCGCGCACCGGATAGGTCACCACGTGCAGCCGCGGACCCAGCCACACCGTGACCTCGTCGCTGCGCAGCGACTTCGGCAGGTCCTGTTGCGCGACCAGCGTGCGGTACGCCAGGTGGCCGGTCGACACCGGCGGCCCGTCGGCCCAGATCTCCTGCCGCACGCGGCTCCACAAGCCGTCGGCGCCGACCAGCGCGTCGCCCTCGATCTCGGTCGGCCCGCCCAGGCTGACCAGCACCGCGTCGGGCGCCTCGCGCACGCGCTCGATGCGCGCCTGCACCAGCAGTTCCGCTCCGGCGTCAGCAGCGCCGTCCAGCAGCACGCGATGCAGGTCGGCGCGGTGCAAGGTGGCGTAGGGAGCGCCGTAGCGCTCCAGCAGCGCGGGGCCGAGCATGAGCTGGGCCAGCACCTCGCCGTTGCCGGCGCTGCGCACCGCCAGCCGCTGTGGAAAGGCCGCCACCCGCGCCAGCGCCGTCCCCAGTCCCCAGGCTTCCAGCACCCGCGTCGCGTTGGGCCCGAGCTGGATGCCGGCACCGGCCTCGCCGAAGCCATCGGCCTGCTCGAACACGCGCGGATGCCAGCCGGCGCGCGCGCTGGCGATGGCGGCGGCCAGGCCGCCCATGCCGGCGCCCGCGATCAGGACTTGCTTGCTCATGAGGGCGATTGTGCACAGCGCATCGCAAGGGGAGTAAGATCGGCTCCGCTCCGGGGTGCACGCAAGTGCTGAGATTCAAACCCGTGAACTTGAACCGGTTAATGCCGGCGGAAGAAGAGCCTCCACCCTGACCCTGCGGCGTCGCCTGCCGGGTCCCGGTGGCCTTCGGAGCACCTGTTGTCACGGTCACGAAGGATCCAGATGAACGTCCCTGCCGCCGCTCCCCCGCGCTTCCGCTATCCGCGCGTGTTGTCGATCGCCGGTTCCGACAGCGGCGGCGGCGCCGGCATCCAGGCCGACCTCAAGACCTTCGCCGCGCTCGGCTGCTTCGGCATGACGGCGGTCACGGCCCTGACGGCGCAGAACACGCTGGGCGTGCGCTCGATCCATTCGGTGCCGGCGCAGATGCTGCGCGACCAGATCGATGCGGTCGTCGAGGACATCGGCGTCGACGCCGTCAAGATCGGCATGCTGCACAGCGCCGAAACCGTGGCGACGGTGGCCGCCGCAATCGATCGCCACGGTCTGTCCCGTGTGGTGCTCGACCCGGTGATGATGTCCACCAGCGGCGCCAAGCTGATCGACGACGAGGCCCAGGCCGTGCTGGTGCGCGAGCTGTTCCAGCGCGTCGCCCTGGTCACGCCCAACCTGGACGAAGCAGGCCTGCTGGTGGGACGGCCGCTGCAAAGCGAGGCGGACATGGAACTGGCGGCGCGCGAATTGCTGGCCATGGGCGCGCCGGCGGTGCTGCTCAAGGGTGGCCACCTGGCCGGCGCCACCGTCAGCGACCTGCTGCTGGTGCGCGACGGCGCGCCGCACTGGATGCGGGCGCCGCGGATCGCGACCGGCAACACGCACGGCACCGGCTGCACGCTGTCCAGCGCGATCGCCGCGCAGTTCGCGCTCGGCGCCCGGCTGCAGCCGGCGGTGGAACTCGCCCGCGCCTACGTGCGCGCCGCGCTGGAGGCCGGCGCGCAGGTGCGCACCGGCGCCGGCAGCGGGCCCCTGAACCATTCCCATGCACCGCAAGCCATGCGGCTGCTGCCGCTGCACTGACATGAGCAGCATCTCCGATCACGACGAGGTCGTCGCCGCGGTGCTGGCGTTCATCGCGCAGGACGGTTGCGACGACGCGCAGTTCGACGCGCTGGCGCTGCGCCTGTTCGCCTACCAGTACGCCAGCGACGAGCCTTACCGGCGCTTCTGCCAGCGGCGCGGCGCCACGCCGCGCACCGTGAAGCACTGGCCCGGCATTCCACCCGTGCCGATCGACGCCTTCAAGGAACTGAGCCTGCGCAGCCGGCCGCCGCAGGCCGGCGAACGCGTGTTCATGACCAGCGGCACCACCCGCAGCGACATCAAGGGCCGGCATTTCCATCCGACGCTGGCGGTGTACGACAGCTCGATGACGCGCAACTTCGCCCGGCGCTTCATGCAAGGCAGCGCCCGCATCGAGATGGCGATCCTGTTCCCGGACGAACAGCTGATGCCCAATTCGTCGCTGGCGCACTACCTCGCGCTGGCGGCCAGCGAGTTCGGCACCGCCGACAGCCGCTACTACGTCGGCCCGCAGGGCCTGGACAGCGCCGGCCTGTGCGAAGCGCTCGCCAGGGCGCAGCGCAATGCAACGCCCTTCGCCCTGCTGGGCGCCAGCTTCAGCTTCGTCCACCTGCTGGACGCCTTGCGCGAACAAGGGCGCTCGTTCCGCCTGCCGGCCGGCAGCCGCGTGCTGGACACCGGCGGCTACAAGGGCCAGTCGCGCGAGCTGCCGCTGGACGCCTTCTATGCGCAGCTCTCGCAGGCGCTGGGCGTCGACCGCTCGCGCTGCATCAACATGTACGGCATGACGGAGCTGAGCACGCAGTTCTACGACGCGGGCAACGCGCAGGTGCCCTCGGTCAAGTCGGGCCCGCACTGGATCCGCTCGCGCATCGTGGACCCGCTCAGCGGCCGCGACGTGCCGGCCGGCGAGCGCGGCATCCTGGCGCACTGCGACCTGGCCAACTTCAACTCGGTCACCACCATCCTGACCGAGGACGTCGGCCTCGCCGCCGACGGCGGCTTCCTGCTGCTCGGGCGCGCCGAGGGCGCGCAGGCCAAGGGCTGCTCGCTGGCGGTGGAAGAATTCATCAAGGCGGCGGCCGCGGCATGAGCACCCAGCGCGTCATCGCCGGCTACCTGCCCGGCCTGGCCCATGGCGATGTCCAGTGGCGCACGCTGGCCTTCGCGTCGGCAGCCGGACGGGCCGAGGTAGAGGTTCCGGTGCTGAGCGCGCAGCAGATGACGGCGCTGGCCCGGCGCGTGCAGCAAGCGAGCCGCCTGCACCTGCGCACCATGACCGTCTCCCAGATCGTCGAGGTGATCGATCGTGCCATCGCGCGGCTGCTGGACCCGGCCGATCCGTACCGCCGGCAGGCCGACCGCCTGCTGCCGGTCACCAGCGGCTACGACGCCGACATGGTGCGGCTGGGCCTGACCGGCTTCTTCAAGACCTTCCGCGCGCCGCAGCTGCAACGCTTCGTCGCCGAGGACTTCGGCAACCCCAAGCTGCTCGACGAATTCCAGCCGCGGCCCAAGGGCGGCGCCGCCAGGGCGTTCGGGCCGCAGCTGCTGGTCCACTCCTGGGCCGGCAACGTGCCGGCGCTGCCGCTGTGGAGCCTGGCCTGCGGCCTGCTGGTCAAGGCCGGCAGCATCGGCAAGCTGCCCAGTGCCGAGCCGCTGTTCGCCAGCCTGTTCTGCCGGCTGCTGGCCGAGGTCCATCCGCCGTGGGCCGACTGCCTGGCGGCGGTCTGGTGGAAAGGCGGCGAGACGGAGCAGGCCGCCGCGCTTTATGCGCAGGCCGACACCGTGCTGGCCTACGGCGGCAACGCGGCGCTGGACGAGATCCGCCGCCAGCTGCCGGTGACGACGCGCTTCCTGCCGTATGGCCACAAGCTGGGCTTCGGGATGATCGGCGCGGCGGCGCTGGACAGCCTGCGCGGGCCGGCCACCGCGCGGCTGGCGGCCCACGACGTGATGCGCTACGACCAGCAGGGCTGCTACTCGCCGCACATGTTCTACGTGGAGCGCGGCGGCCAGGTGGCGCCGCGCGAGTTTGCGCACTACCTCGCCAGCGAGCTGGCCAACCTGCAGCGGCGCTTTCCGCGCCGGACGCTGGCGCTGGACGACGCGGCCGCCGTGGCCGGCTGGCGCCAGGCCGGCGAACTGCAGGCGCTGGCGGGCAGCGGCGTGGAACTGGTCGGCGCCGAGGGCGCGGACTGGGGTGTGTCCTATGCCGACCTGGCCGGCTCGCTGGCGCCGACGGCGGCCAACCGCAGCATCCAGGTCGTCGCCGTCGACGCGCTCGACGACGTGATCGCGCAGGTGGAGGCGCACCGCCCTTTCCTGCAGACCGCCGGACTGGCGGTGGCGCCGGCGCAGCTTTACCGGCTGGCGGACCAACTGGGCGCAGCAGGCGTGACGCGCATCGCGGCCATCGGCTCGATGACCTCGCCCGAGGCCGGCTGGCACCACGACGGCCGCTTCAACCTGCTGGACCTGGTGCGCATGGTCGAGATCGAGCAGTCGGCCGAACTGGCCGCGGACCGCATCGCGCCTTACGCCGAATGAGCGCACCGATGCACTTCCTCGAAATCGACAAGGTGAGCTTCACCTATCCCGGCTGGCCGCCGGTGGTGCAGGCGGTCGACTGGGACATCGCGGAAGGCGAATTCCATTGCCTGGTCGGGCGCAGCGGCTGCGGCAAGACCACGCTGCTCAAGCTCGCGGCCGGCCTGCTGCGGCCGGACAGCGGCAGCATCAGCCTGCAGGGCCGGCGGTTGCTGGCGCCGGGGCCGCAACTGGGCTTCGTGTTCCAGTCGCCGACGCTGCTGGAATGGCACCGCGTGATCGACAACGTGCTGCTGCCGGTCTCGCTGCAGCACACGCCGACGGCGCAGGAGATCGACAAGGCCGGCCGGCTGCTGGAACTGCTCGGGCTCTCGGCCCACGCGCGCCACTACCCGCGCCAGCTGTCCGGCGGCCAGCAGAGCCGGGTCGCGCTGGCCCGCGCCCTGATCCTGGAGCCGGCGCTGCTGCTGCTGGACGAACCGTTCGCCGCGCTGGACGCGATCACGCGCGCCGAGTTGCAGGACGACCTGCTGCAGATGTGCAGCCTGCGCCGCACCACCGTCATGTTCGTCACCCACGACATCGCCGAAGCCGTCTACCTGGGCGACCGGGTGGCGGTGATGGACGGCGGGCGCATCGTGCAGGACATCCGCATCGACGTGCCCAAGCCGCGCGAGCCCGAGGTGCGCTACGGCGCCGCCTTCAACCGCCACTGCGCCCAGGTGCGCGCGGCCATGGACCTGGCCACCGCATGACGCTCACACCCATCCAGTCGCGCGTCGGCTCCGTCGCCCTGCTGCTGGTGCTGCTGGCGGCGTGGGAACTGGCCTCGCGCGCCGCGGGCCTGTCGGCGCTGGTGCTGCCGGCTCCCTCGGCGGTCGGCCGCTCGCTGTGGACCGGCCTGGCCAGCGGCTACCTGTGGCCGCACATCCTGGCCACCGCCATGG
Organism: Caenimonas terrae; assembly: GCF_042655405.1. Classification (NCBI taxonomy): domain Bacteria; kingdom Pseudomonadati; phylum Pseudomonadota; class Betaproteobacteria; order Burkholderiales; family Comamonadaceae; genus Caenimonas; species Caenimonas terrae. The sequence goes on along the minus strand of NZ_JBHSMF010000009.1, from coordinate 279,290 downwards.
AACTGCTGGCCGGGCTGGCAATCGGCTGCGCGATCGGCTTCGCCAGCGGCGTGCTGATGGCGGAATCGAGCGTGCTGCAGGGCCTGCTCAAGCCCTACATCGTGGTCAGCCAGGTGATCCCCAAGCTGGCGCTGATGCCGCTGTTCATCGTCTGGTTCGGCTTCGGCATGACCTCCACCGTGGTGATCACCGCGCTGATCTGCTTCTTCCCGCTGATGGAGAACACCGTCACCGCGCTGCAGCAGGTGGACCCGCAGCGGCTGGAGCTGTTCCGCATGCTGGGCGCCAGCCGGCGCCAGACGTTGCTGCGGCTCAAGCTGCCGAGCGGGCTGCCCGCCATCCTGGCCGGCCTGCGGGTGGCCGTGGTGCTGGCCCTGGTCGGCGCCGTGGTCGGCGAGTTCATCGGCGCCAGCAAGGGCCTGGGCGCGCTGATCATCGCGTCGCAGGGAATGATGGACACGCCGCTGATGTTCGCCGTGCTGGTGGTGATCGCCGCCCTGGGCCTCGCGCTCTACCGGGCCACGCTCTCGCTGGAGCGCTGGCTGCTCGCTCCCTATACCCAAACCCCCTGAAGGAAGCTTCGATGACATTCTCGTCTTTCCGCCGTGCCGCTCTGCTGGCCGCCGCCCTCCTGTGCCTCGCGGGCGCCAGCCCCGCCCAGTCGGCGGCGCCGCTGGAGAAGGTGACGGTGGCCGGCTGGAGCAAGCCCATCACCGAGATCACCCACCTGCTGGTGGAGCAGGACAAGGGCATCTTCAAGGCCAACGGGATCGAACTGGCCTACGTGCCCGGCGCCGGCGGCGGCGACGCCATCCGCAACATCCTCACCGGCCAGGCCGACGTCGCCTTTACCGACCCGGGCTCGTTCTTCTCGGCGCTGGACAAGGGCGAGAAGCTGCGCGCGATCTACGACATCTATCCGCAGAACGTGTTCAACGTGGTGTCGCTCAAGTCGCGCAACATCACCAGGCCGTCGAACCTCAAGGGCAAGAAGATCGGGGTCTACAGCCTGTCCAGCGGCACCCGGCAGCACCTGCTGGTGCTGCTGCACCAGGCCGGGCTGGCCGAATCGGACGTCACCATCGTCGTCACCGGCCTGCTGAACTTTGCGCCGCTGCTGCAAGGCCAGGTGGACGCCACCGCCGCCACCGACACCGGCCTGCTGGTCGGCCGGCTCAAGGGCCTGGGCGAGGTGAACGTGATGGAGGTGAAGGACTCGCTGAACGTCTCCAGCGACATGTTCGTGGTGCGCGAGTCGGTCTACCAGCAGAAGCACGAGTTGCTCAAGCGCTTCCTCAAGGCCTACCGCGACAGCGCCGCCTGGATGATCGCCAACCCCGACGAAGCGGCGACGCTGGCGATGAAGCGCGCCATCGACGGCACCGACCGCGCGACCAACCTGGCGGTGATCCAGCTGCGCAACGCGGCCAGCGTGTCGCCTGCGACGGCCAGGTCGGGGCTCGGCGCGCTGGACCTCGCATCGCTGCAGAAGGCTGCCGATGCCTATCGCTCGCTGGGCATGATCGAGCACCCGATCAAGGTGTCGGATGTGGTGAGCAGCGACCTGCTGCCGGGACCCCGGCCATGAACTTCGAGGGCAAGGTGGTGCTCGTGACCGGTGCCGGCCGCGGCATCGGCGCCGCCATCGCCCAGGCCTTCGCCGCCGAAGGAGCCACCGTGGCGGTCAATTACCTGAGCAACGACGCGGCGGCCGCCGAGGTGGTCGCCGGCTGCAAGGCGGCCGGCGGCGACGCCTGGGCGGTGAAGGCCGACGTCGGTTCCGCCGACGCGGTGCAGGCGATGGTCGACCAGGTGCTGGCCGACACCGGCCGCATCGACGTGCTGGTGAACAACGCCTTGCGCCCCTACGCCTTCGATCCGCAGCGGCGCAAGCTGTTCGGCGAGCTCCAATGGCAGGACTACCAGGCGCAGTTCGACGGCTCGGTGGGCGCCAGCTACAACGTCTGCAAGGCGCTGGTCCCGCACATGCAGCAGCGGGCGCAGGGCAGCATCGTCAACATCGTCAGCGACCTGGTGGAGCGGCCGGTGGTGCCGTACCACGACTACACCACGGCGAAGTCCGCGCTGGTCGGGTTCAGCCGCAACCTGGCCGCCGAACTCGGGCCACTGGGCATCCGCGTCAACTGCGTCGCGCCGGGCCTGGTCTATCCCACGCACGGAAGCAGCGCCACGCGCGAGGACTTCCGCGAGGCCATCGTCGCCGCCACGCCCTTGCGCCGCATCGCCCGGCCCGAGGACGTGGCCGGCCCGGTGCTGTTCCTGGCCTCCGACTGGAGCCGCTTCATGACGGGACAGGTGCTGTTCGTCGACGGTGGGCTGGTGATGAAATGAAGGACAAGGCATCGATCGGCATCGCCGGCGCCGGCCTGCTCGGGCGGCTGCTGGCATGGCAGCTGGCGCGGGCCGGCCACCGCGTCGGCGTGTTCGATCCGGCCGCCGATGCGCTGCCGACCTTCGACGGCCGGCAGGCCGCCGGTTTCACGGCCGCAGGCATGCTCAGCCCGCTGGCGGAACTGGACACCAGTTCCACGGACGTGGCGGCGCTGGGCTGGCGCTCCATCGCGCTGTGGCGCGCCATCGTGGCGCAATTGCAGGCGCCGCCCCAATTCAGCACCGAGGGCAGCCTGCTGCTGGCCCATCGCAGCGACGCCGGCAGCGCGCAGCGGGTGCTGGCACGCCTGGCCGCTGCGCCCGCGGGCACGGCGCATGCGCAGCCGCTGTCAATGGCGCAACTGGCGCAGCTGGAGCCGGCGTTGCACGGCGCCGCTCACGCGTGGTTCCTGCCGGGCGAGGGCCAGATCGATCCGGTTGCAGCGCTGCTCGCGCTCCACGCCGAAGCGCCAGCGGTCCAATGGAATTGGGGCCAGGCGGTCGAATCGGTCGCGCCCGGAACGCTGTTGCTGCAGGACGGGAGCAAGCAGCGATTCGACCTCGTGTTCGACGTGCGCGGCACCGGCGGCCGGCCGGAACTGCCGGTGCGCGGCGTGCGCGGCGAGACCGTATGGCTGCACGCGCCGGGCCATGGACTGACGCGGCCGGTCCGGCTGCTGCATCCGCGCCATCGGGTGTACCTGGTGCCGCGGCCCGGCGACGTCGTGCTGGTGGGCGCCAGCGAGATCGAGAGCGAGGACCGCTCGCCGGTCTCGCTGCGCAGCGCCGTCGAACTGATGTCGGCCGCGCACAGCGTGCTGCCGGCGCTGGCCGAAGCGCGCATCCAGCGGCTGGACGTCAACCTGCGGCCGGCGCTGCCGGACAACGAGCCGCACATCGAGAGCGCGTCCGGCCTGGTGCGCATCAACGGCCTGTTCCGCCACGGCTGGCTGATCGCGCCGGCGCTGGTGGAAGACGCCTTGCGGCAATGCGGCCTGGCGCCGCGACAGACAGCGGAGCTGGCCCATGAATGAACTGACCGTGATTGCACTGACGCTGGATGGCAAGCCGCACTCGGTACCCGCCGGCAGCAGCCTGGCCGCGCTGGTGGATTCGCTCGGCCACGCGCCGAACAAGGTGTCCACGGCGGTGAACGGAATGTTCGTGGCGCGCGGCCAGCGCGGGTCCTGCGTGCTGCAGGAAGGCGACGCCGTGCTGCTGTTCCAGCCCATCGTGGGCGGATGAATTGAAAGTGATGACGACGATGAATGCTTCCACTCCATCGACCGGCGCCGACTGCTGGACGGTCGGCGATGTGTCCATGACCAGCCGCTTCCTGCTCGGCACCGCCGGCTATCCATCGCCGCAGGTGCTGCGCGACTCGATCGTCGCGGCCGGCACCCAGGTCGTCACCGTGGGCCTGAAGCGCACGCTGGCGGCGGCCGGCGACAACGGCTTCATCGGCGTGATCCAGCAGGCGCTGGCGGACACCGGCGCCCGCCTGCTGCCCAACACCGCCGGCTGCCGCAGCGCGCGCGAGGCGATCCAGCTGGCGCACATGGCGCGCGAGCTGTACGACACGCCCTGGCTCAAGCTGGAAGTGGTGGGCGACGAACACACGCTGCAACCCGACATGTTCGAGCTGCACGCGGCGGCGGCGCAGCTGGTGAAGGACGGCTTCACCGTCTTTCCGTATTGCACCGACGACCTGGTCGGCTGCCGCCGGCTGCTCGATGCCGGCTGCCCGCTGCTGATGCCCTGGGGCGCTCCGATCGGCTCCGGCCAGGGCTTGCTCAACGTGTTCGCGCTGCGCACGCTGCGCGAGCGGCTGCCGGACACCACCCTGATCATCGACGCCGGCATCGGCGCGCCGTCACACGCGGCCCAGGCGCTGGAACTGGGCTTCGATGCGGTGCTGCTCAACTCCGCGGTCTCGCAGGCGCGCGACCCGGCCGCGATGGCGCGCGCCTTCCGGCTGGCGATCGAGGGCGGGCGCATCGCGCGCCAGGCCGGCGTGATGGCGCAGCAGGACTTCGCCGTGGCCAGCACGCCGGTCGGCGGCGAGCCGCTGCTGCTCGGGGGCGCGCCATGATGCTGTTCCCCGGCGTGGACCTGCAGCAGGATGCGGACGGCGCCCTGCGCTGCTGGCTGGAGACGCAACACGCGCGTGGCTGGCTGACGCCGGTCGCGGCAGCAGGAACCCGCGACGGCTTTGCCCGCCAGTTCGAGGCCGCGCTCGGCGCAGGCTTCGTCGCCGCCGACGCCGCGGTGCTGGCGATGACGCGGACCTGCCATCCGCAGGCGCTGCCGCTGCTGTCCTGGGGCGAGCAGCCGGCAACCGCGGCCCCGGCATCGCGGCCCGGACGGCGGCTGGACCTGTACGCCATCGTCGACAGCGCCGAGCGCATGGAGCAGGTGCTGGCGGCCGGGGTGAAGACCGTGCAGCTGCGCATCAAGGCGCCGGAGCGGCCCGACGCCGCGTGGTCCGACATGCTGCGCGGCGAGGTGCGGCGCAGCGTCGCCGCCTGCGATGAGGCCGGTGCCGAGCTGTTCGTCAACGACCACTGGCGGCTTGCCGCCGAAGTGGGGGCACGCGGCGTGCACCTGGGGCAGGAGGACGTGCTGGCGCTGGGCGACGCCGGCCGCGCCGAGCTGGCGGCCACCGGCATGGCGCTGGGCATCAGTTCGCACAGCCTGTGGGAGTTGTGCCGGGCCCGCGTGCTGGGCCCGCGCTACATCGCCTGCGGCCCGGTCTGGCCGACGCTGACCAAGGCCATGCCGTGGCGGCCGCAGGGACTGGACAACCTGGCGTGGTGGTGCCGCATGGCCGGCGCGCCGGTGGTGGCGATCGGCGGCATCCTGGAGCCCGACAAGGTGTTCGAGGCCGCGCGCTGCGGCGCCGACGGGGTCTGCATCGTGCGCGGCCTGGGCGAACACCCCCGGGCCGTCGTCCCCCGGCTGCAGGCGGCGCTGGAGGCCGGCCGGCAGGCGGCCGCGGGCACTCCGCTGGAGCCGTCGCAGCCCCATCCCAGCCTGGACGCAGAGAAGGCGCGCGGCTGACACCCTGCCCCGGGTCCGGGCTCGAAAGGCAGCGCTTGCGTTTGCGAATCATTCGCATTACACTTTGGCCAACGCATACAAGAGCAGGCCAATGACCCGATTTCTTCCCTCCTCCCGTCTCATCAAGGCAAGCGCCGGCGCGATCGTGCTGGGGCTGGCGCAGCTGGCCGTGGCGGCCGACGCTGAGGCGCTGCTGGTCATCAAGGACCACCGCTTCGAGCCGGCGGAGCTGAAAGTGCCGGCCGGGCAGCGCGTCAAGCTGACGGTGCACAACCAGGACCCGACACCCGAGGAATTCGAGAGCCACAAGCTCAATCGGGAGAAGGTGATTCCCGGCGGCGCCAAGGCCGTGATCTTCATCGGCCCGCTCAAGCCCGGCAAGTACGAGTTCTACGGCGAGTACAACGAAGCGACGGCCAAGGGCGCCGTGGTCGCCGAATAAGCTTGTCAGGACCAACCCCCATGTTCGCCACCGCATTGATCGTGTTTCGCGAGACGCTCGAGGCGGCGCTGTTCGTGGGGATCGTGGCGGCCGCGACCCGCGGCCTGGCGGGACGGGCCCGCTGGCTGGCCAGCGGCGTCGCCGCCGGCGTGCTGGGCGCCCTGGCGCTGGCCGCCGGGGCGGACCAGGTCAGCGCCCTGGCCGACGGCATCGGCCAGGACCTGGTCAATGTCGGCATCCTGTCGCTGGCGCTGGTGATGCTGGCCTGGCACTGCATCTGGGTTTCCACCCACGGCCGCGAGATGTCCATGGACGCGAAGCAGCTGGGCTCCTCGGTGCGCGACGGCAGCCGCGGCCCGCGGGCGCTCACGGTGGCCGTGGCGTTGGCAGTGCTGCGCGAAGGCGCGGAAACCGTCCTGTTCGTGGCCGGCCTGGCCACCGGCGCCGCCACCGACACGCACTCGATGGTGCTGGCCGCTGCCCTGGGGCTGGCGGCGGGCGTGCTGCTGGGGTTGCTGATCTACCTGGGCCTGTCGCGCGTCAAGCCGCAGCACCTGTTTGCCGTGACCAACGTGCTGATCGTGGTGCTGGCCGCCGCGATCGCCAGCCAGCTGGCGCGTGCGCTGGCGCAGTCCGGCCTGGTGGAACTCTGGTCGGCGCCGGTGTGGGACAGCTCGCGGCTGCTGGCGACCGAGTCGCCGCTGGGCATCCTGCTGCATGCGCTGGCCGGCTACGACGCGACGCCTTCCGGCCTGCAGCTGGCCTTCTATGTCGCCACCCTGCTGGTGATCGGGCTCGCCACACGGCAGGTGCGCCGGCACGTGCACCATGACGCGGCCGGCCCACCCGCCCGGCCCCTGGCCGGCGCGCGCTAGGACTTTTCTTTCCCCCACCTCTCCAGGAGTCTTCATGCGATTCGCCCGATGGGCGGGGACGCTCGCCGTCCTCTGCCCGCTGCTCGCGCCAGCTTTCGTGCGCGCCGGCCCCAACGACTATGTGAAGACGCCCATCGTCGAAGAAGGCGAACGCGAGATCGACTTCAAGTGGGGCGCGCAGAAGTTCAAGGACGGCGGCAGCGGCACCGCCACCTCGGTCGGCTTCGGCTGGGGCGCGACCTCGTGGTGGTTCACCGAGCTGTACGGAAAATGGAAGCGCGAGCCGGGCTCCGCCGGCGGGTTCGACGCCGTCGAATGGGAGAACAAGTTCCAGCTGACCCCGACCGGCAAGTACCCGGTGGACATCGGCCTGCTGCTGGAGATCGAGCGGCCCAAAGACCGCTCCGAAGGCTACGAAGTGACGTACGGCCCGCTGCTGCAAAGCGAATGGGGCGCCGTGCAGGGCAACCTCAACCTGCTGTGGCAGAAGCACGTGCGGGCCAGCGAGCCGTTCGACACCGAGCTGCACTACGAGGCGCAGCTCAAATACCGCGCGTCCGAGCGCTTCGAGTGGGGCGCGCAGGGCTTCGGCTCGTTCGGCCGCTGGGATCACTGGGCCGCGTCGTCGGCGCAGGACCACCAGGTCGGGCCGGCCGTGTTCGGCAAGCTCAAGGTCGGGACCCGGCAGGCCGTGCGATACAACGCCGCGCTGCTGTTCGGCCTCACCAGCGCCTCGCCGCGCACCACGCTGCGGCTGCAGACCGAATACGAGTTCTGAGCGACACCCGGGGGGCAGGTAAAGTCGGCGCCGTGACCGCGCCGTCCATCCCCTACTGGCTCTACCTGCTCGAATGCGAGGGCGGCAGCTACTACGCCGGCATCGCCCGCGACGTCGAACAGCGCTTCCTGCTGCACCTGTTCGGGCGCGGCGCCCGCTACACCCGCGCCAACCCGCCGCTGCGGGTACTGGCCGCCCTGCAGTACGCCAGCAAGGGCGAAGCGCTGCAAGCGGAGTACCGCCTCAAGCAGCTGCCGCGCGGCCACAAGCTGGCCTTCTTTTCCCCGCGCGGCTAGTAGCGCGCGATCGTCAGGCCTTCGGTGTCGATGGCCGGCTGGCGCCCGCTGATCCAGTCGGCCATCAGCTGGCCGGTGCCGGTGGCCATGGTCCAGCCCAGCGTTCCGTGGCCGGTCGACAACCAGAGATTGCGCAGCGGCGTCGGGCCCAGCACCGGCGTGCCGTCCGGCGTCATCGGCCGCAGGCCGCTCCAGAAGCTGGCCTGCGCCACGTCGCCGCCGGCCGGGAACAGGTCGCTCACCACATGTTCCAGCGTGCGGCGGCGGGCCACGTGCAAGGACGGGTCGTAGCCGCTCAGTTCGGCGGTGCCGCCGGCGCGGATCCGGTCGCCCAGCCGCGTCAGCGCCACCTTGTGGGTCTCGTCCATCACGGTCGATTCCGGCGCCCGGCCCAGCGCCGTCGGCGCGTCGGCGATCGGGACCGTCAGCGAGTAGCCCTTGACCGGATACACCGGCAGCTTCAGCCCCAGCGGCCGCAGCAGCAGCGGCGAGTAGCTCCCCAGCGCCAGCAGATAGGCGTCGGCCTGGAGCGCACCCCGATCCGTCTCCACCGAATCGATCTGCCCGCCGCGCGCGTTCAGCTGCCGGATGCCGGTGCCGAACGAGAAGCTGACGCCGGCGGCCCGCGCCAGCTTCGCAATCTCGCTGGTGGACTTGAAGCAGTCGCCGGTTTCGTCGCCGGGCAGCAGCAGGCCGCCGACGAACTTGTCCTTCACCCGCGCCAGCGCCGGCTCCTGGCGGATGCAGCCGTCGCGGTCCAGCAATTCCCAGCCGACGCCGAAGCGCTTGAGCACCTCGATGTCGGCGCCGGTGCCATCGAGCTGGTGCTGGGTGCGAAACAGCTGCAGCGTGCCCTGCATGCGCTCGTCGTAGCGGATGCCGGTGTCCGCGCGCAACTGGCGCAAAACGTCGCGGCTGTATTCGGCCACCCGCACCATCCGGCTCTTGTTGATCTCGTAGCGGGCCGCCGTGCAGTTGCGCAGCATCGACAGGCCCCACAGCACCAGGTGCAGGTCCAGCCGCGGCCGGATCACCAGTGGCCGGTGCCGCATCAGCAGCCACTTGACCGCCTTCAGCGGCACGCCCGGTCCGGCCCAGGGCGCGGAGTAGCCGGGCGACACCTCGCCCGCGTTGGCGAAGCTGGTTTCCAGCCCCGGGCCCTCGCGCCGCTCGACGACCGTCACCTCGTGCCCCGCCCTGGCGAGGTAGTACGAAGCGGTGGTGCCGATGACGCCGGCGCCGAGGACCAGGACCTTCACGCGGCCAGCAGTTGCCGCAGCACGAAGGGCAGGATGCCGCCGTGCCGGTAGTAGTCCACCTCGATCGGCGTGTCGATGCGCAGCACCAGACGGATCTCGTCGCGGCTGCCGTCCTTGCGGGTGATGACCAGCTTGGCCTCGCTCTGGGGCTTGAGGTCGGGCGACGGGATCACGTCCACCCTTTCCTCGCCGGTCAGGCGCAGCGACTGCCAGGTGTCACTGCCCTGGAACTGCAGCGGCAGCACGCCCATGCCGACCAGGTTGCTGCGGTGGATGCGCTCGAAGCTGCGCGCGATCACCGCCTTGATCCCCAGCAGCTGAGTGCCCTTGGCGGCCCAGTCGCGCGACGATCCAGTGCCGTATTCCTCGCCGGCGAAGATCACCGTCGGCTGGCCGTCGGCGATGTACTTCATCGCTGCGTCGTAGATGAACAGCTTTTCGGCCGCGCCGTCCGGGCCGCGGTAGATGGTCAGGCCGCCCTCCTCGCGCGAGCCGTCCGGCAGCGCCGGCAGCATCAGGTTCTTGATCCGCACGTTGGCGAAGGTGCCGCGCATCATCACCTCGTGGTTGCCGCGCCGCGCGCCGTAGCTGTTGAAGTCGGGCTTGGGCACGCCGTTGGCCAGCAGCCACTGGCCGGCCGGCGAGCTCTCCTTGATGGAGCCGGCCGGCGAGATGTGATCGGTGGTGATCGAATCGCCGAACATCGCCATGATCCGCGCGTTGCGCACCGACACGGCGTCCGCGCCCTTCGGGTCGCGCGAGCCGTTCTTCGCCGCCGCCGGCTCCAGCGTGAAGTCCTTGAAGAACGGCGGCTCGGCGATGTAGGTGCTCTTGGGCCAGGTGTACGTTTCGCCGGAGACGCCGCGGATCTTCTCCCACAGCTCGCCCGGCTCGGTCTTGACCTTGCCGTAGTTGGCGCGGAAGGCCTTGCCGTTCATCGCGAATTTCATCAGCGCGTAGATCTCGTCGCTGGTCGGCCAGATGTCGCCCAGCCAGACGTCCTTGCCGCCGGTGCCCTTGCCCACCGGCTCGGTCATCAGGTCGCGCAGCACGGTGCCGGCGATGGCATAGGCCACCACCAGCGGCGGGCTGGCCAGGAAGTTGGCCTTGATGTTGGGATGGATGCGGGCCTCGAAATTGCGGTTGCCCGAGAGCACCGCGGCGCAGACCAGGTCGCTCTTGTTGATCGCCTCGTTGATCTCGGGCGCCAGGTCGCCCGAATTGCCGATGCAGGTGGTGCAGCCGTAGCCGGCCAGCGCGAAACCCAGCTGCTCCAGCGGCGCCATCAGGCCGGTTTGCGTGAGGTATTCCGTCACCATGCGCGAGCCGGGCGCCAGCGAAGTCTTGATGTGCGGCTGCACCCTCAGGCCGGCCGCCACCGCCTTCTTGGCCAGCAGGCCTGCTGCCAGCAGCACGCCGGGATTGGACGTGTTGGTGCAGCTGGTGATGGCGGCGATCAGGATGTCGCCGTTGCCGATGGTCACGTCTTGCACCGAGACGTCCTGCGAGGGCGCCTCGAACTGCGCGGACGCCAGCGTCGGCTTGTTGGCTTCCATCTCGTAGACGAAGCGCGGCGCGGCCGGCGGCGTCGGCGGATTGGACGGCACCTTGGGGTCGTGGGCCTCGCCGCCGTACCGCACCAGGTGGCGCGTCATCAGCAGGTCGGACGACTGGTTGAATCCGTTCTCGGCCGGCGGCTTGGAGAACAGCGATGCGAACTGGTCCGCCACCTTGCCCAGCTCGATGCGGTCCTGCGGCCGCTTCGGCCCCGACAGGCTGGGCGTGACGTCGCCCAGGTTCAGCCGCACCACCTGCGAATAGTCGATCTCGCCGGCCAGCGGAATGCCGAACATGCCCTGCGCCCGGAAATACGCCTCGAAGGCCTCGATCTCGTCCTTGCTGCGGCCGGTGCCGCGGAAGTACTCGATGGTGCGTTCGTCCACCGGAAAGAAGCCCATGGTGGCGCCGTATTCCGGCGCCATGTTGGCGATGGTCGCGCGGTCCGGCAGTGCCAGCGTGCGGGTGCCTTCGCCGAAGAACTCGACGAACTTGCCCACCACCTTTTCCTTGCGCAGGATCTCGGTGACGGTCAGCACCAGGTCGGTGGCCGTCACGCCTTCGCGCAGCCGGCCGCTCAGTTCGAAGCCGACCACGTCGGGCGTGAGCATGTAGACCGGTTGGCCCAGCATCGCGGCCTCGGCCTCGATGCCGCCCACGCCCCAGCCCACCACGCCGATGCCGTTGATCATGGTGGTGTGGCTGTCGGTGCCGACCAGGCTGTCGGGGTAGTAGACGCCGTCGCCGCCGCGGTGCACGCCGCGCGCCAGGTATTCGAGATTGACCTGGTGCACGATGCCGAAGCCCGGCGGCACCACGCCGAAGGTGCTGAAGGCCTGCATGCCCCACTTCATGAATTCGTAGCGCTCGCGATTGCGCTGGAACTCCAGCTTCATGTTCAGGTCGATGGCATCGGGCCGCCCGTAGTAGTCCACCATGATCGAGTGGTCCACCACCAGGTCCACCGGCACCAGCGGCTCGATCGAGCCGGGCGGGCGCCCCAGCCGCGCGGCGACGCTGCGCATCGCCGCCAGGTCGGCCAGCAGCGGCACGCCGGTGAAGTCCTGCAGCACGACGCGCGCCACCACGAACGGGATTTCCTCGGTGCGGTCGGCGTTCGGGAACCAGTTGGCCAGCTGGCGCACGTGTTCCGTGTGGACCTTCCGGCCGTCGCAGTTGCGCACCACCGACTCCAGCACGATGCGCATCGAGACCGGCAGCCGGGCGACCTTGGGAAACTGCTTGGCCAGCAGCGGCAGCGAATGGTACTTTCCGGTCTTGCCCGAGGGCGTGCGGAAAGTCTTGAGGGTATTGGCGAATGGATGGGGCATCTCGACCTCGGATTGTTGCTTTGCCTCATTGTGCCGTTTCGCCCGTGCCAATAGCGCCCGCAGCGGCATCGCGGCCGGGCCGGTATCATGGCTTGCAGTACCGCCGGCCTTCCCGGCCGGGAAGGACTCGATCGATGGGATTTCCCGGTCTGGCGGCCCGTACGGCGCGCACCCTGCTGTGCCTGGTGGTGCTGGCGTTCGTGGCTGCCGTGCCGGCCGCCGCGCAGCATGTCCGGGTGGGCGTCTACCAGAACAGTCCCAAGGTCGACTACCAGCCCGGCAAGCCGCCGCAGGGCCTGTTCATCGACGTGATCGAGACGATCGCGCAGCGCGAGGGCTGGGACCTGGAGTACGTCCCGGGCACCTTCGCCCAGGGGCTGGCCCGGCTGGGACGCGACGAGATCGACCTGATGCCCGACGTCGCCCGCACCCCGGAGCGCGAGAAGCACTTCGACTTTCCGCGCGAACCGGTGCTTTCCAGCTGGAACCAGGTTTATGCCCGTGCCGGCAGCGGCATCCGCTCGCTGCTGGACCTGCAGGGCCGGCGGGTTGCGGTGCTGGAAGGCTCGGTGCAGGAGAGCTTCTTCGCGGACCTGGCAGCCAGCTTCGGCGTCACGCCGACGATCGTGCGTTTTCCCGACTACGCGTCGGCATTCGCGGCGGTGGTGGCCGGCCAGGCCGACGCGGTGGTGAGCAACCCGCTGTACGGAGCGGCCCGGGCCCGTGGCGCCGGTCTGGAGGACACGGCCATCATCTTCGCACCCACCGGCCTGTTCTTCGCGGCGCCACACGGGGCGCGCCGGCCGCTGCTCGCGGCGCTGGACCGCCAGATGGCGGCGCTCAAGCAGGACCCGTCCTCGCCCTATTACGCGGCGATGCGGCGCTGGATCGCGACCGAGCCGCAGACCGTGCTGCCGCCCTGGCTGCGGCCGGTCGCGCTGGCCGGGGCGCTGCTGCTGTCCCTTGGCCTGCTGTGGATCCTGACGCTGCGCCGCACCGCCAGCCGGCTGCGCGAGAGCGAGCAGCGCCAGCGCCAGGTCGCCTCCGAGATCGGCCGCATCTTCCATTACTCGCTCGACGCGATCTGCGTGCTGGACGCCGAGCTGCGCCTGGTGCGGGTGAGCGACGCCTGCGTGAAGCTGTGGGGCTGGCGGGCAGCCGAACTGGTGGGACGGGCCTTTCCTTCGCTGATCGCGCCGGACGACCGGTCGGCCGCGATCGCGCTGCTGGCCGACGCCCGGGGCGGCCATCCGACGGCGGCGGTGGAAAGCCGCTCGCTGGACCGCGGCGGCGGCAGCAGGAGCATCGTCTGGTCGGCGGCCTGGTCCGAGGACCAGCGCGAGTTCTACTGCATCGCGCGCGACGACAGCGAGCGCCAGCAGCTGCTGCAGGAGCTGCAGTCGTTCAGCTATTCGGTGTCGCACGACCTGCGGGCGCCGCTGAGCACCATCTCCGGCTTCATCGGCAAGCTGCTGGCGGACTACCGCGAGCGGCTGGACCCGCCGTCGCTCGCGCGGGTGGAGCGGGTGTTGCTGGCGACGCGGCGGATGGGCCAGCTGATCGACGACCTGCTGGACCTGGCGCGCATCTCGCGCGACGAGATGCGCCGGTGCGAAGTGGACGTAGGCGCGCTGGCGCACGAGGTGGCGGACGGCCTGCGGCAGGCCCACCCCGAGCTCGATCTGCGGGTGCTGATCGCGCCGCAGCTGCATGCACTGGCCGATCCGCGCCTGGTGCGCATCGTGCTGGAAAACCTGATGGGCAACGCCGCCAAATTCAGCGCGCGGGTCGCGCTGCCGACGATCGAGGTCGGCCAGGAGGTCGATCCCGACACCGGCGCCACCGTGTTCTTCGTGCGCGACAACGGCGTCGGCTTCGAGATGCGGGACGCGCAGGACCTGTTCGCGCCGTTCCACCGGCTGCACAGCGCCAGCGAATTCGAGGGCTCGGGCATCGGGCTGAGCATCGTCAGCCGCATCGTCGGCCGCCACGGCGGGCGGATCCGGGCCGAATCGGCACCCGGCCAGGGCGCGGTGTTCCGCTTCACCCTGGCGCCGGCGCCATTGCCGGCGCCCTAGTTGGCGCGTTCGTCGGGCAGGTAGCGCACCGCCAGCACGCCGTCGATGGCGCGCAGGGCGGCGAGGACCGAGTCGCCGGCCGGGCTGTCGACGTCCACCAGCGTATAGGCCATGTCGCCGCGCGACTTGTTGACCATGTTGTGGATGTTCAGGCCGGCCTGCGCCATCGCGGTGGAGATCTGGCCCAGCATGTTGGGCACGTTGGCGTTGGCGATCGCCACGCGGTACGCCGATTCGCGGGCCATCGAGACGCTGGGGAAATTCACCGCGTTGGCGATGTTGCCGTGCTCCAGGTAATCGCGCAGCTGGTCGGCCACCATGATGGCGCAGTTCTCTTCCGCCTCGCGGGTGGAGGCGCCCAGGTGCGGCAGCGCGACCACCCGGGGCTGCCGCAGGATCTTGCCGTCCGGGAAATCGCAGACGTACCAACCCAGCTGCCGCGCACCCAGCGCCGCCAGCACCGCCGCGTCGCTCACCACGCCCTCGCGCGAGAAATTCAGCAGCACCGCGCCCGGCTTCATCAGCCCGATGTTCTGCTCGTTCACCAGGTGGCGGGTGGCATCCACCAGCGGCACGTGCAGGCTGACGAAGTCGGCGTTCTTCAGCACCTCGGTGACGCTGGCGGCCTTCTTCACCTGCGCCGGCAGGCTCCAGGCCGCATCGACCGTGATCTCCGGGTCGTAGCCCAGCACGTTCATCCCCAGCTTGATCGCGGCGTCAGCCACCAGGCAGCCGACCTTGCCCAGGCCGACGATGCCCAGGGTGTGGCCGGCCAGCTCGAAGCCGGCGAACTCCTTCTTGCCGCTCTCCACCGCCTGCTCCAGCTGACCGGATTCCGGATCGAGCGCGGCGACGAAGGCCAGCGCCGGCGCCAGGTTGCGCGCCGCCAGCAGCATGCCGGCCAGCACCAGTTCCTTCACCGCGTTGGCGTTGGCGCCGGGCGCGTTGAACACCGGCACGCCGCGTGCGCTCATGGCCTTGACCGGGATGTTGTTGGTGCCGGCGCCGCAGCGGCCGATCGCCTGCACCGTGGGCGCGATCTGCAGCGCGTGCATGTCGGCCGAGCGCACCAGCACCGCGTGCGGGTCGGCCATGTCCTTGCCGGCCAGGTAGCGCCCGGCCGGCAGCCGCTGCAAGCCGTTCTCCGAGATCTGGTTCAGCACCAGGATCCGGAACGCGGGAGCGGCGGTGTCAGCCATGCTGCTGCTCGAATTCCTTCATGTACTGCACCAGGGCGCGCACGCCCTCGATCGGCATCGCGTTGTAGATCGAGGCGCGCATGCCGCCGACCACCCGGTGCCCCTTGAGCTGGATCATGCCCTTGGCCTGCGCGCCCTTGAGGAAGGCTTCATCCAGCGCGGCGTCCCTGAGCTGGAACGGAACGTTCATCAGCGAGCGGTCGTCGCGCGCCACCGAATTGCTGAAGAACCTGCTCTGGTCCAGGTAGTCGTACAGCACCTTGGCCTTGGCGCGGTTGTGCTCCTGCATCGCCGCCATGCCGCCGCGCTCCTTCACGTGCTTGAGCACCAGCCCGGCGATGTAGATCGCATAGGTGGGCGGCGTGTTGTACATCGAATCGGCGTCGGCCTGGGTCTTGTAGTTGAAGGCCGACGGCGTGATCGGCAGCGCGTGGCCCATCAGGTCCTCGCGCACGATCACCACCGTCAGACCGGAGGGGCCCATGTTCTTCTGCGCGCCGGCGTAGATCAGGCCGTACTTGCTGACGTCGATCGGCCGCGACAGGATGTTGGACGACATGTCGGCCACCAGCGGCACAGCGCCGGTGTCCGGCGTCCAGTGGTATTCGACGCCGCCGATGGTCTCGTTGGAGCAGATGTGCACGTACGAGGCGTTCGGGTCGAGCTTCCACTCCGACTGCTTCGGAATGGCGGTGAAGTTGCTCGCCTCGCCGCTGGCGGCGATGCTCACCTTGCCGTAGGTCTTCGCTTCCTTGAGCGACTTCTTGGACCACTCGCCGGTGTTCACGTAGTCGGCGCTGCCGGTCTTGCCGATCAGGTTCATCGGCACGATGGCGTTCTCGCCGATGGCGCCGCCCTGCATGAACAGCACCTTGTAGCTGGCGGGAATCCCCATCAGCTCGCGCAGCAGGCTCTCGGCCTCGGCGTGGATGCCGATGAACTCCTTGCCGCGGTGGCTCATCTCCATCACCGACATGCCGCTGCCGTGCCAGTCGAGCATCTCGTCGGCGGCCTGGCGCAGCACGGCTTCGGGCAGGGTGGCGGGTCCGGGGCTGAAATTGAAGACGCGGGTCATGGGAGGCTTTCTGTGTGCGCTGCGGTGAGTGAAACAGCATACAAGAAAGCCCCGTTTGCCTCAGGCCCAGCCCGCCTGCGGCGTCGGCCGCCGCAGGGCCATCGCCTGCAGTTGCGCCAGCACGGCGACGGTGGCCGCCTGCGCCAGCACCCAGGCCGTGCCCAGCGCGCTCGGCGCGGCGGCGCCGGTGGCGAGCAGGGCAACGCAGGCCAGCGCCCATCCGACATTGCCGGCGACCAGCAGCCACACAGGCGCGCGCGGGATCGGCGAGCGCGTCGCGATCGCGGCCACCACGCCTGCATAGGCCAGCAGGAACCACCCGGTCGCCAGCAGCAGCGGCGCCGGCAGCTTGAGCAGCGATTCCAGCGGGCGGGTCAATGCGACCTGCAGCAGGCCGCAGGCGACGCAAGACAGCGCATCGGCCAGCAGGACGTTGCGCAGGAACCGGGGCGAGGAAAGCAAAGCCATGGACATCTCCTTGGAGGGTTGAAGGTGCGGCCATGATTGGGCGGCGGATGCGCACGGTCCATGACCTGGGAGGTAGTGCAACGGCAGGCGCTTTGCTCCTACCATGCGGCCATGAACGCCTCTGCCTCTCCCGGCCGCGCTCCATCGCGCCCGCCGCCACGCGCCTTCGGCGAGCACCTGCGCCACTGGCGCCAGCACCGCCGGCTGTCGCAGCTGGCCCTGGCCAGCGACGCCGAGATCTCCACCCGCCACCTGAGCTTCGTCGAGACCGGACGCTCCTCGCCCAGCCGCGAGATGGTGCTGCGGCTGGCCGAGCGGCTGCAGGTGCCGCTGCGCGAGCGCAACGCGCTGCTGGTGGCCGCCGGCTATGCGCCCATGTACCGCGAGCGGCCGCTGGACGATCCGGCCCTGGCGGCGGCGCGCCGGGCCGTGGACCTGATCCTGAAAAGCCACGAGCCCTTTCCGGCGCTGGCGGTGGACCGCCACTGGACCCTGGTCGCGGCCAATTCCATGGTGCCGCACCTGCTGCCCGGGGCCGATCCTTCGCTGCTGCAGGCGCCGGTCAACGTGCTGCGCCTGAGCCTGCATCCGCGGGGGCTGGCGCCGCGGATCGTCAACCTGGCGCAGTGGCGGCGCCACCTGTTCGAGCGATTGCGCCAGCAGATCCAGCAGACCGGCGACGCCACGCTGGTCGCGCTGCTGGAGGAACTGCAGGCCTACCCGGTGCCGGCCGGACCGCAGGCGGAGCTGGAAGGCGAGCACCTGGGCATCGCGGTGCCGCTGCAGTTTCGCAGCGACCAGGGCGTGCTGAGTTTCATCAGCACGACCACCGTGTTCGGCAGCCCCAACGACGTCACCTTGCAGGAACTGGCGCTGGAGACGTTCTTCCCGGCCGACGAAGCGACCGCAGCGGCGCTGCGCCACCTGCATGGCTGAGCTCGCCGGCAAGCCTACAGACCGGCAAGTCATTTTCTGACGCATGGGTTTCTGCGGTCGGCCCATGATCGAAGGCTCCCGAAACGACTGCCAAGGACGCACCCCAATGAGCAAGACCGACACGCCGCAAGAAAAGCTGTGGCACCTGATCAAGGACATGAAGTTCGCGATGTTCACCCACCGCCATGCCGACGGGAAACTGCACGCGCATCCGCTGACCACGCAGAACCGCGCGATCGACGAGAAGGGCATGCTGTACTTCTTCGTCTCCAAGGCCACCGAACTGGGACAGCGGGTGCAAGCCGACGGCAACGTCGGCCTGAGCTACGGCGATCCGGGCAAGGACACCTGGGTCTCCATCACCGGCACGGCCACCGTCAGCGAGGACCGCGCCCTGAAGGAGCGGCTGTTCAACCCGATGGTCAAGGCCTGGTTCCCGGGCGGCCTGGAAGACCCCAACCTGGAGCTGATCGAAGTGCACATCGACCACGCGGAGTACTGGGACATCCACGAAAGCAAGATGACGCAGCTGCTGAAGATGGCCACCGCCGCCGTCACCGGCACCCCGCCGACCATGGGCGACCACAAGGAACTGAACATGGGCTGAGCGGCGTCGAGGGCGCCAGAAGTCAACCTGGAACGCAGAGGGCGCAAAGGGTCGCAGAAGCCGCAGAAAGGAAACCCTCAACGGTCTTCTTCTGCGGCTTGAGCGCTTGTTCAGTGCCCTCTGCGTTCGATGAAGATGTCCGCCTGCGCGGATTGCGACATCACGCGGCGACAGTGTCCGCCGCAGCCTTGAAGTTCTCGATCTTGTCGAAGTTCAGGTACTGGTAGACCTGGTCGCTCGCCGCGGTGAGGACGCCCATGTCCTGCATGTACTCCTCCCGGGTCGGGATCCGGCCCAGCTTGGAGCAGATGGCCGCCAGCTCCGCGCTGCCCAGATAGACGAAGGTGTTCTTGCCCAGCCGATTGGGGAAGTTGCGGGTGCTGGTGGAAAACACCGTGGCGCCCTCCCGCACCTGCGCCTGGTTGCCCATGCACAGCGAGCAGCCCGGCATCTCCATCCGGGCGCCGGCGGTGCCGAGCACGCCGTAGTGGCCTTCCTCGGTCAGCTGGTTGGCGTCCATCTTGGTCGGCGGCGCCACCCACAGCTTCACCGGGATGTCGCGCTTGTTTTCCAGCAGCTTGGAGGCCGCGCGGAAGTGGCCGATGTTGGTCATGCAGGAGCCGATGAACACTTCGTCGATCTTGGCGCCGGCCACCTCGGACAGCGTCTTGACGTCGTCCGGGTCGTTCGGGCAGGCCACGATCGGCTCGTGGATGTCGGCCAGGTCGATCTCGATCACGGCCGCGAATTCCGCGTCCGCATCGCGTTCAAGCAGCTGCGGGTTCTTCAGCCAGGCTTCCTGCGCCGCGATGCGGCGTGCCAGCGTGCGGCCATCCGCATAGCCTTCGGAAATCATCCAGCGCATCAGCGTGATGTTGCTGTTGACGTACTCGATGATCGGCTCCTTGCTCAGGTGCACGGTGCAGCCGGCGGCGGAGCGCTCGGCCGACGCGTCCGACAGCTCGAACGCCTGTTCCACCTTCAGCTCGGGCAGGCCCTCGATCTCCAGCACGCGGCCGGAGAAGATGTTCTTCTTGCCCTTCTTCTCCACCGTCAGCAGGCCCTGCTTGATGGCGTACAGCGGGATGGCATTGACCAGGTCGCGCAGCGTCACGCCAGGCTGCATCTGGCCCTTGAAGCGGACCAGCACCGATTCGGGCATGTCCAGCGGCATCACGCCGGTGGCGGCCGCGAACGCCACCAGGCCGGAGCCGGCCGGGAAGCTGATGCCGATCGGGAAACGGGTGTGGCTGTCGCCGCCGGTGCCGACGGTGTCCGGCAGCAGCAGGCGGTTCAGCCAGCTGTGGATCACGCCGTCGCCGGGGCGCAGCGAGACGCCGCCGCGGGTGGACATGAAGTCCGGCAGCTCGTGGTGCATCTTGACGTCCACCGGCTTCGGATAGGCCGCGGTGTGGCAGAACGACTGCATCACCAGGTCGGCCGAGAAGCCCAGGCAGGCCAGGTCCTTGAGTTCGTCGCGGGTCATCGGGCCGGTGGTGTCCTGCGACCCGACCGAGGTCATGCGCGGCTCGCAGTAGGTGCCGGGGCGGATGCCCTGGCCTTCCGGCAGGCCGCAGGCGCGCCCGACCATCTTCTGCGCCAGGGTGAAGCCCTTGCCGCTGTCCACCGGCGGCGTCGGCAGGCGGAACAGCGTGGAGGGCGGCAGGCCCAGCGCCTCGCGCGCCTTGGCCGTCAAACCTCTTCCGACGATCAGCGGAATGCGGCCGCCGGCGCGCACTTCGTCGAACAGCACGTCGCTCTTGACCTTGAACTCGGCGATCACTTCGCCGTTCTTGATTGCCTTGCCGTCGTAGGGACGCAGTTCCACCACGTCGCCCATCTCCATCTTCGACACGTCCAGTTCGATCGGCAGCGCGCCGGCGTCTTCCATCGTGTTGTAGAAGATCGGGGCGATCTTGCCGCCCAGGCAGACGCCGCCGAAGCGCTTGTTCGGCACGAACGGGATGTCCTGGCCGGTGAACCACAGCACCGAGTTGGTGGCCGACTTGCGCGAGGAGCCCGTGCCCACCACGTCGCCGACGTAGGCGACCTGGTGGCCGCGGGCCTTCAGTTCGTCGATGAACTTCACCGGGCCGCGCTTGCCCTCTTCCTCGGGCGTGATGCCGGGGCGCGGGTTCTTGTGCATCGCCAGCGCGTGCAGCGGGATGTCCGGGCGGCTCCAGGCGTCCGGCGCCGGCGACAGGTCGTCGGTGTTGATTTCGCCGGCCACCTTGAAGATCGAGACCTTGATGCTCTCCGGCACTTCGGGCCGGCTGGTGAACCACTCGGCGTCGGCCCAGCTTTGCAGCACGGCCTTGGCGTTCTCGTTGCCGGCATCGGCTTTTTCCTTGACGTCGTGGAACTGGTCGAACATCAGCAGCGTCTTCTTCAGGCCTTCGGCCGCGACCTTGCCCACTTCCGGGTCGTCCAGCAGGTCCACCAGCGGGCCGATGTTGTAGCCGCCCAGCATGGTGCCCAGCAGCTCGGTGGCTTTCTCGCGGCTGATCACCAGGCACTTCTCGGTGCCGTGCGCCACTGCGGCGAGGTAGCTCGCCTTCACCTTGGCGGCATCGTCGACGCCGGCGGGAACGCGGTTGGTGATGAGGTTCAGCAGGAATTCCGCCTCGCCGCTGGAAACGTTCTTCAGGCTCTCGATCAGTTCGGCGGTCTGCTTGGCCGACAGCGGCAGCGGCGGGATGCCCAGCGCGGCGCGCTCGGCAACGTGGTCGACATAGGCTTGCAACATGGTTCTTCTCCGTTCAATGCAAAGGGATGGCGTCAGTTGGTCGTCGCGGCAGGAACAGCCGGGACAACCGGCGCAGCAGGTGCCGTGCCGGCAGGGGCCGCGGCGGGCGACGGTGTCTCCGGGGCAGCCGGCGCCGGCGGCGGGACGGCGGAGGCGGGAGTGGCCGGCGGCGACGCCGCGGTGCCGGCGATCGCAGCCGGCGATTCGACGGCGACGGCGGGCGCCACCACCTTGACCGGCGCCGGCTCCAGGATGTTGATCGGGTTCTTCTTCAGCCCCTCGTTCACTGCCATCTGCGCCGGGTTCATGCAATCGTCGGCCAGGCGCTTGCCCATCTTCTGGCTCATGAGCATGGACTTGTTGGACAGCTGCAGCCACATGGCGCCGGCCACCGGGTCTTCCAGCCGGATCGCGCCGGTCTTGCTTTCCACCGGATGCATGCGGAAACGCTGGATGCCGGTGCGCACGATGAAGAAGCCTTCGCGCTTGTGCGGCGTGATGTGGACGGTGGCGCCGAGCTCGCAGGGAATGTCGCCGGTGAGCACCTGCTTGGCCACCAGCAGGTCGGCGTCCGTCAGCACGACGGCCGGATCGTCGTCGATCGGCGTCTTCTCCTCGACGGTCTTGGGCACGACCTTGCCGCCGCGCTTCTTGACGGTGTTCTTGGCGGCGTGGTTGACCTGGGCCTGCACCAGCGCAGGCGCGGTGGCCAGCAGCAGGGCGAGGGGGAAAGCGGCGATAGCGAACTTCATGCAACTGCTCCGTGAGTGTTCTGGTGCTGCGGGCCGGCGTCGAACCAGCCCCGTACTTCTGCCGGCAGCGACCTGCCGGTGCGATGCGCCCGTTCCAGCACCTGCCAGTAATAGCGGTAGCTGGCGCGGTCCTGCAACCTGCCCTCGAAGCTGATCGGTGCCCACTGCGCAGCGGCAGCGGCCAGGATCATCTTCGCGGCGGTCTCGATTTCGCCGGCGCTGGGCGCGAAGGCGGCGAGGATGGGCCGGATCTGGTCCGGATGGATGCTCCACATCCGCGTGAAGCCGAATTCGCGGGCCGCCCGGCGGGCCGCATTGCCCAGTGCCTTGCTGTCCTTGAACTCCGTCACCACGCCGTGCGAGGGCACCTTGCCATGCGCATGGCATGCCGAGGCGATCTCCAGCTTGGCGCGCACCACCAGCGGGTGGGTGAACTGGCCCTCGATGCCCATGCCCTCGGCCGGGATTGCGCCGCCATGGGCCGACACGAAGTCCATCAGCCCGAAACTGAGCGACTGCAGCCGGGGATGGGCGGCGATGTCGAACGCCCGGTGGACGGCCGCCGGCGATTCGATCAGGGCGTGCAGCGGCAGCCGCTTGGCGCCGGCCGCGTCCAGCGCCCTGGCAGCGCGATCGATGTCGGCGGGCGATTCCACCTTGGGCACCATGATGTGGCACAGGCGGTTGCCGACCTTGCCGGCGATGCTGGCCACGTCCTGCTCGAAGGCCGGATGGTCCACCGGATGGACGCGCACCGCGACCCGCGCCTTCGGGCTGGCCAGCGTGACCAGCGCCACCACCAGCGCGGCGTGCTCGGGCTCGCCACCGACCGGCGCGCCGTCTTCGCAATCGAGGGTGACGTCGAACACGCAGGCGCCGAATTCCTCGGTCATCTCGGCCTGCAGCTGCAGGCTCTTTCGCATGCGCACCTCGACGCCGCTGTAGTGGTCGCAGACCGGCAGCACCACGGCGCCGCCCTGGGCGCCGAGCAGCGCCGCGCGGGGATGGGTAGCAGCGTCGGTCATGGCTTGCGCTGCGCCACGATGAACATGCGCGGGAACGCCAGCAGCAGCTTGCCGTCGGCCCGCGGCCGGTAGGCCTGCGCGATGCGCCGTTCGTATTCCGCCAGGTAGCCGGGCTGCAGGGCGGCCGGCAGCCGCTCGACGAAGGGCTTCAGCCCGGTGCCGCTGACCCATTCGACGATCGCCGCCGGCGACGCCATCGGGTGCTGGTAGACGGTGTGCCAAACGTCGACCAGTGCGGCCTGGGGCGCCAGCAGGTCGTAATAGGCCGCCAGCGGCAGGACGGCCGAGCGCAGCGCGTCGACGTCGCCGATCGCCTGCGCCCACGGCGCCAGCGCCGCCACCTCGCGCATGGCGCGGTGGGTCGGCTCGGCGCGGTTGTCCGGCATCTGCACCGCCAGCACGCCGCCGGGCGCAAGCGCAGCGAACAGGCGCGGGATCAGCACCTCATGCCCCGGCACCCATTGCAGCGCGGCGTTGGCATAGATCAGGTCCGGTGCCTGCGCCGGTTGCCAGTGCGCGATGTCGCTCAGCCCGAAACGCACCGATGGCAGCCGCTGGCGGGCGCTTTCGAGCATCGGCGCCGAGTTGTCCGTGCCGCTGACCTCTGCGCCGGCAAAGCGCTGCACCAGCAGTTCGGTGGAATTGCCCGGGCCGCAGCCCAGGTCCACGACCCGCGCCGCGTCGACCAGCGGAACCCGCGCCAGCAGCTCGCGCGCAGGGCGCGTGCGCTCGTCCTCGAAGCGGCGGTACAGCGCGGGATTCCAGTCGTTCATGCGGCGGGGTGCAGCCTTCAGACCAGGTGGGCCACGCCGGCCTGTTCGTCCTTGAGTTCCTGCAGCGTCTTGTTGATGCGCTCCTGGCTGAACGCATCGATCGGCAGGTCCTTGACGATGGTGTACTTGCCGTTCTCGGTGGTGACCGGGAAGCCGAACATCGTGTCCTTGGGGATGCCGTATTCGCCGTTGGAGGGCACGCCCATCGTCACCCACTTGCCGCTGGAACCCAGCGCCCAGTCGCGCATGTGGTCGATGGCGGCGTTGGCGGCCGAGGCGGCCGACGACAGGCCGCGCGCTTCGATGATGGCGGCGCCGCGCTTGCCGACGGTGGGCAGGAACACGTTGGCGTTCCATTCCTGGTCGTTGATCATGTCCTTGATGGCCTTGCCGTTGGCGGTGGCGAAGCGGTAGTCCGCATACATCGTGGGCGAGTGGTTGCCCCACACCGTCAGCTTCTCGATGTCGCCGACCTTCACGCCGGTCTTGGCCGCGACCTGCGACAGCGCGCGGTTGTGGTCCAGGCGCAGCATGGCGGTGAAGTTCTCGCGCGGCAGGCCGGGAGCGCTCTTCATCGCGATGTAGGCGTTGGTGTTGGCGGGGTTGCCGACCACCAGCACCTTGACGTTGCGGCTGGCGACCTTGTCCAGCGCCTTGCCCTGCGCGGTGAAGATGGCGCCGTTGATCGACAGCAGCTCGGCGCGTTCCATGCCCGGGCCGCGCGGGCGCGAGCCCACCAGCAGCGCGTAGTCCGTGTCCTTGAAGGCGGTCATCGGGTCGCTGTGGGCTTCCATGCCGGCCAGCAGCGGGAAGGCGCAGTCCTCCAGCTCCATCATCACGCCCTTGAGCGCCTTCTGGGCCTTCTCGTCGGGGATTTCCAGCAGCTGCAGGATCACCGGCTGGTCCTTGCCCAGCATCTCGCCGGAGGCGATGCGAAACAGCAGGGCGTAGCCGATCTGGCCGGCGGCGCCGGTGACGGCGACGCGGACGGGTTTTTTGCTCATGGGAAATCTCCGAAGGAAGGTTGCGAAATCTTGGCTTCCGCGGGTGCCCCGGAACGGGCCCCGGAGCGCTGGAAAACCCGAGGATTTTACGCGCGAAACCCGGCGTCGGTCAATTTGTCTTATGTCTTATATAAGATATCATTCCAACGCAATTCCGCCCCCAGCACGAGCCCACCGACAAGCTGCCGCCCCATGGCCACCTCGCCCCATTCCCAGGCCGATCCCGCCGTGGCGGAGCCCGCCGCCGGGGCGACGCCGGCGTTCAGCCCGCTCTACCAGCAGATCAAGGAGTTGATCCTGCAGAGCCTGCAAAGCGGCGAGTGGAAGCCGGGCGAGGCGATCCCCAGCGAGATGGACCTGGCGGCGCGCTTCCGGGTCAGCCAGGGCACGGTGCGCAAGGCGATCGACGAACTGGCCGCCGACAACCTGGTGATCCGCCGGCAGGGCAAGGGCACCTTCGTGGCCACCCACGCCGAACAGCATGTGCGCTACCGCTTCCTGAAACTGATGCCCGACAGCGGCGATCGCGACAGCGAAGGCCCGGCCCAGCGCGCGGTGCTGGACTGCAAGCGGGTGCGCGCCAGCGCCGAAGTGGCGCGGGCGCTGGCGTTGCGCACCGGCGACCCGGTGATCCAGGTGCGGCGCGTGCTGTCCTTCGGCGGCGTGCCGACCATCCTGGAGGACCTGTGGCTGCCGGGCAATGCCTTCAAGGGACTCACTGCCGAACAGGCGGCCGGCTACCAGGGACCGACCTACGCGATGTTCGAGCTCGAGTTCGGCGTGCGCATGGTGCGGGCCGAAGAAAAGATCCGCGCCGTGCTGCCCGACCCGCAGCAGGCGGCGGCGCTGAAGGTCTCGCAGCAGATGCCGCTGCTGAGCGTGGAACGCATTGCCTACACGTACAACGACGTCCCGATGGAACTGCGGCGGGGCTTGTACCGCACCGACACCCACCACTATCGCAACGACCTGAATTGACCGGCGAATCGGCAACGTCCCTGTGACGGTTTGTGCATTGCAATAGAATTTTGGGTTGGATGCATCTCCACAAGCACAAGAACCTCATGCGTTCCCCGAAGAAAGCCAAGCCATGACAGAGCCAGCCAAGCAGCGGCCCGAATTCCGCAACATCAACGTGCTGACGGACCTTCCCGGCTACCGGATGCCCCTGGCTGCCCTGGTGTCGATCCTGCACCGGGTCAGCGGTGTGCTGATGTTCTTTCTGCTGCCGTTCATCATCTGGATGTTCGACAAGTCGATCTCTTCCGAAATCTCGTATGCGAAATTCACCAGCGCCTTCGGCCAGGGCCTGGGCATCTTTCCCGGCTGGTTCATCAAGCTGGTGGTGCTGGTCCTGATCTGGGCCTACCTGCACCATTTCTTCGCCGGCCTGCGCCACCTGTGGATGGACACCAGCCACGCCGCAGTGACCAAGGACACTGGCCGCAGGACCGCCGCCTTCACGCTTGTCGCCAGCCTGTCGCTGACGGTGGTGCTCGGCGCCAAGCTGTTCGGCCTTTACTGACACCGACAACAAGAACAAGGAAGCAACATGGCAGTCAATTACGGCACCAAGCGCATCGTCGTCGGCGCCCATTACGGAATGCGCGACTGGCTCAGCCAGCGCGTCACCGCCGGCCTGATGGCCCTTTTCACGCTGCTGGTGCTGGCCCAGGTCCTTTTCACCCGGGGACCGATCGGCTACGACAAGTGGGCCGGCATCTTCGCCAGCCAGTGGATGAGGGTGTTGACCTTCGTCGTCATCGGCGCCCTGCTGTGGCACGTCTGGGTCGGCATGCGCGACGTCTGGATGGATTACGTCAAGCCCGTGTGGGCGCGCCTGCTGCTCCAGGTCTTCGCCATCGCCTGGCTGGTGGGCTGCGCCGGCTGGGCCGTTCAAGTCCTCTGGAGAGTGTGAGCTTCATGTCCTATACCAAGAACAACATCACCAAGCGCAAGTTCGACGTCGTCATCATCGGCGCTGGCGGCTCCGGCATGCGCGCCTCGCTGCAGCTCTCGCGCGCCGGCCTGAACGTCGCCGTGCTGT
Organism: Caenimonas terrae; assembly: GCF_042655405.1. NCBI lineage: Bacteria > Pseudomonadati > Pseudomonadota > Betaproteobacteria > Burkholderiales > Comamonadaceae > Caenimonas > Caenimonas terrae. Next base: position 252,591 of record NZ_JBHSMF010000009.1, on the reverse strand, counting down.
CCAAGGTGTTCCCCACCCGTTCGCACACCGTGGCCGCACAGGGCGGGATCGGCGCCTCGCTGGGCAACATGAGCGAGGACAACTGGCACTACCACTTCTACGACACGGTCAAGGGCTCGGACTGGCTGGGCGACCAGGACGCGATCGAGTTCATGTGCCGCCAGGCGCCCGAGGTGGTCTATGACCTCGAGCACATGGGCATGCCCTTCGACCGCAATCCCGACGGTACGATCTACCAGCGTCCGTTCGGCGGCCACACCGCCAACTACGGCGAGAAGCCGGTGCAGCGCGCCTGCGCCGCCGCCGACCGCACCGGCCACGCGATGCTGCACACGCTGTACCAGCAGAACGTCAAGGCACGCACCAGCTTCTTCGTCGAATGGATGGCGCTGGACCTGATCCGCGACGCCGAGGGCGACGTGGTCGGCGTGACCGCGCTGGAGATGGAAACCGGCGAGCTGCACATCCTGGAAGCGCGCACCGTGCTGCTGGCCACCGGCGGCGCCGGCCGCATCTTCGCCGCCAGCACCAACGCCTTCATCAACACCGGCGACGGCCTGGGCATGGCGGCACGCGCCGGCATCCCGCTGCAGGACATGGAGTTCTGGCAGTTCCACCCGACCGGCGTGGCCGGCGCCGGCGTGCTGCTGACCGAAGGCTGCCGCGGCGAGGGCGCCATCCTGATGAACAGCAACGGCGAGCGCTTCATGGAGCGCTACGCCCCGACGTTGAAGGACCTCGCGCCGCGCGACTTCGTCTCGCGCTGCATGGACCAGGAGATCAAGGAAGGCCGCGGCTGCGGCCCGAACAAGGATTACATCCTGCTCAAGCTGGACCACCTGGGCGCGGAGACCATCCACAAGCGCCTGCCCTCGGTGTACGAGATCGGCGTCAACTTCGCCAACGTCGACATCACCAAGGAGCCGATCCCGGTCGTCCCCACGATCCATTACCAGATGGGCGGCATCCCGACCAACATCCACGGCCAGGTCGTCACGCAGCAGGGCAGCGACGACCGCGCGGTCGTCAACGGCCTGTACGCGGTGGGCGAGTGTTCCTGCGTCAGCGTGCACGGCGCCAACCGCCTGGGCACCAACTCGCTGCTGGACCTGCTGGTGTTCGGCCGCGCCGCCGGCAACCACATCGCCGAATACAACAACCGCAGCAAGGCCCACAAGCCGCTGCCGGCCGACGCCGCCGACCGCTCGCTGGAACGGCTCAACCGGCTGGACAACGCCTCCACCGGCGAATATTCGCAGGACGTGGCCAACGACATCCGCGCGGCGATGCAGCTGCATGCGGGCGTGTTCCGCACCCAGGCCAGCATGGACGAAGGCGTCGCCAAGATCGCGGCGCTGCGCTCTCGGGTCGGCTCGATCGCGCTGAAGGACCAGTCGAAGATCTTCAACACCGCGCGGATCGAGGCGCTCGAAGTGGACAACCTGATCGAGTGCGCCCAGGCGACCATCGTGTCGGCGGCCGCCCGCAAGGAATGCCGCGGCGCCCACACGGTGGATGACTACGAGCGCCCCACCGACGATCCGGTCGCCCCGATGGGCCGCGACGACGCCAACTGGATGAAGCACACCCTCTGGTACAGCGAAGGCAGCCGCCTGTCGTACAAGTCGGTCAACCTCAAACCCCTCACGGTGGACTCCGTGCCTCCCAAGGTCAGGACTTTCTAAGATGAACCGCACTTTCCAGATCTACCGCTACGACCCGGACAAGGACGCCAAGCCCTACATGCAGACCATCGAGATCGAGCTCGATGGCCATGAACGCATGCTGCTGGACGCGCTGATGAAGCTCAAGGCGCAGGACCCGACGCTGTCTTTCCGCCGCTCCTGCCGCGAAGGCGTGTGCGGCTCGGACGCGATGAACATCAACGGCAAGAACGGCCTGGCCTGCCTGACCAACATGCTCACGCTCAAGGGCACGATCGTGCTCAAGCCCCTGCCGGGCCTGCCGGTGGTGCGCGACCTGATCGTGGACATGACGCAGTTCTTCAAGCAGTACAACTCGATCAAGCCGTACCTGATCAACGACACCATCCCGCCCGAGAAGGAGCGGCTGCAGTCGCCCGAGGAGCGCGAGGAGCTCAACGGCCTGTACGAGTGCATCCTGTGCGCGAGCTGCTCGACGGCGTGCCCCAGCTTCTGGTGGAACCCGGACAAGTTCGTCGGGCCTGCCGGCCTGTTGCAGGCCTATCGCTTCATTGCCGACAGCCGTGACGAAGGCACCGGCGAGCGGCTGGACAATCTGGAAGACCCCTATCGCCTGTTCCGCTGCCATACCATCATGAACTGCGTGGACGTCTGCCCGAAGGGGCTGAACCCGGCGATGGCGATCGGCAAGATCAAGGAATTGATGGTTCGCCGGGCAATCTAGTGCAAACCGGCCTCGACCAGCCCCTGGGCGACAGGGCGCTTTCCAAGCTGAAGTGGCGTTGCCGCCGCGGGCTGCTGGAGAACGATCTGCTGATCGAGCGCTTCTTCGAGAAGCACGAAGCGCAGCTGACGGCGCGCCAGGCGCAGGCCATGGGCGTCCTGATGGAGATGGCGGACAACGACCTGCTGGACCTGCTGCTGCGGCGCAAGGAACCGGAAGGCGAAGCGGACACAAGCGACATAAGAGAACTCCTCGGGCTGCTGCGGCCCTAACAGATCAGAAGGAAACAGACATGAAACTCGCCGACAACAAAGCCACCCTCTCGTTCAGCAACGGCAGCCCCAGCGTCGACCTGCCGGTCTACCAGGGCAGCGTCGGCCCCGACGTGATCGACATCCGCAAGCTGTACGCACAGACCGGCATGTTCACCTACGACCCGGGCTTCATGTCGACCGGCTCCTGCCAGTCCGCCATCACCTACATCGACGGCGACAAGGGCGAATTGCTGTACCGCGGCTACCCGATCGAGCAGCTGGCGACGCAGTGCGACTTCATGGAGACCTGCCACCTGCTGCTGTACGGAGAGCTGCCCAACGCCGAGGTCAAGAAGACCTTCACCCGCACCGTGACCATGCACACCATGGTCAACGAGCAGATGCAGTTTTTCCTGCGCGGCTTCCGCCGCGACGCCCACCCGATGGCGATCATGACCGGGCTGGTCGGCGCGCTGTCGGCCTTCTATCACGACAGCACCGACATCAACAATCCGGAGCACCGCGAGATCTCGGCGATCCGCCTGATCGCCAAGATGCCCACGCTGGTGGCCATGGCCTACAAGTACAACGCCGGCCAGCCGTACATCTATCCGAAGAACGACCTGTCCTACGCCGGCAACTTCCTGCACATGATGTTCGCCACGCCGTGCGAGGATTACGTCGTCAACCCGGTGCTGGAGCGCGCGCTGGACCGCATCTTCATCCTGCACGCGGACCACGAGCAGAACGCCTCCACCTCCACGGTGCGGCTGTGCGGCTCGTCGGGCACCAACCCGTTCGCGGCCATCGCGGCCGGCGTGGCCTGCCTCTGGGGGCCGGCCCACGGCGGCGCCAACGAGGCGGCGCTGAACATGCTGCACGACATCCAGAGGAACGGCGGCGTCGACAAGATCGGCGACTTCATCAAGCAGGTGAAGGACAAGAACTCCAACGTCAAGCTGATGGGCTTCGGCCACCGCGTGTACAAGAACTACGACCCGCGCGCCAAGCTGATGCAGGAGACCTGCAAGGAAGTGCTGGGCGAGCTGGGCCTGGAAAACGATCCGCTGTTCAAGCTGGCGATGGCGCTGGAAAAGATCGCCCTGGAGGACGAATACTTCGTCTCGCGCAAGCTGTACCCGAACGTGGACTTCTACTCGGGCATCGTGCAGCGCGCGATCGGCATCCCGGTCGGCCTGTTCACCGCGGTGTTCGCCCTGGCCCGCACCGTCGGCTGGATCGCCCAGCTCAATGAAATGATCGGCGACCCGGAGTACAAGATCGGCCGCCCGCGCCAGCTCTATGTCGGCGCCACCCGGCGCGACGTGCCGGACATCGCCAAGCGCTGAGCCCGGCGGCGGGAAGATCAGGCCCGCCTCGGCGGGCCTTTTCATTGGCGCCTAAACAGCCGGCTCGGCAGGATGGGCATCGCGGTTCGCGATGGCCAAGCCTGCCGTGATGAGAGAAAATACTCTTCTCATCGCCAACCGCGATGACTTGAATTGCAATGCGCCCCTCCGACCGCTCCTTCGCCCGCCGCATCGACCTGACGTCGCTGCAGCTGTTCGTCGCCGTCTGCGAGCTCGGTTCGATCGGCAAGACGGCGGAGCGCGAGTTCATCGCCGCGTCGGCGGTGAGCAAGCGGCTGTCGGACCTGGAGGCGACGCTGGAGACCCCGCTGCTGTACCGCCATACCCGCGGCGTGGACCTGACGCCGGCCGGCGAGAGCCTGCTGCACCACGCGCGCTCGGTGCTGTTCAGCCTGGAGAAGATGCAGGCCGAACTGTCCGAATACGCGGACGGCGTGCGCGGCCACGTGCGCATCCACGCCAGCATCTCGGCGATCGTGCAGTTCCTGCCCGAGGACCTGGGCCAGTTCGTCAAGGACCATCCGCAGGTCAAGGTGGACCTGGAGGAGCACCTCTCGACCGAGGTGATCCGCGCGGTGCAGGAAGGCACGGCCGACCTCGGCATCTGCAACACCGGCGTTCCCGGCCCGGGCCACGACCTGCAGACGCTGCCGTACCGCGAGGACCAGCTGGTGCTGATCGTCCCGCGCGGCCACGCGCTGGCCAGGAAGAAGGCGGTGCCCTTCGAGGCCACGCTGGACTGCGACCACGTCGGCCTGCATTCGAACAGTTCGATCTACCTGGCGATGCGCGATGCCGCGGCAGCCGCCGGCCGCACCATCCGGCTGCGCATCCACGTCACCGGGCTGGATGCGATGTGCCGCATGATCCACAACGGCCTGGGCGTCGGCGTGATGCCGCGCCGCGCCTTCGAGCTGATGCACGGCGTCGGCGACCTGGAGAGCGTGCGGCTGACCGACGCCTGGGCCCGCCGCAGCATCGAGCTGGTCGCCCGCGATTTTTCCACCCTGCCGGTCACCGCCCGCCTGCTGGTGGACCACCTCACCGCCCGGGCCGACGCGCCCGAGCCGGCAACCGCCGCCTGAACGAATCCAAAGGAAAGCAACCATGGCACGCACGCTCTACGACAAGATCTGGGACGAACACGTCGTCGACACCGAGGACGACGGCACCGCCGTCCTGTACATCGACCGCCACCTGGTGCACGAAGTGACCAGTCCGCAGGCCTTCGAAGGGCTGCGCGTCGCCGGCCGCAAGGTCTGGCGCGTGAGCTCGATCGTCGCCACCGCCGACCACAACACGCCCACCACCGGCTGGGAACTGGGCTACGACGGCATCACCGATCCGATCAGCAAGGAGCAGATCACCACGCTGGACAAGAACATGGCGGAATACGGCGCGGCGGCTTACTTCCCGTTTCTCTCCAAGCGGCAGGGCATCGTGCACGTGATCGGCCCCGAGCAGGGCGCGACGCTGCCGGGCATGACGGTGGTCTGCGGCGATTCCCACACCTCCACCCACGGCGCCTTCGGCGCCCTGGCGCACGGCATCGGCACCAGCGAGGTCGAGCACGTGATGGCCACGCAGACCCTGCTGGCCAAGAAGGCGAAGAATCTGCTGATCAGGGTCGACGGCAAGGTGGCGCCGGGCGTGACGGCCAAGGACATCGTGCTGGCCATCATCGGCAAGATCGGCACCGCCGGCGGCACCGGCTCGACGATCGAGTTCGCCGGGTCCGCGATCCGCGCGCTGTCGATGGAAGGCCGCATGACGGTCTGCAACATGGCGATCGAGGCCGGCGCCCGTGCCGGCCTGGTCGGGGTGGACGACAAGACCATCGAGTACATCAGGGGCCGGCCGCTGGCGCCGACCGGTGTCGAGTGGGACCACGCCGTCGCCTACTGGAAGACGCTGCAGTCGGACCCGGATGCGAAGTTCGACCGGGTGGTGGAACTGAACGCGGCCGACATCGTTCCGCAGGTCACCTGGGGCACCTCGCCCGAGATGGTGCTGGGCGTGGACGCCCGGGTGCCGGACCCGGACAAGGAAAAGGACGCCAGCAAGCGCGACGCGATCGAGCGGGCGCTGAAGTACATGGGCCTGGAGCCGGGCAAGGCGCTCAACGACCTGTACGTGGACAAGGTGTTCATCGGATCGTGCACCAACAGCCGGATCGAGGACATGCGCGAAGCCGCCGCGGTGGTCAAGAAGCTCGGCCAGAAAGTGGCCAAGAACGTCAAGCTGGCGATGGTGGTGCCCGGCTCCGGCCTGGTGAAGGACCAGGCCGAGCGCGAGGGCCTGCACGAGATCTTCAAGGCTGCGGGTTTCGAGTGGCGCGAGCCCGGCTGCTCGATGTGCCTGGCGATGAACGCGGACCGGCTGGAGCCGGGCGAGCGCTGCGCGTCGACCAGCAACCGCAACTTCGAGGGCCGGCAGGGCGCGGGTGGCCGCACCCACCTGGTCAGCCCCGCCATGGCAGCCGCCGCCGCCGTGCACGGCCACTTCGTCGACATCCGGCAGTTCGCTTAGGACGGACAGCCGTCCTTGACCCCGCTTTCAGGAGTTACAAATGCAAAAATTCAACGTACACAAGGGTCTGGTCGCGCCGATGGACCGCGAGAACGTCGACACCGACGCCATCATCCCCAAGCAGTTCCTCAAGTCGATCAAGAAGACCGGCTTCGGCGTGAACCTGTTCGACGAATGGCGCTACCTGGACCACGGCGAGCCGGGCCAGGATCCGGCCAGCCGCAAGCCCAATCCCGACTTCGTGCTCAACCAGCCGCGCTACAAGGGCGCCTCGATCCTGCTGGCGCGCAAGAACTTCGGCTGCGGTTCCTCGCGCGAGCACGCGCCCTGGGCCCTGGACCAGTACGGCTTCCGCGCGATCATCGCGCCCAGCTTCGCCGACATCTTCTTCAACAACTGCTTCAAGAACGGCCTGCTGCCGATCGCGCTGCCGGAGGCACAGGTGGCCCGGCTGTTCGACGAGGCGCTGGCCTTCCCCGGCTACCAGCTGACGATCGACCTGGAGCGCCAGGTGGTCGTCAAGCCGCAGGGCGAGGAGATCCCGTTCGACGTCCAGGCTTTCCGCAAGTACTGCCTGACCAACGGCTTCGACGACATCGGCCTGACGCTGCTGAAGAAGGACAAGATCAAGGCCTTCGAAGCCCGCCGCCTGGCCGAGAAGCCCTGGCTGGCCCACACCCTCATCGGTTGATTCACTGGAAGAAGAGAAGACATCATGAAGATCGCAGTCCTGCCGGGTGACGGCATCGGCACCGAAATCGTCGCGGAGGCCGTCAAGGTGCTGCAGGCGCTGGACCTGAAGTTCGAGATGGAAAGCGCGCTGGTCGGCGGCGCCGCGTATGACGCGCACGGCCATCCGCTGCCGGACGCCACGCTCAAGCTGGCCAGGGAGTCCGACGCCATCCTGTTCGGCGCGGTCGGCGACTGGAAATACGACAAGCTGGACCGGCCGCTGCGGCCCGAGCAGGCCATCCTGGGCCTGCGCAAGAACCTGGGCCTGTTCGCCAACTTCCGCCCCGCCATCTGCTACGCGGAGCTGGTGGGCGCCTCCAGCCTCAAGCCCGAGCTGGTGTCGGGCCTGGACATCCTGATCATCCGCGAGCTGACCGGCGACATCTATTTCGGCCAGCCGCGCGGCCGCCGGGTCTCGCCGGACGGCAACTTCCCGGGCGCTGAGGAAGCCTTCGACACCATGCGCTACACCCGCCCCGAGATCGAGCGGATCGGCCATGTCGCCTTCCAGGCCGCGCGCAAGCGCGGCAAGCGCGTCACCAGCGTCGACAAGGCCAACGTGCTGGAAACCTTCCAGCTGTGGAAGGACGTGATGACCGAGGTGGGCAAGGAATATCCCGACGTCGCCCTGGACCACATGTACGTGGACAACGCCGCGATGCAGCTGGTCAAGGCGCCCAAGAAGTTCGACGTGGTGGTGACCGGCAACATGTTCGGCGACATCCTGTCGGACGCCGCCGCCATGTTGACCGGCTCGATCGGCATGCTGCCCTCTGCCAGCCTGAACGCCAGCAACCAGGGCCTGTACGAGCCCAGCCACGGCAGCGCGCCCGACATCGCCGGCAAGGGCGTGGCCAATCCTTTGGCTACAATCCTGTCTGCCGCCATGATGCTCCGCTTCTCCCTGAACCAGCCCAGTGCAGCCGACCGGATCGAGTCGGCCGTGCAGTCCGTGCTGGCTTGCGGATTGCGGACGCCGGACATCTGGTCGGAAGGCACGAACAAGGTCGGCACCCGCGAGATGGGCGACGCCGTCGTGGCCGCGATGACCAAGAAGACCACCAAGGGCTAGTCAGCTCCGGTTCGTCTCGCCCCTCCCGGCCGACGAGCCGGGGGAAAAGTTCAAAGACTTGATAAAGGGCGTACGACATGAAACTCACGAATGGACAACAACCGCTGGTCGGCCTGGTCGGCTGGCGCGGCATGGTCGGCTCGGTGCTGATGGACCGCATGCAGGCCGAAGGCGACTTCGGGCTGATCGAGCCGCTGTTCTTCTCCACCTCCAACGCCGGCGGCAAGGCCCCGGCCCAGGCGAAGAACGAAACCACGCTGAAGGACGCGTTCGACCTCGACGCCCTGAAGAAGTGCGACATCGTCATCACCGCGCAGGGCGGCGACTACACCAGCGAAGTGTTCCCCAAGCTGCGCGCCGGCGGCTGGACCGGCCACTGGATCGACGCCGCCTCCACGCTGCGGATGAAGGACGACGCGATCATCGTGCTGGACCCGGTCAACATGCCGGTCATCAAGAACGCGCTGGCCAAGGGCGGCAAGAACTGGATCGGCGGCAACTGCACCGTCAGCTGCATGCTGATGGGCGTGGGCGCCCTGTACAAGGCCGGCCTGGTCGAGTGGATGAGCAGCATGACCTACCAGGCGGCGTCCGGCGGCGGCGCCCAGCACATGCGCGAACTGCTCACCCAGTTCGGCACGCTCAACAGCGAAGTGAAGGCCCTGCTGGACGACCCCAAGTCCGCCATCCTGGAAATCGACCGCAAGGTGCTGGCCCGGCAGCAGTCGCTGTCCGGCGATGAAGTCGCCAACTTCGGCGTGCCGCTGGGCGGCTCACTGATCCCATGGATCGACAAGGACCTGGGCGACGGCATGTCCAAGGAAGAGTGGAAGGCCGGCGCCGAGACCAACAAGATCCTGGGCCAGGGCGCGGGCTTTGGCACGCCGGCCACACCGGTCGACGGGTTCTGCGTGCGGGTCGGCGCCATGCGCTGCCACAGCCAGGCGCTGACCTTCAAGCTGAAGAAGGACGTGCCGCTGGCCGACCTCGAGGCGATGATCGCCGCCGACAACAGCTGGGTAAAGGTGGTTCCCAACACCAAGGAAGCGACCATTCGCGAGCTGACCCCGGTCGCCGTCACCGGAACGCTCACCATTCCCGTGGGCCGGATGCGCAAGCTCGCGATGGGGCCCGAGTACCTGGGCGCCTTCACCATCGGTGATCAACTGCTCTGGGGCGCCGCCGAACCGCTGCGCCGCATGCTGCGCATTTTGCTGGACCATTAAGCGCAAAGGGCCTGTAGCGTCGTGTTACAGGCCGTTGTCTCGCGGCCACATGCGAGCCCGCGTGAAGTGCCGCAAAAGGCTCGGTCCGAAGTTAAAAGATGTCTCAGCTTGTCAGTCTAAGACATTGATGTTAAGGTCATTTTTAGCAAATTCAGCCCGAGGCGAATGTCCGCATGATGAGAAAAAAACTGCCTGCAGACCGAGCAGTGGGGCCGCAAAATCCGATGGAAAAACCACATTGGAAGGCAACTGCCCTTGCCGTCGCCGCCGCGGTCCTGCTGGGCATTCCCGCGACGGATGCGCAAGCCCTTGCCCTCGGCCGGGTTTCGGTGCAGTCCGCCCTCGGCGAACCGCTGCGGGCCGATATCGAGATCCCGGAAATCAACGCTGAAGAGGCAGCCGGCCTGAAGGCTGCGATCGCTTCGCCGGACGCCTTCCGCACTGCCGGGATGGAATACAACCCGGCGATGTCGAACATGCAGATCACCCTGCAGCGTCGTCCGGATGGCAAATTCTTTCTGCGGCTGACCAGCGACCGGCCGATCAACGACCCCTTCGTCGACTTGATCCTCGAAGCAAGCTGGCCGTCGGGCCGCCTGGTGCGTGATTACACGCTGCTGTTCGACCCGCCCACGCTGAGGCAGCCGATTCCGGCCCCGCTCGCGGCGCAAGTTTCACCGGTGGCACCGCCGCCCGCTGTCGCCGCCGCTCCCGTTCCACGGCTGGCTCCAGCCCCTGCCCCGTCCGGTCCGCGCGGCGCACCCGCTCCACGGGCGCCGGTCGCGATCGCGCCGGCCGCACCGCGTGCCGCCGCCCCCGCGGCACCCGGCGCAGCGGAAGGCAAGCAGGTCACGGTCCGGCCCGGCGACACCGCCGGCGCCATCGCCGCCGCCAACAAGCCGCCGACCATCTCGCTCGACCAGATGCTGGTGGCCATGCTGCGTGCCAATCCGGACGCGTTCGCCGGCGGCAACATCAACCGGCTCAAGGCCGGCGCAGTGCTCGAAGTGCCTGGGGCAAGCGAGGCCGGTGCGGTCCCGGCCGGCGAGGCCAGGCAGACCGTGGTGGCGCAGAGCCGCGACTTCAACGAGTTTCGCCGCAAGCTGGCAGAGGGTGTTCCGGCCAGCAGGATCGAGGCCGCGCAGCGCCAGGCCACCGGCAAGGTGCAGGCCAGCGTAGAAGAGAAGAAGCCCACCGCGGCCACGCCCGACAAGCTCATGCTGTCCAAGGGCAGCATCCAGGCCAAGGCCAACGAGGACCGCATCGCCCGCGAGCGCTCGGCCAAGGAAGCGGCAACCCGCGTTGCCGAACTGAACAAGAACATTGCGGACCTGAACAAGCTGGGAACCGCCAGTGGAGCGGCCACTCCGGCCCCCAGCGGCGCGGCTGCCGCCCGCGGCGGCGCCAGCGCGGCGAAGGCACCCGGCGCGGCCGTCCCGATCGGCGCTGCTGCGACAGCGGCCCGGCCGGCAGCGGCACCGGCACCCACTCCTGCACCGACGCCGGCCCCAACGCCTGCACCCACGCCGGCGCCGACGCCAGCCCCGACACCGGCTCCGACCCCTGCCCCGACCCCGGAGCCCACGCCCGCACCAACCCCGGCGCCAGTGGCTTCCGCAGCGTTGAGCGCCGCCTCCGATGCCGCGCCGATCACCGCGCCAGTCGTTGTTCCGCCCACTGCCGCCACCGCATCGGCCGTCCCTGCCCCGAAGCCGGCGGCCCGTCCGGCGGCGCCGGCGGAAACCAGCCTGGTGGACGACCTGCTCGAGAATCCGATTGTTCCGGCCGCGGCCGGCGGCCTGATCGCATTGCTGCTGGGGGTAGGCTTCTACCGGGCCCGCCGTCGCAAGAAATCGTCGCAGGTGGACAGCTCGTTCCTGGAAAGCCGGCTTCAGCCCGACTCCTTCTTCGGCGCCAGCGGCGGCCAGCGCATCGACACCAACGAAGGCAGCCCCACCGGCTCCTCGATGGTCTATTCGCCCAGCCAGCTCGACGCCGCAGGCGACGTCGACCCGGTCGCTGAAGCGGACGTCTATCTGGCCTACGGGCGCGACCTGCAGGCCGAGGAAATCCTCAAGGAAGCGATGCGGACCAACCCGCAACGCGTGGCCATCCACAGCAAGCTGCTGGAGATCTATTCCAAGCGGCGCGATGCCAAGGCCTTTGAACTGGTCGCCACCGAGGCCTACAGCCTGACGCACGGCGAAGGCCCGGAGTGGGAACATATCTGCGAGCTCGGCCAGGAACTGGATCCGGGCAATCCGCTGTACCGCCCCGGTGGCCAGCCCACCGAAGGCAGCATGGCCGCGGCGGCCGCGGTCGGCGGAGGCGCAGCGCTGGTGAACGCGATGTCGGCCACCCAGCCGGTCCAGACCGTGTCCGTTCCCTCCGCGGCCGAACCGGCAAATCCGGATGTCGACCTTGACCTGGACTTCTCGCTAGGCGACGACATGCCGCTCGCTGCGCCGGCAGCGCATGCCCCCGCTCCGGTCGCGCCCATGCGTGCGGCCGCGCCGGTGGCAGCGCCCGAGCCGATGCCTTCGCTGGACATGGATTTCGACATGCCGACTGCCGCGCCGGCAGCGACGGCGGCACGGCTGGACGCGCCCGACCTGACGGCCTCCGCGAACAGCCCGAATCGCAGCGCCTCGGCGCCCCAGGCTGCCCCGGCTGGCCACGCGGCGGCGGCGCCGGAGCCCGATTCGGGAATGATCGAATTCGACATGGGCTCGCTGTCGCTGGACCTGCCTTCCGTCTCGACCCCGGCCCCAGCCCCGGCGGCCGCGGCATCGCACGATTCCGGCCACGCCCCGCTGCTGAACCTGGACAGCGGCGGCAGCACCGGGGGCTTCGAAGTCGAAAGCGCCGGCGACGACCCGCTGGCGACCAAGCTCGCGCTGGCGCAGGAATTCAACGCCATCGGCGACCCGGACGGCGCCCGCAGCCTGGCCGAAGAAGTGCTGGCCGAAGCCTCGGGCGACCTCAAGACCCGTGCGCAGCGCTTCCTCGCCGAGATCACCTGACGGCAACCGGCGCCGGCGCCGCAGCGGGCGCGCGCCCGCCTCCCCTGTGCGTGGAAGACCCTGATCCCGGAGCAAGCCGATGAGGTTGGCTCTGGGCATCAGCTACAACGGGCAGGCCTACGAAGGCTGGCAAAGCCAGGCCTCGGGCCGCACCGTGCAGGACCGGCTCGAGGCCGCGCTGGCCGAATTCACCGTCCAGTCCGTATCCACCGTCTGCGCCGGCCGCACCGACGCCGGCGTGCACGGGCTGATGCAGGTGGTCCATTTCGACACCGGCCTGCAGCGCGATGAGTCTTCCTGGGTGCGCGGCACCAACCGCTTCCTGCCGCGGGACATCGCGGTGGAATGGGCCCGCGCGGTCCCGGACCAATTCCACTCCCGCGCCAGCGCCATCGCGCGCCGCTACTCTTACCTGGTGCTGGAGTCCAAGGTCCGGCCCAGCCTGGACGCCGGCCGGGTCGGCTGGGTGTTCCGGCCGCTGGACGGCGAGGCCATGCGCGAGGCCGCCCTCCAGGTCCTGGGCGAGCACGACTTCACCTCCTTCCGCGCATCCGCCTGCCAGGCGCTCAGCCCGGTCAAGACCCTCACCCGCGTGCAGATCACGCGGCGCGGCGCCTACTGGCGCTTCGACTTCGAGGCCAACGCCTTCCTGCACCACATGATCCGCAACCTCATGGGCTGCCTGCTGGCGATCGGCCAGGGCCTGAACCCGCCGTCGTGGATGGGCGAGGTGCTGCGGGCCAGGAACCGCGACGCCGCGGCCCCGACCTTCTCGTCCGCCGGCCTGTATTTCCTCGGGCCGGTCTACCAGCCGCACTGGGGCCTGCCGGACCGCACCCCTGCGTATGATTGGCTGCCATGACCGCGCACAACCCGCTGGCGCACCGCACGCGCATCAAGATCTGCGGCATGACGCGCGAGCAGGACGTCGATGCCGCGGTGGCGGCCGGCGCCGATGCCGTCGGCTTCGTGCTGTACCCGCCCAGCCCCCGGTACGTCGCGCCCGAGCGCGCGGCCGAACTGGCGGCCCGCCTGCCGCCCTTCGTGACGCCGGTGCTGCTGTTCGTCAACGAAGCAACCGACACGATCCTGCAGGCCTGCGCCCGCATGCGCGCCTGCGTGGTCCAGTTTCACGGCGACGAGACCCTGCAGCAATGTCTGGCCGCCACCGGCAACGGCACCCGGCCGTTCCTGCGGGCGGCACGCATTCCCCTGGACCAGGCACAGCCTTTCGACTTGGTAAACTTCGCTTCCACATTCCCCCAGGCCCAGGCCATCCTGCTCGACGCCCACGTCGAGGGGTACGGCGGCGGCGGCAAGGCATTCAATTGGTCACGTCTTCCACCAAGCGTCAACGCTCACCTCGTCTTGTCTGGTGGGTTGACGCCTGCAAACGTGACCGATGGGATCGCCCAGGTCCGGCCGCGATGCAGGTCGCTGTCGGTTGACGTGAGCTCCGGCGTCGAGGTGTCCAAGGGCATCAAGGACCCGGAAAAGATCCATCAGTTCGTCGCGGCCGTGCGTGCCGCCGACCAGCTCCTTGCCCTGAACCAACATGCCCTCCTATCAACAACCTGACGTCGCCGGCCACTTCGGCATCTACGGCGGCAGCTTCGTCAGCGAGACGCTGACCCACGCGATCAACGAGCTGCGCGACGCCTATGCGAAGTACCAGCACGATCCGGAGTTCCTGGAGGAATTCCGCTACGAGCTCAAGCACTTCGTCGGCCGCCCTTCCCCGGTCTATCACGCGGCGCGCACCAGCCGCGAGATGGGCGGAGCGCAGATCTACCTCAAGCGCGAGGACCTGAACCACACCGGCGCCCACAAGATCAACAACGTGATCGGCCAGGCCATGCTGGCCCGGCGCATGGGCAAGCCGCGCATCATCGCCGAGACCGGCGCCGGCCAGCACGGCGTGGCGACGGCCACCATCTGCGCCCGCTACGGCCTGGAATGCGTGGTCTACATGGGCAGCGCCGACGTCCGGCGCCAGAGCCCGAACGTCTACCGGATGAACCTGCTGGGCGCCACCGTGGTGCCGGTCGAATCCGGCAGCAAGACGCTCAAGGACGCACTGAACGAAGCGATGCGCGACTGGGTGACCAACGTCGAGAACACCTTCTACATCATCGGCACCGTGGCCGGACCGCACCCCTACCCGATGATGGTGCGCGACTTCCAGAGCGTGATCGGCAACGAGTGCATCCAGCAGATGCCCGAGATGGCGGGCGCCCAGCCCGACGTCGTGGTGGCCTGCGTCGGCGGCGGCAGCAATGCGATGGGCATCTTCCACCCCTACATCCCGTTCGAGAACACGCGGCTGATCGGCGTGGAGGCGGCCGGCGAGGGCCTGGACAGCGGCAAGCATTCCGCTTCTCTGCAGCGCGGCAGCCCCGGCGTGCTGCACGGCAACCGCACCTACATCCTGCAGGACGAGGACGGCCAGATCACCGAGACGCACAGCATCAGCGCCGGCCTGGACTATCCGGGCGTCGGCCCCGAACACGCGTGGCTCAAGGACATCGGCCGGGCGGAATACGTCGGCATCACGGATACCGAGGCGCTCGAGGCGTTCCATTACCTGTGCCGCACCGAAGGCATCATCCCGGCGCTGGAATCGAGCCATGCGCTGGCTTATGCCATGAAGCTGGCCCCGACGATGGCGCCGCAGCAGTCGATCCTGGTGAACCTCTCGGGCCGCGGCGACAAGGACCTGGGCACCGTCGCCGACCTGGCCGGCGCGGACTTCTACGACCGCCCCTCCATGCGCGGCCTGCAGGTGAAGGGCGCCAAGCAATGAGCCGCATCGCCAACCGCTTCTCCGACTTGAAGCAGGCCGGCCGCAAGGCGCTGGTGCCTTATGTGACCGCCGGCTTTCCCTTTGCGGACACCACGCCCGAACTGATGCACGCGATGGTGGCCGCCGGCTCAGACGTGATCGAGCTCGGCGTGCCCTTCTCCGACCCGATGGCCGACGGCCCGGTGATCCAGAAGGCGGGCGAGCAGGCGCTGGCGCTGGGCATCGGCATGACGCAGGTGCTGGCGATGGTGCGGACCTTCCGCGAGAAGGACCAGACCACGCCGGTGGTCCTGATGGGCTACGCCAATCCGGTGGAGCGCTACGACCTCAAGCACGGCCAGGACGGCTTCGTGCGCGACGCCGCCGCCGCCGGCGTGGACGGGGTGCTGATCGTCGACTATCCGCCCGAGGAATGCGAGGAATTCGCCGCCAGGCTGCGCGCCAGCGGCATGGACCTGATCTTCCTGCTGGCGCCGACCAGCACCGACCAGCGCATGCAGCAGGTGGCGCGGGTGGCCAGCGGCTACGTCTATTACGTCTCGCTCAAGGGCGTCACCGGCGCCGGCAACCTCGACACCGATGCGGTGGAGCGGATGCTGCCGAGGATCCGCGCGCACGTGAAGGTGCCGGTCGGCGTGGGCTTCGGGATCCGCGACGCCGCCACCGCCAGAGCCATCGGCAAGAGCGCCGACGCCGTCATCATCGGCACCAGGATCATCCAGTTGCTCGACGGCCAGCCCCGGGCGCAGGGGATCGCCGCGGTGGCTGAGTTCCTGCGCGGGATCCGTTGCGCGCTGGACGCATAGAATCGTCTGTTCCGTCCCAGGAGACCGCATGAGCTGGCTTGAAAAACTTCTGCCTCCCAAAATCCAGCAGACCGATCCGGCCGACCGCCGCAGCGTGCCCGAAGGCCTGTGGGTCAAGTGCCCGAGCTGCGAGACGGTGCTGTACAAGACCGACCTGGAGCAGAACCAGAACGTCTGCCCCACCTGCGGCCACCACCACCGCATCGGCGCCCGTGCGCGCCTGAACGGCTTCCTGGACGCCGAGGGCCGCTACGAGCTCGGGCAGGAAGTGCTCCCGGTCGACGCGCTCAAGTTCAAAGACAGCCGCAAGTATCCGGAGCGGCTGAAGGAAGCGCTGGAAAACACCGGCGAGACCGACGCGCTGGTGGTGATGGGCGGCGCGGTGCACAGCATCAGCCTGGTGGCCGCCGCCTTCGAATTCGACTTCATGGGCGGCAGCATGGGCAGCGTGGTCGGCGAGCGCTTCGTGCGCGGCGTCGAATCGGCGATCGAGCAGAAGGTGCCATTCCTGTGCTTCACCGCCACCGGCGGCGCGCGGATGCAGGAAGGGCTGCTGTCCCTGATGCAGATGGCCAAGACCAATGCGGCGCTGACCCGGCTGGCCAAGAAGGGCCTGCCCTACATCAGCGTGCTCACCGACCCGACCATGGGCGGCGTCAGCGCCGGCTTCGCCTTCGTCGGCGACATCGTGATCGCCGAGCCCAAGGCGCTGATCGGCTTTGCCGGCCCGCGGGTGATCGAATCGACCGTGCGCGTCACCTTGCCCGAAGGCTTCCAGCGCGCCGAGTTCCTGCAGACCAAGGGCGCGGTGGATTTCATCTGCGACCGGCGCGAGCTGCGCAAGACCGTGTCGCACGCGCTGGCGATGCTCCAGCGGCAACCGGCCGACGCGGTCGAATAACCGTCAGTGCAGCAGCACGGCGGCCTGCAGATAACCCAGCACGATCGCCGCGATCTGCAGCAGCACCAGCAAGGCCAGCGGCGACAGGTCGATGCCCCCCACCAGCGGAATGCGCTTGCGAAACGGCCGCAGCAGCGGCGCGCACAGGCGGTCGATCACGTCCACCAGCGGCGAATCGGATTGCACCCACGACAGGATCGCGTACACGATCACCAGCCCCGTGAGGCCGGAGATCACCAGCCGCACCAGCCCGAACAGGGCCAGCAGCGGCAGCACCGTCAGCGGCGTCACGCCCGGCAGCAGCAGCCAAAGCAGGGCGAACTGCACCAGCTCGATCAGGAAGGCCCCGACCAGGCTGGCGGCATCGACCCGACCGCGCGACGGAATCACCTTGCGCAGCGGCAGCACCAGCCAGTCGGTCAGCGCAAACACGAAGCGGCCGACCGGGTTGCCGAACGGCACCCGCTGGTATTGCATGTACATCCGCAGCAGGCAGGCGCCGCCAAAGAGGCCGGCGGCGATGTCGAGCAGGAATGAGGTGATTTGGAAGAGCATGGGCCGCCAGGTTTCGGTCGTGGGATGATAACGGGCAGAAACGGAAAGCTCTCTTGTCTTCTGCACTCACCCTCACCTCCCTTCCGCTGTTCCCGCTGGGCACGGTCCTGTTCCCCGGCGGCGTGCTGCCGCTGCGCATCTTCGAGGTGCGCTACCTCGACATGATCGGCAAGTGCCACAAGGCCGGCGCGCCCTTCGGCGTGGTCTCGCTGACCGAGGGCAGCGAGGTGCGCGTGCCCGGCGGCAAGGAAGCGTTCGCCCGGGTCGGCACCATCGCCACCATCGTCGACCTCGAGACGCCGCAGCCGGGGCTGATGGTGATCCGCGCGCATGGCGAGCAGCGCTTTCGCATCACCTCCAGCGACCAGCTGCGCCACGGCCTGTGGGTGGCAGACGTGGAACGGCTGGGCGCCGACCTGCCGGTGCCGGTGCCGGACGACCTCAAGCCCACGGCGGACGCGCTGGGCCGCCTGATCCAGTCGCTGCAGCTCAAGGCCGGCGCCGGCGGCCAGATGCCGCTGAACGGCCCCTACCGGCTGGCCGATTGCGGCTGGGTGGCGAACCGCTGGTGCGAGCTGCTGCCGCTGCCGGTGCAACTGAAGCAGCGGCTGATGGAACTGGACAACCCGCTGGTGCGGCTGGAGCTGGTGAGCGACGTGCTCGCGCGCACCGGCATTTCCGGCTGAATCGCGCGCCTCAGCGCGGGGCGGTGTATTCGGGCACCAGCGAGCGCAGCCAGGCGCGCAGGTCGGCGGCGGACGGCGCCGGCCCGGCCTGCGCCACCCAGCGCAGCACGGCGTCGATCTCCGGCAGCGGCCCGGAGGTCTTGGCCACCCGCAGCTTCGGATGCGGCGTCGGCACGCTGGTCTCGTCGCTCGCCAGCAATTCCTCGAACAGCTTCTCGCCCGGCCGCAGGCCGGTGAATGTGATCGGGATCTCCTGCTCGGTCCGGCCGGACAGCCGGATCAGCATGCGGGCCAGTTCGACGATCTTGACCGGCTCGCCCATGTCCAGCACGAAGATCTGGCCCGACTCGCCCATCAGCCCCGCCTGCAGCACCAGCTGCGAGGCTTCCGGGATCGTCATGAAGTAGCGGACGATCTGGGGGTGCGTCACCGTCACCGGGCCGCCGCGGGCGATCTGCCGGGTGAACAGCGGGACCACCGAGCCGCTGGAGCCCAGCACGTTGCCGAAGCGCACCGACACGTATTGCGTCTGCGGATGCAGCGCCGCGACGCCCTGCACCACCTGCTCCGCCAGCCGCTTGCTGGCGCCCATCACGTTGGTGGGATTGACCGCCTTGTCGGTGGAGACCAGCACGAAGCGCTTGGCGCCGCACTCGCCGGCCACGCGCGCCATGTTCAGGGTGCCCAGCACGTTGGTCTGCACCGCCTCGATCTCGTTGAGTTCCTCCATCAGCGGCACGTGCTTGTAGGCGGCGGCGTGGAACACCACGGCCGGCGCCTGCGCCTGCACGATGGCGCGCAGGCGCTCCAGCTCGCGCACGTTGGCGGTGTAGTAGACGCCCTGCATCTGCGGGTGCGCCTCGCGCAGTTCCTGTTCGAGCTGGTAGATGGCGAATTCCGACACATCCACGCAGACCAGCCGCGCGACGCCGAAGCGCGCGATCTGCCGGCACAGTTCGGCGCCGATCGAGCCGCCGGCGCCGGTCACCAGCACCGTCCTGCCGGAGAACAGCTCGGACAGGCCCGCCACGTCGAGCTGCACCGCCGCCCGTCCCAGCAGGTCTTCCAGCTCGATGCGGCGCGGGCCGGCGCTCTCGGTCTTGAGCCACTCGTCCGGCCGCGGCATGGTCAGCAGCGCCACGCCGGAGCTGGCCAGCAGCGCCTCGTGCCGCTCGCTCGAGCCTGGCGGGCTGGCCACCAGCGCGGTCTGGGCTCCGGTGGCGGCGCAGACCTCGGCCAGCGAGCCCACCGGCCCCATGACGCGGATGTCCTGGATCGCGCGGCCCACTTCGGAGGCCACCGGCGATACGATCGCGACCGGCTGCCACTGGTGCGAGCCCTTGAGCGCGCGCAGTGCATCGGATGCATCAGCGAGCGAGCCCACGATCACCAGCGGGCGGCCGTCGGCGCGGAACGACATCCGCCGCTCGGCCAGCGTGCGGGCGGCGATTCGCACCGCGCCCAGCAGCAGCAGCGCGATCAGCGGATGCAGCAACATCACCGAGCGCGGAAACGCCGGCAGCCGCAGCATCAGCACCATGGCCGTGCACAGCAAGGCGCCCAGCGCCACGCCCAGCGTCAGCTGCCGCAGTTCCGGCAGGCCGGTGTACGACCAGACGTGGCGATAGACCCTGGCCGCCGCCAGGCCGGCGGCGTACGCCAGCACGCACAGGGGCGCCGACTCGATCGCCAGCGCCCTGAACTCCGGCGGTACCTCCAGGTTGAAGCGCAGCCAGAACGCGCCGGCCCATGCCAGCAGCACCAGCACCATGTCGATGACCAGGGTGAGCAGGATGCTTCTAAGACGGCGCACGTTGCTCCTCGGCGACCGACAGCGCGCGTTGCAGGTGCTCGATGACGTGCCCGATCTGGGCGTCCGTCAGGTTCGACCCCGACGGCAGGCAGATGCCGGCGTCGAACAGCGAGGCGGCCACGTCCGAGCCCTCGTCGTGCGCGAAGTACGGCGCGCCGCGGAACAGCGGCTGCAGGTGCATCGGCTTCCACACCGGCCGGGCCTCGATGCTGTGGCGCTCCAGGCTCTTGAGCACCTGGTCGCGCCGGCGCTGCGCCTGCCCGCCCGCGAGCATGAAGCAGGTGAGCCAGCGCGTCGAATGCGATCCCGCCGGCTCGGGCATCCACTGCACCTGCGGCCGGTCGGCAAACGCCTCGCGGTAGCGTTCGAAAACCCGCCGGCGCTGGGCGACCCGCTCGTCGAGCACCCGCAGCTGGCCGCGGCCGATGCCGGCCAGCACATTGCTCATGCGGTAGTTGAAGCCCATCTCCACGTGCTCGTAATGCGGCGCCGGCTCGCGCGCCTGCGTCGCGAGCTTGCGGGCCCGGTCCATCAGCGCGAGGTCGTCGGCCACCAGCATGCCGCCGCCCGAGGTGGTGATGATCTTGTTGCCGTTGAAGGAATAGACGCCGATCCGCCCGAAGGTGCCGCTGGCGCGGCCCTTGTAGCGCGCGCCCAGCGATTCCGCCGCGTCCTCCAGCACCGGCACGCCATAGCGTTCGCACAGCGGCAGCAAGGCATCCATGTCGGCGCTCTGGCCGTAGAGGTCGACCAGGATGACGCAGCGCGGCAGCCGGTTGGCCCGCTTGGCCCATTCGAGCGCCCGCTCCAGCGCCGCCGGCGACATGTTCCAGCTGCCAGGCTCCGAATCGATGAAGACCGGCTGCGCGCCGCAATACAGGATCGGGTTGCAGCTGCCGACGAAGGTCAGCGACGAGCAGAACACGGTGTCGCCGCGCTGCACGCCCAGCAGGATCAGCGCGAGATGGATGGCGGCCGTACCCGAACTGACGGCGGCCGCGTGGCCGATGCCGACGTGGGCCGCCAGCTCGCGCTCGAAGCCGTCCACGTGCGGGCCCAGCGGCGCGATCCAGTTGGTGCGGAAGGCGTCCTCGACGAAGGCCGTTTCTTCCTCGCCCAGGTGCGGCGACGACAGCCAGATGCGCGAGGCCAGCTCCCTGCCGTGGACCAGGTCCACCGGCCGGCCCCCGGCGTCCAGCACCGGGACGTGCAGGATGCGGTGCTGTTCCATCAGGCCGCGCACGACGTCGATGCCTGCGTCCTCGCGCACCGCGACCGGTTGCGCCGGGCCCGGCAGGTCGGCCAGCGTCGCCTGCTCGGAAACGCAAGCCAGCACCGCCCGCCGCAAGTCGCCGTCGGTGATGGTGCGCAGCAGCGCGCCCTTGCCATCGACCACCAGCAGGATGCCCTGCGCCTCCTCGTCCATCCGCGCGACCGCATCGCGCCACGGCATGGAGGGCGGCACCAGGAGCCGGCGGACGTTGTCGGGGGTCTCAGTAGGCATTGGACTTGTCCAGGAGCGACGGGGGCAGGGGCACGGTGGCCAGCAGCGCGGCGATGCGCTGGCCGGAGCGGCCGTCGCCGTAGACATTGTCGGGGGCGAAACGGCCCCGTTGCAGGGCGGCGGCGAGGGCCTGGCCGATCGAGGCGGCATCGCCCTCGCAATCGACGGTGTTGGCGTTGCGCTGGCGCAGCCGCTGCCGGTTGCCGATGTTGACGACCGGCGTTCCGAACGACGCGGCTTCGATGATGCCGGACGACGAATTGCCCACCAGCACGTCGGCGCAGGCCAGCGCATCGAGATAGCGGTCACGCGGCAGATGGGTGACGCAATGCACCTGGCTGCCGCCGGCGCGCTGCATCGCTTGGACGATGGAGGCGGAGCCGGCGTCCGCGTTCGGGGCCAGCCAGACCACGTGCATGCCGCGCGCCAGCACCTGCAGGCGCAGCGCCTCCACCAGCGCTTCCACCTGCGCCTGCGCGCGACCTGCTTCCTGCACGACCGGATGGAACAGCACCAGCGCATAGCGCGCCGCCTGCGGCACGCCGAGCGCCTGCAGCACCTGCTCGCGCGCCGTGGGCGGCCGCTGGATGACGTCGTCCAGGCTGGGCGCGCCGACGATGAACACGTTGTGTGGCTGCTCGCCCATGCGCACCACCCGCGCGCGCGATTCCTCGGTGCCGACCAGGTGCAGGTGGCTCAGCTTGGTGATGGCGTGGCGGATCGGCTCGTCGACGGTGCCCGAGCGCTCCCCGCCGTGCAGGTGCGCCACCGGGATGCCCAGGTGCAGGGCGGCGATGGCGCCGGCCAGCATCTCGCCGCGGTCGCCCAGCAACAGCAGCAGGTCCGGCCGCAGCTGCGCCAGCGCCTGCGCGATCCCGGTCACGGCCTGCCCCACGGCCTGCGCCATGGCCAGTTCGCTGCGGTCGTCGACGTTCAGCGCGATGCGCGCGGCGATCGGCAGCCCGAGGGCCTCCACTTCGTCCACGGTCATGCCGAACTCGGCGCTCAGGTGCATGCCCGTGACCAGCAACGACACCTGCGTGTCCGGTTGCTGGTGCAGCTGCTTGAGCGTGCCGGCCATCAGGCCGAAGTCGGCGCGGGTGCCGGTGAGGTAGGCGATGCGGCGCGTTGCTGCCATCAGTCGGCCTCGAGCATGGACCACTGCAGGCAGGTATGGGCCGGCACGTCCTGCGCCAGCCGCCGTCCCGGCAGCGCCTCCCACTGGTCCGGCGCGATGCCGGTCCCCGGGCGCCGCAAGGCCAGGTCGGCTTCGGCCAGCACGTGGCCGGCCGGCAGGCTGCGGGTGGTGACCACGCTGCGGCGCGCCACATCGCGGGTGTTCGCCTCGCTCGGGTCCGGCCGCTTGATGCCGTCGCCCAGCATGGCCTCGACCAGGCGGATGGAGCGGACCATCGCCGCGAACTCCGCGGCGTCGGCCGAAGCGCGGTGGTCCGGTCCGGGCAGCGCCTTGTCCAGCGTCAGATGCTTCTCGATCGCCGTCGCCCCGAGCGCGGTCGCTGCGGTTGCCGCTTCGATGCCTTCGCTGTGGTCCGAATAACCCACCGGCCAGGGAAAGGCGGCCGCCATCGTGGCGATCGCCCGCAAATTCAGCGTGGCGGCCGGCGCCGGATAGGCGGAGGTGCAGTGCATCAGCAGCAGTGACTGCGCTGACGGGGCATGGCCGATCGCCTGCCAGCGTGCGGTGATCCAGCCGACCGCCGTACGCACTTCCTCCAGCGTCGCCATGCCGGAAGACATCAGCAGCGGCAGGCGCGCCGATGCTGCCTTGTCGATCAGCGGGCGGTTGGTGATCTCGCCGGAGGGCAGCTTGATGCGGCGCACGCCCAGCGCCACCAGCTGGTCCACCGCCTCCAGCGAAAACGGCGTGGAGAAGAATTCGATGCCGACGCGCTCGCTGTGGCGCGCCAGTTCGCGGTGCGCCGCCTCGTCCAGCTCCAGCGCCTTGATCATCTCGAACTGGCTGGTCGCCCCGGTGTTGGCGCGCTGGTAATCGGCCGTGCGCGCCGTCGGCGTCACCACGTCCTCGGCGCGGAAGGTCTGGAACTTGACGGCATCGGCGCCGGCGGCGTGGGCGGCCTCGATCAGGCGCAGCGCCAGGCCCAGCCTGCCGTTGTGGTTCACGCCGGCTTCGGCGATGACGAATACCTTGCTCATGGCCGCGAGTCTGCCACCAGTGCCTGCTGCCGGCGCAGGTACCACTCGGCCAGCTCGAAGTCGAGCGCGTCGTCGATGTCCACCGAGCGCTCGCGCGGCATCGGCGAGGCCAGCATCGACACGGCCCAGAACCCGGCATCGGCGGCGTGCGCCAGGCCGGCGCGGCTCCAGACGTAGATCGATCCGTTCAGGCCCCAGACCGCCGGCGCATCCTGCCGGCGGGCGAAGTCCGCGGGCTTGCTCAGGTGCATCCGGCCATCCGCGCCGGCCTCCACCAGGGTGTAGTAAGGGTTGTGCGAAGGCTCGGTCACGGTCACCACCAGCTCGGCCCGCCCCGCCAGTGCCAGCGCCGCCGCCAGGTCAGCCTGTGCGCGCAGCGGCGAGGTCGGCTGCAGGTCCACGACGGTACCGATCACCTCGCCCAGCGCTTCCAGGTGGCGCACCAGGTGCTCGATCGCGGGGATCTTGGCGGCGCTGTCGGAGGCGAGCTCGGCCGGCCGCCGGTACGGAACCTGCGCCCCGTGGCGCAGCGCGACGTCGGCGATCTCGTCGTCGTCGGTCGAGACGTACACGGCGTCGATCGCAGGGCAGGCCAGCGCCTGCTCGATGCTGTGGGCGATCAGCGGCCGGCCGCCGAAGGCAAGCACGTTCTTGCGTGGCAGCCCCTTGCTGCCGCCGCGGGCGCAGATGGTCGCGATGGTCCTGGCGGTCTTGTTCAATTTCTTGCGGCTCCCGTCCCCGGGCAGGTGCTTCACCTGAGTCGATCCCAGGCCATGAAGCGCTAGACCTTGCGGTAGAAAATGGGCCGCTCCGGGTGCGCGGACCAGTCCGCGGCGAAGCGCCGCTTCAATTCATCATAATCCGCCGCCCTGAAGACGCTGGAGCCGGTGCGGTAAAGCAGCCGCCGGCCCGAATAGGACGACTTGAAAAACAACAGCGAGTTGTCGGGCCGCGGATTGCTTCCCCCGCCCAGATACAGGCGCGGCACGCCCAGGGCACGCGCGGCCAGCGCGGCCTCGTGCAACAGGAACGACGAGGCGCCCACCTCGCGCCCCTGGGCCGTCGTCGCCGCCAGGTGGTACTCGCGCAGTCCCCGCCCCTGCAGGAACACGCTGGCCGCCAGCCAGGGCCCGTCCGCATCGCCGGCGCGCTGGCACGCACCGAGCGTCGCCAGCCCGGTGGCGGCCAGCAGCTCGAAATAAGCGTCGCCGAACAGAAAGAACGGGTCCGCTTCGATGTCGGCCATGGCGCTGCGGTAGTACGCGCCGAATGAGCGTGCGTGCGGCGCCAGCGCTGTCTCGCGGTAGACCAGTCCGGCACGCTGCGCCTTCTTCAGGGTCTGCTTCAGGCGCGGCGGGTAGGCCAGCGCGAAGTCCGCGCCTTGCAGGTCCATCACCACCACCTCCCGGTTGTCGCTGGCGCTGCCGCCGTACCAGCGCTCGTTGCCAAGCACCGGGTGGAAGCGCACGTAGTCGACCACCACGCGTTGCTGCACCATCCATTGCGAACAGGCCTGCCAGGCCTGCGCCAGGAATCGGGCGTCGTCGGAGGTGGACAAGGGCCCGCCGTAGCCATAGGGCGAGCTAGCGTCCTTCAGGTCGGTGCCGGGAATGGCCGTCAGGTGCAGGCTGTGCAGCCAGCGCTGTCCCTGCGCCTGGTACAGCAAATAGGTCGGCAGCAGCCGCGGGTCGCGGCTGGCATCCGCGGCGACATAGCCCGGATGCAATGTGGCCGGCCGGGCCCGCAGGTCCATCGCCTCGTAGTGCGCGACGGCCTGGGCCTGGGTGAGCGCCTGCATGCCTTCAGTGCCCACGGCCGCGCCCCTGCACCGACTGCAGTACCTGCACCACGCGGTCGGTCGCGGCGCCGGCGGCGAATGCAGCGCGAGCGGATGTCCCCGCGGTACGCGCAAGAACCGGCCCCGCATAGGCACCGGCCAGCTGCGCCAGCGTGAGTTCGCGGTCGGCCAGTCCCAGCGCCAGGTACGGGCTCAGGTGGTCCAGGATCGAGCCCCGCACCTGCGTGACGACCTTGCCCGCGATCGCTGCCTCCACGCCGACGGTGGAGACCGTGACGATGACTTCGTCGCTGGCGTGGATGCATGCGTGCACCGGCATGGCGGAGGTCGACTCCCGGATGCGCGGATGCGGCTCGCGCAGCACGACGCCGGCCCCGGCCTCGCTCGGATGGCGGCGGATCCACAGGGCCAGCGCCGGATTGGCGCGCACCGCGTCGAGCAGCGCCTGCTCGATGCGGCGCGGGAATGCCGGATCACCGATGCCCTCCACATCCGGGGAGTGCGCGGGCTCCGGCGACGATGCATACATGCAGACATGCAGCCCGTCCCAGCCGAGCTGCGTGCGAAGGCGGGCGCCTTCGGCGCGGATCGCCGGGTCGTGCAGGGAGTCGAAGGCCGGATTGCCCGTCGCATGGACATCGCCGGCCCGGCGTCCGGCGGCGACCAGGCTGTCGCGCACGCCGGCGTTCAGCACGCACAGGGCATCCGCATAGTCGCGCCGCACCAGGGTGTCGCGCTCCCAGATCCCGAGCAGGTCCACCAGGCACACGCTGGGCACGCCCAGGCCGCGGGCCGCTTCGATGGCGGCCTGTTCGGCGCGCGGCGAATTGGTGGCCACGACCAGCGCCGGCCGCAGCGAACCGATCACACGCCGCAGCACGCCCAGCGGCAGGAAGGCCTGGCGCCCGTACTTGCGGTACTGGCGCGCCGCCTCGTCCACGCCCAGGCGATCCTCCATTTCGGTATAGGAAAGACCGAGGTAGGCCACCGACTCCTGGCGGTCGGTGGCTTGCACCGTGAGCTGGGCGGCCAGCTCCTGGCCCTTGTGCAGCGCGCGCAGGTCGCCGGGTTCCAGGAAATCGAGAAAGCCCAGCGTGCGCAGGCCGCTGGCGCGCACCGGCGCCGCAGCGGTGGTCAGCGCCAGGTAGACGGGCTGCGCGAGGCCCAGCTCCTTCGCCCGCAGCGCCACCGGCAGCAAGGCCTTGGCGTGGCCGCCACCATAGGAAACGAACAGCCAGAGCGGCAGGCCGCCGTCGTCGCCGCTCACCATGCGGTGCGCCCGCCGTCGACCACCAGGTTGTGGCCGGTCACGTACCTGGAGGCATCGCTGGCCAGGTAGCGCATCGCGGCGGCGACGTCGGCGGCATCGGCCAGCCGGCCCAGCGGAACCTGGCGCACGTAGTTGGCGGTGAACTCGTCGCTCTGGCCGCTGCTCACCGCGCCCATCGACACCGCGTTGACGCGCACGCCCTGCTTGCCCCAGTAGGTGGCCAGGTAGCGGGTCAGGCCCCACAGGCCGGCCTTGCTGGCACCGTACACCGCCGGCGAGGTGACCTGCTTGCCCAGGTGCTGCGAGCCCTCGTAGATGCGCTGGTCCGGCCCCACCATGCCGTAGACCGACAGCGCGTTGACGATGCTGCCGCGCCCACGCTCGGCCATCGCACCGCCGAACACCTGGCAGGCCAGCATGGCCCCGGCCAGGTTGACCGCCATCACCTCGTTCCACTCCTGCAGGTCGGCCGTCTCGAAGGGTTCGAAGTAGTTGGCGGAGCGGGCGACCGCGTTGTTGATCAAGGCATCGGCCGGGCCCCACTTCGCTTCCAGCTTCTTGCGGGCCTTGAGCAGCGCCTCCTGGCTGGACACGTCGGCGGGGCAATGCAGCAGGCTGGCGTGCTCGGGCCCGAGCTTCTGCTTGAGCAGCGCAGCGTTGCGGTCGATCGCGCACACCCTGGCGCCGGCCTCGACGAAGGCCAGCACCACCTGCGTGCCGATCACGCCGGCCGCGCCGGTGAGCACCACTGTCCTTCCGTCAAGCCTGAATGGGTCGGCCATGGCCGCTCTCCTGTTCTTGCGCAGTCGAATCCATGGGCTGCTGCATCAAGCCAGCGCCTGTTCGGCCCAGAGCGCGAGCGCCGCCAGCGCGCGCAATTCGCGGGTGAAATTCGCACTGCCGTCGCGGTGCCGCACCAGCATGTCGCGGACCACGTCGGCGCGGAACAGCCGGTGGACCAGATCACTGTTGTCCAGCGTGGCCGCCAGCCAGTCGTAGCTGCTGGTGCGGAACCAGTCGCCGATCGGCACGGTGAACATCTGCTTGCGGCGATACGCCAGGTCGCCGCCCATCAGCGGCGCCGCCGCCCGCTTGTACCAGTGCTTCTTGTCGTCGGCCCGCAGCTTGGTGTTGCCGCGCGAACGGAACGCGAATTCCATCATCCGCCAGTCCAGGAACGGCGTGCGGGCCTCGATCGACACCGCCATGCCCATCCGGTCCGGCTTGACCAGGTTGTTGCCCGACAGCAGCAGCTGCATGTCCAGGTAGAGCACCTGGTTGATCCGGTCGAAATGCTGCGCCTCCTGCAGCCAGGGCTCGGCGACGGCGAAACTGTCGACGTCCCGCAGCCCCTTGGCGATGCCCGGCTGGTACAGCGCCTGCTTGGCCTGCGGCGAGAACAGCGAGATCGAATCGAAATAGCTGCGGTGGAAGTCCGCCAGCGGCCGGGTGAAAGCGTCCGGCTGGCTGAAGTAGCCGGCGTACTTGTCGTAGCCGGCGAACAGCTCGTCGCCGCCGTCGCCGGTGAGCACCACCTTCACATGCTTGGCCGCCAGCTCGCTCACGCGCAGGGTCGGGATGAACGAGGCGTCGCCGTGCGGCTGGTCCAGGTGATAGAGCACTTCCGGCCAGCGGTCCAGCATGTTCAGCTGCGCGATCTCGCTGGTGTGGTCGCAGCCGAAGCGGCGCGCCGCCTCGCGCGCGAACGGCGATTCGTCGTACAGCGGATCGTCGAAGCCGATGCAGAAGGTCTTGACCGGCTGGTCCACGTGGCGCGTCATCAGTGCGACGATGGTGCTGGAGTCGACGCCCCCGGACAGGAACGCGCCCCAGGGCACGTCGGCGCGCAGCCGGATCCGGGTCGCGTCGTCCAGGATCGACAGGAATTCGGCCGACCAGTCCTCGAAGCGGTGGTCCTTCTCGCGCTGCGCCGCCAGGCTCCACCAGGCCTCGGTCTGCACCCCGGTGCGGCTGAAGCGCATCCAGGTGCCGGGCATCACGTGGCGCACGTCCTTCCAGATCGTCCAGGGCGCAGGGATGTAGTTGAAGCTCAGGTAGTGGTGGATGGCTTCCAGGTCCACGGCCTGCACCGTTCGCTCGCCGCCGGCGGCCGGCAGGATGGCCTTGATCTCGGAGCCGAACACCATGCGTTCGCCGTCGTCGGCGATGTACAGCGGCTTGACGCCGATGCGGTCGCGCACCAGGTACATCGCGTCCTCGCGAGCGTCGTCGATCGCGATGGCAAACATGCCGTTGAGGCGGCTGACGAAGGCGATGCCTTCGCGCTCGTACAGCCGCAGCAGCACCTCGGTGTCGGAATTGGTCGTCAGCGTGACGCCGTCGCGCCGCAGCATGTCGGCCAGCTCGACGAAATTGAAGATCTCGCCGTTCTGCACCACCGCCACCATGCCGTCGTCGGAGACCATCGGCTGGTGGCCGCCGGCGATGTCGATGATCGCCAGCCGCCGGTTGCCGACTGCGGCGCCGCGCTCCGGCTGGTGGTGGATGCCCTGGTCGTCCGGCCCGCGGTGCACCAGCCTGCGCGCCATGGTCTCGAGCACGCTGTCGTCCAGCGCGCGGCGGGAGCGATCCCAGTAGCCGAAGATGCCGCACATCGCGTTGTCGCCTCAGTTGCTGCCGTGCCCGCGCAGCCGCGCCAGCGTCCACAGCAGGATCCGAAAGTCCAGCGCCAGGCTGCACTCGCGCACGTATTGCAGGTCCAGCGCCAGCCGCTGGGCCGGCGTCGCTTGCGAGCGCAGCCGCGCCTGCGCCAGCCCGGTGATGCCGGGGCGCACGCTGCAGCGCTCGATCCAGTCGGCCTCGCTGTAGTCGGCGCGCTGCGCCGGCAGGTCGGGCCGCGGGCCGACCAGGCTCATGTCGCCCTTGAACACGTTCAGCAGCTGCGGCAGTTCGTCCAGGCTGGTGCGGCGGATGAAGCGGCCGACGCGGGTGATCCGCGGATCGTTGCTGGCGGTGTAGTGCGGCCCGGTGGCGGCGGCGTCCCTGGCCATGCTGCGGAACTTGAGCATGCCGAACTCGCGGCCGCCGCGGCCGACCCGCCGCTGCACGAACAGCACCGGCCGCCCGCTGTCCGCGGCGACCGCGGCGGCCGTCACGAGCATCAGCGGCGACAACAGCAACAGCGCGATGAACGAGAGCACGAGGTCCATCGCGCGCTTCATGCCGCTTCGGCCATCGATTGCGCGATGCCGCGGATCGCCAGCGCGATGCGGCGCCCGTCCTGCAGCGCCTGCTGGGGCGTGCGCAGCGCCAGCGCCGCCTCGGTGGCGCGCAGCGCTGCCACTTCGTCCTCGAAGCTGTTGCTGCTGTCGCTGCGATGGAAGGTGCGCGACAGGATCACCGCGCCGGAGCCCAGCCGCAGGTGTTCGGCCAGCACGTCGCGCCCGGGCAGCAGGCCTTCCTCCAGCCGGGCGATGCCGCCGAAGCCGAAGCGCAGGCCTTGCGCCCGCGCCAGCGCCGCGACGCGGTCCACCAGGCCCTCGGCCAGCGGCTCGAACATGAAACGCCGGCCCAGCGACAGGTGCAGGTCGTTCAGGCCGACGAACACCTCGGACAGGCCCGGCGCCGCGATCCATTCCTCCACCGTTGCCAGCGCACCGGCGTTTTCCAGCAGCGCCGAGACCGGCGCGCGGCCGCCGACCAGGGCCAGGAACTCGCGCAGCTGGCCGGCGTTCTCGAACATCGGCAGCATCAGCATGTCCGCGCCCTGCGCCAGCACCGCCTCCACCTCGGCGCGCGTTCCCGGATGCAGCGGGTTGACGCGCACCATCAGCCGCGAGCGCCGCAGCTGCGCCTTGATCCGGCCGACGTCATCGACCTGGTGGGAGCTGATGAAGCTGTTGCGGCCGGCCTGCCGCTGCGCCTTGCCCAGCCGCTCCAGGTCCACGAACAGGCGCATGCCGTCCAGCGCGTCGCAGCGGCGCGCGAACGCCGGGTCGTTCGTGATCTGGATCAGGTCGAGCATGCGTTTCAATTATCGCGTGCCGCTGCGCGCAGGCCGCTGCCCGCCAGCCAGCTGGCGCCCAGCACCGCGCAGGCCGCGGCGACCGCCAGCGCCAGGCCGGGCACGATGCTGGCGGGGACCGGCAGCAGGCGCACGGCCAGCGTGAGCCCCAGCAGCACGGCCAGCGCCGCTGCCAGCACGCCCCACGGCAGCCACTGGCGCACCTGTGGCCCCAGCGCGACGACCGTGGCCGCGGCCACGGCGGCCAGCACGCAGTTGAGCGCCACCATCAGCGCCCCGCCGTCGCGCACGCCAGCGGCGCCGATCGCCAGGAAGGCCGCCAGCGCCAGCGCATAGGCAAACACCGCGGTCCGCATCCGCCCCTGCGCCGCCAGCACGGTGAGCGCGACCGCGATCACGGCCTGCGGCAACAGGCTCCAGGCACCGGTCCGCGCCCACTGGGCGATGCGCACCAGCGCCTCAGGTTCCATCCGGCCCCAGCCGAAAAGGAGCTGCGCCAGGGCCGGGGCGCCGGCAACCAGGCCCGCGGCGCAGGCGCAGGCCAGCGCAAAGGCCAGCGCGAAGGCGCTGCGGACCGCCACCCCAGCCGACGCCGGCGCGCCGCCCACGGGTGCGCCGGCCAGTGCCGTCGCGATGGCAGGAAAGGCCAGCGAGGCCACCAGCTGGATCGCCAGCACCAGCGGCAACTCGACCAGCTTCCAGGCGTAGTTGAAGGTGGCCAGCGCGCCTTCGCCGGATTGCGACGCCAGCGAGCGCGCCGCGAACGGCAGCGCCAGCGGCAGGCCGGCGGACAACACGGCCCAGAGCCAAAGGCCCAGGCGCGGCAAGGACGCCGACGGCGCCGCATCGACGGGCGCCGCCACCGGCCCCTGCCGCCAGCGCAGCCAGGCCAGCCGCAGCAGCATCGCGGCCAGCAGGCCCCAGCCCAGCCAGCCGACCGCTTGCATGCCGCCGGTGCCCAGCGCCGCCAGCGCGATCGCCGCCAGCAGCACCAGGTTCACCACGATGCCCGACGAATACATGCCCAGGAAGTCGCGCTCGTGCTGCAGCCGCGTGGTCCACAGCGCCGCCAGCAGGGCCGCCGGCAGCGCCAGCGCGCTCCACACCAGGGCCTGGCCGGCCGCCGGCCGCGCCGCTGGCGGCAGGCCCCCGGCCAGCCAGCCGATGGCCGGTTCGCGCAGCAGCATCAGCAGCAGCCCCAATAGGACAGCGCCAGCCAGCAGGATCTGCGCGACCCGGCGCTGGCTGGCGGCGACCTGCTGCGGCTCGCGCCCGACCCAGGCCGGCAACAGCACATACCCGAGCGCCCCGCTGGCCAGCACGCCGACCAGCCAGTCCGGCAGCGTGAGCATCAGCACCGCTACGTCGGCCAGCCCGGAAGCGCCGAAGGTCGCCGCCAGCGCGGATTCCCGCAGCAGGCCCAGAACCCGGCTGGCCAGCAGCAAGGCCAGGGACAACGCACCCGCTTTCAGCAACATGGGCTGGATTATCGAGGGCGCTGTGAGCGGGCACCCACAAAAAACTAAAATGTGGGGTTTGGCCCTCACCGGCCGCCCCGGCCTGCTTCGGCCTGCACACCTTCCCCACCCATGTCCGACCAGAACAATCCCGCAGCGCCTGCCCCCGTCATCGACGAAAACCAGCTGATCGCCGAGCGGCGCGACAAGCTCAAGGCCCTGCGCGAGGTCCAGAAACAGGGCGGCGCGGTGGCCTTCCCCAACGACTTCAAGCCGGAACACCACGCGGCCACGCTGCTGCGCCTGCATGGCGAGAAAAGCACGGAAACGCTGGCGGCCGAAGGCACCACCACCCGGGTGGCCGGCCGGATGATGCTCAAGCGGGTGATGGGCAAGGCCAGCTTTGCCACCGTGCAGGACCAGAGCGGCCGGATCCAGCTCTACGTGACCCGCGACGAGGTGGGTGAAGAGCTCTACGCCGCCTTCAAGCACTGGGACCTGGGCGACATCATCGCGGCCGAAGGCAAGGTGTTCAAGACCCGCACCGGCGAGCTGTCGATCCACGCCACCAGCGTGCGCCTGCTGACCAAGAGCCTGCGGCCGATGCCCGACAAGTTCCATGGCATCGCCGACCAGGAAGTGAAGTACCGCCAGCGCTATGTCGACCTGATGACCGACGAGGCGGCGCGCAAGCGCTTCGTGGCCCGCAGCAAGGCCATCAGCGGCATCCGCGACTTCATGGTGCAGCACGACTTCCTCGAGGTGGAAACACCGATGCTCCATCCCATCCCCGGCGGCGCCAACGCCCGGCCGTTCGTGACCCACCACAACGCGCTGGACCAGGAGATGTTCCTGCGGATCGCGCCGGAGCTGTATCTGAAGCGGCTGCTGGTGGGCGGCTTCGAGCGGGTGTTCGAGATCAACCGCAACTTCCGCAACGAAGGCATCTCGGTGCGCCACAACCCCGAGTTCACCATGATGGAGTTCTACGCGGCCTACTGGAACTACCGCGACCTGATGGACTTCACCGAGGCGCTGGTGCGCGACGCGGCGCAGAAGGCGGTGGGCACGCTGCAACTGAGCTACGGCGGCAAGCCGGTGGACCTGAGCCAGCCGTTCGAGCGCCTGACCATCCGCGAAGCGATCGTCGAGCACACCGAGGCCGGCGACAACGTGGACAACCGCGAATGGCTCACCAATGCGCTGCGCAAGCTGGGCATGACCGAGGAAAAGAACAAGCTGTCGGCGCGCTCGCTGGCGTCGCTGCAGGTGCTGTATTTCGAGGAGACGGTGGAGGAAAAGCTCTGGCAGCCGACCTTCATCATGGAACACCCGACCGAGATCTCGCCGCTGGCGCGCGCGAACGACACCCGCAACGAAGTCACCGAGCGCTTCGAGCTGTACATCACGGGCCGCGAGTTCGGCAACGGCTTCTCCGAGCTGAACGACGCGGAAGACCAGGCGGCTCGCTTCACCGCCCAGGTGGACGCCAAGGAATCGGGCGACGACGAAGCCATGTTCTACGACCACGACTTCGTGCGCGCGCTGGAGTACGGCATGCCGCCGGCCGGCGGCTGCGGCATCGGGATCGACCGCCTGATGATGCTGCTGACCGACAGCCCCAGCATCCGCGACGTGATCCTGTTTCCCGCGCTGCGCCGCGAGAGCTGAAGCCGATGGTGGCGCGCGCCAGCCATGCGGCGCTGGGAATCGACTTCGGCACCTCCAACTCCGCGGTTTCGTACCTGGGCGCCGATGGCCTGGCGCGGCTGGTGCCGCTGGAAGGCGCCGCCACGGCGATGCCCACCGCGGTGTTCTTCAATTCGGAAGACCACAGCACCCACTTCGGCCGCGAAGCCATTGCCCTCTACCTGGCGGGCGTCGAGGGCCGGCTGATGCGCTCGCTCAAGAGCCTGCTGGGAAGCAGCCTGCTGGACGAGGAAACGGCGATCGGCAGCGGCGTGGTCAGCTTCCGGGCGGTGATCGCGCGCTTCCTCGGCGAGCTGCGTGGGCGCGCCACGCGGCACCTGGACCACGCGCCGCACCGGGCCGTGATCGGCCGGCCGGTGCATTTCGTCGACGACGATCCGCAGCGCGACCAGCGGGCCCAGGCCGCGTTGGCGCAGGCGGCCGCCACCGCCGGTTTCGACGAGGTGGCGTTCGAGCTGGAGCCGATCGCCGCCGCCTTCGACTACGAGCGCCGCATAAAGAGCGAGGCGCTGGTGCTGATCGTGGACATCGGCGGCGGCACCTCCGACTTCACCGTGGTGCGGCTCGGCCCCGGGCGCATGGCCCGGCCGGATCGGACGGACGACATCCTGGCGACGGCCGGCGTCCACATCGGCGGCACCGACTACGACCAGAAGCTGAACCTGGAGCAGGTGATGCCGCTGCTGGGGTTCCGGCACCTCGGCCCGAGCGGGCGCGAGGTGCCCAGCCCGAGCTTCCTCGATCTCTCCAGCTGGCACCTGATCCACTGGATGTACACGCCGAAGATGGTGCGGCAGGCGCGCGACCTGCGCAGCAGCTACACGGACACCGGCCTGCACGAGCGCCTGATGACGGTGCTGGACCGGCGGCTGGGCCACCTGCTGGCCAGCGAGGTGGAACAGGCCAAGATCCACAGCTCGGTGCACGACCAGACCGCGCTGATCGACCTGGCGCAGGTGGAGCCCGGGCTGCAGGCGCTGCTGGGCGCCGGCGAAATGGGCAGGCACCTGGCGGCGCTGCTGGACCAGGTGGTTGCCTGCGCGGCGGACTGCGTGGCCGGCGCCGGCCTGGCGCCCGGCCGGCTCGACGCGATCTATCTCACCGGCGGCTCGTCCTCGCTGCGGCCGTTCCAGCGTTCGCTGCGCGAACGCTTTCCGGGCACGCCGGTGGTCGAGGGCGACCTGTTCGGCGGCGTCGCCTCCGGCCTGGCCTACGTGGGCGGCCGCCGATGAGCGTGCCGAACTACATCGCGGGCTATCCGCAACCGGTGCAGGACCAGGTGCGCGAATTGCTGGCGCAGGACAAGCTGGGCGAACTGCTGCTGCGGAAGTACCCATCCGTCCACGCGGTGCGCACCGACCGGGCGCTGTACGACTACGTGATGGAGCTCAAGGGCGAGTTCCTGCGCAGCTCGGAGCCCCTGAGCAAGGTGGCCTACGACAGCAAGCTGCACGTGATCCGCAACGCGCTGGGCACGCACACGACCGTCTCGCGGGTGCAGGGCAGCAAGCTCAAGGCCAAGCGCGAGATCCGGGTCGCCACGCTGTTTCGCGACGGGCCGCCGGAGTTCCTGCGGATGATCACGGTGCACGAGCTGGCGCACTTCAAGGAGAAGGGCCACGACAAGGCCTTCTACCAGCTGTGCACCCGGATGGAGCCGCAGTACCACCAGTATGAGTTCGACCTGCGCCTTTACCTGACGCAGATGGAAGCGCACGGCAAGCTGGCCTGGGGCTGAACCCCGTGGCCGGCCTCAGGGCAGCATGTCGAGCGCGTGGCGGTAGGCCGGCTCGGTCATCAGCTCGTCCCAGTGCAGCGCCGGCTTGCCGGGCAGCAGCGCCAGCCGGCGCTGCTCGCTGGCGCCGTTGGGGCGCCATTGCGCGTTGCGCCGGGCCTGGTCCAGGCCGTCGAGCAGTTCGTCCACCGCAGCGCCGCCATCGACCGACTGGTTGCAAAGAAGGACCATGTCGCAGCCGGCATTCAGCGCAAAGACTGCGCCATCGGAGTAGCTCACCTGCTTGCCGTCGATCACGCGGGCGCCGGCCATGCTCAGGTCGTCGCTGAAAATGGCGCCGGTAAAACTCAGTTGCCGCCGCAGGATGTCGTTGAGCCAGCGGCTGGAAAAGCCCGCCGGCCGCCGGTCCACCTCGGGGTAGATCACGTGGGCCGGCATCACGCTGGTGAGCACCGTGTTGAGCCATTCGTAAGGCGCGGCATCATCGGCCAGGATGGCCACCAGGCTGCGCTCGTCCACCGGAATGTCCGTGTGCGAATCGGCCTTCACCCAGCCGTGGCCGGGGAAGTGCTTGCCGCAATTGGCCATGCCGGCCTGCAGCAGGCCGTGCATCAGGCCCTTGGCCAGCAGCGCCACCACCCGCGGGTCGCGGTGGAAGGCGCGGTCGCCGATCACGCCCGACTCGCCCCAGTCGAGGTCGAGCACTGGCGTGAAGCTCAGGTCGATCCCGCAGGCGCGCAGCTCGGAGCCCAGCACATAGCCGACCGCCGTGGCGGCATTGCTGGCCGCCATCGCGCCGCTGCCGGTGGGCCCGCCGCCGTCGTTCATCCACAGCTCGCCCAGGGCGCGCATCGGCGGCAGGTGCGTGAAGCCGCCTTGGCGGAAGCGCTGCACCCGCCCGCCCTCGTGGTCGACGCAGACCAGCAGGTCGCCCCGCACTTCCTTCATGTCGGCGCACAGGTCGGCCAGCTGTTCGCGGCTGCGCCAGTTGCGGGCGAACAGGATGACGCCGCCGGTCAGCGGGTGGGCCAGGCGGCGGCGGTCCGCCGGCGTCATGTCGGGTCCGGCGATGTCCAGGATCAGCGGGGCATGTTCATTCATGGTTTGTTCTTTTCAACAACGACGAAGCTGGCAGCGTAATCGGTCTCGTCGGTCACGCTGACATGGGCCGACAGGCCGCGCGCATCGAACCACTCCTTGAGGCCGCCGTGCAGCACGATCACGGGCTGGCCGCTGGCCAGCTTGCCCACCTCGCACAGCCGCCAGGTCATCGGCATCCGCATGCCCAGCCCGACCGCCTTGCTGAACGCTTCCTTGGCCGAAAAACGGGTTGCCAGGTAGCGCACGCCGCGCTCGGGCCAGCGCGCGCTGCGGTGGTGCCAGGTGGCCAGTTCGGCATCGCTCAGGATCTTGCGGGCGAAGCGCTCGCCGTGCCGCTCCAGCGAAGCGCGGATCCGGCGGACGTCGCAGATGTCCGTTCCGAGGCCGTAGATCATTGGCCGGCGGAGGCGGCGAACGCCTGCTCGATGCACTGGAGATAGGAGCGCACGGTGGCCTTGTAGCCCAGCTCCAGGGCATCGGCAATGAGGGCGTGTCCGATCGACACTTCGCGCACCCCCGGCACCTGCAGCAGGAATTCGGTGAGGTTGGCGCGGTTCAGGTCGTGGCCGGCGTTGACGCCGAGGCCGGCGGCCAACGCGGCCTGTGCGGCATGGGTGAATGCCTGCAGCACGGGCCGGGCGGACGCCGTCCCATGGGCGCGGGCGTAGCTTTCGGTGTAAAGCTCGACCCGGTCCGCGCCGATGGCCTTCGCGGCCGCCATGGCCCGGGGCACGGGATCCATGAACAGGCTGACGCGCACGCCCAGTGCCCGGGCTTCCGCGATCAGCGGCCGCAGCCTGTCGCCGTCGGCCGCCAGGTCCCAGCCGTGGTCGCTGGTGGACTGGCCCTCGGCGTCGGGAACGAAGGTGCACTGGTGCGGCCGGACCTGGCGCACGAAGTCCATCAGGTTGTGGAACGGGTTGCCCTCGATGTTGTATTCGGCGCGCGGCCAGGCCTGCAGCAGCCTGTGCAGATCGTGGACGTCGTCGCTGCGGATGTGGCGGCCGTCCGGCCGGGGATGGACGGTGATGCCGTGGGCGCCGGCCTGCAGGCACAGGGTGGCGGCCCGGACCACGCTGGGAATGCCCAGCGAGCGCGTATTGCGCACCAGCGCCACCTTGTTCAGGTTGACGGACAGGGCTGTGGGGGCGGCAAGCGTGGGTGTCATATCTATAGGGCCTGCAGGTCTTTCATCATCTGCCGGGTGCGCAAGGTGGTCACGCCGCAATGGTAGTGCAGCAGGGTGCGCAGCTGCGGCTTGAGCTGCGCCATCACCATCGCTGCCTCGGGCAGCGTGGCGGAAAACGGGGCGGGGTCGTCCAGCGCCAGCTGCAGCAGCTGCCATTGCTCGCCGTCCAGGCTGGCGCGGTCGTCGCCCGGCGCGGCCTGCACCAGGCCGCCCTCGGGCACCAGGCTGTAGCGTGCCTGCGCCTGCAGCGGCGCCAGCGTGGGGGTCTGCAGGTTCAGCACCGGCAGCAGGCCGATCTCGCGCAGCAGCACCAGCTCGAACGCCCGCAGCGCCGGCTGCAGGGCCTCGCCATGCTCGGAGGCCAGCACCTGTACCGCCGAGGCGTAGGCGTCGAACAGGCCGGGATGCGGATCGTCGCGCGCCAGCAGGCGGATCAGCAGTTCGTTGAGGTAGTAGCCGGACAGCAGCGCATCGCCGGTCGGCATCACCTGGCCGCCGACCCATTCGGCGCCCTTGAGCGTGCGGATCTCGGCGTCGCCGCCGAAGCTGACCCGCAGCGGCTGCAGCGGCAACAGCACCGGGCGGAAGCTGGAACTGGGGCGCTTGGCGCCCTTGGCCACCAGGGCGATGCGGCCGTGGCGGCGGGTGAATACTTCCAGGATCAGGCTCGATTCGCTCCAGTCGTAGCGGTGGAGCACGAACGCCGGTTCGTCGGAGATCCGCCTATTCGTAGCCAAAACTGCGCACCCGCGCCTCGTCGTCGGCCCAGCCGCTGCGCACCTTGACCCACAGCTCGAGGAACACCTTGGCCCCCATCAGCTTTTCCAGCTCCTGGCGCGCTTCGGTGCCGATGCGCTTGAGCCGCTCGCCCTTGTCGCCGATCACCATCGCCTTGTGGCCGTCGCGCTCCACCACGATGGTGGCGGCGATCTTGACCATCCGGCCGTGCTTGGGACTGGGTTCTTCCTCGAACTTGTCGATCACCACCGTCGACGTGTACGGCAGCTCGTCGCCGGTGAAGCGGAACAGCTTCTCGCGCACGGTCTCGCTGGCCAGGAATTTCTCGCTGCGGTCGGTGAGCTCGTCCGGCGCGTACCAGAAGGGCTGCTCGGGCAGGTATTTCTCGCAGATGCCGAACAGGCGCTCCACGTCCTTGGCGTTCTTGGCCGACATCGGCACGAACTCGGTGAAGGCGTGCCGCTTCTGCATCTCCTGCAGCCAGGGCGCGATGTCGCCGCGCCGGTGCACTTCGTCCAGCTTGTTGGCCACCAGCAGCGCCGGGATGCCCGGCTTGAGCAGCTCCAGCACCTTGGCATCGGCCGGCAGGAACTTGCCCGCCTCCACCACGAACAGCACCAGGTCGACGTCGCCGACGGCGCCGAGCACGGTCTTGTTCAGCGACTTGTTCAGGGCGGTGTTGTGGCGGGTCTGGAAGCCGGGCGTGTCGACGAACACGAACTGCGCCTTGCCCACCGTGCGGATGCCGGTGATGCGGTGGCGCGTGGTCTGCGCCTTGTTGGACGTGATGCTGATCTTCTGCTGCACCAGGGCGTTGAGCAGGGTCGACTTGCCGACGTTGGGCTTGCCGACGATGGCGATCAGGCCGCAGCGCTGGCCGGCGGCCGCCGGATCGGGGACAGGTTGGGCGGCGGGGGTTTCGGGGGCGTCTGTCATTTGGTCTTCGCTTTCAGGTTCAGCAGCATGGCTGCCGCGGCCGCCTGTTCGCCGGCGCGGCGCGAGGCGCCGATGCCGCGCTCGACGGCGCCGAGCTCCGGCACCTCGCACTCGACGTCGAAGGTCTGCTTGTGGGCCGCGCCCAGCGTGGCAGCCACGCGGTAGATCGGCAGCTTCATCTTGCGGCCCTGCAGCCATTCCTGCAACTCGGTCTTCGGGTCCTTGGCGGCCGCCGGCATCTGGGGCGTGATCTCCACCGCCTCGAACAGCCGGTGGACCAGCGCCTCGGCGGCGCCGTAGCCGGCGTCCAGGTGGACGGCGCCGATCACCGCTTCCAGCGCGTCGGCCAGGATCGACGGCCGCTTGTTGCCGCCGGAGCGCGATTCGCCTTCTCCCAGCCGGATCACCTTGGGCAGGCCGATGCCGACCGCCACCTGATGCAGCGTCTCCTGCTTGACCAGGTTGGCGCGCACGCGCGACAGCTCGCCTTCCGGCAGGGTGCTGAGC
Source organism: Caenimonas terrae (assembly GCF_042655405.1). NCBI lineage: Bacteria > Pseudomonadati > Pseudomonadota > Betaproteobacteria > Burkholderiales > Comamonadaceae > Caenimonas > Caenimonas terrae. Next base: position 212,328 of record NZ_JBHSMF010000009.1, on the reverse strand, counting down.
CGGCCGTACAGCAGCGCCGCAACCGCCAGGTTCAGGACCGAATCGCCCAGGAATTCGAGCCGTTCGTTGTGGTCCGACGAAAAGCTGCGATGGGTCAGCGCGCGCGTCAGCAGCCGCGGGTCTGCAAAGCGGTGTTGCAGGCGATCCTGCAGCGCTGACAGATCGCCATCCACGCTGGCTCGGGCTTCTACTTGGACCGCCCCGCGTACTTGAGCAGCAGGAAGGCGGGGCCGAACATGTGGATTTCCTTGTTGTAGGCGAAGGAGACCACGACCTTGTCGCCCTCCTTGGTCACCACCAGGTCCTTGCCGGAAATCGCATTGATGTCGTCGATCTGCGCCGCCTTGTCGAAGATGGTTTTCACTTCGCCGACCGTGTTGCCGGCCGAGGCTTTTTGCACCGCCTTGAGCGCCGCCTGGTACTCAAGCACGGTCGGGAAAGCCTGGGCGGCCAGCACGCCGACGCACGCCAGCACACCGACCACGAACAGGAAGCCGAACAGCGAAAAGCCGTCCTGCCGAGACTTGATCTGATCCTTCATGGATGAACCCTTCCGCCGGTTTATTGACAACAACTTCTAATCAAAGGCGCCGATGCGCTTGGGGCTGCTGAAGTTCATCCAGACCAGGAACGCCTTGCCGACGATGTTCCTGTCCGGCACGAAGCCCCAGTAGCGCGAATCCAGGGAATTGTCCCGGTTGTCGCCCATCATGAAGTAGTACCCCTGCGGCACCTTGCATGTGACCCCTTCGACACTGTACTGGCAATTCTGCTTGAAGGGAAAGTCTTCCACGCCGGGGATGAAGGCCGGGCGGTCGTCGTCATTGAGCAGGCGATGGCGCTTGCCGCCGATCTCTTCCTCGAACTGCTTGAAGTAGCGCATGGCGTCTTCGTCGAAGAAATCAGGCAGTGCGACCTTGCTCACCGGCTGGCCGTTGATGGTCAGCTTCTTGTTCAGATATGCCACCTGGTCGCCCGGCACGCCGATCACCCGCTTGATGTAGTCCAGGCTCGGCTTGGGCGGATAGCGGAACACCATGACGTCGCCCCGGTGCGGCGGCGTGCCGTTGGTGAGCTTGGTGTTCAGCACCGGCAGCCGCAGCCCGTAGGTGTACTTGTTCACCAGGATCAGGTCGCCCACCAGCAGCGTGGGGATCATCGAACCGGAGGGAATCTTGAACGGCTCGAACAGGAACGAGCGCAGCACGAACACCGCGATGATCACGGGGAACAGTCCGGCGGTCCAGTCCAGCCACCAGGGCTGCATCAGCAGGCGCTGGCGGGCGGTGGCCAGGTCGGCGTCCACCGGGGCGATGCCGCGGGCGGCCAGTTCGCCCTTGCGCTGGGCGGCCTGGGCCTCCAGGGCGGCGGCGGCCTGGCGCCGGCGCGGCAGGAAGTACAGGCGCTCGGCCAGCCAGTACAGGCCGGTCACGATGGTCGCCAGGAACAGCAGCAGCGCGAAGTTGCCTTCGACCATGCCCAGGTACCAGGCACCGGCGTAGCCGGCGAAGGCGGCCAGGACCGCCGCGGTCAATACCGGCATCATTCCTCCACCTGCAAGATTGCGAGGAACGCTTCCTGCGGCACTTCGACCGACCCGATCTGCTTCATTCTTTTCTTGCCTGCTTTTTGTTTCTCGAGGAGCTTGCGCTTGCGGCTGATGTCGCCGCCGTAGCATTTTGCCAGCACGTTCTTGCGCAGCGCCTTGATGGTCTCGCGGGCGATGATGTTGGCCCCGATCGCGGCCTGGATCGCGACGTCGAACATCTGGCGGCTGATGATCTCGCGCATCTTGGCGACGACGGCGCGGCCGCGGTACTGGGCCTGGGTGCGGTGGACGATGATCGACAGGGCGTCCACCTTCTCGCCGTTGAGCAGAATGTCCACCTTCACCACGTCGGAGGCGCGGTACTCCTTGAACTCGTAGTCCATCGAGGCGTAGCCGCGGCTGACGGACTTGAGCTTGTCGAAGAAGTCCAGCACGATCTCGCCCAGCGGCATCTCGTAGGTCAGCATGACCTGCTTGCCGTGGTAGGCCATGTTCAGCTGGACGCCGCGCTTGAGGTTGGCCAGGGTCATCACCGGCCCGACGTACTCCTGAGGCATGTACAGGTGCACGGTGACGATCGGTTCGCGGATTTCCTCCAGCTTGCCCTGGTCCGGGATCTTGGACGGGTTCTCCACCATCATGATCTCGCCGCCCGGCTTGACCACTTGGTAGACGACGCTCGGCGCCGTGGTGATCAGGTCCTGGTCGAACTCGCGCTCCAGCCGCTCCTGCACGATCTCCATGTGCAGCAGGCCCAGGAAGCCGCAGCGGAAGCCGAAGCCCAGCGCCTGGGACACTTCCGGCTCGTAATGCAGCGAGGCGTCGTTGAGCTTGAGCTTTTCCAGCGCGTCGCGCAGCGAGTCGTACTGGTTGGCCTCGGTCGGGTACAGGCCGGCGAACACCTGGGGCTGGATTTCCTTGAAGCCTGGCAGCGGCTCGGTGGCCGTGAAAGCGGCGCCGCCGGTGCCGGGCCGGACCAGGGTGATAGTGTCACCCACCTTCGCCGCCTGCAGTTCCTTGATGCCGGCGATGATGTAGCCCACCTCCCCCGCTTCCAGCGCCGGGCGCGATTCGTTGGCGGGGGTGAAGACGCCGAGGTTGTCGGCGTTGTACTGGAGGTCGTTGGCCATCAGCTTGATACGCTCGCCCCTGGCCAGCCGGCCGTCGACCACCCGCACCAGCATCACCACGCCGACGTAGCTGTCGAACCAGCTGTCGACGATCATGGCGCGCAGCGGGCCGTCGGGATTGCCCTTGGGCGCCGGGATCCGGGCGACGACCGCTTCCAGGATCTCGTCGATGCCCATGCCGGTCTTGGCGGAGCACGGAATGGCGTTGGTCGCGTCGATGCCGATCACGTCCTCGATTTCCAGCTTCGCGTTGTCCGGATCGGCCTGCGGCAGGTCCATCTTGTTCAGGACCGGAACCACTTCGACGCCGAGTTCGAGCGCCGTGTAGCAGTTGGCGACGGTCTGCGCTTCCACGCCCTGGCTGGCATCGACCACCAGCAGCGCGCCTTCGCATGCGGACAGCGAGCGCGAGACCTCGTACGAGAAGTCCACGTGGCCCGGCGTGTCGATCAGATTGAGGTTGTAGACCTGTCCATCCTGCGCCTTGTACTTGAGCGCCGCGGTCTGCGCCTTGATGGTTATCCCACGCTCCTTTTCCAGATCCATCGAGTCGAGAACCTGCTCTTCCATCTCGCGATCCGAGAGTCCTCCGCAGCGCTGGATCAAGCGGTCCGCGAGTGTCGATTTGCCGTGGTCGATGTGCGCGATGATCGAAAAGTTTCTGATGTGATTCATCAACGGGAACGCTTAAGTGATTGAATTCAAACGGCAGCCGGAAAGAAAAAAGGGCGCGTCGAGTGGTGACGCGCCCTGAACCAACAATCTATGGCAACTGCGATAGTTGGAGCTTCATTGTAGGCAAAAAGCCCGGGGCGTACAGAGCGAGGGGTGCCCGGGAAGGGTCGTTGCAGGGCTGCAACAGGATTCTTATGCACAGGTTATCAACAAATTCTGGGGGCAGCTGTCTGGACAAGGTGTGGGCGATCTGTGGACTGCCGGTGGAGCGTCTGCATTCATCCCGCATGGTGGTCTGGGGCATGGCGCATATGCCTCTAATCACGCCACCGACCCTCGCATTCTATCGAAAAACGTGCATACCAGGATTATAAGTTAGCAAGTGCACACTTTATATCGTGCAAAACTGCACGATAAATATTTGAGCGGCCGTCGAAAAAAAGCCCCAAACCCGACCTCGGGCTGGGGCCTTCGCGCCCTTGACGCCGGACTGCGCTAGCCGCGCGACGGTCGCAGCAGCAGGTAGCTGGCAAGCTCGCCTCGGCGCAGCAGCACCGGCACTGCCTTGCTCTTGTCGACCTTCGCGATCACGGCATCGAACTCGCGCACCGAGTGGATCTCGGTGTTGCCGATCGCCACGATGATGTCGCCCTCGCGGATGCCGGCGCGGGCGGCGGCCTCCGCCACCGTTTCCACCTTGACGCCGCCCTTGATCTTCATTTCCTTCTTCTGCGCGTCCGTCAGGTCGCTGACGACCAGGCCGACCGACTGGGCGGCGGCAGAACCCTTGGGCTTTTCCGCCTCCTTCTCCGACACGCGCTTGACCGGCTTCTCGGCCTCGAACTCAGCGATGGTCACGCCCAGGTCCTTGGAGCCGCCGCGCCGGAACACCGTCACCGTCGCCTTGCTGCCCGGCTTGGTGTTGCCGACCATGCGTGGCAGATCGGTGGCGCGCTCGATCGCCTTGCCGTCCAGGCGGGTGATGATGTCCCCGGCCTCGATTCCGGCCTTGTCGGCGGGCGATCCGCTTTCCACGCTGCGCACCAGGGCGCCCTGCGGCTTGCCCAGGCCGATCGACTCGGCAACGTCCTTGGTGACCTGGTCGATCTGCACGCCGATCCGCCCGCGCGAGACCCGGCCGGCGGGCGAGCGCAGTTGCTCGCTGACGCGGATCGCCTCGTCGATCGGGATCGCGAACGAGATGCCCATGAAGCCGCCGGAGCGCGAATAGATCTGGCTGTTGATGCCCACCACCTCGCCGCGCATGTTGATCAGCGGGCCGCCCGAATTGCCGGGATTGATCGCCACGTCGGTCTGGATGAACGGCAGGTAGTCGCCGGTGTCGCGCTGCTTGGCGCTGACGATGCCGGCCGTGACGGTGTTCTCGAGGCCGAACGGCGAGCCGATCGCCATCACCCACTCGCCCACCTTGAGGCGGTTGACGTCGCCGATCTTCACGGCCGGCAGGCCGGTGGCGTCGATCTTGATCACCGCCACGTCGGTGCGCTTGTCGGGAGTGCCGACCACCCTGGCCTTGAACTCGCGCTTGTCGGGCAGCGTCACCATCACCTCCTCGGCGCCGTCGACGACGTGGGCGTTGGTCATGACGAACCCGTCGGAGGTCAGGATGAAGCCAGAACCGACGCCGCGCGGCTGCGCATCCTCGTCCTGCGGCTGCGGCCGGTTCGGCCGCGGCGCCTGGCGGGGCGCGCCGGGGGCGGGCTGGCCGAAGAAGCGCCGGAAGAACTCCTGCATGTCTTCGTCCATCTGCCCGCTGCCGGCGGCGCTGGGGCGGGCGCGCTCCAGCGTGCGGATGTTGACCACGGCCGGCCCGACCTGCTCCACCAGTTCGGTGAAGTCAGGCAGCCCCTTCATCTGCGGCGCGGACTGGGCCATCGCCGGCTGGGCCGGCACCAGCGCCACGGTGCCGGTGAGCGCGAGCGCGCTCACCAGGGCATGGGCACGGAATTTCTTCCAATCGAGCTGGAACATATGGACCTCTTGATAAGGATATTGCTGGGAATGCGGCGCGGCAACAGTGGTTCTCGCATCTCGCGGCACGGGATGATCTGGGGGCTTATCGGCGCCGCTCAAGGCTGGTGGCAAAGGCCTTGAGGGTGGAAGGCGGCACTTCGCCCACCGCCGTCACCCACCAGTCCTGCACCCGGTGGGTCAGGGTCTGGGTGGCCCCGACCGCGGCGAACAAGCCCTCCTGCGTGTGGCGCTGGCGGTCATAGGGTTCCACGAACAGCGACACCGAAGCCAGGCCGTCCGAAAAGATCCACTGCATCGCGTTGTCGCTGGCCGGGCGCTTGTAGCAGCTCATCGACTTGAAGCCGGCAACCGGCGTCTTCAGGGTCCAGCCCTCGGCCAGCGCGGTGGTCTTGGCCACGTCGGATTTCTCCACCCGGTAGCCGTCGGTGCTGGCCATCATCTGGGCCAGGCGGTCCATCCGCACCGGCGCGTCTAGCTGCAACTCGGAAAACGCGGCCTGTTCCAGGACGTTGCCTTCCGTGTCCAGCGTCTGCAGCTTCACCACCAGGCCGGACTTGCGCTCGCTCCAGATCCGGTAGCCGTAGCGCAGGTTGTCCTTCGGCGCGAGCTCGACCACGTCGGCGTCATGGCCGGCGACGCGGTCGGTGCCGACGGTGCGCGCGCCATAGAACTCGGGGATGGAGCTCTCGGTGCCGGTCAGCAGGTTGGGGAACAGTCCGGCCGATTCGCGCCTTTCGCTGCGCGCCACCTTCTGCTCCGGCAGGAAGGTCATGACTTCGTCGTTGCGCCGGAAGATCGCGCGCGGCGCGCCGCTGAGGCTTTCCACCCGCTCCATCTGCACGTCGCCCTCGCAGGCATGCCAGATGCGGGCGCTGGACAGCGCGCCGGCATAGGACGACACCACGAAGGTGCCGACATAGCTACGGCGGCGCGACGCCTCGTGCATCCGCAGCAGCCATTCCCCCACGCTGCGTTCAGTGTTCCTGCCGTTGGCGCCCGCATGGCCAGCCGGCGGCGTGGCACCGGCCAGGCCCAGCGCGCTCAAGGCAGCCAGGGTGACGAGCAGGCGGGCGAACAGGCGAAGCGACGAGGCGGGCGAAACTTGGAGCATGCGTGACGGGCGCCTTCAGCGGGCCGGGCCCTCGAAAGTCGCGTTACGCAGGAATCCCGCGGGCGATTGCAGCGCCGAAGCGCCGCCACCGAGCTGGCGATGGGCCGCCAGCAGCTCGTCCAGCCGCGGATCGCGAATCATTGCCGGCGGGTGTTCCAGCGAGGCGACGGCGGCCGCCGGCCGCGCACTGGCGAGTTGCGGCTGCTGCGCCCGCATGGAATCGCCCACCGCCGTCCACCCGATCGCCGTCACTGCGGCCAGCGACGCGAAACCTGCCACCAGCTTCCAGCGGAAGCTGCCGTCGTTTGCGGCATCACCCCTGGGGCGCACGACCTGCTGCGATTGCGCCGGCAGGGGCGCCGGCGCGCCCGCCTCCGGCCGGGGATTGGCCTGCTCGCGCTCCAGCCGGACCTGGAAGCCGGCCAGGAAGGCGGCCGGCTCGGTTCCGGTGGCCAGGCTTCCCGAGCGCAGCACATCGCCGATCAGGTGGTAGGTGTGCCAGGCGGCGCGGGCCTGGGCATCCGTGGCGACCAGCCCGATCGTGCGTTCGAGCGCTTCGCCGCGCAGCTGGCCGTCGGCCAGCGCCGAGATCATTTCGTGCATTTGCATCTTGTCCATCGCATCACCTTGCCAATTCGCGCATCACCAGCGCTTGCCCGTCTGGTTCTCCAGCATGGGCCTGACTTTCGCCGAAATGGCCTCGCGCGCCCGGAAAATCCTGGAACGCACGGTGCCGATCGGGCAATTCATCACTTCCGCGATCTCTTCATAGCTCAGGCCCTCGATCTCGCGCAGCGTGACCGCCTGGCGCAATTCCTCGGGCAGCGCCTCCATGGCCGAGTTCACCGCTCCTGCGATTTCCTTGGCGGCGAGCACCGTCTCGGGCGTTTCCGAGGAGGTTAGTTCGTTCTCCACGGCGGAAGTTTCATCTTCGTCGTCGCCGCCGCCGCGCAATGCGCTTTCCGACACCAGCGGGTCGCGCTTGAGGTCCATCAGCGCCTTCTTGGCCGTGTTCACCGCGATCCGGTACAGCCAGGTGTAGAACTGGGCGTCGCCGCGGAACTGCGCCAGCGCCCGGTAGGCGCGGATGAAGGTTTCCTGGGCGATGTCCTCCACCAGGTCGACGTCGCGCACCATCCGGCCGATCAGCCGCTCGATGCGCCGCTGGTACTTGATGACCAGCAGCTCGAACGCCTTCTGGTCGCCCGCCACTGTCCGTTCCACCAGCATCAGGTCGGTGTCGGATGGCGTGGGCGGTGCGGAGGCTTTGGTCATGGTGTCGCCACTGGCGGGCGCGCAGGAGGCCGCGCTGGCGGCCTGGGGCGCGAATATACCGCACGGCGCAGGTCCAGCCAGTGCCGGGGATCGCGGCTGCGTTCCAGCCAGAGCCACCGTGATGAACTGGGCGAGGACCAGCGCACCAGCATGCACCGCTGCAAGTCCATCGCCGCTTCCACGTCACCCGGGCCGGCATCGAAGGTCGCGGTCCACGCCGTCCCGTCCCAACGCAGGTTCCCTTGCGGCGAGCGCAGCCAGGACGCCAGGACCCACCCGCCGGCCATGGCGAGCACGGCGGCGGCCAGCGCCTGCCGCCAGCCGGGGTTGGCCGCTGCAAGCACCCACAGCAGGGCCACGGCGACGCCGGCCAGCCAGAGCGCGGCTGCCAGCAGGCCGGCGAATCGGGGACGCGCCACCGGATAAGTCACGGCCGGCGCGTTGTGCATGGAAACGGTTTCAGACCAGCGGCGGGCGGTGCCCGGCGCGCCGCTCAGATGCGCTTGAAAACCAGGGTGCCATTGGTGCCGCCGAAGCCGAAGTTGTTCTTCACGACCACGTCGATCTTCAGGTCCCGGGCCTCGTTGGCGCAGTAATCCAGGTCGCACTCCGGATCCTGGTTGAAGATGTTGATGGTGGGCGGGCTCTTCTGGTGGTGGATGGCCAGCACGCTGAACACGGATTCGATGCCGCCCGCCCCGCCCAGCAGGTGGCCCGTCATCGATTTGGTGGAATTGACCACCAGCTTCCTGGCGCTGTCGCCGAACGCGGCCTTGATCGCGTTGGTCTCGTTCAGATCGCCCAGCGGCGTGGAGGTGCCGTGGGCATTGAGGTATTGCACTTCGTCGAGGTTGATCGCGGCGTTGCGCAAGGCGTTGACCATCGAGCGGCGCGGACCGTCCACGTCCGGGGCCGTCATGTGGAAGGCGTCCCCGCTCATGCCGAAGCCGGCCAGCTCCGCGTAGATCTTCGCCCCGCGGGCCTTGGCGTGCTCGTACTCTTCCAGCACCAGAACGCCGCCGCCCTCGCCCAGCACGAAGCCGTCGCGGTCCTTGTCCCAGGGCCGCGAGGCGGTCTTGGGGTCGTCGTTGCGGGTGGACAGCGCGCGCGCCGCGGCGAATCCGCCGACGCCCAGCGGCGAAATGCAGGATTCGGCGCCACCGGCGATCATCACGTCGGCATCGCCGGATTCGATCAGCCGGGCCGACAGGCCGATCGCGTGCAGGCCCGTGGTGCAGGCCGTGACCACGGCGATGTTCGGGCCTTTGTAGCCGAACCGGATCGACACGTGGCCGGAAATCATGTTGATGATCGACGCCGGCACGAAGAAGGGGGAAATGCGGCGCGGGCCGCGATTGACCAGTTCACCGTGCATTTCCTCGATCATCGGCAGCCCGCCGATGCCCGAGCCGATGTTGCAGCCGATGCGGTCCGCCTCCTCGGCGCTGAGCGCATCGCCGGTGGGCAGCCCGCTGTCGTTCACCGCCTGGATCGCCGCCACCAGCCCGAGGTGGATGAAGCGGTCCATGTGGCGCGCCTCCTTCTCGGGAATCCAGTCGCCGATGTTGAGGTTCTTGACTTCGCCGGCGAACCGGCAGGCCAGATTGGACGGGTCGAAACTCTTGATCGAATCGATGCCGCCGCGGCCTGCCAGCAGGTTGGTCCACGACTCCTGCGCCGAGTTCCCGACCGGGCTGACGCAGCCAAGCCCCGTCACGACGACGCGCCGCCGGCTCATGCTGCCTCCGGGAAACGGTTCTGGGCTCCGCTCATGCGCGATCAGGCCTTCTGGTGCGTGTTGGCGTAGTCGATGGCGTTTTGCACCGTCGTGATCTTCTCTGCGTCCTCATCGGGAATCTCGATGCCGAACTCGTCTTCGAGCGCCATCACCAGCTCCACCGTGTCCAGAGAGTCAGCGCCGAGGTCGGCCACGAAGGCTTTTTCGCTGGTGACCTGGGACTCCTCCACGCCGAGTTGTTCGGCGATGATTTTTTTGACACGTGCTTCGATATCGCTCATGGTTCCCTCAAAGGGTTGTGAATGAATTCGCAATTTTACCCGGGACAGGGGTCTTTCCCCGTCCCCGGCGGCCGGGCGAACGAACCGGCCCTGACTTATTTCAGGCCATGTACATGCCGCCGTTGACGTGGACTTCCTGTCCAGTCACGTAGCCGGCCTGCGGCGAAGCGAGCCACGCGACGGCGTGGGCGATGTCTGCCGGCTTGCCAAGGTGCCCCAGGGGAATCTGGCCCAGGAGCGCCTTCTGCTGTTCCGCCGGCAGCGATGCAGTCATGTCGGTTTCGATGAATCCGGGCGCCACGCAGTTGACGGTGATGCCGCGGCTGCCGAGTTCGCGCGCCAGCGCCCGGGTCATGCCGGCCACGCCGGCCTTGGCCGCTGCGTAATTGGCCTGCCCCGCATTGCCCGAGGCGCCGACCACCGAGGTGATGCTGACGATGCGGCCGTAGCGCTGCTTCATCATCGTGCGCATCACGGCCCGGCTCATCCGGAAGACAGCCTTGAGGTTGGTGTCCAGCACCGCGTCCCAGTCTTCGTCCTTCAAACGCATCGCCAGCATGTCGCGGGTGATGCCGGCGTTGTTCACCAGGATCTGCAAGCCGCCGTCCTGCTTGACGATGGAATCGACCAGTGCTTCGGCAGCGGCGCCGTCATTGACGTCCAATGCTGCGCCGCGGCAACCGGCGTGAGCGCCAAGCGCCGCGCTGATCTTGGCGGCACCCTCCGCGGTCGTCGCCGTGCCGATGACCTTGACGCCGCGGGCCGCCAGTTCCTGTGCGATCGCCGCGCCGATCCCGCGCGTCGCGCCGGTAACCAGCGCGACCTGGCCGGCAAATACTTGTTCGCTCATGCCAGTTGCCCCTTCAGGTCCGCCAGGGTCGCGCTGTCATACAGCGCGAGCCCGGTCAGTTCCGGGTCGATCCGTTTGCACAGGCCGGCCAGCACCTTGCCGGGACCGCACTCCACCAGCGTCGTGACGCCGCGCGCCTTGATCGCCTGCACGCACTCCACCCAGCGCACCGGGCCGAAGGCCTGTTCATAGAGGGCGGCGCGGATCCGGTCCGGATCGGTTTCGACGCTGACCTCGATGTTGTTGATCACCGGAATGCGCGGCGCGGCGAAGGGCGTCTCGGCCAGCCTGGCCTTGAGCTTCTGCGCAGCGGGTTTCATCAGGCTGGAGTGAAAAGGCGCCGACACCGGCAGCGGCAGGGCGCGCTTGGCGCCCGCTGCCTTGAGCACTTCGCAGGCCTTGTCGACGCCGGCCTTGCTGCCGGCAATCACGGTCTGGCCGGGGTCGTTGAAATTGACTGCCTCCACCACTTCGCTGGTGCCGACGCCGAAGCTGCGAACCGCGTCCGCGCAACCTTCGATGACGCGCCGGGCGTCCATGCCGAGGATGGCCGCCATGGCGCCCGTCCCTGCCGGCACTGCATCCTGCATCGCCTGCGCCCGGAAACGCACCAGCGGAGCCGCCTGCGCCAGCGTCAGCACGCCGGCGGCGACCAGCGCGGAATATTCGCCCAGCGAATGGCCCGCCACCACGGCCGGCTCGGCGCCGCCTTCGGCCAGCCACGCGCGATAGGCCGCCACGCCCGCCACCAGCATCACCGGCTGCGTGTTGGTGGTCATCGCCAGCGCCTCTTTGGGGCCTTGCGCGATCAATCGGCCCAGGTCTTCGCCCAGCGCGTCGGAAGCCTCGGCGAGCGTTGCGGCAACCGCGGGATGGCCGCCCCAGGCGTCCAGCATGCCGACGGACTGGGAGCCCTGGCCGGGAAAGACGAAAGCGAAGGATTTCATGCTTCTTGTTCTGATTCTGAAAGTGTGTTCGCGCGCTTCAGAAATCCAGCAGGACCGCGCCCCACGTGAACCCGCCGCCGACGCCTTCGAGCATCAGGGTGTCGCCGCGCCTGACCTTGCCGCTGCGCACCGCGTGGTCCAGCGCCAGCGGGATCGACGCGGCCGAGGTGTTTCCATGCTCGTCGACGGTCACGACCAGTTTCTCCGCCGGCAGCTTCAGCTTCCTGGCCGTGCCCTGCATGATCCGCAGGTTGGCCTGGTGGGGGATCAGCCAGTCGATGTCCGCTGCCGTGCGGCCGGCCTTTTCCAGCGTGGCGCGGGCAGCGTCTTCCAGCACGCCCACCGCCAGCTTGAACACGGCCTGGCCGTCCATCTTGAGCAGCGGGTCGCCGATCACCTTGCCGCCGCACACGGTGCCGGGCACGCACAGGATGCCGACGTGCTTGCCGTCGGCATGCAGGTCGCTGGCCAGGATGCCGGGCGTGTCCGACGCCTCCAGCACCACGGCGCCGGCACCGTCGCCGAACAGCACGCAGGTGGTGCGATCGGAAAAATCCAGGATGCGCGAAAACACTTCGGCGCCGATCACCAGCGCTTTGCTGGCCGCACCGGTCTTGATCATCGAGTCGGCGATCGTCAGCGCATAGACGAAGCCGCTGCACACGGCCTGCACGTCGAAGGCCGGGCAACCGGCCACGCCCAGCTTGTGCTGCAGGATGCAGGCGGCGGAGGGAAACACCATGTCCGGCGTCGAGGTGGCGACGATGATCAGGTCGATGTCGCCGGCGGCGACACCGGCGGACTCGAGCGCCCGCTTGGCCGCCTCGACGCCCAGGTCGCTGCTGGTGACTCCGTCGGCGGCGAAATGCCTGGCCCGGATGCCGGTGCGCTCGACGATCCACTGGTCGGAGGTCTCGACGCCGCTGGCGGCCAGTTGGGCCGCCAGGTCGGCATTGGTGACGCGGCGCGGCGGCAGGTAGCTGCCGGTGCCCGTGATGCGGGAGAAGCGTCTCATGTTCTATTCGTTGATGACAGTTTCGGCTGCCGGGGCCTCTGCATCCGGTCCCATCAGCAGTGGCCGGGCGTGGGCGATGCGCGCCTGAACGCGGTCCAGCAACTGGTTGCGGGCCGAATCATACGCGCGGCCAAGCGCCTGGCCGAAGGCGAACTCGTCGGCCGATCCATGGCTCTTGAACACCAGCCCGCGCAGGCCAAGCAGCGCCGCACCGTTGTAGCGGCGATGGTCCACGCGATTTTTGAATGCAGATAGCACGGGATAGGCAACGATCGCGGCAAGTTTCGTCAAAGGAGTGCGCGAGAACTCTTCCTTCAGGAAGCCGCCGATCATCGTCGCCAGGCCCTCGCTGGTCTTGAGCAGCACGTTGCCGACGAAGCCATCGCACACGACGATGTCGGTGGTGCCCTTGAAGATGTCGTTGCCCTCGACGTTCCCGTAGAAATTGAGATCACCTGAATTGGCAGCCGATCGCAGCAGTTCGCCGGCTTTTTTGATCACATCGCTGCCTTTGATCACTTCCTCGCCAATGTTCAGCAGGCCGACCGAGGGTTGGTCCACGTGGTTCAGCGCGGAGACCAGGGCCGAACCCATGACGGCGAATTGAAGCAGGTGCTGTTCGGTGCAATCGACGTTGGCGCCTAGATCCAGCACCGTGGTGGCGCCGCCCTTGGCGTTGGGCATGGGATACGCGATCGCAGGGCGGTCGATGCCTTCGATGGTCTTGAGCAGGTAGCGCGCCAGGGCCATCAGGGCGCCGGTGTTGCCCGCAGAAACTGCGGCCTGCGCCTGGCCGTCCTTGACCAGTTGCAGCGCCACGCGCATCGACGAATCCTTCTTGCGGCGCAGCGCAACCTCCACCGCGTCGTCCATCGTGACGACCTCGGTCGCGGCCACCACGCTGGCACGCGGGTGGCTGAAGGCCTTCAGCGCCTCAGGGGCGCCGACCAGCAGCAGCCGGGCATCGGGATGACGTTCGAGGAATTGCCGGCAAGCGGCGAGGGTGACGCGGGGGCCGTGGTCTCCCCCCATGCAATCGACGGCCAGAGTAGTCATGGGCTCAAATGTAGGGCGAACCGCATGGCAGCAACCACCAGCTTCGGGCCTCCGGCGTCAGGACTGGCCCGCGGCCTGCGTTGCGCAGCGCGGGCCGCAGGCGAAGCCAATCAGGCGTCGTTCTTGGTCTTGAGCACCTTGCGGCCACGGTAGAAGCCGGTCGGGCTGATGTGGTGGCGCAGGTGGATTTCGCCGGTGGTGGGCTCCACGGCGATGCCGGGAGTGACCAGGGCATTGTGCGAACGGTGCATGCCGCGCTTGGACGGCGATTTCTTGTTTTGCTGGACGGCCATGACGGGCTCCTAAAACTGAGGTGGCGCCGCCCGCAAGGGCAGCTCTTTGGGCGACCGCTGGGGCGGCCACCGGTGGATGGATTGGAGGGGACGCGGTTGGGCCGGAAGGCGTTGGCGCGAAGCCCACGATTATAGCCCAACTTGTTGTTTTTACTCGCCTTTGCGGGTCTTGAGCCGCTGCAGCAAGGCGAACGGGTTCTCGCGCGGGGCCGGCGTGGCCTCGAAACCCGGGTCTTCCACGGCCAGCTGCACGGGGACCGGGCACACCTCGTGGCGCGGCGCCACCGGCAGGTCCATCAGCAGCTCGTCCTCGACCAGTTCGATCAGGTCGAAGCTGCGGCTCAATGCCAGCAGGTCTTCCTCGGAGTGGTCGTCCTCGGCCATCGCGCTGGCTTCGTCCTGGACGAAGCGGAACGGCCGCTTCACGGCCACCGGCACGTCCACCGGCGCCAGGCAGCGCTGGCAGGTCAGCGACAGCACCGTGTCCGCTTCGACGTGCAGCCAGATTTCGGGATGGACATGGGCCGGATTGCGCATCTCGCCGGTGACCGACCACGACAGCCGCGTCTCCGCCCCGCGGCCGGCCGTTTCCGCCATGAGGCGCGAATGGTCGCCGAGCCGCTCCTGGCCCGACAGCTCCGCCGCTGCCTCGGCAAATGCCTTGACGTCCAGGCGCCGCGGGTCGTACTCCATTTTCATGCGGCCAGTGTAAGAGAATCGATGCATGTCTGCGGCCGCTCCTTCCCCATCCCCTGAACCGGCGCAGCGTTTGCTCGTGCTCGGGTCGACTTCGCGCTACCGGCGGGAGCTGCTGCAGCGCCTGCACCTTCGCTTCGAAGTCGCCTCGCCCGACGTCGACGAAACGCCCAACGCCGGTGAGCACCCTCGCGAGCTCGCCTTGCGCCTGGCCCTGGCGAAGGCACAGGTGGTGGCAGCGCGATTCCCGGCGGCGGTGGTGATCGGCTCGGACCAGGTTGCCGATCTGGATGGGCTGGCGCTGGGCAAGCCGGGCACGCACGACCGCGCCGTCGAGCAGCTGCGGCACATGCGCGGCCGCAGCGTGGTGTTCCAGACGGCGGTGGCCGTTGTGTGCCAGGACACCGGCTTCCAGCAAGTGGAGCTGGCCCCGGTGCGAGTGCGCTTTCGCGACCTGTCCGACGCCGAGATCGAGGCCTACCTGGAACGGGAGCAACCCTACGACTGCGCCGGCAGTGCCAAGAGCGAGGGGCTGGGCATCTCCCTGCTCGACGCAATCGACAGCGACGACCCCACCGCGCTGGTGGGCCTGCCGCTGATCCGCACCTGCCGGATGCTGCGCGCCGCCGGCGTGAAGCTGCTGTGACGGCGCCGGGCCGGTTGTTCCTGGTGCCGGCGCCGCTGGACTTCGGCTGCGCGGTGCAGGCGCCGCTGCGCGACGTGCTGCCCGACGCGACGCTGGCGCGGGCTGCGCAGCTGACCCACTGGATCTGCGAGAACGCCAAGAGCGCCCGCGCCTACCTCAAGCGCGTCAACGAATTGCATCCGCTGGCCGCGCCGCTGCAGGAGTTGCGCATCACCGAGCTGCCGCGCGAAGTGCACAAGAAGGGCGATCACGCAGGAACCTTCGATGCCAGACCCCTGCTGGCCGCTGCCCTGGCCGGCAACGACATCGGCCTGCTGAGCGAAGCCGGCATGCCGGCAGTCGCCGATCCCGGATCGTCGGTGGCGCGCGCCGCCCACGATCTTGGCATCGAGGTGGTGCCGCTGGTTGGCCCGGTCTCGTTGTTGCTGGCGTTGGCCGCCAGCGGCCTGAACGGCCAGAACTTCGCCTTCGTGGGCTACCTGCCGCAGGAGCCGGCCGAGCGCGGCAAGCGGATCCGGGAGCTGGAAGCACTGGCGCTCAAGGCCGGCCAGAGCCAGCTGTTCATCGAGACGCCGTATCGCAATGCGGCGATGTGGCAGGCGCTGCTGCAGGTGCTGCAGCAGAACACCCGGCTGGCGGTCAGCAGCGGCTTGACGCTGCCGCAGGCTTTCAACCGCAGCCTGCCGGTGAAAGCGTGGAAGCAGCAGCCCGCGCCCGTGGACAACGACACGCCGGCCGTGTTCCTGATCGGGCGCTAGCCCTTCGACAAGCTCAGGACAGGCCCTTCGACAAGCTCAGGACAGGCCCTTCAGCAGGCTCAGGCAGCGCCTTCGGCAAGCTCAGGACAGGCCCTTCGACAAGCTCAGGACAGGGCCTCAGCGCAGGCTGGGAATCGCCTTGAGCGCGTGCACCGCGCCGTCGCCGATGGCTGCGCCGAACTTCTTGGCCAGCCGCTCGGCGACGTTGTCGCGACGGGTGTAATCGACCAGTTCCTCGGCCTTGACGATTTCGCGGGCGACGAAGTCCAGGTTGCCCAGCTGGTCCGCCAGCCCCATGTCCACCGCCTGCTGGCCGGTCCAGAACAGGCCGCTGAACAGCTCGGGCGACTCCTTCAGCCGGGCGCCGCGGCCCAGCTTGACGGCGTCGATGAACTGCTTGTGGATCTGGTCCAGCATGGCCTGGGCGTAGGCACGCTGCTTGTCGGTCTGCGGGCTGAACGGGTCCAGGAAGCCCTTGTTCTCGCCGGCGGTCAACAGCCGGCGCTCCACGCCCAGCTTGTCCATCAGGCCGGTGAAGCCGAAGCCGTCCATCAGCACGCCGATGCTGCCGACGATGCTGGCCTTGTCGACGAAGATCTTGTCGGTGGCCGACGCAATGTAATAAGCGGCCGAGGCGCACGACTCCTCCACCACCGCGTAAACCGGCTTCTTGTACTTGGCCTTCAGGCGCCTGATCTCGTCGTACACGATGCCGGCCTGCACCGGGCTGCCGCCGGGCGAGTTGACCAGCAGCACCACCGCCTTGGCACCGTCGTCCTCGAACGCGGCGCGCATCGCGGCGACGATGAATTCGGCGCTGGCATCGGCGCCGGAGGCGATCTCGCCCTTGATCTCGATCACCGCGGTGTGCGGCGTCGACTTGTCGGCGGCCGGGGAGCCGCGATGGAACGCCGCCCACAGCAGGAACAGGATCAGCGCCAGCCAGGACAGCCGGAAGAAATTGCGCCAGCGCCGCGCCGTCCGCTGCTCCTCCAGGGTCGCGAACATCAGGCGTTCCATCGTGGCCTGCTCCCAGCCGGCGGCGCGCGGCTGCGGCTGGGCGGACAGCCCGGTGGGGAAAGGCGGGGGGACGCGCGGTTCGCCCGGGGTCGTGTCCGGGGCGCCTGGAGGCGATTCGTTCATGTCAGTCTCCGCCGAGCCGCCTCAAGGAGACTGAAGCCCCCTCGGGGGGCAGCGAATGAAAAGAGCGTGGGGGTCGTCATTTCAGAACTCGAGAGGGTGGAGGTTGTGGGCAGTATGCCAGTGCACCACGCCATCGCGCTCCGTCAGGGCGATTGCCACCAGCCCCCCGCGGCACGGCCCGCCGGCGCAGGCGCCGGTGTCCGGCCGATAGACGGCCCCGTGGGTGGAGCAGAGCAGCCAGCGGCCGCTGTCGTCGAAGAAGCGGTTCGGCTGCCAGTCCATCTCCATGGCGACGTGGGCGCAGCGATTGAGGTAGGCATGGACCTGGCCGTCGAAGCGGATCGCGAAGGCGCGGCAGGTCTGGCCGCCGTACACCACGTCGAACGGAACGGCCTCGCCGCTGTCGACGAGGTCCGCGGAGTTGCACAGCGGCACCTGCGCGTCCATCAGGCGTGGTCCAGCAGCCAGTGGTGCAGCTGCGGCACCGAGTGGGCGATGAACATCGGCCCGAGCGCGTGGAATGCATCGGGCTCGTGGGCGCCGTAGCTGACGCCGACGCTGGGGCAGCCGGCGTTGCACGCCATCTGCAGGTCGTGCGTGGTGTCGCCGATCATCAGGGTGCGCGCGGGCTCGCAGCCGAACTCGGCCATCAGCTCGCGCAGCATCAAGGGGTCGGGCTTGCCCGCCGTTTCGTCGGCGGTGCGCGAACCGTCGAACACGCTGCGCAGTTCCACCGTCCGCAGCGCGTCGTCCAGGCCGCGGCGCGACTTGCCGGTGGCCACCGCCAGCACGTGCTGGCGCTCCTTCAGGTCCGCCAGCAGCGCCAGCACGCCGTCGAACAGCGCCAGGTCGTTCTGGTGGGAGTTGTAGTGGACGCGGTAGCGCCGACCCAGCTCGGGATATTTCGAGGGGGGCACGTCCGGCGCCGCATGGGCCAGCGCCTCCATCAGCCCCATGCCGATCACGTACGCCGCGGCCTTGTCCGAGGGCGCGGCGCCGCCCACGTCTGCCACCGCGCGCTGGATGCAGCGCACGATGATCTGGGTGGAATCGAACAGCGTTCCGTCCCAGTCGAAGGCGATCAGGTCAAACCGGCGCGGGCGCTGCTGGGGCATGGTCGGCAAATCTCTTGAGTTCCGGCGGCAGCGGCGCCATCAGTTCGATGCGCTCGCCGCTGGCCGGATGGTTGAACTGTAATCGCCAGGCGTGCAGGAACATCCGCTTGAGGCCCTGCTTCTGCAGCGCCCGGTTGAGGTCGAAGTCGCCGTACTTGTCGTCGCCGGCGATCGGGTGGCCCTGCGAGGCCAGGTGGACGCGGATCTGGTGGGTGCGGCCGGTCTTGATGGTCACCTCCAGCAGGGTGAAGCCCGCCAGCCGCTGCGCCACCTTCACCAGGGTGATGGAGCGCATGCCGTCCGGGTCGTCCTTGCCCACCACCTTGACCCGGCGCTCGCCGTCGGCCTGCAGGTACTTGTGCAGCGGAACGTCGATCACCTTGTTGCTGGCCGGCCAGGCGCCGTTGACCAGGGCCAGGTAGGTCTTGCCGGTTTCCCGCTCGCGGAACTGGTCCTGCAGGTTGGTCAGGGCCGAGCGCTTCTTCGCCACCAGCAGCACGCCGGAGGTTTCGCGGTCCAGCCGGTGCACCAGTTCCAGGAATTTCGCCGCCGGGCGGGCCTGGCGCAGCTGCTCGATCACCCCGAAGCTGACGCCGCTGCCGCCGTGGACCGCGACGCCGGCCGGCTTGTCCACCGCGATCAGGTGCTCGTCTTCCAGCAGGATCGGGAATTCGCGCGCCGGCGCCGGATGTTCGAGCTTGTCGGCCGCCTTGTCGGACATCCGCACCGGCGGCAGCCGCACCTTGTCGCCGGTTTCGATCCGGGTATCGGCCGCGGCCCGGCCCTTGTTCACCCGCACTTCGCCGCTGCGGATAATCCGGTAAACGTGCGTTTTGGGCACGCCCTTCAGGTGGCGGATCAGGAAATTGTCCAGGCGCTGGCCGGCCGATTCTTCATCAACTTCCAGCCATTTCACCTGCGGCGTTGCAGGCGGGCCATTGCCCCCTATAATGTGTTTCACTAGCGTAACGCTGTAAGTGGTTGATTTGTCTGGAGTTTAGTCCACACACTGCCGCCGGCTGCGCTGGAAGGTCGATGCCACCGTCGAAGGATGCGCGCAGATTGCAGGCTGGATGCCGCAATGGCCCGCCCCCGCCGCCGGAGCCGCCGATACTTTGAAACACTGATACGGAATACCAAGCTGCCAGCTTTCCCCGCTGGCAGCGGATCAAGCGAGAACCCCTGTGTTGATGGCACTCCTCCTGAACTTCTGGCGGTGGCTTAAGGCCCCCGCCGAGGGCATGGAATCGCCGCCAGCCCGCTCCCCGCGGGTGCAAGCTGCTGCAGTCCCTGCAGCGCGCCAGCGCCGCCGTCCCGGCGGCCCGTTCTTCGCCACCATCCACGCGCCCCCGCTTCGCCTGCTGAGATAACTCTCGGCTCGCGTCGCGCCACGCCAATTCCATCGTTTCGAAGCGTCTGCCAGGCATCGTTGACCCGCTACGGGTCTGTAGGTTGATGTTTGACAAAGAATGAGGTGACGCTATGAAGCGGATGCTGATCAATGCCACGCAGGCGGAAGAACGCCGGCTGGCAATCGTCGATGGACAAAAACTCCTCGACTACGAAATCGAGATCGAAGGGCGCGAACAGCGCAAGGGCAACATCTACAAGGCGGTTGTCACCCGGGTCGAGCCCTCGCTCGAAGCCTGCTTCGTCGACTACGGCGAAGACCGGCACGGCTTCCTGCCGTTCAAGGAAATCTCCAAGAGCTACTTCACGCCCGGTGTCTCGGTCTCGCAGGCCCGCATCAGCGACGTGATCAAGGAAGGCCAGGAGTTGCTGGTCCAGGTCGAAAAGGAAGAGCGCGGCAACAAGGGCGCCGCCCTGACCACCTTCGTCTCGCTGGCCGGCCGCTACGTGGTGCTGATGCCCAACAACCCGCGCGGCGGCGGCGTCAGCCGCCGGATCGAGGGCGACGACCGGGCCGAGCTCAAGGAGAACATGGACCAGCTGGAATATCCCAACGGGATGTCCATCATCGCCCGCACCGCCGGCATCGGCCGCAGCGCGCCCGAGCTGCAGTGGGACCTGAACTACCTGCTCAAGCTCTGGAACGCCATCGACGGCGCCGCCAAGGGCGGCAAGGGCGCGTTCCTGATCTACCAGGAATCGTCGCTGGTGATCCGCGCGATCCGCGACTACTTCAACCACGACATCGGCGACATCCTGATCGACACCGACGACGTGTACGACCAGGCGCAGCAGTTCATGGCGCACGTGATGCCCGAGCATGCGGCCCGCGTGAAGCGCTACCGCGACGACGCCCCGCTGTTCTCGCGCTTCCAGATCGAGCACCAGATCGAATCGGCCTATGCCCGCGAAGTGAAGCTGCCGTCCGGCGGCGTGGTCGTGATCGACCACACCGAGGCGCTGGTCTCGATCGACGTCAACTCGGCCCGCGCCATCAAGGGCGGCGACATCGAGGAAACGGCCACCCGCACCAACCTGGAAGCAGCCGACGAAGTGGCGCGCCAGATGCGGCTGCGCGACCTGGGCGGCCTGATCGTGATCGACTTCATCGACATGGAAGAGTCGAAGAACCGCCGCGAAGTTGAAAACCGCCTGCGCGACGCCCTGCGGCAAGACCGCGCCCGCGTGCAGTTCGGCACCATCAGCAAGTTCGGCCTGATGGAAATGAGCCGCCAGCGCCTGCGCCCGGCCCTGTCCGAAGGCGCGTCCATCCCCTGCCCGCGCTGCGGCGGCCACGGCCACATCCGCGACACGGAAAGCTCCGCGCTGCAGATCCTGCGCATCATCCAGGAAGAGTCGATGAAGGACAGCACGGCCTCGGTGCTGTGCCAGGTGCCGGTGGAAGTCGCTTCGTTCCTGCTGAATGAAAAGCGCGCCGAGATCGCCAAGATCGAGCTCAAGCAGCGCATCAACGTGCTGATGGTTCCCAACAAGACGCTGGAGACGCCCAACTACCGGCTCGAGCGCCTGAAGCACGACGACCCGCGCCTGGACAACGTCGTCGCCAGCTACCACATGGCCGAAGAGATCGAAGATCCGACGACGGTGACGCGCCGCTCGCAGGAACGCCAGAACAAGCAGGAGCCGATCATCAAGGGCGTGCTGCCCGACGCGCCCGCACCGATCGCCGTGCCGCGTCCGGAACCGGTCGCCAGGCCGGTCGAACCGGTGGCCGCCAAGGCGCCGGTGCGCGCACCGGCGCCTGCGCCCGCCCCGGTGGCAGCACCGGCGCCGGCCGAGACCGGCTTCATGGGATGGCTCAAGGGCCTGTTCGGCGCGCCGCCGGCACCGGCTGGCAAGCCGATTGCGGTGGTCGAGCCGAAGAAGGAAGAAAAGCGCGAAGGCGCCCGCGGTGGCCGCGACGGCGAAGCGCGCCGTGACGGCGAGCCGCGCCGCGATGGCGAGCAACGCCGCGACGGCCGCCGGGGCGAAGGCCGCGGTGACGGCCGGCGCGGCGGCCGTGGTGGCCGTGGCGGCGAGCAGCGCCAGGGCGAGGGCCGCGAGCCGATGCGCGCCGAAGGCGTCGAGGGCCAGGCCCGCGGCGAGGGACGCGGCGGCGAAGGCCGAGGCCGCGACAACCGCGAAGCGCGTGAGCCGCGTGCCGACCGTGGCGGCGAGGGCCGCGAACAGCGCGAGCCGCGCGAGGCCCGCGAGCCGCGTGAATCGCGTGAGCCGCGCGAACCGCGCGGCGAAGGCCGCGGTCCGCGCCGCGACCAGGAAGGCCGCCCGCCGATGGAGTCGCCGGAGATCGGCATCCCGGGCACGCCATCCCATGCCGCCACCGAAGGCGAGCAGGCGCAGCGCCAGGAGCGCGGCCCGCGCGGCGAAGGCCGGCGTGACCGCGGCGAGCGTGGCGGCGAAGGCCGGCGCGAGCGCGGCGATCGCGGCCCCCGCACCGACCGTGGCCCGCGCCCCGAAGGCGGCCAGCCGGCCGAAGCGGGCGTGGAAGCGCATGCACTGGCAGGTGCCGCCGGTTCCGTCGGCGACCTCGCCGAGGCCGGCTCGCCCGAGCCGGTCGCCGCCAACGCGGTGCTGGAATCGCACACCCATGGTGACGGCCAGCGTCCGCAGGCCGATGGCGAAGAGCCGCGCCGTGGCCGCTCGCGCGAGCGTGGCGGTCGCGATCGCGATCGCCGCGGCGAGCGTGGCGATCGTCCGGCCCGCGAGGACGGCTTCAGCGACACCCAGCCGATGAGCGAGTCCGCCATTCCGGTGGCGGCACCGCAGCAGCCGATGGCCCAGCCGCCGGTTGGCCAGCGCTACGCGACCGGCTTCGCCAGCCAGGATGCCAACGGCAACGGCATGGCGCAAGCCGAGGCTGCGCGCCGCGAGGAAGCGCAACCCGCCGCCCCGCGCCAGGAACAGGCACCGCGCCAGGAACAGGCACCGCGCCAGGAGCAGGCACCGCGTCAGGAGCAGGCACCGCGTCAGGAGCAGGCACCGCGCCAGGAGCAGGCACCGCGCTTCGAGCCGGCCGCCAGGCCGGAACCGGTGCGTGAGGCCCAGGCGCCGCGCGCCGAAGCGCCCCGCATGGAGCCGGCGGTGGCCGCAGCCGGCCTGCCGCGCGTGCAGCGCTTCGAGCTGCCGGTCGGCGAGCTGGCGCAGGTGGCCCAGGGCTCCGGCCTGCAATGGGTCAACTCCGACGCCGAGAAGATCGCGGCAGTGCAGGCCGCGATTGCCGCCGAGCCCAAGCCGATCCACATCCCGCGCGAGCGCGCGCCGGTCGCGGTGGCGGACGAGGGCCCGCTGGTGCTGGTGGAAACCAAGCGCGACCTGCGCGAGCTGAAGCTGCCGTTCGAGCAGCAACCGGGCACCCCGCCGCAGCAGTAAGAACCGTCATCCCGGCCTTCGGGCCGGGACCCAGACGCGACGAAGCAAACCGTCGATCAGGAGGAGGCCATGCCTGCGCTCTGATCGGCGGTTTTTTCTTGCGTGGCGTATGGACGCCGGCCCGTGGCCGGCATGACGTTCGCCGGCTATTCGTCAGCGGCGCGCTGGTACGCCAGCTGCGCGGCCTCGGCGTCGCCCCGCTCCTCGGCCAGCCGCGCCAGCGCGCGCCAGGCCTTGCGGTGCAGCCGGACGTCCTGCAGGCCCATGGCGGCCTGCATCAGCAGCTGCTGCGCCTTGCCCCAGAGCTGGCGCTTCATGCACGCCATGCCGGCGAGGTACTGCAGCGTGGCGTCGCGCGGGTTGGCGCGCTGCGCCGATTCGATCCGCGCCAGCCACGCGGGGTCCAGCGTGTCCAGGCCATCCTCCAACGCGGCGACCAGCTTGACCTTCAGGCCGGGCCCGAGCGTCCCCTGGCGCTCCCACACCGGCAGCAGCCATTCGCGCGCCAGCACGGCGTCGCCGCCCAGCGTGGTCAGGCGCTGCGCAGCATGCACCGCCAGTTCGGCCATGGCCCGCTCGGCCGCCTCCAGCGCGGTCCAGACCCGCTGCAGTTGCGCCGGATCGTGCGCGCTATTGAGCAGATCGATCGCCAGGCCGCGCACGATGCTCTCGGCGGCGGCCGGCGAAAAGGCACGATGCTTGGCCAGCAGCCGTGCGGTTTCCAGCGCATCGCCGGTCTGGCCGGCCAGCCGCGCGGCCTTGAGCTTCATCCGCAGTGCGACGGTGCGACGGGCCACGCCTTGCGGCAATTCCTTGAGCCAGCCGATCGCCGCCTGCGGATCGCGGTCGTCCAGCGCCCAGCGGGCCGCCCGCAGCAAGGCCCCTTCGTGGGTCTCCTGCGCGTCGCGCGCCGACGATTGTTCCAGCGCCTGCTGCAAGTGTTCCTGGCGCGCCGGCCGGTCCTGCAGCGCCTGCGCGCTTTCGGCGGCCAGCAGGTGCGCCAGGGTGCGCACCTGCGGCGCGTTGGCCAGCTTGTCGCCGCTGCCGGCCAGCGACTTTTCCTGGGCCAGCGCCACCTCGGCCGACTTGCGGGCGCGGATGAAGCGGCCCGCCGTCAGGTGCGAGATCGAGTCGAGCAGCGAGCCGAAGATGGCCCGCTCCTTCTGCTGCGCGCGCCAGCGCAGCGCCTGCCGCGGCAGGTCGAACAGCGCCGCCAGGGCGCCGAGCGCGGCGTGCAGGAACACGAAGGCCGCGAACAACAGCAGCAGCACCAGGTTGAGCGACAGGTCGACCCGGTACGGCGGCCAGAACACCGTCACGGTGCCCTGGTTGTTGCCGGCGAACAGGGCGATCGCCACCGCGACGCCGAACAGGGCCAGGAGCCAGAGTGCCGCTCGCATACGGCCGCCTCAGCGCCCCGCCGCCGCGGTGGCGAGCGCCGCCATGGTGCCGTCCAGCCGCGGCAGTTCCACGCTGCGCATCTGGGCCTGGATCTGCTGCAACTGGCCGGCGGCGGCCTGGGTCTTGCGCGAGGCGGGATCGAAATAGCGATTCAGCGCCGCCGCCGCCGCGGCCACGTCGGCCCGCGCCGATTCGGTCTGCCGCGACAACAGCGCCAGCCGCGCGTTGAGCAGCTTGAGCTTGAGGTTCTCGCGCAGGAAGAAGCCCTGCTCCGGCGCCAGCAGCACGGCCTCTGGCTGGTCGATCCGGCTGACGCGCAGCAGCGCCCGCGTCTCTTCGTGCAGCACCGCCATGCTGCGCTGCAGCCAGGTGGCGCCGGGCGGCAGTTGCTCCTTGATGTCGCCGGCCGGCCGGCTGCTGGCGACCGCGTTGGCCAGCGGCAGGTCGTCGACCACGCGCGCCAGTTCGTCCAGCCGCGTCATCAGGCCCGGCAGGTCGGTGACGCGGGCCGACGTGAGGCGGTCGATGTCGCGTGCGATGGCAGCGCGCAGGCGCGACAGCCGCGGCTGCGCGGCCCGCGCCAGCCGCTGGTCGGCCGTGCGCAGCGCGGCCAGCAGGGGTTCGACGCTGCCGGACAGCTGCGCCTGCTGCTGCGACAGCCGCAGCCCGGACTCGATGTCCACCACCAGGTTCTCGTCGCGCGACCGCGACAGGCTCTGCATCAGCTCCTCGAGCTGGGTGCGCTGCATCGCCACTTCCGACAGCCTCGACTCCATCACCGCCTGGCGCGCCGCAGTGTCACGCGCCAGGTCCTGCGCCTGCCGCGCCAGCGTGCGCGCCTCCACCGCCTGGCTGCCGGAATCGGCGCTCTGGCGCGCCAGCTGCTCCTGGATGGAACTCAGGCGCTGCCACAGCATCGCGCTCAGCAGCAGCGCCAGCCCGGTCAGCAGCACCAGCACGAACAGCACCGGCCGCGGCAGCGTGATGCCGCGCGGCGGCGTCCAGGTGACGGGCGTGCCGGCGACGGCCGGAACGGCTTCCACCACCGGCGTGCTGACGGGCTCGGAACTCATCGGATCGATTCTATCGACGCGACCACCTCGGCCAGCGTGGGCCGTGACAGGCGCACAACACCGAAACCGGCGTCGGTCGCGGCCTGCCCGATGCGCGGATGGGTCGCGATCGCGCGAGCGCCGCCCCAGCCCTGCGCGGAGAGTTCGGCGCGCAGGTGGCCGATCGCCTCGGAGCTGCTGAACAGCCAGACCGAACCGTCGGCGGCAGCCGCCTGCGCCAGCTCGCGCTGTGCCGGCGTCAGGTGCGCAGCCCGCCGGCTGTAGGCGACCACGGTGTCGACCTCGACCCCGCGCTTGGCCAGCTGGCGCGCCAGCCAGTCGCGGCCGCTGCCTTGTCCGGCCGCATCGCCGCCGCGCACCACCAGCACGCGGCACCCGGGCACCGCCTGTGCCTTGACCTGTTCCCACAGCGCCTGCGAGTCGAACTGTGTCGCCTTCGCATCCGGCTGGTCGACGGCCGCCAGAGGCAGGCCGGCGCGCACCAGCGCGTCGCGCGTGCCCGGCCCGGGTGCCCAGGCCCGGGCGTCGGCCCGCGGCCAGGCCGGCAGCGAAGGCGGCCGCAAGGCGAAGAAGCGCTCGACCGCGTTGCCGCTGACGAACATCACGGCCTGGTAGCGGTCCAGCCTGGCCCACTCGCGCCGCACCAGGTCCTCGTCGGGCGGCTGGGCGATCTCGATCAGCGGCAGCGCCGCCGCATCCACGCCAAGCAGGCGCAGTTCGTGGACCCAGCGCTGCGCTTCGCGCGCCGGCCGCGTGACGAGCACGCGCATCAGAGCCCGCCGGGCCGCCCCAAGGGCACTGAAGCCCCCGCGGGGCTGAGTCCCGCGGCTCCGAGACTGCCTGCGCAGTCTCGGACGGGGCGAAGAGCCGCTGCTTGCGGCGGCGGCACGTCCAGCGCAGTTCGCGAAGTGACAAGCGTGGGGGCCATATCAGCGGGGACCATATCAGCGGGCGCCACTGGCGCGCAATTGCGCGGCAACCCCGGTGCCGAGCGCCGCCGCCTGCTCCAGGTCCGCCACGGCAGCGGCGTCCATCGCGCGCACCAGCGGGCCGCCGGCATCCGGATCGCCCCAGGCCGCCGACAGTTGCAGGTATTCGCCGGAGAAACTTGCGTGCGCGGCCAGCGGCATCGAGCAGCTGCCACCCATCGCGCGGCTGACCGCGCGCTCCGCCGCCACCGCCATCCAGGTGCGCTGGTCGGCCAGCGGGGCCAGCAGTTCCATCAGGTCGGCGCGCGCGCTGCGCACTTCGATCGCCAGCGCGCCCTGCCCGGCCGACGGCAGCATCTGCGCCGGCTCGAAGGTCTGGCGGATCCGCTGCGACAGGCCCAGCCGCTTCAGGCCCGCCGCCGCCAGCACGATCGCGTCGTACTGGCCTTCGTCGAGCTTGCGCAGGCGGGTGTCGAGGTTGCCGCGCAGCGGCTCGATCTTCAGGTCCGGCCGCAGCGCGCGCAGCAGCACGACGCGGCGCAGGCTGGAGGTGCCGACCAGCGCGCCCTGCGGCAGCTCGGCCAGCGTCGCGTACTTCGGCGAGACGAGGGCGTCGCGCGGGTCTTCGCGCTCCATCACGCAGGCCAGCGCGAAGCCCTCGGGCAGGTCCATCGGCACGTCCTTGAGCGAGTGCACGGCCAGGTCGGCGCGGCCCTCCTCCAGCGCCGTCTCCAGCTCCTTGACGAACAGGCCCTTGCCGCCGACCTTGCTCAGCGTGCGGTCCAGGATCTGGTCGCCCCGGGTGGTCATCCCCAGCAGGGAAACGCCATGCCCGGCCTGTTCGAGCAGCGCCTTCACGTGCTCCGCCTGCCAGAGCGCAAGGCGGCTTTCACGGGTGGCGATGACGAGGTTGCGCACGTGGGCCTGCGGTCGATTCAGTGGGGGAAGCCGATGCTAGCATGGGCCTCGCCTGCCATTTCGAGCGCTGCCCGAGGAACCCACCGATGCCGCAACCCACGACGGACTCCCCGACGCCGACGCGCCGGGCCCGCGACAACGAACGCCCGCTGGTCGAGGACATCCGGCTGCTGGGCCGCATCCTGGGCGACGTGATCCGCGACCAGGAAGGCGTCGACGCCTACGAGCTGGTCGAGCGCATCCGCAAGCTGTCGGTGGCGTTCCGGCGCGACGCCGATCCGGACGCCGACCAGGCGCTCAAGAAGCTGCTGAAGTCGCTCTCGGGCGAGCAGACCGTCAGCGTGATCCGCGCCTTCACCTATTTCAGCCACCTGGCCAACCTGGCCGAGGACCGGCACCACATCCGGCGCCGCGCCATCCACGAACGCGCCGGCGAGACCCAGGAAGGCAGCATCGAAGTGGCGCTGGCCCGGCTGCGCTGGGCCGGCATCGCGCCGCGCGCGATCTCGCAGATGCTGGCGCACGCGCACCTGTCGCCGGTGCTCACCGCCCATCCCACCGAGGTCCAGCGCAAGAGCATCCTGGACGCCGAGCGCGACATCGCCAACCTGCTGGTGGCGCGCGACGAGATCAAGTCGCACGCGCTGCCCAGGGACGCGCTGGCGCCGCGCGAACTGGCGGCCAACGAGGTGCAGCTGCGCGCCCGCGTGATGCAGCTGTGGCAGACGCGCCTGTTGCGCTTCACCAAGCTGACGGTGGCCGACGAGATCGAGAATGCGCTGAGCTACTACGAGTCGACCTTCCTGCGCGAGATCCCGAAGATCTACGCCGACCTGGAGCGCGAGCTGGGCAACCAGCCGGTGGCCAGCTTCCTGCGCATGGGCCAGTGGATCGGCGGCGACCGCGACGGCAACCCCAACGTCAGCGCCCAGACCCTCGAATACGCGCTGCGCCGGCAATCGGAAGTGGCGCTGCGCCATTACCTGACCGAGGTGCACTTTCTCGGCGGCGAGCTGTCGCTGTCGGCGATGCTGGTGGACGTCACCCCCGACATGCAGGCGCTGGCCGAGCGCTCGCCCGACCGCAACGAACACCGGCAGGACGAACCGTACCGGCGCGCGCTGACCGGCATCTACTCGCGGCTGGCCGCCACGCTCAGGGAGTTGACCGGCGGCGAGGCGGCCCGCCATGCGGTGGCGCCGCAGAACCCCTATCCGCGGGCCGAGGACTTCCTGGCCGACCTGCGCACCATCCAGGCCTCGCTGCTGGCGCACCACGCCCAGGCTCTCGTTGCCCAGCGGCTCCATCCGCTGGTGCGGGCGGTGCAAGTGTTCGGCTTCCACCTGGCGACCGTGGACCTGCGGCAAAGCTCGGATCAGCACGAACTGGTGGTGGCGGAGCTGCTGGCGACGGCGCGGGTCGAGGCGCATTACGCCAGGCTGTCCGAAGAGGACAAGCGGGCGCTGCTGCTGCGGCTGCTGGCCGACGCGCGGCCGCTGCGGGTGGTCGGCGCCGACTATTCGCAGCACAGCGACAAGGAACTGGCGATCTTCGAGATGGCCAGGCGCATGCGCGAGCAGTTCGGCCCGCAGGCGATCCGCCACTACATCATCAGCCACACCGAGAGCGTGAGCGACCTGCTCGAGGTGCTGCTGCTGCAAAAGGAAGTGGGCCTGCTGCACGGCACGCTCGACGCGCAGGCCAAAAACGATCTCATCGTGGTGCCGCTGTTCGAGACCATCGAGGACCTGCGCAACGCCGCGCCGATCATGCGCGAGTTCTACGCCCTGCCCGGCATCGCGAGGATGGTGCAGCGCTCGGGTGCCGAGCAGGACATCATGCTGGGCTACAGCGACAGCAACAAGGACGGCGGCATCTTCACCAGCAACTGGGAGCTGTACCGCGCCGAGATCGCACTGGTCCAGCTGTTCGACCAGCTGGCCAACTCGCACAACATCCAGCTGCGGATGTTCCATGGCCGCGGCGGCACCGTCGGGCGCGGCGGCGGCCCCAGCTACGAAGCGATCCTGGCGCAGCCGCCCGGCACCGTGCGCGGCCAGCTGCGCCTGACGGAGCAGGGCGAAGTGATCGGCTCCAAGTACGCCAATCCCGAGATCGGCCGGCGCAACCTGGAGACGCTGGTGGCGGCGACGCTGGAGGCGACGCTGCTGCAGCCGACCAAGACCGCGCCGCCGGCCTTCCTGCAGGCGGCCGAGAGCCTGTCGCAGGCCAGCATGAAGGCCTACCGCGCGCTGGTCTACGAAACGCCCGGCTTCACCGAGTACTTCTTCAGCTCGACGCCGATCCGCGAGATCGCCGAACTGAACATCGGCTCGCGCCCCGCGTCCCGCAAGCCCTCGCAGCGCATCGAGGACCTGCGCGCGATCCCGTGGAGCTTCAGCTGGGGCCAGTGCCGCCTGACGCTGCCGGGCTGGTACGGCTTCGGCACCGCGGTGCAGGAGTTCCTCGCCGCCGGGGTTTCGACCGGCTCCGCCCGAACGGTGGACAAGGAGCAGCTGGCGCTGCTGCAGAAGATGGAAAAGCAGTGGCCCTTCTTTCGCACGCTGCTGTCGAACATGGACATGGTGCTGGCCAAGAGCGACCTGGCGCTGGCCTCGCGCTACGCCGGCCTGGTCACCGACGTTCGCCTGCGCAAGCGCATCTTCGCCCTGATCGAGGCCGAGTGGCACCGCACCGCCCAGGCCTTGCAGCTGATCACGGGCAACAAGCAGCGGCTGGCCGGCAATCCGGGCCTGCAGCGCTCGATCAAGCACCGCTTTCCGTACATCGACCCGCTGCACCACCTGCAGGTCGAGCTGGTGCGAAGGCACCGCGCCGGCCAGATCGACGAGCGGGCCCAGCGCGGCATCCACATCTCCATCAACGGCATCGCGGCCGGATTGCGCAACACCGGCTGAGGCAGCCGGCGTGGGAGAGGTCCTACGCCGGCGCTCGTCTTGTCCGACAGCGTTTTCCCGGATTCTGCGTACCATCGGCTGATCGCCTTTGGACAAGACAGGCCGCCCCCGGCGCTCCCTGTCCGGGCACACCACCGGAGTCGAGCAATGAACGCAGCCCACGCGCAGGCCCACCCGCCTGCCGACATCAACACCATCGTGTCCAGCGACATGATGGCCCTGGCCTCCCACATGAACGATTGCCAGCGCAGCCACGGCTCGCTGCTGCCTGTGCTCTCGGCCTTTGAGTGGATCAAGGCGATGGCCTTCGGCCACATCGTCACCACCGGCGCGCTGGTCGGAGCGACCGGGCTGTGCCTGCTGCTGGCGCTCGCCTGACGCCCCGCGCCGGCGCCGCCGTCGACTGGCTGGGGCCGGTCACCCCTTACGCCCGCAGCATCCTGCAGGGCGGCGTCGGGACCGAGCCGCCGATCCGCGCCGAACTGTTCGGCGTCCACCGCTTCGAGGAACACGGTCGCAGCCTGGCACGGGCCCAGCTGGTGGAAGAGCGCCCGATCGGCGGCGCCCCCTTCTTTCCGCGGGTCGAGGAAAACCTGCAGGCGCTGCGCAGCGCCTATGACCAGATCGCGCTGACCTCGCGCAGCGGCCACTACGTGACGCCGGCGGCCGAATGGCTGCTGGACAACTTCCACCTGGTCGAGGCCCAGCTCGAACAGATCCGCGAAGGCGTGCCGCGCCGCTATTACGCCGACCTGCCCAAGCTGGCGGCCCAGCCGCTGGCCGGGCTGCCGCGGGTCTACGGCATCGCCTGGGCCTACGTGGCGCACACCGACAGCGTGCTCGATCCGCAGACCTTCACCGCCTTCCTCAACGCCTACCAGGAAGTGAGCGAACTGCGGCTGTCCGAGCTGTGGGCGTTGCCGACGACGCTGCGGGTGGTGCTGCTGGAAAACCTGCGCCGCATGGCCGACGAGATCGCCGCTGGCAAGCTGGCGCGCGACCTGGCGCATGCCGTCGGCGACGCCGCCGAGCACGTCACCGACGAACACCTGGACAGCATGGACGCGCAGATGACCCGCTGCGGCCTGCGCCGGGCCTGGCTGACGCAGCTGTGGCAGCGGGTGCCGATCGACCATCTGGACTCCGTGCCGGCGCTGGTGAAGTGGATGGAACGCCATTGCCCGGACGGCCCGGCGCTGGTG
The DNA here is from genome assembly GCF_042655405.1 of Caenimonas terrae. NCBI lineage: Bacteria > Pseudomonadati > Pseudomonadota > Betaproteobacteria > Burkholderiales > Comamonadaceae > Caenimonas > Caenimonas terrae. The sequence continues at coordinate 180,814 of NZ_JBHSMF010000009.1, read as the reverse complement.
ATGGAGAGCCAGTCGGCCCAGGTGGCTGCCAACCTCACCGTCAGCAACATCATCACCACGCTGCGGCTGATCGGCCAGATCGACTGGGTGGAACTGATCGAGCCGGTCAGCCGGCCGCTGCAGCTGCTGCGGCAGCTGCCCAGCTTCGGCCAGGAAAGCGAGATCACCCGCCAGCAGATCACCCGCGCCATGGAGCAGCTGGCGCGCCAGAGCCGCCGGCCCGAGCGCGAGGTGGCGCAGGAAGTGGTGGCGCTGGCCCAGGCCTCCAGCGGCCCGCCGGTGCAGCACACCGCCGGCTATTACCTGATCGGCGAAGGCCGCAACGCGCTCGCGGCCGCCCTGCACCTGCCGCGCCCGCCGCGCCGGCGGCACTCCCGTTTGTGGCTGTACACACTCGCGATCGCACTGGGCTCCGGGGTGTTGTTGTGGCTGGCGGCGCACCGCCTGGCGCCCGGCGGCTGGTGGGAAGCGCTGTCGCTGTTCCTGCTGGCCTGGCCGGCATCGGAAGCGGCCGCCTCCCTGGTGCACCGGCTGCTGGCCGAGTCGCTGAAGATCGAGCTGCTGCCGCGGCTGGAACTGGCCGGGGGCATCACGGCGCAGGACGCGGTGCTGGTGGTGATTCCCACCATGCTCACCTCGCCGGCCTCCACCCGCGAGCTGCTGGCGCAGCTGGAGCGCCACTGGCTGGCCAACCGCGAACCGCATGCGCAGTTCGCGCTGCTGACCGACTGGGCCGACGCCGACGCGGCCACGCTCCATACCGACGCTGCATTGCTGGCCGATGCCGTGGCGCAACTCAAGGACCTCAACGCCCGCTCGCCGGCAGCGGAGGGCGCGCCGCCGCGCTTCCTGCTGATCCACCGGCCGCGCAGCTGGTGCGAGACCCAGCAGCGCTGGCTCGGCTGGGAACGCAAGCGCGGCAAGCTGGAGATGCTGGTGCGGGCGCTGGCCACCGGCGGCTGGGACGGCTTCCTGCCGCTGGCGCCGGGGCTGCGGCTGGCGAGCGGCATCCGCTTCATCCTGACGCTGGACAGCGACACCGGCCTGCCGCCGGGGGCGCTGCGCGACCTGGTGGCGATCGGCGCCCATCCGCTCAACGAGCCGAAGATCGATGCCCGCGCGCGCCGCGTGGTGGCCGGCTACGGCATCCTGCAGCCGCGGCTGGTCACGCCGCTGACGGCCGACGGCCGCAATACCCGCTTCCACCAGATGTTCGCCGGCCAGGCCGGCCTGGATCCCTACAACAGCGCCGTGTCCGACGTCTACCAGGACCTGTTCGGCACCGCCAGCTTCACCGGCAAGGGGCTGCTGAACGTCGCGGCCTGCCACGCGGTGCTCGACGCCCGCCTGCCAGGCGAGGCGGTCCTGAGCCACGACCTGCTGGAAGGCAGCATCGCGCGCTGCGGCTTTGTCAGCGACGTCACGCTGGTGGAGGAGTATCCGCAGCATCCCGGCGTGGCCGCCTCGCGGCTGCACCGCTGGACCCGCGGCGACTGGCAGCTGCTGCCCCTGATGCGGCACGCGAAGCGCTTCGGCATCGACTCCCTGGGCCTGTGGAAGATGAGCGACAACCTGCGCCGCTCGCTGGTGCAGCCGGCCTGCGCCGCGCTGCTGGCGCTGTCGGTGTTCGAAGGCTCGCTGGGTCCCGCCAGCGCCATCGTGATGGTGTTCGGCGCCCTGCTGGCCGGGCCGCTGCTGTCGGCGCTCGCCGGCCTGGTGCCCACCCGCCGGCACATCGCCTGGCGCCACTTCTTCCACGTCGGCCGGCTGGAACTGCAGCGGGCGCTGGCTGGCGCCGCCTGGCAGTTCAGCCAGCTGGCGGCGCACGCCGGCCTGCTGCTCGACGCGATCCTGCGTTCGCTCTGGCGGCTGGCCGTCAGCCGCCGGAAGCTGTTGGAGTGGACCACCGCCGCACAGGCGCAGGCGGCCGCGCGCCAGGACCTGGGCTTCTTCGTGCGGCAGCACTGGCCGGTCTCGCTGCTGTGCATCGCACTGGCGGCCGCGTCGCTGCTGTGGGGCGTGTATCCGCGCACCGGCTTCGTGCTGTTCGCCCTGTGGGCCTGCTCGCCGCTGACCAACTGGTGGGCGGCGCGGATGGCCGGGCGCGTGCCGGTGGAGGCCCTGCGCGAGAAGGACCGCCTGTACCTGCAGGCGCTGGCCCGCGACACCTGGCGCTTCTTCGAGCGCTGCGTCGGCGCCGAGGACAACCACCTGCCGCCGGACAACCTGCAGCTGGTGCCCGAAGAGGCGATCGCGCATCGCACCTCGCCCACCAACATCGGCCTGTACCTGCTGGCGGCGTGCTGCGCCCGCGAATTCGGCTGGATCAGCACCGGCGAGCTCACGAGCCGCCTGCAGGCAACCCTGGACACGATCGACCGGCTGGAAAAGCACCGCGGCCACCTGCTCAACTGGTACGACACGCGCACGCTGGCGGTGCTGCCGCCGGCCTACGTGTCGACCGTGGACAGCGGCAACCTGGCCGGCCTGCTGCTGACGGTGGCGCAGGCCTGCCGCGAACTGGCGCGCCAGGGCACCGACGGCAGCGCCGCACAGGCCGCGCTGCTGGCCATCGCCGGCCGCTGCCGCGCGCTGGGCATGGCGATGGACTTCGGCTGCGTCTACGACGGCAAGCGCCACCTGTTCCACATCGGGCTGCGGGTGCAGGAGCAGGTGCTGGACGCCAGCTACTACGACCTGCTGGCGTCCGAATCGCGCCTGACCAGCCTGTTCGCGATCGCCAAGGGCGACGTGCCGCGCCGCCACTGGGGCACGCTGGGCCGGCCGTTCCTGTCGGTCGGCGTGACGGCGGGCCTGAAGTCCTGGTCGGGCTCGATGTTCGAGTACCTGATGCCCTCGCTGCTGATGCCCGAGCCGGTGGGCGGCTTGCTGCACTCCGCCGCCTGCGCCGCCGTCGCCGAACAACAGGCCACCGGCGAGGCGATGGAGCTGCCCTGGGGCATCTCCGAGTCCGCGTATTTCGCGCAGGATCATTCGCTGGCCTTCCAATACGGCCCGTTCGGCGCGCCGCGGCTGGCGCTGCGCCGCACGCCGCCGGGCGACCGCGTGATCGCGCCCTACGCCAGCCTGCTGGCGAGCATGTTCCAGCCGGCCGCCGCCACCGCCAACCTGCAGCGGCTGGAAGTGCTGGGCGGGCGTGGCGCGTTGGGCATGTACGAGTCGATCGACTTCACCGTCTCGCGCCAGCCGGCCGACCACCCCTTCAGCGTGGTGCAGACCTTCATGGCGCACCACCACGGCATGTCGATCGTGGCGCTGTGCAACGTGCTGTGCGCCGACGCGCCGCGGCGCTGGTTCACGGCCGATGCCCTGGTGATGGCGCACGAGATGCTGCTGCACGAAGGCACGCCGCGCCAGATCGTGGAGAGCGCCGATCCGCGCCATCCGCCCGAGCCCGGCGACAACCGCCAGCACCCGGTGTTCCAGTCGCGCAGCGTCCTGCCGCTGGCCGACGGCTGGCAGCCGACCCACCTGCTGTCCAACGGTCGCTACAGCGTCGCCCTGCGCGCCAACGGAGCCGGCGTGAGTCGCTGGAACGGCCAGAACATCTCGCGCTGGCGCGACGACCTGCTGCGCGATGCCTACGGCAGCTTCTTCTACCTGCGGCGCGAGGGCCAGCCCGGCCTGGTCTCGCTGACGGCCAGCCCGGCGCCCGGCCCGGACTGGCGCTACCACGCCCGCTTCATGGCCGACCGCGTGCAGTTCGACGCCCGCGGCGACGAGATCGAGGCCGGCATCACGGTGCTGGTCAGCCCCGAGGACGACACCGAGCTGCGCATCGTGACGCTGCGCAACACCGGCCGCACGGCGGCAACCTACGAGCTGGTCTCCAGCTTCGAGCCGGTGCTGGCGGCGGCGGCGGCCGACGAGGCGCATCCGGCCTTCTCCAACCTGTTCATCCAGAGCGTGTGGCGGGCCGAATGGCGGGCGCTGGTGATGACCCGGCGGCCGCGCCTGCACGGCGACCCGGAGATCGCGGCGGCGCACTTCCTGGCCGGCGTCGACGGCGAGCTGCAATCGATCGAATGCATCACCGACCGGCGCAGCTTCCGTGGCCGCAACCGCCCGCTGTGGGCGCCCGCGCTGGCGCCGCAGGCGCTGGACGGCAACGGCGCGCCGGTCAACGGGCTCGATCCGGTCGCCTGCCTGCGAGTGCGGGTGCGGCTGGCGCCCGGCGCGCTGGCCCGGCTTACCTTCGCCACCACCGCCGCCCAGCACGAAGGTGAACTGGAGACGCGGATCGACAGCTACCTGCAGTCGATGCACGTGGAGCGCGCCGAGCGCATGGCCGCGACGCTGGCCCAGGTGCGGCTGCGCGACCTCGGGCTGGCGCCGGAAGAAAACCTGGCGCTGCAGGACCTCACCACCGCGCTGATGTACAGCGCGCCGCGGGCGCCGATCGAGCGGGCGCCGCTGGACCAGCGCGCGCTCTGGCGCTTCGGCCTGTCGGGCGACAAGCCGATCGTGCTGGTGCGGGTGCATTCGTCGCACGGCATCCCGCTGGTGCAGTCGCTGCTGCGGGCCCAGCCGTGGTGGAGCTTCGGCGGGCTGGCGGTGGACGTGGTGGTTCTCAACAGCGAACCCAATTCCTACCTGATGCCGCTGCAGCGCGACATCCTGGCGCTGCGCGACCGGCTGGCGCAGGCGGTGCAGAACAGCTTTCCGCGCAGCGACGCCGGCGGCTTCTTCCTGCTGCGCGAGCAGGAAGTGTCGGTGGCCGAGAAGGCGGCACTGGTCGGCCATGCGCGGGCGATCCTCAGCGCCGACGGCCGGCCGCTGGACGTGCAGGTGGCCGCGCTGCGGGAGCTGTGGGCCGGCCCGGCGGCACAAGCGCTGGCGCCCGTGCCGGCGGCGATCGAGCCGGGCGCTGCGAAAGACAAGCCGGCGCCGGTGACCGGCGTCTTCGACGCACCCAGCGGCGAATTCCGCTTCGACCTGGCGGCCGGCCAGGCGCCGCCGCGGCCGTGGGTCAACGTGATCGCCAACCCCGGGTTCGGCTTCCAGGTGTCGGAGACCGGCAGCGGCTACACCTGGTCGGTCAACAGCCGGCTGCACCAGGTCAGCGCCTGGTCGAACGACCCGGTGGCCGACCCGGCGTCGGAGCACTGGCTGCTGCAGGACCTGGACAGCGGCGAGGTGCTCTCGCTGGCCCGGGCCGGCGGGCCGCTGCGGGTGCGGCACGGCCAGGGCTACAGCGTGTTCGAGAGCGCAAAAGACGGCATCGAGGTCGAGACCACCTTCTTCGCCGACCGCGAGCAGCCGGCCAAGATCGTGCGGGTGCGGCTGGAGAACGTCGGCACCACCCGCCGGCGCCTGCGCGCCGTGGCGCTGGTGGAGTGGCAGCTGGGCGCCAACCGCGGCGAGCGGCGCGGCGTCGCCAGCTGGAAATCGGCCACCCTGCCGGCCGTGTTCGGCCAGCAGCGCGAGCAGCGCGCCGGCTTCGGCGGCCACACCGGCTTCGTGACGCTGACCGGCGGCCCCCGGCTGTCGCAATGGACCTGCGACCGCTCCGAGTTCTTCGACATCGCCGGCCGCCTGGGCCTGCCGGAACGTTTCGCCGGCCGCGCCGGCACCGGGCTGGACCCGTGCGCCGCGCTGGCCGCCGACCTGGTGCTGGCGCCCGGCCAGAGCACCGCTTTCGCCTTTGTGCTGGGGCACGGCACGACGGCGGCGGCCGCGCAGGACCTGGCAGCCAGCTGGCAGAACCGCGATCCGCTCGAGTCGCTGTCGCAGGTCAAGCGCTGGTGGTCGCAGCTGCAGCACGTGGTGCAGGTGCGCACGCCGGACCCGCTGTTCGACGCCATGGTCAACCAGTGGCTGCTGTACCAGACCGTGTCCTGCCGGATCTGGTCCAAGGCCGGCTTCTACCAGGCCGGCGGCGCCTCGGGCTTTCGCGACCAGCTGCAGGACGCGATGGCGCTGGGGCTGGCGGACCCGCAGCGGCTGCGCGAGCAGATCGTGCTCAACGCGGCCCGCCAGTTTCCCGAAGGCGACGTCCAGCACTGGTGGCATGCGCCCGGCGGTGAAGGCGTGCGAACGCACTTCTCCGACGACCTGCTGTGGCTGCCCTACGCCTGCGCCCATTACCTGGAGACCAGCGGCGACGCCGGCCTGCTGGAGCAGCAGGTGCCGTTCCTGGAAGGTCCGCAGATCCCGGACGGCGCCGAAGACGCCTACTACACGCCGCAGGTGTCAGAGGCCACGGCCAGCGTGTACGAGCACTGCGCCCGCACCATCGACCGCAGCCTGAAGGTCGGCCAGCACGGGCTGCCGCTGATGGGCACCGGCGACTGGAACGACGGCATGAACCGGGTCGGCCAGCAGGGCAAGGGCGAGTCGGTGTGGCTGGCGTGGTTCCTGTGCACGGTGGTGGAACGCTTCGCGCCGGTGGCGCAGGCCCGCGACGACGGCGAGCGGGCCCGCCGCTGGCTGCAGGCGCGCGACGGCTGGATCGCGGCGCTGCACGCTGCCGGCTGGGACGGCGGCTGGTTCCGGCGCGCCTTCTTCGACAACGGCGCGCCGCTGGGCTCGCAGGCCAACGACGAATGCCGGATCGACCTGATCGCGCAGGCGTGGTCGGTGCTCTCGGGCGCATCGACGCCGGCGTTCACCGGCCCGGCGCTGGCGGCGATGAAGCGGCAACTGGTGGACGACGAGGCCGGCCTGCTCAAGCTGCTGACCCCGCCGCTGCAGCATTCGGAAAACAATCCGGGCTACATCCAGGCCTACCCGCCTGGCGTGCGCGAGAACGGCGGCCAGTATTCGCACGGCGCGGTGTGGGCCCTGATGGCGCAGGCCCTGAGCGGCGACCGCGAGGGCGCATGGGCCAGCTTCCAGGCGATCAGCCCGGCGCACCGCAGCCAGCTGCCCGCGCGGGCGGCCGCCTACGAGCTGGAGCCCTACGTCACTGCCGGCGACATCTACAGCGAAGCGCCCTACGTCGGCCGCGGCGGCTGGAGCTGGTACACCGGTTCGGCCGCGTGGCTGTACCGCGCCGCGGTGGAAACGCTGCTGGGACTGTCGGTGCGGCCGGGCGCGCTGTCGCTGTCGCCGCGGCTGCCGGCGCACTGGCCGGCATTCGAGATCCGGCTGCAGCTGCAGGGACGCGACATCCGCATCCACTGGGAGCGCGACCTGCATCCGCGCTCGCTGGTGAGCGCGGACCGGCAAGTGGCATGGGGCGAATGGGTGGAGCTTGACCAGCTGCCGCGCAAGGCGGTGCTGCTCGTGCGCGGCGACGGGCCGGCCGGGCCGGCCCAGACCTTCAGGTCCCCAGCAGTTCCCCAACCGGCTTGAGGTGGTCGACGCGGTCGCACACCGCCTTGACCACCATCATGATCGGGATGCCCAGCAGCAGGCCCCACACGCCCCACAGCCAGCCCCAGGCCAGCACGCCGATGAACACGGCCACCGGATTCATGGCGCTGGAGCGGCTGGTCAGCCAGGGCATCAGCAGATTGCCGACGAGGGTGTGGATGGCCAGCGACGCGCCGGCCACCGCCAGTGCCATGTTGACCGAGCCGAACTGCAGGAAGGCCACCAGCGCCGCGGCGCCGGTGACGACAGCCGAGCCGATGTAGGGAATGAGATTGAGCAGGCCGCCGGCGAAGCCCCACACCACGGCGTGCTTGAGCCCCAGCGCCCAGAACGCCAGGCCGGTGGCGACGCCGACGATCACGCTGGTCACCAGTTGCACCAGCAGGTAGCGCTGGATCTGCGAGGCGATCTCGTCCAGCGCCTGCACCGTGATCTTCTTGTCCGACAGGGTGGTGCCGGTGATCTTGACCAGCTTGCGCCGGAACGTATTGCCGGCCAGCAGCAGGAAGTAGGTCAAGAAGGTGACCACCACGACCTGCCCGACCAGCCTGACCAGTCCCATCGTGCCGTTCCACAGGTGCTCGCGCAGGTCGAAGCGGGGCTTTTCGATCACCACCCGCTGCACGTTGCTCTTGGGCGCGGTGGCGGCCGGGCTGGCTTCCTCCGCCGCCTGTTCCAGCTGCGCTGCCGCCTTCTGCATCGTTTCCAGCGGCGTCTCCGGCTTGTCCCGGCGCGCACGCACGGCGCCGCGCACCTTCTGCGCCGCCTCGGGCAACGACGCGATCAGCGCATTGGCATCGTCACTGAAGGAGTAGGCCGAAAAGCCGATGCCCCCCAGCAGGCCCAGGATCAGCACCGCGGCGCTGATGGCGCGCGGAACGCGCCAGCTCTCGAGCGCATCGACCACCGGCGCCAGCGCATGGCTGAACATGAAGGCGACCATCACCGGAATGAAGAAGTCGCTGGCCAGGTGCAGGGTGGCGAGCACGGCAAGCGCCGCCAGCACGATCAGCGTCGCGCTGCGCACGTTCACCGGAACATGCAGCAGCACCTGGGTGCGTTCATCGGCCGGGACCGCAGGCGTCGCAGGTGACGGCGTCGGAGGCGGCGGCGTGGTGGTGGCGGGAACTGTCTGCTCTTCGTCGTCGTTGTGTTTGTCCATCGTTCCCAATCGTTTACCGCCCGGTCCCGGGTTCAGCCGGCCAGCGCCTCGCGCACCGCAGACAGCTGCCGGCGCGACACGGCGAGTACTTCGTCGATGCCGTTCAGGCGCACCGCCCAGACCTCGCCTTCCTCGGGATCGTCATGTTTTTCCAGCGCCCGGACCGCGTGGCGGGCCACCAGCGCATTGCGGTGGACCCGCATGAACTGCGCCGGGTACTTGTCCTCCAGCTCGCTGAGGGAGGCGTCCAGAATATAGCTCCTGGCCGCGGTGCGGACCGTCACGTACTTCAGTTCGGCCTTGAAATACAGCACTTCCGGCAATGGCACACGTTCGGTGCGTCCGCGGTCCTGGATCACCAGCACCTCCGGCGCGGCCTCGGGCTGGGCGCCGCGGCTGGCGAGCGCCGATCGCTCCACCTTCTGCAGAGCCATCTGCAGGCGCTCCAGCCGCACCGGCTTGGTCAGGTAGTCGGCGGCTTCCAGGTCGAACGCCTCCACCGCATGTTCGGCATGGGCTGTCACGAAGATCACCGCCGGTGGCTGCGCCAGCATCCGCATCGCCTGGGCCAGCGCCATGCCGTCGGCGCCCGGCATGCGGATGTCCAGCAGCACCGCGTCGAAGGCCTGGCGGCGCAGCAGCTCCATGGCCTGGGTGGCGTTGGCCGCCTCGCCGCCGACATGGGCGGCCGGCGCGGTGCAGTCGCCAAGCAGGGTTCGCAGCCGCGCCCGGGCCAGGGTTTCGTCATCGACAACCAGCACCTGAAGTGTCATAGCAACCTCCATGGAGAGCCTGTCAAGCGGGAACCTCGATGCGCACCTGGTAGATGCCGTCGACCAGGGCGGTCTGGAACTGACCCTGCACGTCGTGCAGCAGCCGCAGCCGGTCGCGCACATTGTCCTGCGCCACCCCGTGGCCGCGCCGCCCCTGGCCGGCCGGCACGGTGTTGGTGACCTTGATCACCACCACGCCGCCGCGCCGCTGGGTGCTGATCTTCACCTGGGCACCCTCGGGGCTGGGCTCGACGCCGTGCTTGACGGCATTTTCCACCAGCGGCTGCAGCAGCAGCGGCGGCAGCCTGGCGTTGCCGGCGTTCTCGTCGAGCGCCCATTCGAGCCGCAGCCGGTCGCCGAACCGGACCTGCTCGATCGCCAGGTAGCGCCGGGCCAGCGCCACTTCCTCGGCCAGCGTCACCGATTCGCCCTGGTCGGCCAGCGCGTGGCGGAACAGGTCGCTGAGGTCTTCCAGCAGCGTCTCGGCCCGCGCCGGGTCCTGCCGCACCAGCACGATCGCGCTGTTGAGCGTGTTGAACAGGAAGTGCGGCCGGATGCGGGCCTGCAGCTCCGACAGGCGCGCGGTGGTGGCGGCCGGGGTCCGGCCCTTGGCACGCAGGATCAGCGCGGCCACCAGCAGCGCGGACAGCAGCGCCCCGGTGATGGCGGACGCCAGCCACGGCGGCGACGCAGTGACGCCCGTGAGCCGCAGCAGCACGCAGCCGTAGATGCCGGCCGCCGCCCCCAGGGCGATGCCGAACACGGCCTGCCAGGGCGGCGACAGGCGCTCCAGCTGGCCCTTGAGGCTGCAGGCGACGATCAGCCAGGCCAGCGTGGCCGGCAGCGCCGCGCCGGTCAGCAGCGCGACCCGCAGCAGCCAGTCCATCGGCGTGGCGGCGCCGTACATCGCCCCCGTCATCAGCGTGGCCTCGACGAACAGCACCGCGCGCATGATGACCCCCACATGGCAGGCGTCGAACACCAGCACGCGCTCCGGCTTGGGCCGGGCGCGCGGCTCTTCCATGAAGGCCGATAAAATTTGCGAGTCTTTCATCTCAATTGGGGTCAGATCCCGATTATTGCCCCATGACTTCCCAACTCGACAAGAAATCCCACGCCTGGTCGGCCCTGTTCTCGGAGCCGATGAATGAGTTGGTCAAGCGCTACACCGCCAGCGTGTTGTTCGACCAGCGCCTGTGGCAGGCCGACATCGAGGGCTCGCTGGCCCATGCCGGCATGCTCGCGGCCCAGGGCATCATCTCCAAGGCCGACCACGCCGCCATCGAGCAGGGCCTGGCGCAGGTTCGCCAGGAGATCGAGGCCGGCAAGTTCGAGTGGAAGCTCGACCTGGAGGACGTGCACCTGAACATCGAGGCGCGGCTGACCCAGCTGGCCGGCGATGCCGGCAAGCGCCTGCACACCGGCCGCAGCCGCAACGACCAGGTCGCCACCGACGTGCGGCTGTGGCTGCGCGGCGAGATCGACCTGATCGCCGGCCTGCTGGTCGACCTGCAGAAGGCGTTGCTTGCCATCGCCGAAAAGAACGTGGAAGTGATCCTGCCCGGCTTCACCCACCTGCAGGTGGCCCAGCCGGTGAGCTTCGGCCACCACATGCTGGCCTACGTGGAGATGTTCAGCCGCGACGCCGAGCGGCTGCAGGACGCGCGCAAGCGCCTGAACCGGCTGCCGCTGGGGGCGGCGGCGCTGGCCGGCACCAGCTATCCGCTGGACCGCGAGCTGGTGGCGCGGACGCTGGGGATGGACGGCGTCTGCCAGAACTCGCTGGACGCGGTGAGCGACCGCGACTTCGCGATCGAGTTCACCGCCGCCGCCGCGCTGGCGATGATCCACATCAGCCGGCTGTCGGAAGAACTGGTGCTGTGGATGTCGCAGAGCTTCGGCTTCATCGACATCGCCGACGGCTTCTGCACCGGCTCGTCGATCATGCCGCAGAAGAAGAACCCCGACGTGCCGGAACTGGCGCGCGGCAAGACCGGCCGCGTGGTCGGCCACCTGATGGGCCTGATCACGCTGATGAAGGGCCAGCCGCTGGCCTACAACAAGGACAACCAGGAAGACAAGGAGCCGCTGTTCGACACTGTGGACACGCTCAAGGACACGCTGCGGATCTTCGCCGAGATGGTCGGCGGCATCACCGTCAAGCCCGAGGCGATGGAGCAGGCTGCGCTCAAGGGCTACGCGACCGCCACCGACCTGGCCGACTACCTGGTGAAGAAGGGCCTGCCGTTCCGCGACGCCCACGAGACGGTGGCCCATGCGGTCAAGGCGGCGATCTCGCACCAGGTGGACCTGTCGGAGCTGCCGCTGGCGGTGCTGCAGCAGTTCAATCCCAAGATCGACAAGGACGTCTACGGCGTGCTGAGCCTGCGCGGCTCGCTCAACGCCCGCAACATCCTGGGCGGCACCGCGCCGGCGCAGGTGCGGTTGCAGATCGAGCGCCACAAGCAGCGCCTGGCCTGAGGCCGGGTCACAAGCCGGCGCTGGTGCTGACGTTCAGCCGCAGGGGCGGCGCCGATGCCAGCGGCCGGTCGCTGGTGTTGTCCACCAGATCGAGCTGCAGCGCGTAATCGCCGCGCGGCGGGTTGAGCCAGACCTCGGTCTGGCCCTGGCGGAAATCGAGCAATTCCCTGCGCCCGCCGCGCTCCAGCGTCAGCCGGAAGTGGCCGCTGTCCGGCACGCCGGCGTCGCGGTGGGAGATGTTGTAGCCGCTGGCGTGGAACTGGACCCGGAACGGGCCCTTCACGGCCTGCTGGTCGGCCAGGTTCAGGATCTCGATCCGCCGCGGGCCCAGCACCGCCGCCGGGGTGAGCTTCGGGTCCTGCGCCGTGATCGTCACGCGCAGGGGCCTGCTGAAGACGAAATAGGGAATGTGGCCCTGGTCGGCCAGCAGCAGGTTCAGGTTGTAGGTGCCGGGCTTGAGATTGATCACCGTTTCCATCTGGCCCTTGCCGAAGTGGATGTACTGGTCGGTGAAAGGCAGCGGCTTCTTGAAGTCCAGCGGCAGCGGCTGGTTGATCAACAGGTGGTGGTGGCCGGCGCGGCCGGCCGTCTTGCCGGCGGGCACGATGCCGCGCATCGACAGGCCGAAGCGCAGCACGAACGGCGCCACCCGGCTGTCGCCGTCCCTGAGGTTGGTGAAGTAGGCCTCGGGCTGGCGGTTGGGTGGCGGTTCCACCCAGGGATGGCTCAGCAGCTCGGACGCCTCGGTCAGGGCCATCGGTTGCGCGATGACGGCGGCCGGACTTGCGGCGGCGAGGAGGACCAGCAGGGACAGGAATCGGAGTTGGTTTCGCATTGGGATCTGGTAACAAGACTTACAAGTCACAATATATACTGTTCAGTCTTCATGCGGCTGGCACAAGTGCACGCTTCAGCCTGGTTTCAGCATCGGCCCGGATAATCCGGGCTTTGCACCCACAGGACTCCATGCGACTGCTGCTGGTCGAAGACGACCCGATGATCGGTGAGGCGGTGCTCGATGCGCTGCGCGCGGAGCACTACGCGGTCGACTGGGTGCGCGAGGGCGCGATGGCCGACACCGCCCTGCAGAGCGAGGACTACGACCTGGTGCTGCTGGACCTGGGCCTGCCCGGGCGCAGCGGCCTGGACGTGCTGCGCTCGCTGCGCACGCGGCGCCAGACCATGCCGGTGCTGATCGCCACCGCCCGCGACGGCGTGGCCGACCGGGTCGCCGGGCTGGACGCCGGCGCCGACGACTACGTGGTCAAGCCCTACGACACCGACGAACTGATGGCCCGCATCCGCGCCCTGCTGCGGCGCAGCGCCGGCCGGGCCGAGCCGGTGTTCAGCCACATGGGCGTCACGCTGAACCCCGCCACCCGCGAGGCCGACGTCAACGGCGAACCGGTGTCGCTCTCGGCGCGCGAATGGGCGGTGCTCGAGCCGATGCTGCAGCGGCCCGGCGCGGTGTTCTCGCGCAGCCAGCTGGAGCAGAAGCTGTACGGCTGGAAGGACGAGATCAGCAGTAACGCGATCGAGGTCTACATCCACGGCCTGCGCAAGAAGCTGGGCGCCGACATGATCCAGACCGTGCGCGGCCTGGGCTACCTGGTGCCGCGGCAATGAGCCAGGCCGCCGGCACCCGTCCCGCCCCGCCGTCGCTGCGGCGCCGGCTGCTGTGGGTAGTGCTGGCCGCCATCGCGCTGGTGTCCGTGCTGCAGGCCGGCACGGCCTACCGCACCGCGCTGGCGCAGGCCGACGCGCTGTTCGACGAGCACCTGCAGGAAATGGCGCGCTCGCTGCGCGGCGGCCTGCCGCCCGGGCTGGCGCTGTCGCCGGGCGATCCGGCCTACGACTTCATGGTGCAGATCTGGGGCCCGGACGGCGCCCAGATCTTCCGCTCGCCGCATTCGCAGCTGCCGGCGCAGGCGGTGCTGGGCTTTTCCGACGGCGTCGCCGGCGGCGTGCGCTATCGGGTGTATTCGCTGCAGACGCCGGAGCAGACGGTGCAGATCGCGCAGGACCTGGACGCCCGCCAGGCCCGGGCGCGCGCGATGGCGCTGCGGGCGGTGCTGCCGATCGCTCTGCTGGCGCCGCTGCTGATGCTGATCGCATGGTGGCTGATCGACCGCTCGCTGGCGCCGGTGGAACGCACCCGGCGCCAGGTGGCTTCGCGCACCGCCGGCGACCTCTCGCCGCTGCCCGACGCCGACCTGCCGGAAGAGATGCTGCCGCTGGTGCGCGAGCTGAACCTGCTGTTCGGCCGCGCCCGCCAGGCCTTCGACACCCAGCGCAGCTTCGTGGCCGACGCCGCCCACGAAATGCGCTCGCCGCTGACGGCGCTCAAGCTGCAGGCCCAGGCGCTGCGCCGGCCGCAGGACGACGCCAGCCGCGACGCCGCGGTGGCCCGGCTCAACGACGGCATCGACCGCGCCATCGAGCTGGTCGGCCAGCTGCTGGCGCTGGCCCGCGAGGAGGGCGAACGCCAGAAGCCGCCCGAGGCGCAGAGCGTCGACCTGCAGGAGCTGGTGCGGCAGGTGGTCTCCGACGTGCTGCCGCAGGCGCAGGCCAGGCGCATCGACCTGGGCCTGGCGGCCGGCGACAGCGAGCCGCTCCAGGTGCAGGGCCGGCCCGAGGCGCTGCACACCCTGCTGCGCAACCTGCTGGACAACGCGATCAAGTACACGCCGGACGGCGGCCAGGTCGACATCTCGCTGGCCCTGCGCGACCGCTCGCCCTGCCTGTTCGTGGAGGACAGCGGCCCGGGCCTGCCGCAGGCCGAGCGGGACCGGGTGTTCGACCGCTTCTACCGGGTGCCCGGCAACCATGCGCAGGGCAGCGGCCTGGGGCTGGCCATCGTCAAGACCATCGCCGACGCCCACGGCGCCACCGTCACGCTCGACAGCTCGCCCCGCCTGGGTGGACTGCGCTGCGAAGTGCGCTTCCCGCGGCCGGCTTAAGGCTGTCCTAAGCGGACGGCGCCACAGTTGGGTGGTCGGATCCCTTCCACCGTTCCACCATCCCTTTCCCAGGAGCAACCCATGTCCCAAGCTTCCATGAAGTCCGCGCCGCTGGTGCTGGCCCTGCTGGCTGCCGGCGTCGTCGGCGGCGCCGGCGTCGAGGCGCTGCACAACCACGCCAATGCCGCGTCCGCGCCGCAAGTCGCCCTGCTGGCACCAGCCCAGGCGGCGGCGCCCGTGGCCGCGGCCCCGGTCGGCACCATCGCGCCGCCCGACTTTTCCGCCATCACCGAACGCTACGGCCCGGCCGTGGTGAACATCAGCGTCAGCGGCATGCGCAAGACCGGCGGCGAGGAGATGGGCGCCGAAGCCTTCCAGGGCGGCGACCTGTCCGAATTCTTCCGCCGCTTCCAGCAGGGCCAGGGCCGCATGGTGCCGCGCAGCGTACCGATGCACGGCCAGGGGTCGGGCTTCATCGTCAGCGCCGACGGCACCATCCTGACCAACGCCCACGTGGTCAAGGACGCCACCGAGGTGACGGTCAAGCTGACCGACCGCCGCGAGTTCAAGGCCAAGGTGCTCGGCGCCGATCCCAAGACCGACGTCGCCGTGCTCAAGATCGACGCCAAGAACCTGCCGGTGGTCGCCCTGGGCAACGTCAAGAGCCTGCGGGTCGGAGAATGGGTGCTGGCGATCGGCTCGCCGTTCGGCTTCGAGAACACCGTCACCGCCGGCGTGGTCAGCGCCAAGGGCCGCACGCTGCCCGACGACAGCGCCGTGCCCTTCATCCAGACCGACGTCGCCGTCAACCCGGGCAACTCGGGCGGCCCGCTGTTCAACTCGCGCGGCGAGGTGGTGGGCATCAACTCGCAGATCTACAGCCAGTCCGGCGGCTACATGGGCGTGTCGTTCGCGATCCCGATCGACCTGGCCACCGCGATCCGCAACCAGATCGTCACCACCGGCAAGGTGCAGCACGCGCGGCTGGGCGTGGCGGTGCAGGAAGTGAACCAGGCGCTGGCCGATTCGTTCAACCTCGACAAGCCCGAAGGCGCGCTGGTCTCCAGCGTCGAGAAGGGCAGCCCGGCCGACAAGGCGGGCCTGAAGTCGGGCGACGTGATCCGCGGCGTCGATGGCCAGCCCATCGTCGCCTCCGGTGACCTGCCGGCCATCATCAGCCTGGCGACGCCGGGCAGCACGGTGAAGCTGGACGTCTGGCGCAAGGGCAACCGGCTGCAGCTGACGCCGCGGCTGGCCAACGCCGCCGACAAGGTGGCCCAGGACGACACACGGCCCGACGCCACCGAAGGCGGCAAGCTGGGGCTGGCGCTGCGGCCGCTGGAGCGCGGCGAGCAGCGGCAAGCCGGCGTCGACGGCGGCCTGCTGGTGGAAGACGCGAGCGGTGCCGCCGCGCGCGCCGGCGTCGAAGCGGGCGACGTGCTGCTGGCGGTCAACGGCGCGCCGGTCACCAGCATCGAGCAGGTGCGCTCGATGATGGCCAAGGCCGGCAAGTCGGTGGCGCTGCTGATCCAGCGCGGCACCGACAAGATCTTCGTGCCGGTGCGGGTCGGCTGATTCCGCGCCCCCTGGGGGGATGAACGAAATTCGTCCCCCCTGAGATTTCTTCAGGCCGCGGGCCGGGGCAGGCGGTAGCATTCCTGCAAACCGAGGAGAGCCCGTGCCCGTCATCACCACCATCGAGGACCTGCGCGTCCTGGCCAAGAAGCGCGTGCCCCGCATGTTCTACGACTACGCCGATTCCGGCTCGTGGACCGAGAGCACCTACCGCGCCAACGAAGCGGACTTCGACCGGATCAAATTCCGCCAGCGGGTGGCGGTGAACATGGAGAACCGCACCACCCGCACCCGGATGCTGGGCCAGGAGGTGGCGATGCCGGTGGCGATCGCGCCCACCGGCCTGACCGGCATGCAGCATGCCGACGGCGAGATCCTGGCGGCCCGCGCGGCCAAGAAGTTCGGCATCCCGTTCACGCTCTCGACCATGAGCATCTGCTCGATCGAGGACGTGGCGCAGGCCACCGACCGCCATCCGTTCTGGTTCCAGCTGTACGTGATGCGCGACCGCGGCTTCATCGAGAGCCTGATCGACCGCGCCAAGGCGGCCAACTGCTCGGCGCTGGTGCTGACGCTGGACCTGCAGATCATCGGCCAGCGCCACAAGGACATCATCAACGGCCTGTCGGCGCCGCCCAAGCCGACCCTGGCCAACATCCTGAACCTGATGACCAAGCCGCGCTGGTGCATGGGGATGCTGGGCACGCCGCGGCGCCAGTTCGGCAACATCTTCGGCCACGTCAAGGGCATCGAGAACATGGGCTCGCTGTCGGAATGGACGGCCAAGCAGTTCGACCCGGCGCTGTCGTGGAGCGACGTCGAATGGATCCGCAAGCGCTGGGGCGGCAAGCTGGTGCTCAAGGGGATCCAGGACGCGGAAGACGCGCGCATCGCCGCGGATACCGGCGCCGAGGCACTGATCGTCTCCAACCACGGCGGCCGCCAGCTCGATGGCGCGCCCTCCTCGATCTCCGCGCTGCCGGCGATCGTGGAGGCGGTCGGCCACCGGATGGAGGTGCACATGGACGGCGGCATCCGCTCCGGCCAGTCGGTGCTCAAGGCCTGGGCGCTGGGCGCGCGCGGCACCTACATCGGCCGCTCGATGCTGTACGGGCTGGGCGCGCTGGGCGAGGAAGGCGTGACCAAGGCGCTGCAGATCATCCACAAGGAGCTGGACCTGACCATGGCCTTCTGCGGCCACACCGACATCCACAAGGTGGACAAGTCGATCCTGCTGCCCGGCACCTACTGAAACCCTGCGGGTCCGGCCTTCAGCGCTGGCCCCAGCTGGCCATGCCGCGCGGCTGGAAGTCCGGCCCCGGCAGCCGCGACAGCCGCTGCTTGGGCCCGCGATAGGCCTCGAACAGCGCCTCGTGCGCCGCCAGCGAGAACTCGCCGTCGCGCTCGTAGTAGCCCTCCACCCACGCCATCAGCATGCCCAGCTTGCGGTCCTGCTCGGCGCGCGAGCGGTATTTGTGCGGCTCCCAGGGCCGGGCGCGGCAGTTGGCCAGGCACTGGTCCATGCCCGGGTCCAGCAGCAGCAGCAGCGGCCGGTAGTTCAGCGCGGTGGAGATCAGGCCCGGATAGCAGCCCTCCACCACCCAGTCGGGATAGGAGCGGCAGAAGCTGTGGACGTCGGCCGCCGCCACGTCGGGCGGCCGCGGGACGGCGACCCGGTCCGGTTCCCAGGCCACGATGTCCAGGTCCAGCAGGGCCAGGTCCATTTCGCCGGCCAGTTGCCAGGCCAGGGTGGATTTGCCGGAGCCGGCGTTGCCGATGATGGCGAAGCGGTTGGTGCGTTTCAAGATGCCGAGAGCGTCGCACAGAATCGGCGCCGCGGCCAACCCGCTATAACCCTTCGATGCAAGCATCTTCCGTCGCCGCCTGGGCCTGGATTCCGATCGTGGTGGCGGCGGCCGCCGCCCAGACCGCGCGCAACGCGGCGCAGCGCACCCTGACGGCGCAGGTCGGCACGCTCGGCGCCACCCTGGTCCGGTTCCTGTACGGCCTGCCGTTCGCCGCCCTGGCGGTGGTCGTGCTGCAGGGATTGTCCGGGGCGGGGCTGGCGCTTCCTGCATTCACGACTGCCTTTTTCGCCTGGGTGGCGTTCGGCGCGGTCAGCCAGATCGCCGCCACCGCGTTCCTGCTGGGCGCGATGAAGGAGCGCAATTTCATCGTCGCCGTCACCTATTCCAAGACCGAGGTGCTGCAGGTGGCACTGTTCGCGGCGCTGTTCCTGCACGAGGTGCCGGCCTGGCTGACGCTGCTGGCGATCGGCGTCGCCAGCGCCGGCGTGGTGATGTTGTCGCTGCCGCAGGGCACGAACGGCAAGCCGGGGGCCGAGGCAGCGCGCGGCTGGGGCGGCAAGGTTGCCGTGCTGGGGCTGGCCTCGGGCGCCGGCTTCGCGCTGTCGGCCGTCGGTTACCGGGGTGCGGCGCTGCAGCTGCCCGGCCTGTCGCCCTGGCTGGCTGCGGCCTGGGGCGTGATGTGCGCGCAGGCCCTGCAATCGCTGCTGCTCGGAAGCTGGCTGGCGTGGCGCGCGCCGCAGGCATTGAGCGGCATCCGCCAGGCCTGGCGCATCTCGCTGCTGGCGGGCGGCATGGGGGCCGTGGCTTCGCTTGGATGGTTCACCGGCTTCGCGCTGCGTCCCGCCGCCGATGTCCGCACGCTGGGGCTGGTGGAAGTGCTTTTCAGCTATCTCGTGTCGCGGCGCCTGTTCCGCGAGAAGCTGGGCCTGGCCGAACAGGTCGGCCTGGCGCTGGTTGCAATCGGGCTGGTGGTTGTATGCGCGCGGCTCTGAAAGCGGACAGCCGGACGCAGAAGACGCAGAAAGACAGTGGGATTGAATTCAATTCAACCTGGTTTCCCCTTCTGCGCTTTCTGCGTTGCTTCTGCGCTTTCTGCGTCCTTGTCCCCGCTCCCGCTCCCGCTCCCGTTCCCGTTCCCGCCTTCAGGCGTAGTAGCGTGCCGCCTCGGCGTGGGTGTCGATCATGGCCTCGAGCTGGTCGACGATCGGCTGCGGCAACACCACCATCGGGGTCTGGGTGGACAACCACTCGCACAGCGCCGAATCGGTGATCTGCGGCAGCACCTCGAAATAGACGCCGTCGGCGCGGTCCCCGGGGGTGCAGGAGTTGCGGAACCGGAAGCCGCCCTTCCAGACGCCGCCGCCGGCCGGCGCGTACTTTTCCTTGGCCTGGTACTTGTAGCCCAGCCAGTAGGTGCGCAGGGCCTTTTCCTTGCGCACTTCGACCACGTAGACGTCGCCGCCGGCCGCCGCCTCGCTGGCCTCGGGCTCGCGCGAGGTGTAGGAATGCGGGGTCTTGCGGATCGTCTTGAGGTTCGCGAGCAGGGGGCCCTGCTCCTCAGCGATGTGTTTCACTGCGTATGCGGCCAATGGATTTCTCCCGTAATGCGATGTGGCTGAACAAGGGACACTATAGGCCCCGGCCGGCGCCGGCCCCTTCGCTATGCTTGCGAGGTGCCCGCCGACCCCCCCATCCGCCGCATCGCCCACCTCGACATGGACGCGTTTTTCGCCTCCGTGGAGCTGCTGCGCTACCCGCAGCTCAGGGGCCTGCCGATCGTGATCGGTGGCGGCCGGCGCAAGGTGGACGAGATCATCCGGGAGAAGTATTCGGACCGTCCGCTGTCGGAAATCCCGGTCGAGGCCTTTCCGCTGCTCAAGGACTACGTGGGCCGCGGAGTCATCACCACCGCGACCTACCCGGCGCGGCAGTTCGGCGTCGGTTCGGCCATGGGCATGATGAAGGCGGCCAAGCTGGCGCCCGACGCGCTGGTGCTGCCGGTGGACTTCGACGAGGTGCGCAAGTACTCGCGCCAGTTCAAGTCCATCATCCGCGAGATCGCGCCGGTGGTGGAGGACCGCGGCGTGGACGAGGTCTACATCGACTTCACCGAGGTGCCCGGGGGCCAGCGCGAGGGCGGCCGGGTGCTGGCCCGCTTGATCCAGAAGGCGATCCAGCAGCAGACCGGGCTGACCTGCTCGATCGGCGTGGCGCCCAACAAGCTGATCGCCAAGATGGCCAGCGAATTCAACAAGCCCAACGGCATCTCCATCGTCTACCAGGACGATGTGCGTACCAGGATCTGGCCGCTGCCGGTGCGCAAGATCAACGGCATCGGGCCCAAGGCCGAAGTGAAGCTGCACAAGCTGCACCTGCTGACCGTGGGCGACATCGCCGCCCAGGAACGCGAGTGGCTGGTCGACAACTTCGGCAAGTCCTACGGCGCCTGGATGCACGACGCCGCCTGGGGCCGCGACGACCGGCCGGTGGTGACCGAGAGCGAACCGGTGTCGATGAGCCGCGAGACCACCTTCGACCGCGACCTGCACGCGGTGCGCGACCGGGCCGAGCTGGGCGCCATCTTCACCGACCTGTGCAGGCAGGTGGCCGGCGACCTGCAGCGCAAGGGCTATGTGGGCAAGACCATCGGCATCAAGCTGCGCTACGACGACTTCAGGATCGCGACCCGGGACCAGACCATCGACCACTTCACCGACGATCCCAAGACCATCCGGCAGGTGGCGGGCCAATGCCTCAAGCGCGTGCAACTCGAGCGCCGCTTGCGCCTGCTGGGCGTGCGCGTGGGCAAGCTGGAAAAGGCCGGCGCGGCGGTGGAAACGGCCGCCAACGAAGCGCCGGCGCCGGATGGCGCCGACACGGCAGAGGCAAGGCCCGGCACGCTGGACCTGTTCTGAGCAATCCCTTCCTACCGCGGCCGGCCCCTTCGGACTACACACAGGCGGGCAATGCCGCCCTACCTTGGACGCATCCGTACTTTGCATCCGAGGTGTCGCGATGAGAAAACATCTGCTAAGTCAAGCCGCCGCGCTGTGCCTGCTGGCGCACGCGGGCCTGTTCAGCCTGCCGGCATCGGCCGCCGGCACCATCGTCGTGGCCGCTGCGCCCCAGACCAGCGGCCTGGAAGTCAATGCCGACAACGGCGTCGCGGCGGGTTCGCAGCTGCGCCTGACCCTGCAGGGAACGCCTGGCGGCCAGGCCAGCGCCCGCATCCCGGGCCTGGACGCCCCGCTGGCACTGAGGGAGACCGCGCCTGGCCAATACAGCGCGCGCTACACGGTGCGCCGCGCCGACCGCATCGACCCGGCGGCGGTGATCAAGGTCAGCCTGACGGCCGCCGGCCGGACCGCGGTGGCCAATTACACCTTCCCGCCCTCCTTCATGGCGCCGGTCGCCGCCGCGCCGGCGCAACCGCTCATCGTCGCGCCGCCCTCGACGATCGTCGTGCAATCCGGCGCCGCGCCGCTGCGCATCGAGCGCTTCGCGCTGGCACCGCTGGGCCGGGCCGAGCCCGGCGCCGAACTGCAGTTCGGCCTGACGAGCGTTCCCGGCGCCACGGCCTGGCTGGATATTCCAGGCGTGGCCACCCACGTGCCGATGCGCGAGACGCGGCCGGGCCATTACGAAGGGACCTACACGGTCCGCCAACACGACAACCTGGCGGCGGCCGGCCCCGTCACCGCCACCCTGCGCGCGGACGACAACCGCATCGCCACCGCCACGCTGAGCCTGCCGCTGGTCAGCGACCACCGGCCGCCCCAGATCGGCAACCTGCTGCCGCGCCAGGGCGAGTCCGTGGGTCCCGGCCCGACCCTGGTGTCCGGCACCTTCGATGCCACCGGCTCCGGCGTGGACCCGCAGTCCGTGCGCATCACCGTGTCGGGCCGCGACGTCACCTCGCTGGCGCAGATCACGCCGCGCGAATTCTCCTTGCGCGACCGGCTGCCGCCGGGCCACCACACGGTGGAAGTGATGGCGGCCGACCGGGCCGGCAACGTGGCGCAGAAGTCCTGGAGCTTCGACGTCGGCTCGTCGGTGCTGGGCGCGCCCACCTCCGGCCTGCCGCTGGCGATCGTGAGCCACCAGAACAACGGCTACATCGGCACTGACGTGACGACCATCCGCGGCCACACGGTGCCGTTCGCCAGCGTGCGTGTGCAGGTGGACGCGGTGCCGCCCACCGGCCGGCGCTACGACGCCGGCGTGGCGCAGCGCCTGCTGTCGGAATCGGTGCAGGCCGACGCCAACGGCGACTTCGCCTTCGACTTCAACCCGCGCTATGTGCGGGACAACGCCAGTTCGCTGCCGGTGCCCGGCACGCGCTACGACCTGTCGGTCACAGCCAACCGCGACAACGCCACCACCGAATCGCGGCTGATGCTGTTCCAGCGAAGCTGACGACACGAGCCCGCAACTTTGCGGGCTTTTTTCCGCTTCCGGCCCGCAGCTTGTTTGACGGCTCGCGGGCCGCGGCCTACATTGAAAACTGACACCAAACTTACAGGCCCGCCACCGGAGATTTCCATGCCGCTCGCCGAACTGCAACGCATCAAGCAATGGCACGTGAGCCACCGCCACCACAATCCGCTGGAATACCACCTGTGGGATGCGATGCTGACGCTGTGGGTGATGGGCTGGGTCGGCTGGCTGCCGGCCTACGCGCTGCACAAGGTGTGGGCCGTGCCGCTGTGCGTGCTGGCGATCGCCGCGCCCGGCCTGTACGTCGCCTGGCGCACCAGGGCGCACCGGGCGCGCCGCCTGCGCTGCGACTGGGTGCGCTAAAGCCCCGTTACAGTCTCCGTGCAACCGGAGACTGCCATGCAATCCTTCTCACTGTCACGGCAAGGCGCCGTGGCCCACCTCGTGCTGAACCAGCCCGGGACGCTCAACACGATGCATCCCACCTTCTGGCGCGAGCTCGATGACGTTCTCGCCACCTTGCACCGCGAAGGCACGGCCCGGGCGCTGGTGATCTCCTCCACCGGCAAGCACTTCAGCGCCGGCATGGCGCTGGAGACCTTCGGCGGCGCGATCGCGATGGACGACAGCAGCCCCGAGGGCCGGGCCGCGATCTTCGACCTGCTGACCGACATGCAGGCCACGTTCACCAGGCTGGAGACCCTGCGCATCCCGGTGATCGCGGCGATCCAGGGCGGCTGCATCGGCGGCGCGGTGGACATGGTCACGGCCTGCTGCATCCGCTATGCGACCAGCGACGCCTTCTTCTGCGTGCAGGAGATCAACATCGGCATGGTGGCCGACGTCGGCACCCTGCAGCGCCTGCCCAAGCTGCTGCCGCTGGGCCTGGTCAAGGAGCTGGCGTACACCGGCCGCCGGCTGACGGCGGCCCGGGCGCTGGCGCACGGCCTGGTCAACGAGGTGTTCGACACGCAGGAAGCGATGGTCGCCGCGGCGCTGCAATGCGCGGCGGAGATTGCCGCCAAGCCCCCGGTCGCCATCTGGGGCACCAAGCAGGTGATCCACTACACGCGCGACCATCCGGTGGACGATTCGCTCAGGCAGATGGGCTGGGTGCAGGGCGCCATCTGGAGCAACGCCCATGTGCGCGAAGCCGTGACGGCGATGAAGGAAAAGCGCGCCGGCGTGTTCCCCGACCTGCCGCCGCTGGCCTCGTTCCGCGAGCTTTGAGCAGCCGCTGCGCTGCGGCGGGCGGCGGCTACTGGCGGGCGGTGCGGACGTTGGGCGGCGGCGCGCCCGGATGGCTGGTGCGCCAGGGATTGATGTCCAGCCCGCCGCGCCGGGTGTAGCGGGCGTACACCATCAGCTTGGCCGGCTTGCAGCGGCGCCAGACGTCCATGAAGATCCGTTCGACGCACTGCTCGTGGAACTCGTTGTGGTTGCGAAAGCTCACCAGGTAGCGCAGCAGGCCGCCCTGGTCGATCTGCGGCCCCGAATAGCGGATCTGCACGCTGCCCCAGTCCGGCTGGCCGGTCACCAGGCAATTGCTCTTGAGGAGATTGCTGGTCAGCGTTTCGTCGACCGGCTTCTCGTCGAAGGCGGCGGTCAGCAGTTCGGGCCGCGGCTGGTAGTCCGTGCATTCGATGTCCAGCCGGTCCAGGCTCAGGCCGTCCAGTTCGTGCACCGGCTCCTTGTCGAACTGGTCCGGCAGCAGCAGCTTGACCCCGACCGACGATTGCGTGGCGGCGCCGCGCCACGCGGCTTCGCTGATGTCGGCCCGGATGCGGTCGCGCACCTCGTCGGCCGAGGCGAAGCGGCTGTTGGTGAAGCTGTTCAGGTAAAGCTTGAACGACTTGCTCTCCACGATGTTGGGCGTCTCGCACGGCACCGTGACGTGGGCGATCGCCACCTGCGGCTTGCCGCGCAGTGTCAGCCAGCTCAGCTCGAAAGCGGTCCACAGGTCGGCGCCGAAGAAGGGCAGCGTGGCGGACAACCCCAGCTCGTCGCGCTTGGGCCGGCGCGAGAGCGGGAACAGCAGCGACGGGTCATACCGGTCGACGTAGGGCGCCGGCTTTCCCAGCAGCGATTGTTCGGGCGTGGTCAAGCGGCGCTCCTCGCGGATTCCAGGTGCGGCAGCAGCGGCCCCAGGATGTGTTCGATGACGCCGGGCGGCATGTCGTGCCCCATGCCGGTCACGCCCACCAGGCGGGCGCCGGCGATGCGGCGCGCGGTGTCCACGCCGCAGGCGTAAGGCACCAGCGGATCGTCGCGCCCGTGCACGACCAGCGTCGGCGTCCGGACGCGGGCGAGCTCCTCGGCGCGGGTGAGGTCGGCGATCACGGCCACCATCTGGCGCAAGGTGCCGGCCGGATGGAAGCTGCGTTTCATCGACGCGCGCACGGCGTCGCGCAGCGTCTGGTCGTCCAGGGGAAAGGCGGGGCTGCCGATCAGCCTGAAGAAGCGCACGGTGTTCTCGATCGCCGCTTCCTCGCTGCGGTCCGCCGGCCGGGTCAGCAGCGCACGCAGCACGTCGGCGCGCGGGCCGGGCAGGTCGAGCGCGCCGCTGGAACTCATGATGCTGGTCAGGCTCAGCACCCGCACCGGCGCCGCCAGGGCAACCCGCTGCGCGATCATCCCGCCCATGCTGACGCCGACCACGTGGGCCCGGCCGATCCCGAGCACGTCCAGCACGCCGAGCGCATCCTGCGCCATGTCCCGCAGCGAATAAGGCGCATGCACCCGCAGTCCGAGCCGGCGCTTGACGCTCTGCCACATCAGGTTGGGCCGGCCCAGGTGGTCGAAGTCCTGCGACAGTCCGATGTCCCGGTTGTCCAGCCGCACCACCCGGAAGCCCGCGCTGACCAGCGCGCGGACGAAGGCCGGCGGCCAGGCCGTCAGCTGCATGCCCAGGCCCATCAGCAGCAGCACCGCCGGCCAGCCGGACTGCGAGCCGTCGGCGCCGCTGTCCTCCACCTCCAGTGCAATGCCGTTGGCGACCACCCTCATTCGAACCGCCGCTCGCGCAGCCATTTGGTGGCGATCCACTTCTCGCCGGCCAGCACCGGCGCGCCGCCATGCAGCGTGCGGGTGACCGGATGCGGCCGGTCGTAGCTGAAGAACACCGCGTTGCCGCGCTTGGGCGCGACCACCAGGTTGACGTCCGGGAAGGTGGTGCCGCCGCCCTTCTCCGGCTCGGCCAGGTACATGACGATGGTGGCGACCCGCTGGCCGCCGCGCTTGAGGATGGTGGGCGTGCCCGGCTCCACCGGGTCGAAATAGTCGAAGTGCGGCTTGTATTCCGCGCCCGGGCGGTAGTGCAGGATCTGCAGCCCCTCGCCGTTTTCCTCGGGCCAGTTCAGCAGCCGCGCCAGCCGGGCTTCCAGCCGCTTGACCACCTCGTTCTCGCCGCGCTGGAAGAACATGCCGTTGCTGGTGCGGTCGTCGTTGACTTCCTCGCCGCCGGTCTTGGTGGCGACGGTGAGCGAACGGGCCAGCCGCGGCTTGGCCAGCTCGATCAGCTGGTCGCATTCCTGGTCCGACAGCAGGTTGCCGAACACCACGATGCGCGGGTTCTCCATCGCGTTGAGCACATGGACCTGGCGGTCGCCGGCGTCCACGTACAGCGGTGCTTCCTGCAATTGCAGGTCCGGCACCTTCACCGGCGGCGGCAGGGTCGATGCCACGCCCTTTTCCTCCAGATGGCCGCGCAGCGTCGACTCCATCGCCTCCACGGCCACGTCCTCCGACCAGCCGGAGGCCAGCATCGACTGGAGCACCGCTTCGGCCTGGTGGCCGGCCTGGGCCTGTTCGACGATCCATTGCCGCAGCTGCGGCGTGATCTGTTGCGTCATGCTGCCTCCACGGCTG
Organism: Caenimonas terrae; assembly: GCF_042655405.1. Lineage (NCBI taxonomy): Bacteria > Pseudomonadati > Pseudomonadota > Betaproteobacteria > Burkholderiales > Comamonadaceae > Caenimonas > Caenimonas terrae. The sequence continues at coordinate 154,413 of NZ_JBHSMF010000009.1, read as the reverse complement.
GATTGTTGCGCCGGAACACCAGGCGATCGGGCCGCGACACGGCGCCGTCGAAAGCGTAGCCGTCCAGCGCGAATCCTTCCAGCGTCCGGGGCGTCGCCACCCGCTGCTGGATGGCCCAGCGTGCCATCAGCCCGCGCGCCCGCTTGGCCGAAAAGCTGATGATCTTGTAGCCGCCGGGCCGCAGCTCCTCGAACACCACGTCGATGACGCGGGCCTTGAGCGCGCTGGTGTCCACTGCCTTGAAATATTCCTGCGAGGCCAGGTTCACCACCACCGGCGACGGGTCGGCCTGCAGCCGGCGATTCAGGTAGGCGGCAATGTGCGGTGCCCAGAACTGGTAGAGGTTGCCCGCCTTGCCGGCCTTCAGGGCGGTGCCCATTTCCAGCCGGTAGGGCTGCATCCAGTCCAGCGGCCGCAGCACGCCGTACAGGCCGCTGAGGATGCACAGGTGGCGCTGGGCCCAGTCCAGGTCCTCGCGCTCCAGCTCCCGGGCGCGCAGGCCGTCGTAGACGTCGCCGTCGAAGGCCAGCACGGCCTGCCTGGCGTTGTGGCGGCCGAATTCGGGCGTCCAGGCCTGGTAGCGCTCCACGTTGAGCGTGGCCAGCTTGTCGCTCAGGTCCATCAGCCGGGCCAGCTGGCGGGCGGACTTCTTGCGCAGCACCTCGATCAGCCGGGTGGACAGCTCGACGAAGCCCGGCTCCGAATGCGGCAGGTCGCCCGCCGGGGAGTCGTAATCGAGGGTTTTGGCCGGAGACAGCAGGTACAGCATCGCCCGATTATCCCAGCCGCGTCATCTCCAGCTGCGGCCGAGCAGCCACTGGCTGGTGGCGCAGGCCAGCACGAGGCCGGCATAAGCCGCCATGGTGCCGTCGCGGCCCGTCAGGGCCAGGCCGGCCAGCAAGGCGGCCGAGCCGGCCAGGAAAGCGACCATCCACGCTGCCAGCCAGGAGGCCGGCCGCGCTCCCTCCGGCAGCAGCGTCCGGCCGGCCAGGCTCACCAGCAGGCCCACGCCCAGGGCGGGCGCCAGCAGGCCGCACAGGTGCCAGAAGAAGTCGAGTGGGCCCATCTTTCAGGGCCTTTGAGATAGAACAAGAACGGCGATCACCGGCAAATTTTATAATCCGGCATGGCTGTCTGGGCATTGGGCATCAATCACACGACCGCGCCGGTGGACCTGCGCGGCCGCTTCGCCTATGCGGTCGAACAGATCCAGCCCACCCTGCATGGGCTCAGGGGCTCGCTGAGCCGGCAGCCGGAAGCGGCCATCCTGTCCACCTGCAACCGCACCGAGATCTACTGCGCCGGCGACCAGCAGGACGTAGAACACACGCTGGACTGGATGGCCCGCTCGGGCGGCGTCACCCCGTCGCTGCTGCGCTCGCATGCTTACCAGCTGCGGGACGGGCTGGTGGCCCGCCACGCGTTCCGCGTGGCCAGCGGCCTGGACTCGATGGTGCTGGGCGAGCCGCAGATCCTGGGCCAGATGAAGGAGGCGGTGCGCGCCGCCGACCAGGCCGGGGCGTTGGGAACGACGCTGAACCAGCTGTTCCAGCGCTCCTTTGCGGTGGCCAAGGAGGTGCGCAGCGCCACCGAGATCGGCGCCCATTCCATCAGCATGGCGGCAGCGGCGGTCCGGCTGGCCGGCCAGCTGTTCGAGGACCTGGGCACGATCCGGGTGCTGTTCGTCGGCGCGGGCGAGATGATCGAACTGGCGGCCACGCATTTCGCCGCCAAGAATCCCAAGAGCATGGCGATCGCGAACCGCACGCTGGAGCGCGGCGAGCGGCTGGCCGGGCGCTTCGGCGCCGAGGTGATGCGGCTGGCCGACCTGCCGGCGCGCCTGCACGAATTCGACGCGGTGGTGAGCTGCACCGCCAGCACGCTGCCGATCATCGGCCTGGGGGCGGTGGAGCGGGCGCTCAAGGCCCGCAAGCACCGGCCGATGTTCATGGTGGACCTGGCCGTGCCGCGCGACATCGAGCCCGAGGTCAAGGCGCTGGAGGACGTGTACCTCTACACGGTCGACGACCTGGCGCATGTAGTGCAGACCGGCCAGGCCAACCGCCAGGCGGCGGTGGCGCAGGCCGAGGCGATCATCGACGCCGGGGTCCAGAGCTTCATGCACTGGATGGACCACCGCGCCGGCGTGCCGCTGATCCAGCAGCTGAACGCCCAGACCGAGGAGTGGCGGCAGCTGGAGATCGCGCGGGCCCGCAAGCTGCTGGCCCGCGGCGAGGACGTGGACGCCGTGCTGGAAGCGCTGTCACGCGGCCTGACCCAGAAGATGCTGCACGGCGCGCTGGCGGAGCTGCATGCCGGCGATGCCACCGCCCGCGAGCGCGCCACCTCCGCCATCAAGCATTTCTTCCTGCGCAAAGAGCGTTAGCGCCCTTCGACAAGCTCAGGGTGAACGGCTTCGTTCGCCCTGCCTCTCCGCTCGGGCTGAGCCAGTCGAAGCCCCCTCCCCTGGATCCATGAAACCATTCCTGAGACAACAACTCGAGCGCTACCCGGTCCGGCTGCAGGAACTGGACTTCTTCCTGTCGCAGCAGGACGTGGTCAGCGACATGGACCGCTTTCGCGCGCTCACCCGCGAGCACTCGGAGGTGAGCGAAGTGGCGGCGCGCTATGAGGCCTTCCTGCACCGCGAGAAGGACCTGGCCGGCGCCAGGGAGATGCTGGACGACCCCGACATGGCGCAGATGGCGCAGGAGGAAATCGCCGAGGCCGAGACCGACATTGCGACGCTGGAAGAAGAACTGCAGCGCCTGCTGCTGCCCAAGGATCCGGACGACGCGCGCAACGCCTTCCTCGAAATCCGCGCCGGCACCGGCGGCGACGAGTCGGCGCTGTTCGCCGGCGACCTGCTGCGCATGTACACCCGCTACGCCGAGCGCCAGGGCTGGCGCACCGAGATCGTCAGCGAGAGCCTGGGCGAGGTCGGCGGCTACAAGGAAGTGGTCGTGCACGTGGTGGGCAACGGCTCCAGGTCCGATCCCGGCGTCGGGGTCTACGGGATGCTCAAGTACGAATCCGGCGGCCACCGGGTGCAGCGCGTGCCCGCCACCGAAACCCAGGGCCGCATCCACACCAGCGCCTGCACCGTCGCCGCCCTGCCCGAACCGGACGAAGCGCAGGCGGTGGAGATCAACCCGGCCGACCTGCGGATCGACACCTATCGCGCCTCGGGCGCGGGCGGCCAGCACATCAACAAGACCGATTCGGCGGTGCGCATCACCCACATCCCGACCGGCATCGTGGCCGAGTGCCAGGACGACCGCTCGCAGCACCGCAACAAGGCCAAGGCGATGCAGGTGCTGGTGGCGCGGATCCACGAGAAGGAACGCAGCGCCCGGGCCGAAAAGGAAGCGGCCACCCGCAAGGGCCTGATCGGCAGCGGCGACCGCTCCGACCGCATCCGCACCTACAACTTCCCGCAGGGCCGGCTCACCGACCACCGGATCAACCTGACGCTGTACAAGCTGCAGTTCATCATGGATGGCGAACTCGACGAGGTGATCGAGGCGCTGCGGCTGGCCCGCAAGGCGGAGCAGCTCGAGGAACTCGAGCTCGGCGCGGCCGGCGGCGCCCGCGCATGACCATCGCGCAGGCGCTGGCGGCGGCCGCGGCCCTGGGCCTGGAGCGGCTGGACGCGCAGTTGCTGCTGCTGCACGCGCTGGGGCGGGCGCCGGCCGACCGCGCCTGGGTGCTGGCGCACGACGGCGACGCTCTCGCGCCGGCGGATGCGCAGGCGTACCGGGAACTGTGCGCCCGCCGGGCGGGCGGCGAACCGCTGGCCTATATCGTCGGCCGCAAGGAATTCTTCGGGCTGGCGCTGCATGTCGATGCGCGGGTGCTGGTGCCGCGGCCGGACACGGAGACGCTGGTGGACTGGGCGCTGGAGCTGCTTGGCAACCATCGCGGGTTCGAGCCGGCATCCGGGCCTCGCCGCGTCATTGACCTGGGCACCGGCAGCGGCGCCATCGCGCTGGCGATCAAGAAGGCCCGCCCGGACGCCGTCGTGGAAGCGGTGGACGCCAGCCCGGGCGCGCTGGAAGTGGCGACCGCGAATGCGCAGGCGCTGGGCCTGGACGTCGCCTTGCGCCAGGCGTCCTGGCTGACAGGAACGGCCGGCCGCTACGACATCATTGTCAGCAACCCGCCGTATGTGCCGGCCGGGGACCCGCATCTGGCGGCTCTTGCCCACGAGCCCCTGTCGGCACTGGCCGCCGGCGCCGACGGCCTGGCCGATCTCCGCGCCATCGTCGCCCAGGCTCCAGGGCGGTTGCGGCCCGGCGGCTGGCTGCTGCTGGAGCACGGCTGGGACCAGGCCCCGGCCGTCCGGGCGCTGCTGCTGGGGGCCGGCTTCACCGCGGTGGCCAGCCGGCGCGACCTGGCGGGCATCGAACGCTGCTCCGGCGGACAATGGCTTGAACGGGGATAATCGACCCCAATGTCAAAGGCCTGGCCTGCAAGGAGATTCCCATGAGCGACCCGCAACAACGCATCGACCAACTCGTCAAGACCAGCGAAGTGCTGCTGTTCATGAAGGGCAACGCAAGTTTCCCGCAATGCGGCTTTTCCGGCCGCGCCATCCAGATCCTGAAGGCCTGCGGCGTCGACCCCAAGGCGGTGACCACCGTCAACGTGCTGGAAGACGACGAAGTGCGCCAGGGCATCAAGGAATACAGCAACTGGCCGACCATTCCCCAGCTGTACGTCAAGGGCGAATTCATCGGCGGCTCGGACATCATGATGGAGATGTACCAGAGCGGCGAACTGCAGCAGGTGCTCGGCGCCACGCAGCAGTCCTCGTGAGTCGTTGGCAGTCGCGCAACGCGGCTGCCAGCCACTGTCGGCAATTGCTGACATTGCGGCGCGCTTTCTTTCCCGCTCCCGCTGAGGTTGGCACGGCTTATGCTGAAATGAAAGCAGAGGCCGTCGTCGTAAGGAGTGTGGACCATGGAATCCCGTAGTCTTGTCGCCCCGCAGTCGCCAGCGTTCAAGCTGCCGATCGCCAACCTTCGCAACGTGTTCCGTCCGCACGACGTCGAGCGCAAGCTCGCCAAGCTGCCGGGCAAGGACCACGAGAACCTGCGAAGCACCTATGAGCGGATGCTCGAGCGCGGCCCCGAGCGCTTCCAGGTCAAGCCCAGCGGGCTGCCGGACATGGCCTCGCTCTACGAGCAGCTCCCCAACTTCGCCGACGCGCTCGACGACGTCAAGCGCCACGTCGCACTGGCGCAGGACTGCTGCGACGGGCTCGAAGTGACGCCGATGCTGCTGCTCGGCCCGCCCGGCATCGGCAAGACCCATTTCGCCCGCAAGCTGGCGGAGCTGCTGGGAACGGGGATGAACCTGGTGCCCATGAGCTCGATGACGGCCGGCTGGCTGCTGTCCGGGGCGTCCTCGCAATGGAAGGGCGCCAAGCCCGGCAAGGTGTTCGAGGCCCTGGTGGAAGGGCAGTACGCCAACCCGGTGATCGTGGTCGACGAGATCGACAAGGCGGCGGCCGACGCCCAGTACGACCCGCTCGGGTCGCTGTACAGCCTGCTGGAACACGACACCGCCGGCTCCTTCATGGACGAATTCGCCGAGGTGGCGATCGACGCCAGCCAGGTGATCTGGATCATGACGGCCAACGACGAGCGCTGCATCCCCGAGCCGATCATGAACCGGATGAACGTGTTCGAGATCGAGGCGCCGTCGTTCGAGGCTTCCCGCCAGATCGCGCGCAACCTGTACCGCGGCATCCGCGCCGAGCACGGCTGGGGCCAGGGTTTCGTGCCGGAACCGGGCGACGACCTGCTGGACCTGCTGGCGGAACTGGCGCCGCGCGACATGCGGCGCGCGCTGATGACCGGCTTCGGCAACGCGCGGCTGGACCAGCGCGATGCCATCTCTGCCGACGACCTGCCCAAGGCCGGGGCGTCGAAGGTGAAGATGGGGTTCGTCCAGTAGCCGTGCTGGCGGCTAGTTCGGCCCGCCGGGCAGGCGGTCGGCCGGCCGGGTCGGGTCCGGCGACTTGACGACCGCCGGCAGGTCGTGGAAATCCCAGGCCCGGCTGGCGGCGAACACCGCATCCGGGTATTGCGGCTTGCCGCGGCTGCCGTTGTAGCGGCCCAGCGCCATGAACAGGTCGCCCTTCTCGCGGTCGATGTAGTGCTTCAGGATCACGCAGCCGAAGCGCAGGTTGGTCTGCATGTGGAACAGCTTGCCGGCGTCGCCGTCGCCGATCACCCGGGTCCAGAACGGCATCACCTGCATGTAGCCGCGGGCGCCCACCGGGCTGAGCGCGAACTTGCGGAAATTGCTCTCCACCTGGATCAGGCCCAGCACCAGGCCGGTGTCCAGCGCGGCGCGCCGGCTTTCGTACCAGACGGTCTGCAGGAATTCCTTGCGCTCCACCCACTCGGTCTGGCGCTTGCGCAGCCGCGTGCTCATGATGCCCAGCCAGCGCAGGTAGCGCAGGCGCGCATCGGTGTCGGCAAATTCGGGCACCGGCGGCGCCGAATTGGCGACCGCCGAACTCAGGGCGGTGCGCACCGAGTCCATCAGCGGCTCCTCCACCTGGCCGCCGGCCAGCGCCTGGTGCGGCAGCGCCCACGCCGCCATTGCGCCCGGCGCAGCCAGCAGCAGCCTTCTCCTGGAGATCACGGCGCCAACCGACCCTGGATGAACTCGAACACGCCGGCCGCCGGCACCTTGGTGGCCGCGCTGTCGCGGCGATGCTGGTATTCGAGCTGGCCTTCCTTCAGGCCGCGGTCGGAGATCACCACCCGATGCGGCACGCCGATCAGTTCCCAGTCGGCGAACATCGCGCCGGGACGCTCGCCCCGGTCGTCCAGCAGCACGTCGACCCCGGCGCCGAGCAGCTCGTCGTGCAGCTTCTCGGCGGCGGCCTTGACCTCCGCGCTGCGGTCCATGCCGATCGGGCAGATCACCACGGTGAACGGCGCGATCGCGTCCGGCCAGATGATGCCGCGCTCATCGTGGTTCTGCTCGATCGCGGCGGCCGGCAGCCGGGTGATGCCGATGCCATAGCAGCCCATCTCCATCGGCTGCGGCTTGCCGGTCTCGTCCAGGAAGGTGGCGTTCATCGGCTTGCTGTACTTGGTGCCCAGGTAGAACACATGGCCGACCTCGATGCCGCGTTCGATCGCCAGAGCGCCCTTGCCGTCCGGCGACAGATCGCCTTCCACCACGTTGCGCAGGTCGGCGACCGCGTCGGCTTCGGGCAGGTCCCGGCCCCAGTTGACGCCGGTGATGTGGAAGTCCTCTTCGTTGGCGCCGCAGACCCAGTCGCTCATCACAGCAACCTCGCGGTCGGCGACGATCTTCACCGGCTTTTTCAGGCCGATCGGGCCAAGATAGCCCGGTTTGGTGCCGAAATGGTCCACGATCTCCGCCACCGTGGCGAAGCGGAAGCCGGCGTCCAGGCCCGGCACCTTGCCGACCTTGATCTCGTTCATGTCGTGGTCGCCCCGCAGCAGCAACAGCCAGACCTGGGACTTGACGACCTCGCCGCGCTCGTTGACCTGGTCGGTGGCCAGAACCAGCGACTTCACGGTGGTGTTCAGCGGCACCTGCAGCAGTTCGGCGACCTCGGCGCAGGTGGCCTTGCCGGGCGTCGGCGTCTTCGTCATCGGCGCGGACGCAGGCTTGCGCGGTGCGGCCGGCGCCAGCGCCTCGGCCTTTTCCATGTTGGCGGCGTAATCGCCGTCCGGGCTGTAGACGATCGCGTCCTCGCCGGTCGCCGCGATCACCTGGAATTCCTCGGACAGGTCGCCGCCGATCGCGCCGCTGTCGGCCGCGACGGCCCGGTAACGCAGGCCGAAGCGGTCGAAGATGGCGCGATAGGCCTGCGCCATCACCTGGTAGCTGGCCTTGGCCGCCGCCATGTCGCGGTCGAAGCTGTAGGCGTCCTTCATGATGAATTCGCGGCTGCGCATCACGCCGAACCGGGGCCGGCGCTCGTCACGGAACTTGGTCTGGATGTGATAGAAATTCTTGGGCAGCTGCTTGTAGCTGCGCAGCTCCTGGCGGGCGATGTCGGTGACCACTTCCTCGCTGGTCGGCTGGATGATGAAATCGCGGTCGTGCCGGTCCTTGACCCGCATCAGCTCAGGACCCATCGCCTCCCAGCGCCCGGTCTCCTGCCAGAATTCGGCCGGCTGCACCACCGGCATCAGCAGTTCGACGGCGCCGGCGCGGTTCATCTCCTCGCGCACGATCGCCTCGATCTTGCGCACCACCCGCAGGCCCAGCGGCATGTAGCTGTAGATGCCGGCGCCGAGCTTCTTGATCATGCCGGCGCGGGTCATCAGCTGGTGGCTGACCACTTCGGCGTCAGCCGGCGCTTCCTTGAGGGTGGAAATAAAGAACTGGGAAGCTTTCATTGGGGGGCGAAACACGTCCTTCCGCCGCGCCGGACCCTTGCCCGCAGGGCACCGGCGTGCATAATGAACTCAGTTAAAAATTTGGGGTTTGATTATGCTTGACCGGGACGGCTTCAGGCCCAACGTCGGCATCATCCTGCTCAACCAGAAAAACCAGGTATTCTGGGGCAAGCGCATCCGCACCCACAGCTGGCAGTTCCCGCAGGGTGGCATTGACCGGGGGGAAACCCCGGAACAGGCCATGTTTCGCGAGCTGCACGAGGAAGTGGGCTTGCACGCCGAGCATGTGCGCATCGTTGCCAGAACCCGCGACTGGTTGCGCTACGAGGTGCCAGACCGGTACATCCGCCGCGACGCCCGCGGCCACTACAAGGGCCAGAAACAGATCTGGTACCTGTTGCAGCTGGTTGGCCACGACTGGAACCTAAACCTGCGCGCCACCAGCCATCCCGAGTTCGACGCCTGGCGCTGGAACGATTATTGGGTTCCGCTGGACGTGGTCGTCGAATTCAAGCGCGGCGTCTACGAGATGGCGCTGACCGAACTGGCCCGCTTCCTGCCCCGGCACGACCATCGCAACCGCTACTTGCGCAGCGGCATGCGCTCGCGCGACCACGACGGCGCCGACGGGATGGACCAGATGCCGGGAGGAGCGTTCGAGCTGCCGCCTGGGGCCACCTTCGAGCCGGATCCACAATCGGCGTTGAAGGCCATGGCCCAGGACGACAAGCATGCTGCGAACTAGAGCCTGGGCGCTGGCGCTTGCCATCGTTGCCGGCGCGGCCCACGCGCAGCTGAGCGATGCCGATCCGGACTGGAAGGAAGTGGAAGCGCCGCCGCCGGCGCCGCTGCGCCTGGACCGGCTGCTGCCCATCGACATCCCGGAGTCGACCCTGCGCTTCGGCGTCGATCCCGCGTCCGTGGCCCTGACGCCGGACGGCATCGTGCGCTACGTGGTGGTCGCCACCAGCAACACCGGCGCGGTCAATGCCTTCTACGAGGGCATCCGCTGCAGCACGGGAGAGGTCCGGCTGTATGCGCGGCACAGTCCGGACAAGGGCTGGGTTCCCGTGAAGGACAGCCTGTGGCGTTCGCTGTCGGAGGCACGGCCGTCCCGCCACAGCCTGGTGATCGCCCGAACCGGCGCCTGCAATGGCAATGCGGCCAACCAGTCGGCCGCGCAGATCGTGCGCGACCTGGGCGGCAGCGTGAACTGGCGCTTCTGGAACAGGTAGCGGGGGCTGGCCGCGGCGGGCGCAGCCGCCGTCAGCGCGTCACGACCAGGTTGGTCCGGTGGACCATCTCCGGCTCGGCCACATAACCGAGCAGCCGCTCGATGTCGCCCGAGGCCTTGCGGCACAGCAGCCTTGCCTCCGCCGCCGCGTAATTGGCCAGCCCGCGGGCGATTTCTCCGCCGCGCGGGTCGCGGATGGCAATCACGTCGCCGCGCGAGAAATCGCCCTCCACCGCCGTCATCCCGATCGGCAGCAGGCTCTTGCCGTCGTCGCGCACCTTGGCTGCGGCGCCTTCGTCCACGGTGATCGCGCCGCGCAGCTGCAGGTGGTCCGAGATCCACTGCTTGCGCGCCTGCTTCTTCTGCGTGGTCGCCAGCAGCAACGTGCCGATGGCGTCACCCCGCACCAGCCGCAGCAGGCAGTCCGGTTCGCGGCCCCAGGCGATCACGGTGGAAGCACCCGAGCCGGCGGCCCGCTTGGCCGCCAGGATCTTGGTGATCATCCCGCCGCGGCCCAGGCTGGAGCCGGCGCCGCCGGCCATCGCCTCCAGCGCCGGGTCGCCCGCCCGCGCCTCGTGCACGAAGACGGCCGCCGGATCCTTGCGCGGGTCGGCGCTGAACAGGCCCTTCTGGTCGGTCAGGATCACCAGCGCGTCCGCTTCGACCAGGTTGGCGACCAGGGCGCCCAGCGTGTCGTTGTCGCCGAACTTGATCTCGTCGTTGACCACGGTGTCGTTCTCGTTGATGACCGGGATCACTTTGAGCTGCAGCAGCGTGAGCAGCGTGGAGCGGGCGTTGAGATAGCGCTCGCGGTCGGCCAGGTCGGCATGCGTGAGCAGCACCTGGGCCGAGCCCAGGCCGTTCTCGCGCAGCTTGGTTTCGTACATCTGGGCCAGCCCCATCTGGCCGACTGCGGCAGCGGCCTGCAGTTCATGCACCTGGTGCGGCCGCGTGGCCCAGCCCAGGCGCTTCATGCCCTCGGCAATGGCGCCGCTGGACACCATGATCACCTCGCGGCCGTCTTGGGCCAGCGCCGAGAGTTGGCGGCACCATTCGCCGATCGCTCCTTCGTCCAGCCCGCGGCCCTCGTTGGTGACCAGGCTGGAGCCGACCTTGACCACGATGCGTTTCGCATCGCGAAGCACCGTGGAGGCAGCTCCGGCGCTCATTCGGCGGCGTCGCCCGAGAAGCGCGGATCGATGTAGGTGGCCGGCTGCTCGGCAACCTGCTGCGACTTGATGTGCTTGTAGACGGCCTTGATCAGGCTTTCGCAGCCTTCGCGCGTGAGCGCGGAGATTTCGAACACCGGGCCCTTGTGCTTGAAGCGCTTGACGAAGTCCTTGACGCGCGCCTCGCGCTCGTCCGCCGGCACCATGTCCACCTTGTTCAGCACCAGCCAGCGCGGCTTTTCATACAGGGCGGCGTCGTACTTCTTCAGTTCGCCCACGATGGCCTTGGCCTGCGCCACCGGGTCGGCGCCGTCGAAGGGCGCAATGTCCACGATGTGCAGCAGCAGCCGGGTGCGCTGCAGGTGCCGCAGGAACAGGTGCCCCAGGCCGGCGCCTTCGGAAGCGCCCTCGATCAGGCCGGGCAGGTCGGCGACCACGAAGCTCTGCTCCGGCGCGACCCGCACCACTCCCAGGTTCGGATGCAACGTCGTGAAGGGGTAGTCCGCGATCCGCGGCCGCGCGTTGGACACCGCCGTGATGAAGGTGGACTTGCCGGCATTGGGCATCCCCAGCAGGCCGACGTCGGCCAGCACCTTCAGTTCCAGCTTGAGCTTGCGGCCCTCGCCGGGCCAGCCCGGGGTCTTCTGCCGCGGCGCGCGGTTGATCGCGCTCTTGAACCGCATGTTGCCGAAGCCGCCGTCGCCGCCCTTGGCGATGGTGATGATCTCGCCGGGCTTGAGCAGTTCGTGCAGCACCTCGCCGGTCTCGGCGTCGGTGATGATGGTGCCCACCGGCATCTTCAGCGTGATGTCGTCGCCGGCCGCACCGAACATGTCGGAACCCATGCCGTGCTGGCCGTTCCTGGCGTGGTGGCGGCGCGAATAGCGAAAGTCCACCAGCGTGTTGAGGTTGGGGTCGGCGACCGCGAACACGTGGCCGCCGCGGCCGCCGTCGCCGCCGTTGGGACCGCCGAATTCCTTGTACTTCTCGTGACGGAACGAGACGCAGCCGGCTCCGCCGTCGCCCGCGGCAACATCGATATAGGCTTCGTCGACGAACTTCATGATGGCTACAGTATAAAAAACAAAGCCCCGACGAATCGGGGCTTCGAGGCGAATCGAAGGTCGATTACGCCGGGGTGATGCTCACCGTCGACTTGTTCATCGGGCCCTTGACCGCGAAGGTCACGTGGCCGTCGACCAGTGCGAACAGCGTGTGGTCCTTGCCCAGGCCCACGTTGGTGCCCGGATGGAACCGGGTGCCGCGCTGGCGCACGATGATGGCGCCGGCAGTGATCAGTTCACCGCCGAAAGCCTTCACGCCGAGCATCTTGGGCTGGGAATCCCGGCCGTTTCGCGTCGAGCCGCCGCCTTTTTTCTGTGCCATTTCTGCTGCTCCTGATTGGCTTAACCGGCGATCACGCCGATTTGCAGTTCGGTGAACTGCTGGCGATGGCCCTGGCGCTTCTGATAATGCTTGCGACGGCGCATCTTGAAGATGCGAACCTTGTCGTGCTTGCCGTGAGCCACGACAGTGGCAATCACAGTTGCGCCGGACACCAGGGGTGTGCCGACCTTCAGTCCGCTGCCGTCGCCGACAGCAAGAACCTGGTCGATCACGATTTCCTGGCCTACGTCCGCAGCAATCTGTTCTACTTTAATTTTTTCGCCGGAAGCAACGCGATACTGCTTGCCCCCGGTTTTTATGACCGCGTACATGTTGACCTCTTGAAATAGAGTTTCCGCGGACGGATTTCCGCAGAGCCCAAAATTATAGCACCGTTTGCGCCCACTAACAACGGGCCACCCTGGCGGCCGGGGAACGGTCACCCTGCTTCCTATAATCGGCCAATTCCTTCCGCTTTTCCGCCTTGACCGCCAACTCCTCCAGCACCGCTTCCGTTCTCGCCCTCGTGGCGAGCGACATGGAGAGCGTCGACGTCGTCATCGCCAACCGGCTCGACTCCGGCGCACCCCTGGTGGGCGAAGTCTCGCGCTACATCATTTCGGCCGGCGGCAAGCGCTTGCGCCCGGCCCTGCTGCTGCTGATCTGCGGCGCGCTGGGCTACCGCGGCGAGCAGCGCTTCAACCTGGCGGCAGTGGTCGAATTCATCCACACCGCCACCCTGCTGCATGACGACGTGGTGGACGAATCCACCTTGCGCCGGGGCCGCGCCACCGCCAACGAAAGCTTCGGCAATCCGGCCAGCGTGCTGGTGGGCGACTTCCTTTACTCGCGCGCCTTCCAGATGATGCTGGACGCCGGCCAGATGCGGGTGATGGAAATCCTCGCCGACGCCACCAACGTGATCGCCGAGGGCGAGGTCCTGCAGCTGATGAACATGCATGACGCCTCGCTCACCGAGGCCGATTACCTGAGGGTGATCCGGTCCAAGACCGCCAAGCTGTTCGAGGCGAGCGCCCGCCTAGGCGCGGTGCTGGCCGGCAGTTCTCCGGAGATCGAGCAGGCCTGCGCCGACTACGGCCAGGCCCTGGGCACGGCGTTCCAGGTGATCGACGACGTGCTGGACTACGACGGCGACGCTTCCGAGATGGGCAAGAACCTGGGCGACGACCTGCGCGAGGGCAAGGCCACGCTGCCGCTGATCGCGGCCATGCAGCGCGGAACGCCCGAGCAGAGCGCGCTGATCCGCCACGCGGTGGAGACCGGGGCAGCCGCCGAACTCGAAAGCATCGTCGCCATCGTGCGCCAGACCGGCGCGCTGGACGTGACCCGGCGCGCCGCCGCGGACGAGGCGCAACGTGCGATCGAAGCGGCGCAGCGGCTGCCGCGCAATGAATGGTCCGAAGGTTTGCTACAATTGGCGGCTCAACTGCTGCTGCGCCGCAACTGAAGCGATTCAGGCCCGGGGCGCAGATCTCGGCGGAAAAATCGGGGTGTAGCTTAGCCTGGTAGAGCGCTACGTTCGGGACGTAGAGGCCGGAGGTTCGAATCCTCTCACCCCGACCAGGAATTTCATCAATGATCCATACGGCGTTTTATCGATTCGCGCCGCTGCCCGACCCGGAGCGGGTCGGCGCGTCGTTGCGTTCGCTGCTGGCGCAGCCGCAGCTCGGCGGGCTGACCGGCAGCATCCTGGTCGCCACCGAAGGCATCAACGGTATGCTGGCCGGCTCCCGGCAAGCCGTCGACTTCATCGAAGCGGCTCTGGTACAGGACGCCGCCTTCGCCGGCGCCTTCGCGGGCATGGCCTTCAAGCGCAGCGCATGCACGACGCCGCCCTTCGGCAAGCTGAAGGTGCACGTCAAGAAGGAGATCGTGCCGCTGGGCATCGAAGGCGTGGACGCGCGCGTCACCGGCATCAATGTCAGCCCGCAGGACTGGCGCGAGCTGATCAAGGATCCCGACCTGGTGCTGCTGGACAACCGCAACAGTTTTGAATACCGGCTCGGGCATTTCGAAGGCGCGATCGATCCGCAGGTGACCAACTTCCGCGATTTCCCGGCCTACGTGCGGGCCCACGCAGCGCAGTGGAAGGCCCAGGGCAAGCGCATCGCGATGTACTGCACCGGCGGCATCCGCTGCGAAAAGACCAGCGCCTGGATGCTGGAGATGGACATGCCGGTCTACCAGCTGGAAGGCGGCATCCTGAACTACTTCCAGCAGGTGCCCGACGCGCAGCTGGACTGGCGCGGCGAATGTTTCGTGTTCGACAACCGGGTGGCGCTGGACACGCACCTGCAGGAGACCGCGAGCACGCTCGACGATGTATACGGCCAGGAACCGGACGGCGAATGGCGGCTGGCCCGGGCCAGGCGGCTGGCGCAGGCCGTGGGGGCCGGACCCGGGACCGAGGAGTAGCCGGTGCTGCCGGTCCGCGACGGCGTCGGTCCCAGCCAGGTGGCGCTGCCAGCGGGCCAGTGGGCGAGCCTGCTGGACTTCCTGGTGCAGCGCTTTCCGGCGATCTCCATGGCCGAGTGGACTTGCCGCATGGAAGCCGGCGATGTCGTGGACGGCACCGGCCGCCGCGTCGCGCCGGGCGAGCCTTATCTTCCCCTGGGGAGGCTGTACTACTACCGCACGGTTGCCAACGAGCCGGCGAACGCGGCGCGGGCCAGCGTGCTGTTCGAAGACGAGCTGCTGGTGGTGGCCGACAAGCCGCACTTCCTGCCGGTGACGCCGTCGGGCGACTACCTGCAGGAAACCCTGCTGGTGCGCTTGCGCCGCCAGCTCGGGTTCGATGCCCTCACCCCCCTGCACCGGATCGACCGCGAGACGGCCGGCATCGTGCTGTTCGCCAAGCAGCCCGCCACCTGCGCCGGCTACCACGCGCTGTTCGCGGGCCGCGCGGTCGCCAAGGTCTACCAGGCGATCGCCGCCAGCAACCCGCTGCTGCGATTCCCGCTGGAGCGGGCGAGCACCCTGGTCGAGGGCGGGCACTTCATGCAGATGCGCGAGGCGCCCGTCGATGCGGCGCGCGAAGCGAACGCGCAGACGCGGATCGAGTTGGTCGAGACACGCGGCGCGCACGCGCGCTACCGCCTGCATCCGCTGACCGGCAAGCGGCACCAGCTGCGCGTCCACATGGCGGCGTTGGGGCTGCCGATCCTGGGCGACCGCATCTATCCGGCGCTGCTGCCCCAGGGGGGCGATGAACCCGGCAATCCGCTGCGACTGCTGGCGCAAAGCATCGCGTTTCGCGATCCCGTCACCGGCCTGGAGCGCAGCTTCGCTAGTCGCCAGCGGCTGGACTTTCCGCCGCCGGCCGCCTCAGGCCGGTAGCAGGCGTTCGGTGCTCGGCCCGACGCCGATCGGTGCCGGGGCCTGCAACACGATGCGGGTGAACAGCCGGTCGAATTGCGCCTCGCGCACGCCGCCCGCCAGCGGGTCGCGGTCGGCAGAAAAAGCGGCATCGAGCTCGGCCCAGTCGGCGGCCGACAGCGCCCGCTCGGCGGCCGGCAGCAACTCGCGTTCCTCGACACGCATGTGGTTCAGGTAGAAGTCCACATATTTCCTGGCCGCATCCTCGAAGTCGGGCCGGCGCGACTCGCCCAGGTATTCCCAGGCTGCGAGCTTGTGCTGCAGCTCGCGCACGTTGCCTTCGCCCGACAGGTGTTCGCTTTCCAGCTGCTCGATCACCGGCATCAGCTCGGGGCAGACCTGAAGCACCCTGGGAAACAGCAGGTTCGATTCCTTGGGGTGGTGACGCTGGCCGGGAAATTCATCGATGTAGAACAGCATTGCCCGCACCACGTCGAAGAAGCGCTCCGGCGCTTCGCCGGGGCCCTGCTGCACCATCGCCTGCAGCGATCGCAGCATGGCCGCGACCGCGGCGTGTTCCTCATGGATGATCGTGGCGGCAGGATGGGACATAGCATTCTCCTTGGCCCACTATAGGCAGCCGCCCGCCCCGCCGGCTTGACGCAGATCAACCCGTTGCCGACGCGGCCTGCCGCACCAGCAGCACCGGCACCGGGCTGTGCCGCACCACCTGCTCCGCATCGCTGCCCATGGCCAGCCTTGCCAGTCCGCGCCGGCCATGGGTGCCGATGGCGACCAGGTCGCAGTGGTGCAGGCCGATCTGGTCGACGATCACGTCTGCCACCCGGCGGCCCGCCACCTCGCGCATCAGCGTTTCGCAATGCACGCCGGCCTGCTCGGCCGCTTGCCGGGCCCTGGCCAGCACGTCCAGGCCGGCATGGCGCAGGTCCCTGAGCATCGCGTCCAGCGCACCGGCCGTGGTCATCTCCTGCAGCATCGGGTAGTCGTCCAGCACGTGCAGGAACAGCAGCCTGGCGTTGAGCTTGCCGGCCAGCCCGATCGCTTCCTGCACGCCGCGCTCGGAGGCCGGGCTGCCGTCGACGGGAACGAGGATTCGCTGGTACATGTCTGCTCCTTGCGGGCCGTCCTTTGATCCTGGTCGAGGCCTCCGCCGGCCCAGCGGAGGACCACCCATTGTTCTGCCGGCGCCGATCCGGCGCAACCGGGCGCAGTGCCCAGGCAGCGCCTTTGTGCATCAAAATGGCCGACCGACCTAGGAGTTTTCCATGAACGATGCAAGCGATTCACTGAACAAGAGCCGGTCCCGGCTGGTGGAGGATTTCAGCACGGTGCTGGAGGACGCGCAGGCCTTGCTGCGGCACGCCGCCGGCGACGCGAGCAAGGGTTACACCGATGCCCGGGCCCGGCTGGAGGACAGCGTCAAGCGCGCCCGCGAGCGGATCGGCTCGGCCGAAGAGGCGATGCTGGAGAGCGCGCGCGACGCCGGCCGCAGCGCCGACGGCTACGTGCGCGAGCACCCCTGGGAATCGATCGCAGTAGGTGCCGGCATCGGGCTGCTGCTGGGCATGCTCATCGCCCGCCGCTGAGCGCGTCCGTCACGAAGCGCTGCGGCGGGTCAGCTGCACCGGTGCGCCGCCGAAGCGCTCGCGGGTGCGCACGGACGCGATACCCGCGTCCATCGCCTGCACGTGCTCGGGCAGCCAGCGAGACAGTTCTGCCGCCAGCCGGCCGACCAGGTCGGCGGGCGGCTGTGGCCGCTCCAGCACCGCCCTGACTTCGTCCAGCGAACGCAGCACCGCCGCGTGTTCGTCCAGGTGGCAGGTGGCATTGGCGCCGCCCAGCCGGCGCAGGTCGCCGTCCTCCTGGCCGAAGTGCAGCGCGGCGTGTGCCTTGAGCGCGTCGAGCGCGGCCAGGGCTGCGTCCGGCGGGGCCGCCTGCAGGACATCGATCAGGCGCTGGAGCTCGGCGTGCTCCTGGTCCAGCAGCGGGTCGCCGAGCGTCAATGCGTTGGAGCTCATGGGCCTGCCTTCTCAGATGGCGCCGGCGGCGCGCAAGGCGGCGATCTCGGCATCGCCGTGTCCCAGCGCGCGCAGGATCGCCTCGCTGTGCTCGCCGATCGCCGGGATGGGATCCATCCGGTAGTCGAAACTGCTGTTGGCTGCCGGCGGCAGCAGCGCGTTGATCGGGCCGGCGGGCGAGCCGACGCTGCGAAAGCGCTCGCGTGCCTGCAACTGCGGATGCGCCCACACGTCGGCCATGGCATTGACGCGGGCGTTGGCGATCTGCGCCTGGTCGAGCCGCTCGATGACCTGCTGCGCGCTCAGCGGCGCGAACGCCTGGACGATCAGGTCGCGCAGCGCATCCCGGTTCTCGTGGCGCCGCGCATTGCTGCTGAAGCGCGCGTCGGTTGCCAGCGCCGGCAGCAGCAGCACCTCGGCGCAGAAGGCCTTCCACTCGCGCTCGTTCTGCAGCCCCAGCATCACGGTCTTGCCGTCGCCGGCCTGGAACGGGCCGTAGGGATAGATGGTGGCGTGGGACGCGCCGCTGCGCGTGGGCGCCGGCTGGCCTTCATAGGCGTAGTAAAGGGGAAACCCCATCCACTCGCCCAGCGCCTCCAGCATGGACACGTCGACGTGCGAGCCCTTGCCGGTCTTGTGCCGCTGCATCAGCGCCGAAAGGACCCCGCTGTAGGCGTACATGCCCGCCGCGATGTCGGCGATGGAGTTGCCGGCCTTGCACGGTTCCTGCGGCGTGCCCGTCACCGATAGGAAGCCCGCTTCGCTCTGGATCAGCAGGTCGTAGGCCTTCTTGTCGCGATACGGCCCGTCGTTGCCGTAGCCCGAGATGTCGCACACGACCAGGCGCGGGTGGCGCCGGCTCAATTCCTCGTAGCCCAGGCCCATGCGCGCGGCGGCGCCGGGGGCGAGGTTCTGCACCAGGACGTCGGCGGTGGCGACCAGCTCCTTCAGCGTCGCCAGCGCAGCGGGCTGCTTCAGGTCCAGCGTCAGGCTTTCCTTGGAGCGGTTGACCCAGACGAAGTGGGAGGCAAGCCCCTTGGTGCGGTGGTCGTAGTCGCGGGCGAAGTCGCCGCTGCCGGGCCGCTCCACCTTGATGACGCGCGCGCCCAGGTCGGCCAGCTGGCGGGTGCAAAAGGGAGCGGCGATCGCGTGTTCCAGCGATACGACGGTGATGTCGTCGAGCGGGCGCGCCATCAGAAGGACCTCGGCAGCCCGAGCAGGTGCTCGGCGACGTAGGAATAGATCAGATTGGTTGAAATGGGAGCCACCTGGTAAAGCCTCGTCTCGCGGAATTTGCGTTCCACATCGTATTCGTGGGCGAAGCCGAAGCCGCCGTGGGTCTGCAGGCAGGTGTTGGCCGCCTCCCAGGAGGCCTTGGCGGCCAGGTACTTGGCCATGTTGGCTTCGGCGCCGCAGGGCTGGCCGGCGTCGAACAGCGAGCAGGCCTTGAAGCGCATCAGGTTGGCCGCCTCGGTCTCGATGTAGGCGTCGGCGATCGGGAACTGGACGCCCTGGTTCTGGCCGATGGGGCGGTTGAACACCACCCGCTCGCTGGCGTACCGCCGGGCCTTGTCGACGAACCAGTAGGCGTCGCCGATGCATTCGGCCGCGATCAGCGTGCGTTCCGCATTCAGCCCGGTCAGGATGTATTTGAAGCCCTGGCCCTCGACGCCGATCAGGTTCTCCTCAGGAATCTCCAGGTCGTCGAAAAACACCTCGTTGGTTTCGTGGTTGACCATGTTGCCGATCGGCCGCACCTCCATGCCGTGGCCGATGGCCCGGTGCAGGTCCACCAGGAAGATGCTCATGCCCTCGCTCTTCTTCCGCACCTCGGCCAGCGGCGTGGTGCGGGCCAGCAGGATCATCAGGTCGGAATGCTGGATGCGCGAGATCCAGACCTTCTGGCCGTTCACGACATAGCGGCCCGCCTTGCGCACCGCCGTCGTCTTGAGCTGGGTGGTGTCGGTGCCGGTGGTCGGTTCGGTGACGGCCATCGACTGCAGCCGCAGCTTGCCGCTGGCGATCGCCGGCAGGTACTGCTGCTTCTGCGCCTCGGAGCCGTGATGCAGCAGCGTTCCCATGTTGTACATCTGGCCGTGGCAGGCGCCGGCGTTGCCGCCGGAGAAATTGATCTCCTCCATGATCACCGACGCTTCCGCCAGGCCCAGGCCGGAGCCGCCGTACTGCTGGGGAATCAGGGCGGCCAGCCAGCCGGCCCGGGTCAGGGCCGTGACAAATTCCTCAGGGTATGCGCGCTCATGGTCGACCCGCTGCCAGTAGCCGGCGTCGAAACCGCGGCACAGCGCGCGCATCCCCTCGCGCAACTCCTGGTGCGCATCGGGCGGCGGAATGGTGGTTTTCATGCGGTCATTTTCGCCCAGTGAACCCGTGGCGCCACACTTGGCGGCCCGAACCGACCGAGCGATTTACAGTCGCAGGGCAATCAGCGATGATTTGCAGCACCGCCCGGCGCCCCTGCCGGCCGCAACCCTCAGTACATCCTTCTCACATGGCAGCAGTCGACCCAGCCGTTACAGACGCCCCCGCCGTTGCCCTGCCCGGTCTCGCCCGCGCGCTGGTGTCGGCCGGCAAGCTGGGACAGAAGGCGGCCGAAGACGTCCACAAGAAGTCCCAGGCCAACCGGACGCGGTTCATCGCGGAACTGACCGGCTCCGGCGCCGTCTCGGCCTCGGACCTGGCGCACACTATGTCCACCGCCTTCGGCGCGCCGTTGCTGGACCTGGAAGCGATCGACCTGGCCCGCCTGCCCAAGGGCCTGCTGGACACCAAGATCTGCCAGGACTACCGCGTGGTGGTCCTGAGCAAGCGCAACAACCGGCTGATCGTCGCCACTGCCGACCCGTCGGACAGCCAGGCCGCCGAGAAGATCAAGTTCGCCACCCAGCTGGGCGTGGACTGGATCATTGCCGAATACGACAAGCTGTCCAAGATGGTGGAGGCGCATGCCACCACCGCCACGCAGGAGATGGACAGCATCATCGGCGACGACTTCGAGTTCGACGACGCCTCGATGGAGTCGGCGGTGGTCGACGAGGAGCAGGCCGGACCGTCCGAAGTCGAGGATGCGCCGGTCGTCAAGTTCCTGCACAAGATGCTGCTGGACGCGTTCACGATGCGCGCCTCCGACCTGCACTTCGAACCCTACGAGACGACTTACCGCGTGCGCTTCCGGGTGGACGGCGAACTGCGCGAGATCGCCTCGCCGCCGGTCGCCATCAAGGACAAGCTGGCATCGCGGATCAAGGTGATCTCGCGGATGGACATCTCGGAAAAGCGGGTGCCGCAGGACGGCCGGATGAAACTCAAGGTCGGCCCCGACCGCGTGATCGACTTCCGGGTCAGCACCCTGCCCACGCTGTTCGGCGAGAAGATCGTGATCCGGATCCTGGACCCGAGCAGCGCCCGCCTGGGCGTGGACGCGCTCGGCTACGACCCGGTGGAAAAGGAAAGGCTGCTCAGCGCGGTGCAGCGCCCGTACGGCATGGTGCTGGTGACGGGACCGACCGGCTCCGGCAAGACCGTGTCGCTGTACACCTGCCTGAACCTGCTGAACAAGCCGGGAGTGAACATCTCCACGGCCGAAGACCCGTCCGAAATCAACATGCCGGGCGTCAACCAGGTCAACGTCAACGAGAAGGCTGGCCTGACCTTCGCGGCGGCGCTCAAATCGTTCCTGCGGCAGGACCCGGACGTGATCATGGTCGGCGAAATCCGCGACCTGGAAACGGCGGACATCGCCATCAAGGCGGCCCAGACCGGGCACCTGGTGCTGTCCACGCTGCACACCAACGACGCGCCGACCACCCTGACGCGGATGCGCAACATGGGCATCGCCCCGTTCAACATCGCGTCGAGCGTGATTTTGATCACGGCGCAGCGGCTGGCGCGGCGCCTGTGCCCCAATTGCAAGGCGCCGGCCGACATTCCGCATGAGACATTGCTGGATGCCGGCTTCAAGGACGAGGAAGTCGACGGCTCCTGGACCCCCTACCGCCCGGTGGGATGCAGCATGTGCAACAACGGCTACAAGGGCCGGGTCGGCATCTACCAGGTCATGCCGATCACCGACGAGATCCAGCGCATCATCCTCAAGGACGGCAGCGCGATGGAGATCGCCGAGCAGGCGAAGTCGGAAGGGGTCAACAGCCTGCGCGTTTCCGGGCTGAACAAGGTGAGGTTGGGCATCACTTCGCTGGAGGAAGTGCTGGGCTGCACCAATGAATAAAACGGGCAATCACGAGGGGTACGTCTGACATGGCCACGGCAGCAACCAAGATCACCGAGTTCGTCTTCGAATGGGAAGGCCGCGACCGCAACGGCAAGCAGGTGCGCGGGGAAACCCGCGCCGCCGGCGAGAACCAGGTCACCGCGTCGCTGCGCCGGCAGGGGGTCTCGCCGACCAAGATCAAGAAGCGGCGGATGCGCAGCGGCCAGCGCATCAAGCCCAAGGACATCGCCATCTTCACCCGCCAGCTCGCCACCATGATGAAGGCCGGCGTGCCGCTGCTGCAGGCCTTCGACATCGTGGGCCGCGGCAACGCCAACGCCAGCGTCACCAAGCTGCTGAACGACGTGCGCACCGACGTGGAAACCGGCACTTCGCTGTCGGCGGCGTTCCGCAAGTACCCGCTCTACTTCGACAACCTGTACTGCAACCTGGTCGAGGCCGGCGAAGCCGCCGGTATCCTGGAAGCCCTGCTGGACCGGCTGGCGGTCTACATGGAAAAGACCGAGGCGATCAAGTCCAAGATCAAGTCGGCGCTCATGTACCCGATCTCGGTGGTGGTGGTGGCCTTCGTGGTGGTGGCGGTGATCATGATCTTCGTGATCCCGGCGTTCAAGGAGGTGTTCAGCTCCTTCGGCGCGGACCTGCCGGCGCCCACGCTGGTGGTGATCGCGATGAGCGAGTTCTTCGTCAAGTACTGGTGGCTGATCTTCGGCGGCATCGGCGGCGGCTTCTACTTCTTCATGCAGGCCTGGAAACGCAGCGAGAAGGTGCAGGCCTTCATGGACAGGGTCATGCTGAAGATCCCGGTGTTCGGCAGCCTGATCTACAAGTCGGTGATCGCCCGCTGGACCCGCACCCTGGCGACGATGTTCGCGGCCGGCGTGCCGCTGGTCGAGGCGCTGGACTCGGTGGGCGGCGCGTCGGGCAACTCGGTGTTCGCCAAGGCCACCGAGCGGATCCAGCAGGAAGTGTCCACCGGCACCAGCCTGACGGTGGCGATGACCAACGTGAACCTGTTTCCCAGCATGGTGCTGCAGATGTGCGCCATCGGCGAGGAATCGGGCTCGGTGGACCACATGCTGGGCAAGGCGGCCGACTTCTTCGAGGCCGAGGTGGACGACATGGTCGCCGGCCTGTCCAGCCTGATGGAGCCGATCATCATCGTGTTCCTCGGCGGCCTGATCGGCGGCATCGTGGTGGCCATGTACCTGCCGATCTTCAAGCTGGGCCAGGTCGTCTGATGTTCGGTTCGGCGATGCTGGACGCCGCTGTGGTCGGCGTGCTGGGCCTGCTCGTGGGCAGTTTCCTCAACGTCGTGATCTACCGGCTGCCCAAGATGATGGAGCGGCAGTGGGCGGCCGAATGCGCCGACCTGCAGGGCCAGCCGGTGCCCGAGGCGCCGCCCTTCAACCTGATGGTGCCGCGCTCGCGCTGCGGCCAGTGCGGCCACCAGATCCGGTGGTACGAGAACGTCCCCGTCTTCAGCTGGCTGGCGTTGCGCGGGAAGTGCTCCGCCTGCAAGCAGCCGATCAGCATCCGCTATCCGGTGGTGGAACTGGCCACCGGCGCGCTGTTCTTCTATTGCATCCAGCGCTGGGGCGCCAACCCGACCGGCCTGATGTGGTGCGGCTTCAGCGCCGCCATCGTGGCGCTGGCAATGATCGACTGGGACACGACGCTGCTGCCGGACGACATCACCCTGCCGCTGCTGTGGGCCGGGCTGGTCGGCGCCGCGCTGCGCTGGACCGGCGTGCCCGTCGCACAAGCCATCTGGGGCGCAGTGGCCGGCTACGTGTCGCTGTGGCTGGTCTACCAGGGCTTCAAGCTGCTCACCCGCAAGGAAGGCATGGGCTTCGGCGACTTCAAGCTGTTCGCCGCGCTCGGCGTCTGGTTCGGGCCGACCGCGCTGGTGCCGATCATCCTGATGGCGTCCGTGATCGGAGCGATCGTCGGCATCACCATGAAATTCACCAGCGGCCTGCGCGAGGGCGGCCAGGTGCCGTTCGGGCCCTTCCTGGCGGGCGCCGGCCTGACGGCCATGATCTTCGGCCCGGACTCGATCCTGCGCGCCATCGGGCTGTAGAGGTATGTGGGCCCCCACGTTTGCGGCGTTGCCGCTGCACTGCCCCCCGGGGGGGCGCACGCCGCCTTGGGGCGGCCCGGCGGCGGCGTGATGCCGCTTCTGCGGGTCGGGCTCACCGGCGGCATCGGCAGCGGCAAGAGCACGGTGCTGCAGATGTTCGCGGCGCTCGGCGCCGCGGTGATCGACGCCGACGCGATTTCGCGCGCGGTCACGGCGCCCGGCGGCGCCGCCCTGCCCCACATCGCCCGCGAGTTCGGCCGGCACTTCATCGGCGTGGACGGCGCACTGGACCGCGCATTGATGCGCGAGCACGCCTACGCCGACCCGAAGGCGCGCGAGCGGCTGGAAGCGATCATCCATCCGCTGGTCGGGGCGGAGAGCGAACGCCAGGTGCAGGCTGCGCACGGCAGCGGCAGCCGCTGCATCGTGTTCGACATCCCGCTGCTGGTGGAGTCCGGGCGCTGGCGCCGGCAGGTGGACCAGGTCCTGGTGGTGGACTGCCCGGTGGAAACGCAGATTGCCCGCGTGGTGGCGCGCAGCGCGCTGACGCGGGCGCAGGTGGAGGCGATCATCGCCGCGCAGGCGCCCCGCGCGCAGCGGCTGGCGGCCGCCGATGTCGTGATCTGCAACGAAGGACTCACTCTCTTGCAGTTGCAGGCCGAGGTTGCGCTTGCTGCAAAACGCTTCGGGCTATGATGGCGGCCTTGCCGGAACCCGAAGCAGCGTGATCCTCTACGAATATCCTTTCAACGAACGCATCCGCACCTACCTTCGTCTGGAACACCTGTTCCGGCGGCTGAGCCTGCTGGTTCCGCGCGACCACCCCGTCGACCACCACTATGCGCTGGCGACCATCTTCGAAGTGATGGACGTGGGCGCCCGCGCCGACCTCAAGTCCGACGTGATGAAGGACCTGGAAAAGCAGAAGCAGGCGCTCAACGGCTACCGCGGCAACCCCGCCATCGCCGAGAAGGTGCTGGACGAAGTGATCGCCAAGCTGGACGGCTGCTTCGCCAGCCTGAACAACCTGCCGGGCAAGGCCGGCCAGACGCTGACCGAGAACGACTGGCTGATGAGCATCCGCAGCCGGATCAGCATCCCGGGCGGCACCTCGGAATTCGACCTTCCCGCCTACTACGCCTGGCAGCACCGTGCGCCGGCGGCGCGCCGGGCCGACCTGGAACGCTGGGCCTCCACGCTGGCGCCGCTGGCCGAATCGATCCACATGCTGCTGCGCCTGCTGCGCGAGGCCGGCATGCCGCAAAAGGTGATGGCGGGCGCCGGCCAGTTCCAGCAGACGCTGCCCACCGGCCGCACCTTCCAGCTGCTGCGCCTGCGGATCGACCCGGAGCTGCACCTGGTGCCGGAAATCAGCGGCAACCGCCTGATGGTCTCGGTGCGGCTGATGCTCGAGGAAGCCGGCGACCGGCTGCAACCCAGCAGCGACAACGCCACGTTTGAACTGACGCTCTGTTCCTGAGTCGCAAGGGGATGAGCGAGCAATCTTTCTCCGGCGCCAAGCCGCGCATCGTCCGCTGCCCAGGATGCGGCGGCGACAGCATCTACTCCCCCGCCAATCCGTACCGGCCGTTCTGCAGCGAGCGCTGCAAGAACCACGACCTGGGCGCCTGGGCCAGCGAAGACTTCCGCGTGGCCAGCGAGGCGCCGCCGGACGACCAGCCCTTCGGCGACGCCAAGCTGCAGTGAAAGCCTAGCCGGCGCCCGAGTGGGTGGCGCCCGTGAACCGGCGTTCGTCCGCGAACCATTGCAGCACCGGCACCGTGCCGGGCAACACCGGAGCCACCTGCACCGGCAGCGTTTCCCAGGCGAAGGCCTGGCCTTCGTGCATCTGCAGCTCGCCCTGCCAGTCGAACACCTTGCAGAAATTCAGCCGCACCAGCGCATGGGGATAGTCCACCCGCTCGACCTTCCACGGATGCACCGCGCCGATGGTGAGGCCGATCTCCTCGTGCAATTCGCGCCGCAGCGCCTGCTCCACGGTTTCGCCGGCCTCGACCTTGCCGCCCGGAAATTCCCAGTAGCCCTCGTAGACCTTGCCCGGCGGACGCGACGTCAGCAGGAAGGCGCCGTCCGGGCGCAGCAGCACGCCGACGGCCACCTCCACCTCCTTGCGGTCCGGCCCACCCTCGCGCGGCCGCTCGCCGTGCGCCACCAGCACCGGCTTGTTCACGAAGGCCGGGCGGCGCCGGGCGGCGCCACGGCGCCCGAGGAGGGGCTGGCATTCCTGCCGGCGTAGTCGCGGGCGAACTGGTAGGCCACGCGGCCGCTGCGCGAGCCGCGCTCCAGCGCCCACACCAGCGACTCGGCCCGGGCCGCCTCGATGCTGGCCGGCGTCACGCCGAACGAGGAGAGCCATTGCGCCGTGATGGCCAGGTATTCGTCCTGGCTGAAGGGATAGAAGCTCACCCACAGGCCGAAGCGCTCCGACAGCGAGATCTTCTCTTCGACCACCTCGCCCGGATGCACCTCGCCGTCGTCGGTGTGGGTGTAGCTCAGGTTCTCCTTCATGTACTCGGGCAGCAGGTGGCGCCGGTTGCTGGTGGCGTAGATCAGCACGTTGGGCGTGGACGCCGCCACCGAGCCGTCCAGGATCGACTTGAGCGCCTTGTAGCCCGGCTCGCCGTCCTCGAAGCTCAGGTCGTCGCAGAACACGATGAACTTCTCGGCGCGCCCGGCGACCACGTCGACGATGTCCGGCAGGTCCGTCAGGTCGGCCTTGTCCACCTCGATCAGCCGCAGGCCCTGCGACGCGTATTCGTTCAGGCAGGCCTTGATCAGCGAGGACTTGCCGGTGCCGCGGGCGCCCGTGAGCAGCACGTTGTTGGCCGGCTGGCCCTGCACGAACTGCAGCGTGTTGCGCTGGATCTTCTCCTTCTGCGGCTCGATTTCCTTCAGGTTGCCCAGGCGGATGTCGGCGACGTGGCGCACCGGCTCCAGCGCGCCGTGGCCCGAGGAGCGCTTGCGGTAGCGCCAGGCGATCGACTGGCTCCAGTCGGGGGACGTGAGCGGTTGCGGCAGCACTGCCTCGATGCGCGCCAGCAGCTGGGTGGCGCGCTCGATCAGCAGCTCGAATTTGTCGTTCATGAGCGGTAGTCGGCGTTGATGGTGACGTAATCGTGGCTGAAGTCGCAAGTCCACACGGTGTCCGCCACGCTGCCGCGGCCCAGCACCACGCGCACGGTGATCTCGCTTTGCTTCATCACGCGCTGGCCGTCCTCCTCGCGGTAGGCCGGGTTGCGCCCGCCGTTGACGGCCACGTGCACGTCGTCCAGGTACAGGTCGATCTTGGTCTGGTCCAGGTCGGCGATGCCGGCGTAGCCGACCGCGGCCAGGATCCGGCCGAGATTGGGGTCGCTGGCGAAGAAGGCGGTTTTCACCAGCGGCGAATGCGAGATCGCATAGGCGACCTTCAGGCACTCCTCGGTGCTGGCGCCGCCCTCCACCCGCACGGTGATGAACTTGGTCGCGCCCTCGCCGTCACGCACGATGGCCTGCGCCAGCTGGCGCGCGACCTCCAGCATGGCGGCCTTGAGCGCCTTGGCGGCCGCGCTGTCCAGCGACGTGATCTCGGCGTGCGCCGCCTTGTTGGTGGCGATGACCACGAACGAATCGTTGGTGGAGGTGTCGCCGTCCACCGTCACCCGGTTGAAGGAGCCGTCGGCCAGCTCGCGCGCCAGCTGCTGCATCAGGCCCTGCGCCACCCGGGCGTCGGTGGCCATGAAGCCGAGCATGGTCGCCATGTTGGGCCGGATCATGCCGGCGCCCTTGCTGATGCCGGTGACGCAGACGAGCGCGCCGTCGATGCTGACCTGCGTGCTGAACGCCTTGGGCTGCGTGTCCGTGGTCATGATGCCCTCGGCGGCCCGCAGCCAGTGGTCCGGCTTCGCATCGGCGATGGCGGCGGGCAGGCCGGCCTCGATCCGGTCCACGGGCAGCGACTCCATGATCACGCCGGTGGAAAACGGCAGCACCTGCTCGGGCGCCAGCTCCAGTTGCGCGGCCAGCGCAGTGCAGGTGGCTCGCGCGCGCGCCAGACCGTCCTGGCCGGTGCCGGCGTTGGCATTGCCGGTGTTGATGACCATCGCGCGGATGCTGCCGCGCAGCAGGTGCTCGCGGCAGACCTGCACCGGCGCGGCGCAGAAGCGGTTCTGCGTGAACACGCCGGCGACCGACGCGCCTTCGTCGATCAGCACGACGGTGAGGTCCTTGCGGTTGGCCTTGCGGATGCCGGCCTCGGCCACGCCGATGCGCACGCCTGGAACCGGATGGAGGTTGCCGGCCTGCGGCACGGACAGATTGACAGCCATGGAAACTCGTTGGTTGGGGGAAGAACTTGAAAAGCGCGCGCTCAGCCCTGGCGCCACGGCAGGCCGTGGAAGCGCCAGCCGCCCTTGAGGCCGCGATGGCCCTGGTCGTCGGCGTCGCCCTCGAAGCCTTCGAGGATGTTGTAGGCCTCCAGCCCCAGTTCGGTGGCGCGCCTGGCGGCCGCGATGGAACGCACGCCGCTGCGGCATAGCAGCACGGCCTTCTTGCCGGCCGGCACCGCGGCCTTGATGCCCTCGTCGAAGGCCGGATTGACCGCCATGCCGGGCCACTGCTTCCAGGCCAGCGGCACGGCGCCGGGAACGAAGCCGACCCAGTCGCGTTCGGCGTCGGTGCGCACGTCGACCAGCACGGCATCGCCCTGCTGCCACCACTGCCAGGCCAGTTGCGGCGTCACGTCGCCGGCGTAGCCGTCGGCGGGCCTGGCCTCGGCGGCGGGGCTGGGGGTCGGATTGTGGTGTTGCATGGCCCGATTCTGCCAGCCTTGGCAGCACCGCAAGCCATGCAGCAGGGCGCGGTCAGACGATCTTGACGCTCAGGTTCGGCAGTCCGTCGATGTGCATCTCGATCACGTCGCCGCGCACCACCGGCCCGACGTTGGCCGGCGTGCCCGAGTAGATGATGTCGCCCGGGAACAGCTCGAAGGCCTCGGACAGCTTGGCGACCTGCTCGGCCACCGACCAGATCATCTGGTCCAGGTTGGCGTTCTGTTTGAGCTGGCGGTTGACCTTGAGCCAGATCGCGCCCTTGGTGAAGTGGCCGGTCTGGGCCACCTTGTGGATCGGCCCCAGCGGCGCCGAATGGTCGAAGCTCTTGCCGATCTCCCACGGCTTCTTCTCGTTGCCCATGGCCTGCTGCAGGTCGCGCCGGGTCATGTCCAGCCCCAGCGTATAGCCCCAGACGTGCTCCAGCGCCGTGCCGATCGGGATGTTGCGGCCGCCCTTGCCGATGGCGGCGACCAGTTCCGCCTCGTAGTGGTAGTTCTTCGTCAGCGGCGGATAGGGATGGTCCGGCATGGTTCCGATCGCCACGTTCTGCACGGCGTCGGACGGCTTCTGGAAGAAGAACGGCGGCTCGCGCGTCGGGTCAGAGCCCATCTCGCGCGAGTGGGCGGCGTAGTTGCGGCCGATGCAGTAGATGCGGCGCACCGGGAACATCTCGTCCGACCCCACCACCGGGATGTAGGTGGACGCCACCGCGAACGGCGTGCGGGCCGCGCCCTGCACCCCCGCCGGCGCCGCGCAACCCGCGAGCGCGCCCGCCGCCGCCGCAGCGGCCGTGCCGTGGAAAAAATTCCTTCTGTCCATGTTTGTCTCCTAGTGCTGCCGAGTGGACCGTGGATCGGCCGGCGTCGCGTTGGTGGAAACCCTCTTCCTGATGGGAACCTGACTGCCGAAAGATCGCGTGCTGACGATTATTCATTAACCCAGGAGACCAGCATGAGCCAAAGCCAAACCCCTCGCCGCCGCACCCTGCTCAAGGGCGCAGCCGTCGCTGCGGGTGCAATGTCTGCGCCGATGGTTGCGGTCGCACAGACCACGTCGTTCCGCTTCCAGAGCACCTGGCCGGCCAAGGACATCTTCCACGAGTACGCCAACGACTTCGCCAAGAAGGTCAACGACATGGCGGGCGGGCGGCTGAAGATCGAGGTGCTGCCCGCCGGCGCGGTGGTGCCGGCCTTCCAGCTGCTGGAGGCGGTGAACAAGGGCACGCTCGACGGCGGCCACGGCGTGGTGGCGTACCACTATGGCAAGAATTCGGCGCTGGCGATCTGGGGCTCGGGCCCGGCCTTCGGCCTGGACTCCAACCTGGTGCTGGCCTGGCATTACTACGGCGGCGGCAAGGCGCTGCTCGACGAGATCTACAAGTCGATCAACATGGACGTGGTGTCCTACCTGTACGGCCCGATGACGGTGCAACCGCTGGGCTGGTTCAAGAAGCCGGTCGCCAGGGTGGAGGACATGAAGGGCCTGAAGTTCCGCACCGTGGGCCTGGCGGTGGACATGTTCACCGAGATGGGCACCTCGGTGAACCCGCTGCCCGGCGGCGAGATCGTGCCGGCGCTGGACCGCGGCCTGATCGACGCGGCCGAATTCAACAACGCCTCCAGCGACCGGGTGCTGGGCTTTCCCGACGTGGTCAAGAACTGCATGCTGCAAAGCTGGCACCAGAGCGGCGAGCAGTTCGAGATCCTGTTCAACAAGGCCAAGTACAACGCGCTGCCGGCGGAACTCAAGTCGATCATCGACTACGCGGTGCAGGCCTCCAGCGCCGACATGAGCTGGAAGCACGCTGACCGCAACGCCAAGGACTACGAGGAAATGAAGAAGCAGGGCATCAAGTTCTACAAGACGCCCGACGCGGTGCTGCGCGCGCAAC
This sequence comes from Caenimonas terrae, assembly GCF_042655405.1. Lineage (NCBI taxonomy): Bacteria > Pseudomonadati > Pseudomonadota > Betaproteobacteria > Burkholderiales > Comamonadaceae > Caenimonas > Caenimonas terrae. Next base: position 123,795 of record NZ_JBHSMF010000009.1, on the reverse strand, counting down.
TCGTCGCGTGGGACAAGACCGTGGCCAAGAAGGCCGCCGAAAACCCGCTGTTCAAGAAGGTGATGGACTCGCAGCGGGCCTTCGCCCAGCGCGTGGGCCAGTGGCACAACGACTACACCATCGACTTCAAGACGGCCTACAACCATTACTTCGCATCCGGCAAGAAGGCCTGACATCCCTCCAACCCGGAAAACCAGCCGGCCGGGCGCTGCCCGGGGGCTGGTTTTGTTTTGACAGCGTTACCCCGGCGGCACCATGAACGTTCAACGGCTTCTCCACACGGCCGACCTGATCAGCACCTGGATCGGCAAGGCCTTCGCATGGCTGATCGTGGCGCTGATGCTGCTGGTCTGCATCGAGGTCTTCAAGCGCTACATCCTGAACGCACCGACCGCCTGGATCTACGACGCCAGCAACATGATGTACGGCACCCTGTTCATGATGGCGGGCGCCTACACGCTGGCGCAGGACGGCCACGTGCGGGGCGACTTCCTGTACGGGAGCATGCCGCCGCGCCGGCAGGCCAGCCTGGACCTGGTGCTGTATTTCCTGTTCTTCCTGCCCGGCATCGTCGCCCTGACCTGGGCCGGCTGGAGCTACTACCAGGACTCGCTGGCCATGCATGAACAGACGTTCAATGCCACGCCGCTGCCGCTGTACCCCTTCAAGTTCGTCATCCCGCTGTCCGGCGCCATCGTGCTGATGCAGGGCGTGGCCGAGATCATCCGCTGCATCGTGTGCATCAGGACCGGGCAATGGCCGCCCCGGCTGAAGGACGCGGAGGAGGCCGATGTGGTGGCGCAGCAGCTGGCCGCCAGCGAATACGTCGACGAGGAATCGCGCCAGCTCGCCATCGAGAAGTCCAAGGGCATGAAAGGTTAACAATGAGCAATGCCGCACTTGGAATGACGATGCTGGGGCTCATCGTCGTGGTCATCATGATGGGCTTCCCGACCGCCTTCACCCTGATGGGGTTGGGCATGATGTTCGGCTTCGTCGCCTTCTACGACCCGGCCCAGCATTTCTGGAGCAACCGGATCTTCGACCTGATGGTGCAGCGCGCCTTCGGCGCGATGACCAACGAGACGCTGCTGTCGATCCCGCTGTTCGTGCTGATGGGCTATGTGATGGAACGGGGCGCGCTGGTGGACAAGATGTTCCACGCCGTGCAGTTCGCGTTCCGCCGCGTCCCCGGCTCGCTGGCGGTCACCACCCTGATCATCTGCACCTTCTGGGGCATCGCCAGCGGCCTGGTCGGCGCCGTCGTGGTCCTGATGGGCGTGATCGCGATGCGGCCGATGCTCAACGCCGGCTACGACACGCGGCTGGCGGCCGGCGTGATCACCGCTGGCGGCACGCTGGGCATCCTGATCCCGCCGTCCGTGATGATCATCGTCTACGCGGCGGTGGCCGGGCAATCGGTGGTCAAGCTGTACGCGGCGGCGATGTTCCCCGGCTTCTTCCTGGCCCTGCTTTACCTCATCTACATCATCGCCTGGGTCCTGATCAATCCCAAGATCGCCCCCAAGCTGCCGCCGGCGCAGATGGTGGTACCGGTGCGGCCGTGGGTGGCGCACATCGCCAGCAGCTACGGCCCGCGCATGCTGCCCGCCCTGCTGGCCGCCGTCGCCTCGCCGGCCCGGGCCCTGCGCCCGCCCGCGGGCGTCGAACCGGTGCGCTGGAGCCGGCTGGCGTCCAGCCTGCTGAAGTCGCTGGTGCCGGTGCTGCTGGCCGCGGTCACGCTCGGCGCGATCTGGTGGTACGTGGTGATCCACTCACAGGAGGACAACCTCGCCGCCACCCAGCCGGTGGCGCAGGCCGAGAAGCTGGCGGCGACGGCGCCCGCAGCGAGCGTGCCGGCCTCCGTGGCGGCGCCGGAACCGGCGGGCGGATTGCAGGAGCCTCCCGGTGCCGGCGAGCTGCAGGAACCGCCCGGTTCGGCCGGCGTCCAGGAGCCTCCGGGCAGCGAATCCGCGCCGCCGTCCGCCTCCGCGTCGGTCGACGAGCCGCTCAAGCAGTTCGGCGATCCGTCGGCGGTCGATCCCGCGCACGAAGTGACCGTGCCGCAGGCGTTCTACATCGGCTTCTGGATCGCCTGCGGGCTCACGCTGCTGCTGCTGGGCCTGTATTACTGGAAGTTCGACGCCGAGCAGTTCGAGATCCTGGGCATGCTGATCACCTCGGTGATGCCGCTGGCCATCCTGACTTTCGTCGTGCTTGCCGTGATCCTGTTCGGCATCACCACCGCCACCGAATCGGCGGCGGTGGGCGCCGCCGGCGCCTTCCTGATGGCCTGGCAGGCCAGGACGCTGGATTTCCAGAAGATCAAGGAGGCCGTGTTCCTCACCGCCAAGACCACCGCGATGGTCTGCTGGCTGTTCGTCGGCTCGGCCCTGTTCTCGGCCGTGTTCGCGCTGCTGGGCGGCCAGAGCGTGGTGGAGAACTGGGTGCTGTCGATGAACCTGACGCCGCTGCAGTTCCTGCTGGTGTCGCAGGCCATCATCTTCATCCTGGGCTGGCCGCTGGAGTGGACCGAGATCATCGTGATCTTCGTGCCGATCTTCCTGCCGCTGCTGCAGCACTTCCAGATCGACCCGATCCTGTGGGGCGTGCTGGTGTTCGTCAACCTGCAGGCGGCATTCCTGTCGCCGCCGGTGGCGATGTCGGCCTTCTACCTCAAGGGCGTGTCGCCGTCGCACGTGACCATCAACCAGATTTTTGCGGGCATGATGCCGTACATGTTGATCGTGATCCTGTGCATGGTCTTCATGTACGTCTGGCCCGGCATGACGCTGTGGCTGCCCAAGTACCTCTACGGCGGCTGAGCCGCGCAAGCAATGACCAAGGCCAGTCCCCGCCGCAAGACCGACCCGCTGCCGCCATGGCAGCCGCGCAGCAAGGAGGGCAAGCCGGTGGACCTGTCGAAGTTCGACCCCGGCGCCAAGCCGTTTTCCAGCGGCGACAAGGGCAGGGACAAGGAGAAGGTCGAGGCCCTGGCGCTGGAGATCGACGTGCTGCAGGACATGCTGTACGCGGACCGGCGCTTCAAGGTGCTGGTGGTGCTGCAGGGGATGGATGCGGCCGGCAAGGACGGCACCATCCGCGGGGTGTTCAGCCGCGTCAGCCCGCTGGGCACCGACACCATCGGCTGGAAGGCTCCCACTCCGGCGGAGCGGGCCCACGATTTCCTCTGGCGCATCCACCAGAGCGTGCCCGGCGCCGGCCAGCTGATGATCTTCAACCGCAGCCATTACGAAGACGTGCTGGTGCCGGTGGTGCAGGGCACGCTGTCCGCGCAGCAGACGCAGCAGCGCTTTCGCCAGATCAACGACTTCGAGCGGCTGCTGGCGGAGACCGGCACGGTGATCCTGAAATTCATGCTGCACCTCAGCCCCGACGAACAGCGCCAGCGCCTGCAGGAGCGCATCGACGACCCCGGCAAGGCCTGGAAATTCCTGCCCGGTGACCTGGAGGTGCGCCGGCACTGGAGCGACTACATGGCCGCCTACGGCGCGCTGCTGGGCGCCACCAGCACCGAGCTGGCGCCCTGGACCGTGGTGCCGGCCGATTCCAAGACCCACCGCAACCTGATGGTCGCCACGGTGGTGCGCGACAAGCTGGCCTCGCTGGGGCTGCGCTACCCGCCGCCCGACCCCGCGATCAAGGGCGTGAAGGTGGTCTGACGGCTCGGGCAGCGATTGACGTTTACGTCAACGTCAAGTAAGGTCGCGGCTTAAGATTGCCAAGCCGCCGGCTGCCGCGCCGGCGCGTCCCGGAGACATCCCATGACCGACCTGTCCGCCGAATTCAAGGCGCTCGCGAACTACCGCCCCACCCACAAGGTGCGCTTCGTCACCGCCGCCAGCCTGTTCGACGGCCACGACGCGGCGATCAACATCATGCGGCGCATCCTGCAGGGCATGGGCGCGGAGGTGATCCACCTGGGCCACAACCGCAGCGTGGACGAAGTGGTGACGGCGGCGCTGCAGGAAGACGTGCAGGGCATCGCCATCAGCTCCTACCAGGGCGGGCACGTGGAGTACTTCAAGTACATGGTGGACCTGCTGCGCCAGCGCGGCGGCGAGCACATCCAGGTGTTCGGCGGCGGCGGCGGCGTGATCGTGCCGCCGGAGATCCGCGAGCTGCACAGCTATGGCGTGGCCCGGATCTACAGCCCGGAAGACGGACAGCGCATGGGCCTGGCCGGAATGATCGGCGAGATGGTGATGCGCTGCGACAAGGACCTGTCGGGCTACTCCAAGCAGGACCTCGGCGCGATCCAGGGCAACGGCGAGCTGAACTGGCGCGCCCTGGCGCAGCTGATCACCGCCATCGAGAACGGCGTGCTGCGCGCCGACGTGGTGCAGGAACTGCGGGCCCAGGCCGCGCGCAAGAAGGTCGCGGTGCTCGGCATCACCGGCACCGGCGGCGCCGGCAAGTCGTCGCTGACCGACGAACTGATCCGCCGCCTGCGGCTGGACCAGGACGATAGCCTGCGGGTAGCGGTGATCTCGATCGACCCCTCGCGCCGCAAGAGCGGTGGCGCCCTGCTGGGCGACCGCATCCGGATGAACGCCATCGGCCCGTGGGGCAAGGGCCAGCGGGTCTTCATGCGCAGCCTGGCCACGCGCGACTTCGGCAGCGAGATCTCCGCCGCCCTGCCCGACGTGATCGCCGCCTGCAAGCTGGCCGGCTTCGACCTGATCGTGGTCGAGACCTCGGGCATCGGGCAGGGCGACGCCGCCATCGTGCCGCACGTCGACATCCCGCTGTACGTGATGACGCCGGAATTCGGCGCCGCCAGCCAGCTGGAAAAGATCGACATGCTGGACTTCGCCGAATTCGTGGCGATCAACAAGTTCGACCGCAAGGGCTCGCTGGACGCGCTGCGCGACGTCGCCAAGCAGGTGCAGCGCAACAAGGAAGCCTGGACCACGGCGCCCGACCAGATGCCGGTGTTCGGCACCATGGCGGCGCGCTTCAACGACGACGGCGTCACCGCGCTGTACCAGGCGCTCAAGCCGCGGCTGGCCGAACTCGGCGTGCCGATCAAGGACGGCCGGCTGCCGCCGGTGACGGTGCGCCACAGCACCAACCAGACGCCGGTGGTGCCGGCGGCGCGCACCCGCTACCTGGCCGAGATCAGCGACACCGTGCGCGGCTACAAGAAGCGCGCCAAGGAGCAATCCACCCTGGCGCGCGAAGTGCAGCAGCTCAAGGAAGCGGCGCGCATGCTCAAGGTCGACAAGCCGGACCGGGCGCCGGCCGCCGAAGCGGCGCTGGACCTGGCCGGCCAGCGCAAGGCCCGGATGGACAAGGATGCCCTGCACCTGCTGCAGCAGTGGCCCGACATGCAGAAGGCCTACGGCGGCGACGAGTACGTGGTGAAGATCCGCGACAAGGAGATCCGCACCGCGCTCACCACCAAGTCGCTGTCCGGCACCACCATCCGCAAGGTCTGCCTGCCGCAGTACGAAGACCACGGCGAGATCCTCAAGTGGCTGATGCTGGACAACGTGCCTGGCAGCTATCCGTACACCGCCGGCACCTTCGCCTTCAAGCGCGAGGGCGAGGACCCGACCCGCATGTTCGCCGGCGAGGGCGACGCCTTCCGCACCAACACCCGCTTCAAGCTGCTCAGCTCCGGCATGGAGGCCAAGCGGCTGTCCACCGCCTTCGACTCGGTCACGCTGTACGGCAACGACCCGGACCCGCGGCCGGACATCTACGGCAAGGTCGGCAACTCGGGCGTCTCGATCGCCACGCTGGACGACATGAAGGTGCTGTATTCCGGCTTCGACCTGTGCAGCCCGTCGACCTCCGTGTCCATGACGATCAACGGCCCGGCGCCGACCATCCTGGCGATGTTCATGAACACCGCCATCGACCAGAACCTGGACAAGTTCGTCGCCGACAACGGCCGCGAGCCGACCGACACCGAGGCAGCCAAGATCCGCGAGTGGGTGCTGGCCAACGTGCGCGGCACGGTGCAGGCCGACATCCTGAAGGAAGACCAGGGCCAGAACACCTGCATCTTCTCCACCGAGTTCAGCCTGAAGGTGATGGGCGACATCGCCCAGTACTTCGTGCACCACAACGTGCGCAACTTCTATTCGGTCTCGATCTCGGGTTATCACATCGCGGAGGCGGGGGCCAATCCGATCAGCCAGCTGGCCTTCACCCTGTCCAACGGCTTCACCTTTGTCGAGGCCTACCTGGCGCGCGGGATGCACGTGGACGACTTCGCGCCCAACCTGTCTTTCTTCTTCTCCAACGGCATGGACCCGGAATACACCGTGATGGGCCGGGTGGCGCGCCGGATCTGGGCGGTGGCCATGAAGGAAAAGTACGGCGCCAACGAACGCAGCCAGAAGCTCAAGTACCACATCCAGACCTCGGGCCGCAGCCTGCACGCGCAGGAGATCCAGTTCAACGACATCCGCACCACGCTGCAGGCGCTGATCGCGATCTACGACAACTGCAACTCGCTGCACACCAACGCCTTCGACGAGGCGATCACCACCCCGACCGAGGACAGCGTGCGGCGCGCGATGGCGATCCAGCTGATCATCAACCGCGAATGGGGCCTGGCCAAGAACGAGAACCCGAGCCAGGGCGCCTTCATCATCGAGGAGTTGACGCAGCTGGTGGAAGAAGCGGTGCTGACCGAATTCGAACGCATCGCCGAGCGCGGCGGCGTGCTCGGCGCGATGGAAACCGGCTACCAGAGGGGCCGGATCCAGGACGAGTCGATGCACTACGAGATGCTCAAGCACACCGGCGAGCTGCCGATCGTGGGCGTGAACACCTTCCGCAACCCGCACGGCGACGCCGTGCAGGACAAGCTGGAGCTGGCCCGCTCCACCGACGAGGAAAAGCAGGGGCAGCTGCGGCGGCTGCAGGAATTCCACGCCCGCCATGCCGGCGAGGCCCCGGCCATGCTCAAGCGGCTGCAGCAGGCGGTGATCGACAACCGCAACGTGTTCGAGGTGCTGATGGACGCGGTGCGGGTCTGCTCGCTGGGCCAGATCACCCATGCACTGTTCGAAGTCGGCGGCCAATACCGGCGCAACATGTGAGCGTCGGCTGCGCGTCAGATTCTGACAGCATCGCCGCCGGCCTGCGGGTCCGCGCAACTACCTAGGGCTTTACCCACTATCGCAGTGCAACAACGATCCCTAGGATTCGCCATCTTTGCCCGGACCCCCCGGGCCCACGGAGTGCGATGCCGCAGGAGCGCGATTTGCCAGCTGAGTTCATCCTCGAGACGACAGGCCTGACCAAGGAGTTCAAGGGCTTCGTCGCGGTCAACAACGTCGACCTGAAGGTGCGCCGCGGCCACATCCACGCGCTGATCGGCCCCAATGGCGCCGGCAAGACCACGTTCTTCAACCTGCTGACCAAGTTCCTGCACCCGACCTCGGGCACCATCACCTTCAACGGCGCCGACATCACCCAGGAGCGGCCGGCCCAGACGGCGCGCCGCGGGATCGTGCGCTCGTTCCAGATCTCGGCGGTCTTCCCGCACATGACGGTGCTGGAGAACGTCCGCACCGCGCTGCAGCGCAACCTGGGCAACTCCTTCCATTTCTGGAAGCCCGAAAGCACGCTGGCGCCGCTGCACGGGCGGGCCCGCGAGCTGCTGGCGACCGTCGGCCTGCAGGACTACGCCGACGAAATGACGGTGAACCTGCCGTACGGCCGCAAGCGCGCGCTGGAGCTGGCCACCACCATGGCGCTGGAGCCCGAACTGATGCTGCTGGACGAACCGACCCAGGGCATGGGCCACGAGGACGTCAGCCGCGTCACCGCGCTGATCAAGAAAATTTCCGCTGGCCGCACCATCCTGATGGTGGAACACAACATGAACGTCGTGTCCTCGATCGCGGATCGCATCACCGTGCTGCAGCGCGGCGCCATCATCGCCGACGGTCCCTACGCCGAGGTGTCCGCCAACCCGCTGGTGATCGAGGCCTACATGGGCACCTCCGACGCGGCGCTGCAGGGGGCCCATTGATGGTCCATGAGCTCCTGCGCATCGACGGCCTGAACGCCTGGTACGGCGAATCCCACATCCTGCACGGCGTCGACCTGACGGTGAACGAAGGCGAGGTGGTCTGCCTGCTGGGGCGCAACGGCTCCGGCCGCACCACCACCCTGCGCGCGATCGTCGGCATGACCGGCGCGCGCACCGGCTCGATCCGCATCAAGGGCCAGGAAGCGATCAAGCTGGCGCCGCACAAGGTGGCGCGGCTGGGCGTGGGCTACTGCCCCGAGGAACGCGGCATCTTCGCCAGCCTGTCGGCCGAGGAAAACCTGATGCTGCCGCCGGTGATCGGCGCAGGCGGCATGAGCGTGGCCGAGGTCTACGACATGTTCCCGAACCTGAAGGAGCGCGCCGCCAGCCCCGGCACCCGGCTGTCCGGCGGCGAGCAGCAGATGCTGGCAGTGGCGCGCATCCTGCGCACGGGCGCCCGGCTGCTGCTGCTGGACGAGATCTCGGAAGGCCTGGCGCCGGTGATCGTGCAGAAGCTGGCCGAGATGATCCGCACGCTCAAGGCCAAGGGCTACACCATCGTCCTGGTGGAACAGAACTTCCGCTTCGCGGCGCCGCTGGCCGACCGCTTCTACGTGATGGAGCATGGAAAGATCGTGCAGCAGTTCGCCCAGGGCGAGCTGGCTTCGCGGATGGACATGCTGCATGAATTCCTCGGTGTCTAGCGTCACTTCCCTTTGTTCATTTAAGGAGACAAGCATGAAATATCTTTCCAGAACCGCGCTGTTCATGGCGCTTGCAGCCGCCTTTGCCGCCCCCGCCGCGATGGCCGCGGCCAACGAAGTCGTCATCGGCGACATCGACGACATGTCCGGCGTCTACGCGGACGTGATCGGCCAGGGTGGCGTCGAAGCCGCCAAGATGGCGATCGCCGATTTCGGCGGCTCCGTCCTCGGCAAGAAGATCGTGTTCCTGTCGGCCGACCACCAGAACAAGCCGGACCTGGGCGCCTCCAAGTTCCGCGAGTGGGCCGACCAGAACGGCGCCACCATGATCCTGGGCGGCTCCAACACCGGCGTGTCGCTGGGCATGGCCAAGGTGGCGGCGCAGAAGAAGGTGCCGTTCATCGCGATCGGCGCCGCCGGCGCCTCGCTGACCAACCAGGATTGCACGCCCTACACCATCCATTACGCCTACGACACCACGTCGCTGGCCAACGGCACGGCCAGCGCGATCGTCAAGGAAGGCGGCAAGAGCTGGTACTTCCTGACCGCCGACTACGCCTTCGGCACCCAGCTGCGCGATGCGGCCACCAGCGTGGTGACGGCCAACGGCGGCAAGTCGCTGGGCGAGGTGCGGGTGCCGCTGGGCGCCAGCGACTTCTCCTCCTTCCTGCTGCAGGCCCAGGGCTCTGGCGCCCAGGTGCTGGGCCTGGCCAACGCCGGCCAGGACTTCACCAACTCGCTGAAGGCGGCGCAGGAGTTCGGCATCACCAAGAAGATGAAGCCCGCAGCGCTGCTGGCCTTCATCAGCGACATCCACAGCCTGGGGCTGAAGACCGCCCAGGGCCTGTACCTGACCACCGGCTGGTACTGGGACCTGAGCCCCGAGACCCGCGCCTGGGCCAAGCGCTACTTCAACATCATGAAGAAGGAGCCGACCATGAACCAGGCGGCCTACTACTCGGCCACCCTGCACTACCTGAACGCCGTCAAGGCCGTCGGCAGCACGGATGCGGACAAGGTGATGGCGCAGATGAAGAAGGACAAGATCAACGACATGTTTGTCAAGGGCGGCTACGTGCGCGCCGACGGCGTCATGATCCATCCGATGTACGTGATGCAGGTGAAGACCCCGGCCGAGTCCAAGTACCCGTGGGATTACTACAAGGTGATCAAGACGATGCCGGGCGAGGAAGCCTTCGGCCCGATCACCGGCCAGTGCCCGTTCGCCAAGAAGTGACGGTTCGTGGCGGGGCCGCCGCAGCGGCGCCCCGCCACTTTCAAGCGGCGACCAATCTCACATGACCGAAATCTTCGGCTACCCCATCCCCGTGATCCTGGGCCAGCTGATGCTGGGCCTGGTCAACGGCTCCTTTTACGCCATGCTCAGCCTCGGGCTGGCGGTGATCTTCGGCCTGCTGGGCGTCGTCAACTTCGCCCACGGCGCGTTTTACATGCTGGGCGCCTTCGCCGCCCTGATCGGCCTGGAAACCTTCGGCATCAACTACTGGCTGGCACTGGTGCTCGCGCCCATCGTCGTCGGCGCCTTCGGCATGGTGATCGAGCGGCTGCTGCTGCGCCCGCTCTACAAGCTCGATCCGCTGTACGGCCTGCTGCTGACCTTCGGCCTGGCCCTGATCTTCGAAGGCCTGATGCGGGAGCGTTTCGGCTCCTCCGGCCAGACCTATGCCGTGCCGGACGCGCTGCAGGGTGTGTTCAACCTCGGATTCATGATCCTGCCGATCTACCGGGCCTGGGTGATCGTCGCCTCCATCACCGTCTGCCTGGTCACCTGGTTCGTCATCGAGCGCACCCGGCTGGGCGCCACGCTGCGGGCGGCCACCGAGAACCCGCGCCTGGTGCAGGCCTTCGGCATCAACGTTCCCACCATGGTCATGCTCACCTACGGCGCCGGCATCGGGCTGGCGGCGCTGGCCGGCGTGCTGTCCGCGCCGGTGATCCAGGTCTCTCCGCTGATGGGATCGTCGCTGGTGGTGGTGGTGTTCGCCGTGGTCGTCATCGGCGGCATGGGCTCGATCCTGGGTGCCATCGTCAGCGGGCTCGCGCTCGGCATGGTCGAGGGCTTCACCAAGGTCATCTACCCGGAAGCGTCCAACATCGTGGTCTTCGTCATCATGGCGATCGTGCTGGTGCTGCGGCCCGCCGGCCTGTTCGGCAGGGAGTAGGCAATGTCACGACCCCTTCTCGCCCTCTACGCGGTGCTGGTGCTGGCCGGGCTGGTGATGCCCTGGCTGGGCGTGTACCCGGTGTACCTGATGACGCTGTACTCGTTCGCGATCTTCGCCTGCGCGTTCAACCTCCTGCTCGGGTACGGCGGCATGCTTTCCTTCGGCCATGCGGCCTACTTCGGCCTGGGCTCCTACGTCACCAGCTGGCTGGTGACCGGACCGCACTGGGGCACGCTGCCCGCGATCGCGATGGGCATGCTGGCCGCGCTGGTCGCCGGCCTGCTGATCGGCCTGCTGGCGATCCGGCGCTCCGGCATCTACTTCGCCATGATCACGCTGGCGCTGGGGCAGCTGGTGTACTTCGTCTGCCTGCAGGCGCCGTTCACCGGCGGCGAGAACGGGATCCAGGGCGTGCCGCGCGGCACGCTGCTGGGGCTGGTCTCCCTGCGCAACGACATGGTCATGTATTACCTGGTGTTCGGCCTGCTGATCGCCGTGTTCCTGGCGATCCGGCGCATCGTGTCGTCGCCGTTCGGCCAGGTGCTCAAGGCGATCCGCGAGAACGAGCCGCGGGCCGTGTCCCTGGGCTACGACGTGGACCGCTACAAGCTGCTGGTGTTCGCGCTGTCCGCTGCCCTGGCAGGGCTGGCCGGCTCGCTCAAGGCGCTGGTGCTGGGCTTCGCCACCTTGACGGACGTGCTGCAGGCCACCTCGGGCGAGGTGATCCTGATGACGCTGCTGGGCGGCGCCGGGACCTTCCTGGGCCCGATCGTCGGCGCCGGCATCGTGGTCACGCTGCAGGACATGCTGTCGGACCGGGTCGGTTCCTGGGTCACCGTGATCATCGGCGCCATCTTCGTGGTCTGCGTGCTGGCCTTCCGCAAAGGCGTGGTCGGCGAACTGCAGGCCTGGCTCGAGCGGCGCCGGGCCCGCGCCGCGGCCTGAGCCGGCGGGTTTCAGCGGCCCACCGCCGCCATCAGCTCGGAGACCGGAACCATCCTGCCGTGCAGCGGCAGGATCCGGTCGACGTCGAGCTTGAGCCGCTCGATGTTGCGCACCAGGTTCAGGTTGTTCGGATTGACCTGCGCCGGTCGGGGCGCATTCGGCGGTCCGGGCGTGTATTCGTCGGCCAGGATCAGCAGGCGCTCCTTCGGCAACCAGACCATCGCGTAGCCCTGCGCGTGGAAGCTGTCGCCGATCAGATGGATCTCGACCTGCCGGGTCTCGTCCCCGATGCGGTGCAGGGGCGCGGCCGCCGGCACCAGCACTGCCTGCCTGCCGGACGCGGCCAGCGCATCCGGGCTGATCGTGTTCGGATTGGCCAGCACGCGGCGGAACCAGCCGGCCGAGGGCTCGCTCACCACCAGAGCCACTCCTTGCGCCGCTGCGGCGCGCAAGCCGCCCGCGTGGTCGAAGTGGTGATGGGAATTGATGACGGAGCGCACCTGCTTGCCGGGCACCAGCCGGTTGGCCTGCGCCAGCACCGCCTGCGCGCGGCCGTCGTAGAGCGGGCTTTCGACCAGCAGGATGTGGTCCTTCATCTCGATGGCGACGCTGTTGTGCGAGCCCCCCGCCAGGAACCACACGCCATCCGCCGCCTTCTCCACGGTGACAGTCTCGGTGAACGCGGCGACCGACGCCGGGGTCTCGATCGCCACCGGGGCATTCGGGACGACCTCGGTCACGTCCAGTTCCAGCACGTTGAAGCCGCCCTGGTCCTGCACGATGCGGGCGGGGAACTTGATGCCGCCGTGATCCCGGTAATTCGAGTAGCGCGTCACCACCCGCGTGTCGCCGATCACCGGATTGGGCTGCACCGAATCGACCCGCTCCACCATCCCGTCGGCGCCGATCCACACTGTCGCCCGGAACCGCCCCGGCTCGGTGAAGGTGACCAGCGACTTGCCCTCTTCGGTGCGGACCGTGCCGCCATTCTTCAGGGCCGCCTTGATCACGCCGTGCGGCGTCGTCCACAGGTCGTGGATGCGGCCGTCCAGCGCCACCGGCGCGGCGCTGGCCGCCGTGCCGGCCAGGTTCCATGCCGAAGTGCCGCGCACCAGGCCGACCGCGCGCTGGTCGCCCATTCCCAGCGGCGGCAGCGCACCGCCTCCGGTCGATTGCGTTCGTGTGCGCACGAACTCCTCGCGCATCGCCGCGTTGGCGTAGTCGATGTCGCGCGAAAAGGCCATGTACGCCACGCGCGGCCACGCCTGCTCGGGAATGAAGGCCTGGCCGAAGATGCCGCCTGCCCCGCGGCCGGCGTAGCGCAGGGTCTGCAGCTTGCCGGCGCCCATCGCGCGGTCCGATTGCTCCAGCACTGCGCGTGCATCCCGCTCGGTGGTGGCACACGCCGCCAGCAGCGTCGCCGCTGCCGCGCCAAGCATCAGGGCCCGGCGGGTGTCGTTCAATTTCATGGTCACTCCATTGGTCACAAACGGGCGGAATCGTAGCGCCCGCCGGATCAGCTGTCATGCAGGTGATTGCCAAGGGCCACCGTGAGGCTACGCTGGGGCCCTCATTCCAGGAGCCCCCATGAAAGACCTCTTCTCGCTGCAGGGCCGCGTCGCGCTCGTCACCGGCGGCTCGCGCGGCATCGGCCGCATGATCGCCAGCGGCCTGCTGGCCCACGGCGCGAAGGTGTACATCTCCTCGCGCAAGGCCCAGGCCTGCGACCAGACCGCCAGCGAGCTGTCGGCGCTGGGGCCGTGCATCTCGCTGCCGGCCGACGTGTCGACCGTCGAAGGCGCGCGCGGCCTGGCAGCCGCCCTGGCCGCGCGCGAGCCGGCGCTGGACATCCTGGTGAACAACGCCGGCGCGGCCTGGGGCGAGAGCTTCGACACCTTTCCCGAAAAGGGCTGGGACAAGGTGATGGACCTGAACCTGAAGTCGCCGTTCTTCCTGACCCAGGCGCTGCACGAACAGCTCAAGGCCGCGGGCAGGCTCAGGCCGGCCAAGGTGATCAACGTCGCCTCCATCGACGGCATCTCGGTCAACCCGCAGGAGACCTATTCGTATGCGGCCAGCAAGGCCGGCCTGATCCACCTGATCAAGCGCATGGCGCTGCGGCTGGTGCAGGACAACATCGTGGTCAGCGGCATCGCGCCGGGCGCGTTCGCCTCGGAGATGAACCGGATCGCGCGCGACCACGCGGAAGAAACGGCCAGGCGCATCCCGGCCGGGCGCATCGGCATCGACGAGGACATGGCCGGCGTGGCGGTCTACCTGGCCTCGCGCGCCGGCGACTACGTGGTGGGCCAGACCATCGTGGTCGACGGCGGCGTCACGCTGGCCCGCGGCTAGAGGTCTGCCGCGCCAGTTGTCAGAACTTGAGCGTGCCCAGGTCGTAGTTCTGCGGCCCGCGGCTGGCGATCTTCAGCGCCCCGATCTGGTTGCCCAGCGCCGCGCACTTGCGCAGGTCCCAGCCCTGCTCCAGCCCGTACAGCAGCGCGCCGCGCCAGGCGTCGCCGCAGCCGGTGGGATCGACCACTTCCCTGGCCTTGACCGGCGGCACCACCGTCTTTTCGCCGCCGACCCAGACTTCGCAGCCCTCGGCGCCCAGCGTCACCACCAGGCCCTGGACCCGGCGCGAGATCTCGGCGTTCGACAGGCCGGTGCGGTCGCACAGCATCTTGCCCTCGTAGTCGTTGACCGTGACCCAGCTGGCCTGGTCGACGAAGGCGGCGAGTTCGGTGCCGTCGAACATCGGCAGGCCCTGGCCCGGGTCGAACACGAAGGGGATGTCGGCCGCCTTGAACTGCGCCGCGTGCTGCAGCATCGCGTCGCGGCCGTCCGGCGAGATGATGCCCAGCCGGATGTCGCTGCGGGCGGCGATCTTGGTGCGGTGCGCCTGCATCATCGCGCCCGGATGGAAGGCGGTGATCTGGTTGTTGTCGCGGTCCGTCATGATCATCGCCTGCGCCGTGTAGGTGTCATGCACCTGGCTGACGAATTCGGTGCTGATGCCCTGGCCCTTGAGGCGCTCGACGTACTCGGTGCCGTCGCTGCCGACGGTGGCCATCGGCAGCGGCCGCCCGCCCAGCAGCTTGTGGGCGTAGGCGATATTGCCGGCGCAGCCGCCGAAGTCGCGCCGCAGCGCCGGCACCAGGAAGGACACGTTGAGGATGTGAAGCTGGTCCGGCAGGATCTGCTCGGAAAAACGGCCCTCGAACGTCATGATGGTGTCGAAGGCCAGGGAGCCACAAATCACTGCTGCCATTGGGAAGAACCTCGGGGAAAAAGTTGGGTCAGGGATAGAAGGCCAGCAGCCGGTAGCCGGCGATGCGGCTGGCGCTGGAATCGGCCGCCACCGAGACGGCGACGGTGCTGCTCGATTCGCCGGCCGGCGCCAGCACCGCCGCCGCGCCGACGTCGCGCGGCGCCAGCACGCTGCGGATCACGGGCTGGTCCTGGGAATCGGTCAGCGTCAGCTCGATCGAAGGCATCGCCACCGGCATCGCAGCCTGGTTGCGCAGGCTGAAGCTCAACCGGTACACGTCGCTGCGCAGCCGGTTGAACGAAGAACTGTCGACCACGATGGCGTCGATCTGCCGGGGCGGCTGGATCTCGCAGTGCAGCGGACCGCACAGCAGCTGCAGCCAGGGCCGCAGCCGCGGCTGCGTGGCCGCCAGCTTGTCGCGCTCCTGCACCGCGTATTGCAGCGCCAGCAGGCCGGCCAGCGCCAGCAGGACGAGCACCAGCAGCGTCCGCACCAGCGGCCGCTTCCACAGGGCCTGGCGGCGCGCCTTGCGGACGAAGGAAACGCTGTCCAGGTCGGGCTCTTCCGCTTCGATCCGCGATTCGCGCGGCAGCTGCGAGTCGTGCACCTCGGACGGAAACCAGGGATACAGCGGCGGCGCCACGATGCTGTCCGGGTCGTCGGCGGAGGAGCGCTCCGGCGCCGGTGCAGGGGCGGCGATCGGCCGCGCCGCCACGGGCGGCGGCACTGCGGCGGCCGGGGCCGGCGTGGCGATCGACGGCGCGGGCGGCGCGGGCGGCGCTGGCGGCGCTGGCGGTGCCGACGGCTCCGGCTCCGGCT
>NZ_JBHSMF010000009.1:0-107841 GCF_042655405.1 Caenimonas terrae | reverse complement strand
GCGGCGCGGGCGGCGCGGGCGGTGCCGACGGCTCCGGCTCCGGCGTCGCCGCCGCGGCCGCGGCCGCGGGTTCGGGCTCCTGCAGGTTGGCCGTGGCGTCGAACACCTCGGCGCATTGCCCGCAACGCACCCAGCCTTCGGAAATCCGGAGTTGGTCGGGGACGACTTTGAACATCGTCCCGCAAGCGGGGCACCGGGTGATCAGGCTCATGAGCGGCAGATTGTATCGGCCACCTTCCGGCCGGAGGCGGTCAGAGGCGGGCCGTCATGAGCACCCAGCCGTCCTCGGTGTCAGCGACGTCGAGCCGGGCGTAAGGGGCGTAGGCCTGCTTCAACTCCTCGGTCTGGCGCTCCAGGATGCCTGCCAGCACCAGCGAGCCGCCCGGCGCCACATGGGCGCACAGCAGCGGCGCCAGCACCTTCAGCGGCGACGCCAGGATGTTGGCCAGCACGGTCTGGTACTTGCCTTGCGCGCGTTCCGGCAGGCCGGCGTGCAGCACCACGTCGTTGGCCAGCGCATTGGCCTGCGTCGACTGCACCGCCGCCTCGTCGATGTCCACCGCGTCGATGTCGGTGGCGCCGAACTTGGCGGCACCGATCGCCAGGATGCCGGAGCCGCAGCCGTAGTCGAGCACCCGCTGGCCGGCCAGCTGCTGGCGGGCGATCCAGCGCAGGCACATGCGGGTGGTCGGATGGGTGCCGGTGCCGAAGGCCAGTCCGGGGTCGAGCCGGATCACTTGCCGGGCCTGGTCGGGCGGCTGGTGCCAGGTCGGCACGATCCAGAACTGCGGGGTGATCTCCACCGGGGCGAACTGCGACTGGGTCAGCCGCACCCAGTCCTGCTCCGGCACGTCCTCGACGCCGGCGACCTGGCAGCCGTCGAAGAAGTCCTGGGCCTGCAGCAGCGCGCCCGCTTCGCGGGCAGCCTCCTCGGTGGGAAACAGCGCGATCACGCGGGAGCGGTTCCAGCCGCCGCGCGGCGGCGGCATGCCGGGCTCGCCGAACAGCGCCTGCTCGGAATCGGTCTGGGCGTCGGCGTCTTCCACCGAGACACTCAGCGCGTCCAGCGCCTCCAGGGCGTCGGACACGGCATCGACCCGGTCCTGCGGAACCAGCAGGCGCAGCTCGAACATCTGGCTCAGGCCTTCAGGGCCTTATGCCGCGACAGCCACTCTTCGAGATAGTGGATGTTGGTGCCGCCGGCCATGAACTTGGCATCCACCATCAGCTCGCGGTGCAGCGGGATGTTGGTGTTGATGCCCTCGATCACCGTCTCCAGCAGCGCGGTGCGCATCCGCGCCAGCGCCTGTTCGCGGGTGTCGCCGTGCACGATGATCTTGCCGATCATCGAATCGTAGTTCGGCGGCACGAAGTAGTTGGTGTAGATGTGCGAGTCCACCCGCACACCGGGACCGCCCGGCGCGTGCCAGGTGGTGACGCGCCCGGGCGAGGGCACGAACTTGTACGGGTCCTCGGCATTCACCCGGCATTCGATGGCGTGGCCGCGCAGCGCGATGTCGCGCTGGGCGAATGGCAGCTTCTCGCCGGCCGCGACCATGATCTGCGTCTTGACGATGTCGATGCCGGTGATCAGCTCCGTCACCGGATGCTCCACCTGGACCCGGGTGTTCATCTCGATGAAATAGAACTCGCCGCCTTCATACAGGAACTCGAAGGTGCCGGCGCCGCGGTAGCCGATCTTCTTGCAGGCGGCGACGCAGCGCTCGCCGATCTTCTCGATCAGCTTGCGCGGGATGCCCGGCGCCGGCGCTTCCTCGATCACCTTCTGGTGGCGGCGCTGCATCGAGCAGTCGCGCTCCCACAGGTAGACCCCGTTCTTGTGCTTGTCGCACAGGATCTGGATCTCGATGTGGCGCGGGTTCTGCAGGAATTTCTCCATGTAGACCGCCGGATTGCCGAACGCCGCGCCGGCTTCCGCCTTGGTCATCTGCACCGCGTTGATCAGGGCCGCCTCGGTGTGGACCACCCGCATGCCGCGGCCGCCGCCGCCGCCGGCCGCCTTGATGATGACCGGGTAGCCGACCGCCTTGGCGGTGCGGCGGATGATCACCGGGTCGTCCGGCAACTCGCCCTCGGAGCCGGGCACGCAGGGCACGCCGGCCTTGATCATGGCCTGCTTGGCCGAGACCTTGTCGCCCATGGTGCGGATGTTCTCGGGCGTCGGTCCGATGAACTGGAAGCCGCTCTTCTCGACGCGCTCGGCGAAATCGGCGTTCTCCGACAGGAAGCCGTAGCCCGGATGGATGGCTTCGGCGTCCGTGACCTCGGCGGCCGAGATGATCGCCGGCATGTTCAGATAGCTCTGTGGCGACGGGGCGGGTCCGATGCAGACCGCCTCCTCCGCCAGCTTGACGTACTTGGCTTCGCGGTCGGCTTCGGAATAGACCATCACCGCCTTGACGCCGAGCTCGCGGCAGGCCCGCTGGATCCGCAGTGCGATTTCGCCCCGATTGGCGACCAGGATTTTCTTGAACATGGGCCTTGCTTATTCGATCACGACCAGCGCCTGCCCATATTCCACGGCCTGGCCGTTCTGGCACAGGATCTGGGTGACGGTGCCGGACTTGTCGGCTTCGATCTCGTTGAGGATCTTCATCGCCTCGATGATGCAGATCGTCTCGCCTTCCTTGACCTGGCTGCCCACCTCGATGAACGGTTTGGCGCCGGGGCTGGAAGACCGGTAGAACGTTCCCACCATAGGCGACTTGACGGTGTGGCCGGCCGGCACTTGCGGCACGGCAGGGGCCGCGGCGGGTGCCAGCGCGGCTCCGGCCGCCTGCAGCGGTGCTGCATAGGCCTGGGCCGGCATCGCGTGGCCGGTGGCGACGCCGCCCTTGACGATCCTGACCTTGCCTTCGGCTTCGGTGATCTCGAGTTCCGAAACGTTCGACTCGGATACGAGGTCGATCAGCGTCTTCAGCTTGCGCAAATCCATGTGCTCTCCAGCGGATGCAACAAAAGGAACGCGAATTTACTCCAATTCACGCTTACTTTGATTTTCTTCCGCTATTTCTCGCGATTTTATTTTTTGACGAGGCCGCTGCCTGGGCACCGGCCGACACGCCGGCGGGTCAGGCCTGCCTGGCCCACTCCGCCAGTTCGCCGGCGGTGAGGCGTCCCATTCTACGGTGGAGCACTCCCCCAACGGCAGAGACGACGACGCTGAACGGTAGCGCCCCGCTGGCATTGCCCAACGATCTGCCCAACTCGGTCCCTTCCAGCCCGCCGAGCCCGACCGGAAAAGTGACCGGCGTGCGCAGCAGGAAGCTGCGCACGGCACTGGGCTGGTCGAGCGCCAAGCCGACAACTTGCCAGCCGTTGCCTGCGTGTTGGCGGTAAAAGGCGTCGATCATCGGTAACTCTTCGACGCAGGGCGGACACCAGGTGGCCCAGAAGTTGATCAGCAGCGGCTTGCCGCGAAAGGCAGCCATCGGCAGCGCGGCGCCCTGCGGCGTCTGGAAGCTGGTGGACCAGAACGAGTCCAGCGCGTTGGAGGGTGCTTGCGTCGGCGCGTACTTCCACCAGGCCAGCCCGGCTCCGGCGGCCGCGGCGGCGGCAGCGACACCGCCGTAAAGGAAGCGGCGCCGGCTGCTCGTGCCGGAGGGCGTGGGGGGTGCTTTGGCCGTGGAATCCATCACGCTATTGTCCCAGCAACGCGCGCACCGCGGCGATGTCCCCGCGCGGCGTGCGGCCCTTGGCATCCGGACGCAGGGCGCCTCGCACGTCGTCGTGGTCGTAGACCAGAAGGTGCACGCCGATCGGCTCGCCCAGCTCGGGGCTCATGCTGGACAGGCTCAGGGCGTCCACCGTTTCGCCGTGGAAGCCGGTGACGGCGCGGGCTTCGTAATCCACGTTGTGTTCGATCAGGGCGATCTCGGCCGACTTGGGATCGTCGCAGAACAGTTGCAGGTAGATGTCCGACAGGCGGGTCGCCGTTCCATGCCACACCGCGCCGCCCAGGTACGGGCGGAACTGCGCCAGCCGCTCCATCCACGTCAGCGCCAGCCGCCGCAGCGCCTCCAGTTCGCCCGGCTGGGTGTCCGCGCAGAACAGCTCGATGTACTCGCGCACCGAGTCTTCCACCTCGTCGTTGTCCGGCAGGGCGGTGCGCGGCGGCAGCCCCAGTTGGCGGACGGCGCGCCGCTTGGCGGGCCCGTATTCCAGGCCCTCCTCCACCACCATCCGCGCAGCCGTGGCCGCGATTTCCGATTTCAGGTTGTCCATCAGGGAAGATTCTGCCGCCAGCGGCCGCGACCGGACGTAAAGTGACCCGGCTACCAGGAGGCCGCATGCACAGCACGATGATGGACGTCCCGCTTTCGATCAACCACCTGCTGGAGCGGGCCGGCCGGCTGTTCGCCGGCAACGAGATCGTTTCCCGGCTGCCGGACAAGAGCCTGCGCCGCCACAGCTTCGGCGACTTCCACCGGCGCGCCCGCGCCCTCGCGTCGGCCCTGAAGAAGATGGGAATGAAGAAAGGCGACCGGGTCGCGACCCTGTGCTGGAACCATCACGCCCACCTGGAGTGCTACTTCGGCATCCCGGCGGCCGGCGGGGTGATGCACACGCTGAACCTGCGGCTCTCGCCCGACGAGATCGGCTGGATCGCAGGCGACGCCCAGGACCGCTTCCTGGTGGTGGACGACGTGCTGCTGCCGCTGTACCGGCAGGTTGCGCCCCTGCACAAGTTCGAGCAGGTGATCGTGGTCCCGTTCTCGGGCGCGCCGGTGGCGCCCGACTTCATCGACTACGAGCGGCTGCTGGCCGACGCCGACCCGGACGGCTTCGAGTACGAACCGCACGCCGAGGACGACCCGGTGGCCATGTGCTACACGTCCGGCACCACGGGGCGGCCCAAGGGGGTGGTCTATTCGCACCGCTCCACCGTGCTGCACACGCTGGTGGCGAGCCTGGGCGATTTCTGGGGACTGCGCGGCACGGACGTGGTGCTGCCGGTAACGCCCATGTTCCATGCCAACAGCTGGGGCATCCCGTATGGCGCTGTCATGCTGGGCGTCAAGCTGGTGTTTCCGGGGCCGCACCTGCATCCCGAGGACCTGCTGGACCTGATGCAGCTGGAGCCGCCGACGCTGGCGCTGGGCGTGCCGACCATCTGGATGAGCCTGATCCAGGCCTTCGATGCCTCGCAGGACGAGGGCTCTCCCAACCAGGGGCGCTGGACGCTGCCCCGGGGGATGCGCTCGCTGGTGGGTGGGGCCGCGGTGCCGGAGGCGCTGATCCGCGCCTTCGACCGGCACGGCATCTGGATCCTGCAAGGCTGGGGCATGACAGAGACCTCGCCGGTCTGCACCGTCTCCTATCCGCGTGCCGAGCTGCGCCAGGCCACGCAGGACGAGCGTTACCGCCGCGCCGCGATGGCTGGCGTGCCGGTGCCGCTGGTGGACCTGCGGGTGCGCGGCGACGACGGCGGCGACCAGCCCTGGGACGGCAGCAGCGTCGGCGAGATCCAGGTGCGCGGCCCCTTCATCACCGGCAGCTACCACCAGGTGCCGGTCGACCCCGACAAGTTCACCGACGACGGCTGGCTGCGCACCGGCGACGTCGCCGCCGTCGACGCCCTGGGCTTCGTGCGGATCACCGACCGGACCAAGGACCTGATCAAGTCCGGCGGCGAGTGGATCAGCTCGGTCGACCTGGAAAACGCGATCATGGGCCATCCTGCCGTGGCCGAAGCGGCGGTGATTGCGATCCCGGACCTGAAGTGGAGCGAGCGGCCGCTGGCCTGCGTGGTCCTCAAACCGGGCCAGGCGGCGACGCCGGAGGATTTCAGCGCCCATCTGCTGAAGCACGGCTTTGCCAAGTGGCAGTTGCCGGATCGTTACGAGTTCATCGACGCCGTGCCGCGCACGTCGACCGGCAAGTTCTGGAAGATGAAGTTACGGGAGCGCTTCGCGGGGCACCGATAATCCGCGCCCATGCACATTCATATTCTGGGGATCTGCGGCACGTTCATGGGAGGCGTCGCCGCGCTGGCACGGGAAGCAGGGCACAAGGTCACTGGCTGCGACACGGGGGTCTATCCGCCGATGAGCGACCAGCTGCGGGCGCTGGGGATCGAACTGATCGAAGGCTACGGCGCGCAGCAGATGGCGCTCAAGCCCGACGTCTGGGTGGTCGGCAACGTGGTGTCGCGGGCCCGCGGCGCCGACGGCCAGCCGCGCTATCCGCTGATGGAGGCCATCCTGGATGCCGGCGAGCGCTACACCAGCGGGCCGCAGTGGCTGGCGGAGAACCTGCTGCAGGGCCGCCACGTGCTGGCGGTCGCCGGCACCCACGGCAAGACCACCACCACTTCGATGCTCGCCTGGATCCTGGAATACGCAGGGAAGAATCCCGGCTTCCTGGTGGGCGGTGTGCCGCTCAATTTCGGCATCTCGGCGCGCACCGGCAGCGGGCACACGTTCGTGATCGAAGCCGACGAATACGACACCGCCTTCTTCGACAAGCGCAGCAAGTTCGTCCACTACCGGCCGCGCACGGCAGTGCTGAACAACCTCGAGTTCGACCACGCCGACATCTTCGACGACCTGGCCGCGATCGAGCGCCAGTTCCATCACCTGGTGCGCACCGTGCCGGCATCCGGCCGGATCGTGGTGAACGGGCTGGAGGAGAGCCTCGCCCGCGTGCTGCATCAGGGCTGCTGGAGCGAGGTGCGCAGCTTCGGGGCCGCCGTCAGCGATTTCAGCGCCCGGGGCGACGCCGATGCGTTCGAGGTGCTGGAGCGCGGCAAGCCGGCCGGCAGGGTGCAATGGGCGCTGAGCGGGGTGCACAACCAGCTCAATGCGCTGGCCGCCATCGCCGCGGCGCAGCACGTCGGGGTCGCGCCCGAAGTCAGCGCCGCCGCGTTGTGCGGCTTCCACAATGCCAAGCGCCGGATGGAGACGCTCGGCGTGGTCAACGGCATCACGGTCTACGACGACTTCGCCCACCACCCCACTGCGATCCGCACCACCGTCGACGGCCTGCGCCGCAAGATCGGCGCGCAGCGCATCCTGGCGGTGTTCGAGCCGCGCAGCAACACGATGAAGCTCGGGACCATGAAGTCGCAGCTGCCCTGGAGCCTGGAGCAGGCCGACCTGGCGTTCTGCCACAGCGGCGGCCTGGGCTGGGACCCGCGCGAACCGCTGGCGCCGATGGGCGCGCGGGCCATGGTGGCGGGGTCGGTGGACGAACTGCTGCAGCAGGTGCTGCGTGAGGCCCGTCCCGGCGATCACGTGCTTTGCATGAGCAACGGCGGCTTCGGCGGCTTCCACGCCCGCCTGCTGGCCGCGCTGGCCGCCGCCGGCTAGCGCCGCACCAGGGGCATCGGCAGGGTGAAGTCGGCGCTGCCGTGGCGCGCGCCCGGCCGCATGCGCGGCGGCTGCGTCGAGGGCATCGACTCCGTCTCCAGGCCGGACGGAACGATGCTGTGCTGGATCCCCTGGCTCGGTTCGCTGTCGTCACCGCCGGGGACCGTGCGCGTCACGCTCGCCCGCTTCGGGTTGGACGTGATCGTGCCCACCAGGTAAAGCGCCGCGAGCGCCTTGGCCATCGCCGGGGCCGCCATGCCGGTGCGCTGCTGCAGTTCGGCGAAGGTGCCGGCGGCCGCAGACAGTTCGCGCATCAGCAGCATGTGGCCGTCGGACAGCAGCCGTTGCTGCAGCCGCGGCGGCCGGCGGAAATACAGCAGGCCGCTGCGGTAGCGCTTGGGCAGCACGTCGCGGGTGGTCCGCACGGCGTACTGCCACATCAGCTCGGACAGCGTGGTGCGCACAAACGAATCGGGGATCTCGGTGCGCTCGGGCTGGCGCACCCACATCGCATCGTCGAAATCGGCCGGGCCGGCGCTGGGGAACACGCCGATGTCGCCCTTCATGTCCACCACCGCCAGCAGGCGGGCATTCAGGATCACGTGGTACATGCCGGAGCCCAGCACGCTTTCCTGTTCGATGATGCGCGCGGCCAGCGAGAACTGGGCGGCGACCGGTTGCAGCCAGCCCTCGAACTTCTCCAGCACCGCGTTGATGCTGGGGATGGACTCGGGGTCGAAGGTGTAGCTCGAGTTCGGCGGGGTGAATACGGTGGGCAGCGAGAAGCCGACGGGACGATCGACCTCCTGCAGGTCGATCTGGAGCGAACGCTCACTCGGGATGGCGGGCAGGATCCGGATTGTGCCGTCGGTGATTCGCTGGGTCCTGGGACCGCTCAGCCACCAAGCGTCCGAATCGCCGAAATGGCCGATCTGCCAAACATGCCGCCCCGGCGCGGACCGCCTGAGCAGGGCGTCCAGCTCGGCGACCTGCCGGGCAGCGAAGCCAGCCAGTCCGAGTCGCAGTACCGGGAGTTCAATTGACATGTTGCGTCCTTCACAGGGGGTGTCCTGCCTACAGGAATTAGCAACAAATGTAATCTAGAGGTTACTATTTGTAAACAAAATTTATCACGGTTCGCGTCATTTCTGCCGCCGCGCGACCACCGCTGCCGACAGGCAATCCAGTGCCTCCAGGGAATCGGCCCAGCCCAGGCAGGCGTCGGTAATGCTTTTCCCGTACTCGAGGGCGCCCGCCTGGTCCTTGCCGGGCGTGAACTTCTGGGCTCCCGGCTGCAGGTGGCTCTCGATCATCACCCCGAACACGCTGCGCGACCCGCCGGCGATCTGCGCCGCGATGTCCCGCGTGACCTCCAGCTGCTTCTCGTGCTGCTTGCTGCTGTTGGCATGGCTGCAATCGACCATCAGGCGCTGCGGCAGCTTGGCCGCCTCCAGGTCGCGGCAAGCGGCCGCGACGCTGGCCGCGTCATAGTTGGGCGCCTTGCCGCCCCGCAGGATCACGTGGCAGTCCTTGTTGCCGTTGGTCTGGACGATCGCCACCTGGCCGTTCTTGTGCACCGACAGGAAGTGGTGGCCGCGCGCGGCTGCCTGGATGGCGTCGGTGGCGATGCGGATGTTGCCGTCGGTGCCGTTCTTGAAGCCGATCGGCGCCGACAGGCCCGAGGCCAGCTCGCGGTGCACCTGGCTCTCGGTGGTGCGGGCACCGATGGCGCCCCAGGCGATCAGGTCGCCGATGTACTGGGGCGAGATCACGTCCAGGAATTCGCTGCCGGCCGGCAGGCCGAGCCGGTTGATCTCGATCAGCAGCTGGCGGGCGATCCGCAGGCCTTCGTCGATGCGGAAGCTCTCGTCCAGGTAGGGATCGTTGATCAGGCCCTTCCAGCCGACCGTGGTGCGCGGCTTCTCGAAATAGACCCGCATCACGATCTCCAGCGTGTCCTGGTGCCTGGTGCGCACCTCCTTGAGCTTGCGGGCGTACTCGAGCGCGGCGACCGGGTCGTGGATCGAGCATGGGCCGATCACCACCAGCAGCCGGTCGTCGCTGCCTTCCATGATGTTGTGGATGTTCCTGCGGGTGGCGGTGATCAGGTTTTCCACCGCCGTGCCGCGGATCGGGAAGAAGCGGATCAGGTGTTCTGGAGGCGGCAGCACGGTGATGTCCTTGATGCGTTCGTCGTCGGTCTCGCTGGTCTTGTCGACGGGATTCGCTTGCCAGGGACTGGTGGCGGGGGACTGATCGTTCATCGCTGGGCTCCTACAGGTCAGGGTTTGAAGAGGGCAAAAAAAAACCGCCGGGGATTCCGGCGGTTTGGGGAGTTCGGTGCGTTTGTTGCAGGGACGCTCAGATCTCTCTACCGCCAGGGGTGGAGAACCAAAAATATGCAAAAAAATAGGAGCGGGTTGCACGCATGGGGATCAATGTAGCACACCCGGACGGGCGCGCCGGGAAGGCTCCCGGCCTCACAGCCTGAGCTTCTTCCACCACTGGATCGCACGCTCCACCTGCGGTTCGGACAGCGCGGCGAGCCCGGACTCGGCCTGCTCCTGCTGGTCGCGCTGGACCGACTGCTCGTACACGTCGATCAGCAGCATGCCCTCGGCCAGCGTGCGCCAGGCCACCAGCTCGAAGTCTTCCGCGTTCAGCAGCAGTTCGGTGCTGCGCGGGCCGCCCTCCAGCAGCCATTGCCCGATCAGCACCCGCAGGTGGTTGAGCGCCTGCAGGTAGCCGGCATATTCGTACAGGCCGCGCCAGGGCAGGCCCAGGCCGACGACCATGTGGCGGTGCGCCCGCAGCACGGTGAGCAGGTCCACCAGCATCGGCGCGATGATGGTGCGGACCTTGCCGTGCCGCAGGCTCAGGATGATGGCCTCGACGTGGGTCGCCAGGTCCGACATGCTTTCGCTGACGCGCCGGCTCTCTTCGTCCGCGACCGAGGCGCGCAGGAAGTTGCTCAGCTGGCCGAAATCCCCGTTCGTCGGCCGCTGGGTCGACGGTTGGCTTGCAGGACGGGAGTGACCGGGCATCCGGGCCTCAGGCGGTTCCGCCCACCGTCAGGCCGTCGATGCGCAACGTCGGCTGACCGACCCCCACCGGAACGCTCTGGCCTTCCTTGCCGCAGGTGCCGACGCCGGTGTCCAGCTTCATGTCGTTGCCGATCATGGTCACGCGGGTCAGTGCATCCGGGCCGTTGCCGACGATGGTCGCGCCCTTGACCGGGTACTGGATCTTGCCGTTCTCGACCCAGAAGGCCTCGCTGGCCGAGAACACGAACTTGCCCGACGTGATGTCCACCTGGCCGCCGCCGAAATTGGTGGCGTACAGGCCCTTCTTGATGCTGGCGACGATTTCTTCCGGCGCCTTGTCGCCACCGAGCATGTAGGTGTTGGTCATGCGCGGCATCGGCACGTGGGCATAGCTTTCGCGCCGGCCGTTGCCGGTCGGGGCGACGCCCATCAGGCGGGCGTTGAGCGAATCCTGGATGTAGCCGCGCAGGATGCCGTCTTCGATCAGCACGTTGCGCTGGCTGGCGTTGCCTTCGTCGTCGACGTTGAGCGATCCGCGCCGGTCGCTGATCGTCCCGTCGTCCAGCACCGTCACGCCCTTGGCGGCGACCCGCTGGCCGATCCGGCCGCTGAATGCACTGGAGCCCTTGCGGTTGAAGTCGCCTTCCAGACCGTGGCCGATCGCCTCGTGCAGCAGGATGCCGGGCCAGCCCGGGCCGAGCACCACCGTCATCTCGCCGGCCGGGGCCGGGCGCGAATCGAGGTTGGTGATGGCGGCCTTGACCGCGTCATTGACGTAGGACTCGATCTGCGCGTCGTCGAAATAGGCCAGGCCGAAGCGGCCGCCGCCGCCGCCCGAGCCCATCTCGCGCCGGCCGCTCTGTTCGGCGATCACCGTCACCGACAGCCGCACCAGCGGGCGGACGTCGGCGGCCAGCGTGCCGTCGGCCCGCGCCACCATCACCACGTCCCACTCGCTGGCCAGCCCCGCCATCACCTGCTTGACGCGCGGATCCTTCTTGCGGGCCAGCTGCTCGGTCCTTTCCAGCAGCTTGACCTTGGCCGTGCTGTCCAGCGTGCCGATCGGGTCGATGGCGTTGTAGAGCGAGCGGCCTCCCGCCACCCGGCGCGCTGCGACCTTGACCTTGCCCGAGCGCGTCGACGAAGAGATGGTGCGCACCGTGCGCGCCGCATCCAGCAGCGAGGCTTCGGAGATGTCGTCCGAGTAGGCGAACGCCGTCTTCTCGCCGCTCACCGCCCGCACGCCGACGCCCTGGTCGATGCTGAAGCTGCCGGTCTTGACGATGCCCTCTTCCAGGCTCCAGCCTTCGCTGCGGGTGTACTGGAAATAGAGGTCGGCGTCGTCGACCTTGTGGGCCGAGATTTCGCCCAGGGCGCGCGACAGGTGGGATTCGTTCAGCCCGAAAGGCTCGAGCAGCAGGCGCTGGGCGGTGGCCAGGCGTTCGATGGTGGGTTCGCGGGAAATCATGCCGCATTCTAGGCTTGCAGTGCCGCCCGGGAAGGCCCCAGGGTCAGCTTACAGGCGGCTGACGCAGCAGTTGCAGCAGCGCGCCGTCGTCACGCTGGG
This sequence comes from Caenimonas terrae, assembly GCF_042655405.1. Lineage (NCBI taxonomy): Bacteria > Pseudomonadati > Pseudomonadota > Betaproteobacteria > Burkholderiales > Comamonadaceae > Caenimonas > Caenimonas terrae. The sequence goes on along the minus strand of NZ_JBHSMF010000009.1, from coordinate 95,899 downwards.
CCAGGCCGGCGGCGCAGGCCCGCGCGAACACCGCGTGGGCGGCGGCACCCAGCGGGCCCTCGAAGCCGGCCGCGGCGGCGGCCTGCAGCGCCAGCCGCGTGTCTTTCTCCAGCAGCGTCATGTGGGCCCGCGGCTCGAAGTCGCCGGCGATGGCGCGCTGCATGCGGTCGGAACCGATCCAGCTCTGGCCGCTGGACTGCCCGATCAGCGCCAGCGTCGACGCCGCGTCCAGTCCCAGGCGCTCCGCCAGAGCGATCGCCTCGGCCGCCCCCACCAGGTTGATGCCCGCCAGCAGGTTATTGACGAGCTTGCTCCGGGCGCCGTCGCCGGGCCGTGCGCTGATGCGAAACACCTTGTCGCTCAAGGCGGCGATCAGCTCGCGCCGGCGGTCGATCACCGCGCCGCCGCCGGCCAGCATCAGGCTCATCGAACCGTCACGGGCGCGCGCCGGACCCCCCGACATGGGCGCATCGATCACGCAGACACCCTGTTCCAGCAGCCGCGCGGCAAAGCGCTCGGTGTCCTGCGGCGCAATGGTGGGACACAGCAGCACGTCCTGGCCGGCCCGCAGCACCGACGCTGCGCCGGCGGGCCCGAACAGCACCGTATCCACCTGCGGGCTGTCCACCACGCAGACGATCAGCACGGCCACGCCGGTGGCGCACTGGGCGGCGGTGTGGCGCACCTGCGCGCCCTGCAGCTCCAGCAGGCGCACCCGGTGCAGGTCGATGTCGCAGACCTGGACCGGCCAGCCCGCCTCCAGCAGCCGGGCGGCCATCGCGCCGCCCATGTTGCCGACGCCGACGATGCCGACAGGATCGCGCCTGGGCTGCTCCATCGGCCTCAGCTTTGCACCAGCCGCCGGGCCTTGGAGATCGACATCAGGATGCCCAGCCCCATGCCCAGCGTGACCATCGCGGTGCCGCCGTAACTGATGAAGGGCAGCGGCACGCCCACCACCGGCAGGATGCCGCTGACCATGCCCATGTTGACGAAGGCGTAGGTGAAGAAGATCAGCGTCACCGCGCCGGCCAGCAGCCGCGAGAACAGGTTGGACGCCTCCAGCGCGATCGCCAGCCCGCGCAGGATCAGGAAGATGAAGGCGGCGATCAGGCACAGGTTGCCCAGCAGGCCGAACTCCTCGGAGTAGGCCGCGAAGATGAAGTCGGTGGTCCGCTCCGGGATGAACTCCAGGTGGGTCTGCGTGCCCTGCATGAAGCCCTTGCCGAACACCCCGCCGGAGCCGATGGCGATCATTCCCTGGATGATGTGGAAGCCCTTGCCCAGCGGATCGCGGCCCGGGTCCAGCAAGGTGCAGATCCGCTGCTGCTGGTAGTCGTGCAGCAGCGGCCAGCTGACGCCGTCGGCGCACAGGCGCGGCTCGAACACCACCAGCAGCACGGCCGCCGTCAGTCCGAGGATCATCGGCGGCGCGATCAGCTTCCACGACAGGCCGGCGAAGAAGATCACGCCCATGCCGGCCGACAGCACCAGGATCGCGGTGCCCAGGTCCGGCTGCTTGACGATCAGGGCCACCGGCACCGCCAGCAGCAGGCCGGCGACGATGAAGTCCAGCGGCCGCAACTGGCCCTCGCGCTTCTGGAACCACCATGCCAGCATCAGCGGCATCGCGATCTTCAGGATCTCGCTGGGCTGGATCACGACCCCGATGTTGAGCCAGCGCTTGGCGCCCTTCTTGGTCACGCCGAACACCGCGACCGCGATCAGCAGCCCGACACCCAGCACGTACAGCGGGACCGCAAAACTCATCAGCCGCTGGGGCGGCACCTGCGCCACCACGAACATGATGAAGCCGGCCAGCAGCATGTTGCGGGCATGGTCGACGAAGCGGCTGCCGTGGTCGTAACCGGAGGAATACATCGTCAGCAGCCCGGCGCAGGCCAGCAGGAACACGGCGAACGCCAGCGGCCCGTCGAAGCCGCGGAACATCGGCGCGGCGCGCTGCCGCAGGGAGGGTCGGTCGAATACTGCTGCCATCCGGCCGATTATCGGCCCTGCGCCCGCTCGGGGGCCGGCCCCGGCGCCCCGAGGCGCCGCCCGGCGCGGCCCTTCAATTGGCGGCCCATTCGACGCTGTCCACCGGCTTGCGCTGGCCCTCGTCCTCGACCAGGTACAGCCTGCCGCGCAGCACTTCGAAGGCGCCGCATTCGGGCTGGCTGCGGTACCCGGGGTCGTAGTCCAGGCAGACCCGGCCGCCGTCGATGCGCCAGCCGCGCGCCACGTTGTCGCCGCCGGCGGCACCGCCTTCGAGCTTGCCGTCGCCGTGGAACCGGGCGACGAAGCGGCCGTCGCCGTCCGCACCGGCGGCGCCGGCGCGCTCGGCCAGCACCATCCGGGTGGTGCGGCCGGGGCGGAACAGCTTGCGCCGCAGCTCGGTTTCGCCGAGCACCCCGTCGGGCGCGCACGCAGGCCAGCTGGAATCCTGCGCCGGATCCGCGCACACCGGCGCCGCCGCGATCTGCAACACGGCGTTGCAGCAGGACAGGGTGATCAGGGCGCCGTAGTTCAGTGCAGAGGTCAAAGTGGTCATGGTGCTACTCCTTCGATGCCCGTGCAGCTTAGGCAAGGCCCCTGGCGGTTGCTTCGCCCATACGGTCTAGTCTCAATGCGCTACGCCAGCGGGATAGGATGGCGTGCAATGGCAATTTCTCACTTGCTTTACCTGCACGGCTTCCGTTCGTCGCCGCAATCGACCAAGGCGCGGATGGTCGCGCAGCGCGTGGCCGAGCGCCAACCGGGGGTGACGTGGTGGTGCCCGCAGCTGCCGCCCTCGCCGCGCGCAGCGATGGCGATGGTGCTGGCCGGCATCGCCGGATGGCCGCACGAGCGCATGGCGGTGATGGGCTCGTCGCTGGGCGGCTTCTACGCCACCCATGTCGCCGAGGCCACGGGCTGCAAGGCCGTCGTGCTCAATCCGGCGGTGCACGCCGCGCGCGACCTGGCGAAGTACGTGGGCGAGCAGGCCGCGTGGCACGACCCGGCCGAGCGCTTCGTGTTCGAGCCGGGGTACGTGGACGAACTGCGGGCGCTGGAGGGCGGGCCGCTGGCCGACCCGTCGAACTACCTCGCCATCATCGCCAAGGGCGACGAAGTGCTTGACTGGCGCGAGATGGGCGCCCGCTACGCCGGCGCCCGCATCGAGCTGCTTGAGGGCAGCGACCACGCAATCAGCGACTTCGGCCAGCACATCGACGCGGTCTTCGCGTTCCTGGACCTCGCTTGAAGTCGGACAACCGGACGCGGAACGCGCAGAAGCAACGCAGAAATCGCGGAAGGAAGCAGTTGAATTCATCGCTGAATTTTTCTGCATCTTCTGCGTAACTTCTGCGCCTTCTGCGTCCTTGCCCCCGCTTTCGAAGCGCGGACCCTCCCATGGGACAATCGCGCCCATGTTTGCATTGTTTGAAGAAGCCGGGAAATTCCAGGCCGGCCGGGTGTTGTCGGAGGCGGATGCGTCCAGCCAGATCGAGCTGGAGAGCGGCAAGCGGGTCAAGGTGAAGGCGGCCAACGTGCTGCTCAAGTTCGACAAGCCCGCGCCGTCCGACCTGATCCGCCAGGCCCAGGCGCTGGCCGAGGGCATCGAGCTGGAGCTGGCCTGGGAATTCGCGCCCGAGGAGGAGTTCGGTTTCGCCGAACTGGCGCGCGACTATTTCAGCGACAAGGCGACGCTGGAACAGCAGGCCGCGGCCCTGTTCCGGCTGTTCGAGGCGCCGCATTACTTCCGCCGCGCCGGCAAGGGCCGCTTCAAGAAGGCGCCGGCCGAGATCCTGCAGCAGGCGCTGGTGGCGATCGAGAAGAAGAAGGCCTTGCAGCAGCAGATCTCGCTGTGGGCGGCGGAACTGGGCGCCGGCAGCTGCCCGCCGCAGATCCGCGAGCAGCTGTTCAAGATCCTGTTCAAGCCGGACAAGAACGCGCCCGAGTACAAGGCAGTGGTCGAAGCGTCGCGGGCCACCCACACGGCGCCGCTGGACCTGCTGCAGCGCGCCGGCGCCATCGATTCGCCTTACCAGTTCCACTGGAAGCGCTTCCTGTTCGAGAACTTCCCCAAGGGAACGGCCTTCCCGCCGCTGCCGGCGCCGCCGATCCAGGACGACCTGCCGCTGGCCGGCGTGCAGGCGTTCTCGATCGACGACTCGCAGACCACCGAAATCGACGACGCGCTGTCGGTGCAGGGGCTGGGCAGCGGCACGATCACGGTGGGCATCCATATCGCCGCGCCCGGCCTGGCCCTGCAGCCGGGCGCGCCGATCGACCTGGTGGCGCGCCAGCGGCTGTCCACCGTCTACATGCCGGGCTACAAGATCACCATGCTGCCCGACGAGGTGGTGCAGGCCTACACGCTGATCGAAGGACGCGACTGCCCCGCCATCTCGCTGTACGTCACGCTCGACGAAGCGACGCTGGAGATCAAGTCGTCGCAGACCCGGATCGAGCGGGTGCCGATCGTGGCCAACCTGCGCCACGACCAGCTCGACGCGGTGGTGACCGAGCAGTGGCTGGTCGACCCGGCCTTCGCCCACCAGGACGACGCCGGGGCGGCGGGCCGGCTGCGCGAGCCGCTGACCTTCCTGTACCGCCTGGCCGGGCACCTGAAGGCGCAGCGCGAGATCGTGCGCGGCAAGCCGGAGAACTTCAACCGGCCCGACTACAACTTCAAGCTGGTGGGCAACGACGGCGCCGAACCGACCGGCAACGAAGAAGTGCGGATCACGACCCGCCAGCGCGGCTCGCCGCTGGACCTGATCGTGGCCGAGGCGATGATCCTGGCCAACAGCACCTGGGGCAGCTGGCTGTCGGAGCTGGGCGTGCCCGGCATCTACCGCAGCCAGGCCAGCATGGCCCCCGGCGTGAAGGTGCGCATGGGAACCAGGGCGTTGCCGCACGCCGGCCTGGGCGTGAAGAGCTATGCCTGGAGCACCTCGCCCCTGCGCCGCTACACCGACCTGGTCAACCAGTGGCAGATCATCGCCGGCGCCCGCCACGGCCGCACCGCGGCGCTCGCTGCGCCGTTCAAGCCCAAGGACGCGGAGCTGTTCTCCATCATCTCCGGCTTCGATGCGGCCTATTCCGCCTACAACGGCTACCAGGCCGGCATGGAGCGCTTCTGGACGCTCAAGTACCTGGAGCAGCAGGGCATCACCGAGCTGGTGGGCACCGTGTTCCGCGAAGGCCTGGTGCGGGCCGACGAACTTCCGCTGGTGCTGGGCGTGATGGGCGGCAACGACCTGCCGCGCGGCGCCAGGGTGCGGGTGCAACTGGGCAAGATCGACGAGATCACGCTGGACGTGCACGGCACCGTGGTCGAGCGGCTGGACGTGGAAGAAGTGCCGCTGGTTGCGGAAGAAGAGACGGAAGACGAGCCCGCGGCCGGCCCGATCACGATCGCGGTGGATGTCAGCGAGGCTGAAAGCGATAATCCGGCTCCGTGAACCTGCGTTCCTTCAGTACCCTGCAGATCGCGCTTGGCGCCTCCTTCGCCGTGCATGCGGTGCTGCTGACGGTCCGCTTCATCGACCCCGAGGGCTTCAACCGCGTGTTCCAGGACACGCCGCTGGAAGTGATCCTGGTCAACGCCCGCAGCAACGAGAAGCCCGAGAAGGCGATGGCCATCGCGCAGGCCTCGATGGCCGGCGGCGGCGAGGCGGCCAAGGGCCGCGCCACGTCGCCATTGCCGCCGTCGGCGTTCACCGAACTGGGCGACGCCGCCGAGGAAGCGCAGCGCAAGATCGACGCGATGCAGGACCAGCAGATGGTGATGCTGGCGCAGGTGCGGCGCATGCTCGCCGCGATGCCGCCGCCCGACCCGCAGCAGGACAAGAAGAATCCCGAATCCGTCGCGCGCGAGGACCGGCGGCGCCAGCTGGTCAAGCTGCTGGCCGAGATCGAGCGGCGCATCAACGAGGAAAACGCCCGCCCCAAGAAGCGCTACATCAGCCCCGCCACCCGCGAGGCGGAGTACGCGATCTACTACGACGGCCTGCGGCGCCGGATCGAGGACCGCGGCACGCAGAACTTCCCGGAGCTGGCCGGGCAGAAGCTGTACGGCGAGCTGACGATGATCGTCACCGTGAACTTCGACGGCAAGGTGCTGGACACCGAGGTGGTGGAAAGCTCGGGCAACCTGACGCTGGACCGCCGGGCCCAGGCCATCGCCCGCGCCGCCGGGCCGTTCGGCAAGTTCAACGACGCCATGCGGCGCAAGGCCGACCAGATCGTGGTGGTGTCGCGCTTCCGCTTCACGCGCGACGAGACGCTCGAAACCAAACTCACCAACCGCTGAACGCGGCCGCCTTGCAATGGACCAGTACTGCGTTCTCGGCAATCCTGTGGAGCACAGCAAGTCGCCCTGGATCCACGCGCGCTTCGCGCAGCTTACCGGCCAGCAGCTGGAATACGGCAAGCAGCTGATCGCGCTGGACGGCTTCGACGCCGCCATCGAGGCGTTCCGCGCCGCCGGCGGCAAGGGCTGCAACATCACGGTGCCGTTCAAGTTCCAGGCCGCCCCGCTGGCCACCACGCTCACGGAGCGCGCCCGGCTGGCGCAGGCCTGCAACACGCTGCGCTTCGACGCCGGCGGCGCGGTCTACGCCGACAACACCGACGGCGTCGGCCTGGTCAACGACATCCAGGGCAATGCGGGCGTGACGATCGCCGGTTGCGAGCTGCTGTTGATCGGCGCCGGCGGCGCAGCGGCCGGCGTGCTGGGCCCGCTGGTCGAGGCCCGGCCGAAGCGGATCGTGGTCACCAACCGCACGCTCGACAAGGCGCAGTCGCTGGTGGAGCGGCATGCCGCGCTGGCGCGCGAGCACGGCGTCGGGCTCTCGGCGGCGGCGCTGGACGAGGTCGGCGGCCCGTTCGACATCGTGGTGAACGCGACCGCCAGCAGCCTGAGCGGCGCCGGCATTCCGGTGGCCGACGGCGTGCTCAAGCCGGGCACGCTGGCCGTCGACATGATGTACGGCCCGGCGGCCGACGGCTTCATGGCCTGGGCGCGGGCCCACGGAGCGGTGCCGCGCGACGGCCTGGGCATGCTGGTGGAACAGGCGGCCGAGGCCTTCCAGGTGTTTCGCGGCGTGCGCCCGCCCTCCGCGCGGGTGCTGGCGGAACTGCGCGCCGGCCTGGACTGACCGACGATGAAGGGCTTGCTGCGCTGGATGCTGCTGGTGCTGGTCGCGGCACTGGCGCTGCAGCTGTTCTTCATCGTGCGCATCGCCACGATGGCAGTGATCGCACCGCAGTCCACGGCGTTCCAGCGCTCCGAAGCCTGGCGCATCGCCAGCGAGAAGCACCAGCTGCGCTGGCGCCAGCAGTGGGTGCCGTACGCGCGCATCAGCGACAACCTCAAGCGCGCGGTGATCGCATCGGAGGACGGCAGCTTCACCAACCACGACGGCGTCGACTGGGAGGCGCTGGAAAAGGCCTGGCAGCGCAACGCCAAGGCCGAGGAACAGGTGGCGCGGCAGGCGGCGCAACAGGCCGCACGCCGCAGCGCCAGCCGGGCCGGCGCGGCGGCGGCGCGCCCGCTCAAGGCGCCCAAGATCGTCGGCGGCTCCACCATCACCCAGCAGCTGGCCAAGAACCTGCTGCTGTCCGGCGAGCGCACGCTGGTGCGCAAGGGCCAGGAACTGGTGCTGACCTTCCTGCTGGAGCGGATGCTGAACAAGGAACGGATCCTGGAGATCTACCTCAACAGCGTCGAATGGGGCGAAGGCGTGTTCGGCGCCGAGGCCGCCGCCCAGCACTATTACCGCAAGAGCGCGGCCCAGCTCTCGGCCTACGAATCGGCGCGGCTGGCTGTGATGCTGCCGCGCCCGCGCTATTTCGAGAAGCTGCCCAACTCGGGCTACCTGGCCAGCCGCGCCTCCACCATCGCGGCGCGCATGCGCGACGCCGAACTGCCCTGACCCCACACACACCACTAGGAGCCCCATGGCCGCATCCATCATCGATTCAAAGATCTTCGGCGACATGTTCAGCGACGCGCAGATGCGCGAGGTCTGGTCCGACGAGAACCGCACCGCCAAGTACCTCGACATCGAGCGCGCGCTGGCCAGGGTGCAGGGCCGGCTCGGCCTGATCCCGCAGGAGGCGGCCGACGAGATCGTGCGCAACTGCGAGCTGTCCCGGATCGACTGGGACAAGCTCAAGGCCAAGACCGAGCAGATCGGCTATCCGATCATCGCGGTGGTCAACCAGATCAACGCCAACTGCCGCGACAAGCTGGGCGAGTTCTGCCACTGGGGCGCGACCACGCAGGACATCACGGACACGGCCACCGTGCTGCAGATGCGCGAGGGCCTGGCGCTGGTCGAGCGCGATCTGGCCGAGATCTCGGGCTCGCTCGCCATCCTGGCGCGCAAGCACCGCGACACGCCCATCATCGGCCGATCCAACCTGCAGCAGGCCACCCCGATCACCTTCGGCTACAAGATGGCCAGCATCCTGGCCGGCATCGAGCGGCATCGTGAGCGCCTCGCGCAGCTCAAGCCGCGCGTGCTGATGGGCGAATTCGGCGGCGCCTCCGGCACCCTGTCGTCGCTGGAAAAGGGCGCGATGGAAACGCAGGCCGGCCTGTGCCAGGAGCTGGGCCTGGCGCAGCCGCTGATCTCGTGGCACACGGTGCGCGACACCATCGCCGAGGTCGGCGCCTTCCTGGGCATCGTCGGCGGCTCGCTGGGCAAGATCGCGATGGACGTGAAGCTGCTGATGCAGACCGAGGTGGCGGAAGTGTTCGAGCCCTACGCGCCCGGCCGCGGCTCGTCGTCGACCATGCCGCAGAAGCGCAACCCGATCTCCTGCCTGTACATCCACGCCAACATCTCGGTGGTGCGCCAGCACGCGGCGGCGCTAATGGACGCGATGGTGGCCGACCACGAGCGCTCCACCGGCCCCTGGGAAATCGAATGGGTGGTGCTGCCGGAGACCTTCTGCCTGCTGTCCGGCGCGCTCAAGCAGACCAAGTTCATCCTGGCCGGCCTGGAGGTGGACGCCGAACGCATGCGCGCCAACATCGACATGACCAACGGCCTGGTGATGTCGGAGGCCGTCATGATGGGCCTGGGTCCCTTCATCGGCCGCGAATACGCGCACGACCTGGTGTACGACCTGTGCCGCGAGGCGATCGCCGGCAGGCGCCAGCTGGTCGACGTGCTGGCCGCCCATCCCGAGATCGGCAAGCACGTCACGCGTGCGCAGCTGGAAGGCTTCTGCGACCCGGCCAACTCGCTGGGCCAGGCCGGAGTGATGGTGGACCGGGTGCTGGCGTCGCTGTGAGCTGTCATCCCGGCCTTCGAGCCGGGATCCAGACATTGGCGTGCCAATCGAATACCGTCGACCAGGAAGAAGCCGGCCCGCCTGTTGATCGACGGTCTTGAAATTCGTGACGTCTGGGTCCCGGGTCATGCCCGGGATGACAGCCGTTACGCGTATTCCTTGCGCAGGATCTGCGCCGCTTCCACCATCGCCCTGAGCTTGCCCTGCGCCACCTCGCGCGGCAGGTACTTCATGCCGCAATCGGGGGCGAGGATGACGCGCTCCTTGGCGACGTAAGGCAGCGCGCGGCGCACGCGGTCGGCGATGACCGCGGGCGACTCGATCGCCATGTCCGACAGGTCGATGCAGCCGACCATCACCTGCTTGCCTTCGAGCTGCTGCAGCACGCTGCAATCGAGGTGGGACTGCGCGGTCTCGATCGACACCTGCTTGCAGCCGCACTGCGCCAGCTCGGGCAGGAAGGAATAGCCGGTCGGCCGCTCGTGGATGATGGCCGCGTAGCCGAAGCAGATGTGGACCGCGGTGGTGCCGGTGATGCCGTCCAGGGCGCGGTTCAGCGCCGCCAGGCCGTACTGGCGCGCCTTCTCCGGCCGTGCCTGCATGTAGGGCTCGTCGATCTGCACCACGTCGGCGCCGGCGGCGAACAGGTCGCGGATCTCGGCGTTGACGGCGGCCGCATAGTCCATCGCCGCCTCTTCCTCGCTGGCGTAGAAATCGTTCTGCGCCTGCTGCAGCATGGTGAACGGGCCGGGCACGGTGATCTTGGTCTTGCGGTCGGTGTGGCGGCGCAGGAACAGCATGTCCTCCACTTCCACCGCGTGCCGGCGCCGGATCTTGCCGGTGATGCGCGGCACCGGGTTGGGATGGCCGGAACGGTCCAGCCCGGTGCCGGGATTGTCCAGGTCCACGCCGTCCAGCGCGGTGGCGAAGCGGTTGGAGTAGCTCTCGCGCCGGATCTCGCCGTCGCTGACGATGTCCAGCCCCGCCGCCTCCTGCGCCCGGATGGCCAGCAGCGTCGCGTCGTTCCACGCCTCTTCCAGGTACGGCGGGGCGACCCGCCACAGTTCCTTCGCCCGCACCCGGGGCGGGAAGCGGCCGGCGAGCTTTTGCCGGTCGATCAGCCAGTCGGGTTGCGGAAAGCTGCCGACGATGGTGGTGGGGAACAGCATGGACATGGCTCCTTGAAGGGATGCGGCAGTTTAGGGCGGCGTCGCCGGCCGACGCCCCGGCGAAATCCCGCTGGAGCGGCGGCGCCATGCCCTGTATAAATCGGGACGTCGCGTGGCGCTCGGGCCAGGCTCCTGACAGGGATCCAGATGCACAACAGACAGCTCGTTTCGGCGCTGGTCCTGCTCGCATGCGGGGTGGCCGCATCGCCGGCGCAGGCCTCGGTGGAGACCGGGCCGTCCGGCTTCCTGGTCCGTCACGAGGTCGCCATCGCTGCAACGCCCGCCGTGGTCTACGACACGCTGGTGTCCCGGGTCGGCGCCTGGTGGAACCTGCAGCGCACCTATTCGCAGGACAGCGCCAGCCTGTCGATCATGGCCGGCGGCGTCGAGCGGATGGCGCCCGCCGTGGACGGCATGCTGGCCGAGCAGCTGCAGCGGCTGCGCCTGCTGCCGGAAACGGGCGGCCCGGCGCCGCGCTAGGCCGCTGGCTTAGGATCGCTTGTCCCCACCAACGAGGCCTCCCATGCGCCACCCAGGCAGATCCGGTTCCATTCCCCGCGCGGCCGGCGCGGCAACGCTGCTGGCCGCCGTGCTGCTGGCCGGCTGCGCCACCGGCCTGTCGGCCGAGCGCATCGACGCCATCGTCGCCAGCCCGGAGCGCAGCGCCGCCGACCGCGGCAACGACGTGCGGCGCAAGCCCGCGCAAATGCTCGGGTTCATCGACATCCGGCCGGGCATCGTGGCACTGGACGTGAGCGCCGGCCGCGGCTACACGACGGAGCTGGTCGCGCGCGCGGTCGGCCCGGGCGGCAAGGTTTACAGCCAGACCCAGGGGCCGACGCCGCCGGCGCTGGCGCAACGGGCCCGCAACCCGGCCACCTCGAACATCGTGCCGGTGGTGCGGCCGATGCAGGACCCGGTGCCGCCGGAAGCCGCCGGCAATGCGCTCGACCTGGTGACGCTGATGTTCAACTACCACGACCTCGGCCACATGGGCGTGGACCGCGGGCACATGAACCACGCGATCTTCGAGGCGCTCAAGCGCGGCGGCAGCTACGTGATCGCCGACCACGCCGGCCGCGCCGGCACCGGCATTTCCGAATCCGGCACGCTGCATCGCGTCGAGGAGGCGTTCGTCATCGCCGAAGTGACGGCGGCCGGATTCCGGCTGGCGGCCAGCGGCAACTTCCTGCGCAACCCGGCCGATCCGCGCGACCGCGAAACGCCCGAGCCGCCGATGCCCAAGGACGAATTCGTGCTGAAGTTCGTCAAGCCCTGAACTTGCCGCGGGAGGAGCCTACATGAACGTCGCTGAACGCAAGGTGCAAGCGCTGCGGCCGGACCGCGAGGTCATGAGCCGGCAGCGCCTGCCGTATTTCATCGGCATCTCGGGCCAGACCGTGGGGGCCGCCGGGCTCTCGATGCACGTCGTCGTCATCCCGCCCGGCGCGCGCGCCGATCCGCACCTGCATGTGGGCTACGAGACCGGGATCTATGTGCTCGAAGGCCGCGTGCTCACCCGCTGGGGCCCTGCATTGGAGAACGAAACCGTCAGCGAAGCCGGCGACTTCCTGTTTGTGCCGCCGGGCGTGCCGCACGAGGCGGTCAACTTGAGCGCGACCGAAGCGGCCCGCGCGGTGGTCGCCCGCAACGACCCGGCGGAGCAGGACAAGGTCGAGCCGTACCGGCCCGCCTCCCGCGCCCCACAACGATGACGATCGCCACCGGTTTGCTGCGCGTGCGGCCCCGGCGCGAGCAGTCGCTGGGGGAGGAGATCGCCAACAGCATCAGCCACGGCGCCGCGCTGCTGGCGGCCTGCGTGGGCATCCCGGTGCTCATCGTGCAGGCGGTGCGGCAGGGCGACGCGATCTACATCGCCGCCTGCAGCCTGTTCTCGCTGACCATCGTCCTGATGTACCTGGCGTCGACGCTGTACCACGCCTTGCCCGCGGGCAAGGCCAAACGGGTGTTCAAGATCCTGGACCACGCCTCGATCTACCTGCTGATCGCCGGCACCTATGCGCCGTTCACGCTCGGCGTGCTGCGCGGGGCATGGGGCTGGAGCCTGTTCGCCGTCGTCTGGAGCCTGGCCATCGCCGGGGTCGCGCTGAAGGCATCGGGCAAGGCCTCCAACCCGATCCTGTCGACCGGCGTCTACCTGCTGATGGGATGGGTGGTGGTGATCGCGGTGGATCCGCTCTTTACCCGCGTGCCGACGGCGGGCCTGTTGTGGCTGCTGGCCGGCGGCCTGTGCTACACGGGAGGCGTCGCCTTCTTCGCCACCGATTCGCAGCTGCGCTATGGGCACCTGGCCTGGCACCTGTTCGTGCTGGCCGGCACCGTCTGCCACTACTTCGCGGTGCTCTGGTACGCGGCCTGAGGCGCAGGCCCGGCTCGCTCAGCGCGCCGGGCGGCGCGGATGTTGTAGGAAGAAGCGCAGCATCTCCGCGCTCGCATCCGGGCCCGACGCATCGGTGTAGGAGCCGCGTGCGCTGCCGCCCGACCAGGCATGCGCCGCGCCGTGCACCAGCCAGTGTTCGGCCAGCACCTGGCCGCCGGCGTCGCGATGGACGCTGCGGGTGCTGCGGCGCCGGCCGGCCGGCTGGTGCTGCCGGACGTCGGCCGCGCCGGCGCCGGCCGAACTGGCGGCGGCAACCTGCTCGCCATTGCGCGGGTGCACCGTGGCATCGGCATCGCCGTGGAAGACGATGGTCGGCACGTGGCGTTCGCTGCTGCGGGGATGCGCGCCCTTGCCCTGCATCGCCTGCATGGCCGAGGGCAGGTCGGATGCCGCGCCGGCCGCCAGCCCGGAGTGCACGCCCACTGCCGCATACAGGTCGGGATAGGTGTCGCCCAGGATCGCGGCCATCGCGCCGCCCGCCGACAGGCCGGCCACGAACACGCGGTCCGGGTCGATCGCGTGTTGCTCCATCACCTGCCGCGTCATCCCGGCCAGCAGCGCCGGCTCGCCGCGCCCGCGCTGCTGGTGGCTGTGCTTGAACCAGTTCCAGCAGCGCTGCGGATTGGCCTGCTGCGACTGCGCGGGATACAGCACGTACACGCCCTGCGGCTGCGCCAGGTCGTTCATCGCGGTGCCGGCCGCGAAATCGTCCGGGGTCTGGGTGCAGCCGTGCAGCATCACCACCAGCGGCAGCGGCTTGCCGCCCGCTCCGCCCGGGATGAACAGCTTGTATTCGCGCTGGCCCGAGGTGGTGGCGAAGCTGCCGGCGACGAATTGCGGCCGGCCGCCGGTTGGCAGTTCGCGCGCCTCGACGTCGATCGCCCCCGGCTTGCCGGCATTGCCCGGGCCGGGCGCCGGTGCGCCGCCCAGCGCGGACTGGATGGCGCTGGTGGCGGCCTGCAGGTCGCCCGAGCGCGTGAGGCGCGCGGCCTCGTTCATGAAGTGCTGGAAATCGTTGTTGTTCATGGGTAGTTCTTTCAGCCGATGCGGTCGCGCAATGCTGCCTTGACGGCCGGGCTCGCATGGAGCGCGCCCAGCACGGTGAGGGATTCGATGGTGGCCAGCGCCAGCTTGGGCGTGACGTCGTGGGCGATGGAGGCCAGCCCCAGCACGCGGATCTGCAGCTTCTCGCCGGCTTCCTTCACGGCCTGGAGGTCGGCCGCCGTGTAATGCTGGATGCCCAGCACCAGCGTCTTGCGCGACACCACGTCGCGCACGGCGTCGCCGTGCGCCGCCAGCTGGTTGCGGATGGCGGTGCGGATCAGGTCGGTGCGGTTGGCATAGAAGCCTTCCTGCACCAGCAGGTCGATCTGGCCCAGGTCGACGCAGCCGATGTTGATCGTGATCTTTTCGTCGACCGGACGGCTCGGGGGAGCGAGGGTGCTTCTGGCGGGCATGCGGCCATCTTATCACCATCCAAGTGGATGGTGTCCGGATGGGCCCGGGATGGTTCCAGGACGGGGTGTTTTCCGCGCACCTGCGCGACCGGAGCCGCCGGATCCGGCCCGGCCGCTTATCATCGGACCATGCAGTCCCAGCCGTCCCGCACCGCCGTCCATGCGCATCCTCGGCATTGACCCGGGCCTGCGGACCACCGGCTTCGGCGTGATCGACGTCGACGGCCACGCGCTGCGCTACGTGGCCAGCGGCACCATCAGCACCATGAAGGCCGAGGGCGGCAACCTGCCGGCGCGGCTGAAGGTGCTGTTCGACGGCATCAACGAGGTGAAGGAGCGCTACGCGCCCGACGTCGCCTCGGTGGAGATCGTGTTCGTCAACGTCAACCCGCAGGCCACGCTGCTGCTCGGACAGGCGCGCGGCGCCTGCGTCACGGCGCTGGTGTCCTGCCAGCTGGTGGTGGCCGAGTACACCGCGCTGCAGATGAAGCAGGCGGTGGCCGGCTCCGGGCGGGCGGCCAAGGCCGACGTGCAGGAGATGGTCAAGCGCCTGCTCAAGCTGCCCGCCCTGCCCGGCAAGGATGCGGCCGACGCGCTCGGGCTGGCCATCACCCATGCCCACGTCGGCCAGTCGATGGCGCGGATCGCCCAGGCCACCCAGCTCACCCGCCGCACCAGCGGCATGTACCGCGCCGGGCGCACCTACTGAGGCTGCGGCCGCGGGCTGCTGTGTTTGCGCGGCCGTCGCGCCAGGCGTAAGCTGGACCGATGCGGCATTCCGCCGACCCAGACCGGAGCACAGCCATGAGCGACAAGACCATCCTGGATCACATCACCGAACTGGTCCACGAGGAGCAGAAGCTGCGCGAGGCCAGCAAGCCGGCGGACCCGGCGCGCATCCGCGACATCGAGCAGCAGCTCGATCAATGCTGGGACCTGCTGCGCCAGCGGCGGGCCCGGCGCGAATTCGGCGAAGACCCCGACCAGGCCGACGTGCGCGATCCGCAGACGGTGGAAAACTACCGGGGCTGAACGGCCTGGCCGCTACCAGGCGCGGGCCGGCACGGCGAAGCCTGCCGGCGCCTGCTTCTCGTCCTCGAAGGTGACGATCTCGTACGCGTCGGGCCGCTCCAGCAGCGCCCGCAGCAGCTTGTTGTTTAGCGCATGGCCGGAGCGGAAGGCGCTGTACTCGGCCAGCAGCGGCTTGCCGAGCAGGTACAGGTCGCCCATCGCGTCCAGGATCTTGTGCTTGACGAACTCGTCGTCGTAGCGCAATCCGTCGGAGTTGAGCACCTTGTAGTCGTCCATCACCACGGCGTTGTCCAGCCCGCCGCCCAGGGCCAGGCCGTTGGCGCGCATGGTCTCGAAGTCCTTGGTGAAGCCGAAGGTGCGGGCCCGCGCGATGTCGCGGATGTAGGAGCCGGAGCTCAGGTCGAACTCCACCCGCTGGCCGGTGGAGTCGACCACCCGGTGGGCGAAGTCGATCTCGAAACTGAGCTTGAAGCCGTGGTAGGGCGACAGCCGTGCCCACTTGAGGTTCTCGCCCTCGCCCTCGCGCACCTCCAGCGTGTCGGTGACGCGGATGAAGCGGCGCGGCGCCGCCTGCAGTTCGATGCCGGCGCTTTGCAGCAGGAAGACGAAGGAGGCGGAGGAGCCGTCCAGGATCGGCACTTCCTCGGCCGTGATGTCCACGTACAGGTTGTCGATCCCCAGGCCGGCGCAGGCCGACATCAGGTGCTCCACCGTGAGCACCTTCACGCCGCCGTTGGAGATGGTGGAGGCCATCCGCGTGTCCGTCACGGCCTGGGCCGAGATCGGGATGTCCACCGGCTGCGGCAGGTCGGTGCGGCGGAACACGATGCCGGTGTCCGGCTGCGCCGGCCGCAGCGTCAGTTCCACCCGCTGGCCGCTGTGCATGCCCACGCCGACGGCCTTGGTCAGGGACTTGAGGGTTCTCTGCTGCAGCATCATGCGATTTTATCTTTCCGGCTCGTGGCGGGCTCCGCGCGACCGCGATGGCCCCGATCGCGAGGGCCCAAGAAAAAGGGGTGGGCCCGGACAGCGCCCACCCCGAAGGACTACCCCTTGGGAGAACCTCTTGCCTGCATCTAGTCGGCCTGCTTGCGCAGGAACGCCGGGATCTCGAAATCGTCCATCCCGCCGGAACTCAGGGCATCGACCTTGGCCGCCGCCTGGGTGCGGTTGGTGCGCCAGACGCTGGGCACGGCCATGCCGCCGTAGTCGGGCTGCTGCGCGCCGTTGCTGGTGATGATGACGCCCGGCGTGCCGACCACGTTGTTGACGGTGGGCACGTTGAACGGCACGTTGTCGGTGCCGGTGCGCAGCACCTGCAGCGGGGGCGCCGTGCGGCGCTGGCCCTGGCGCGACAGGCCGGTGGCGACCACGGTGACCCGCACTTCGTCGCCGAGGTTGTCGTCGTAGGCCGTGCCGTAGATCACGTGCGCGTCGGCCGAGGCGTAGGCGCGGATGGTGTTCATCGCCAGCTTGGACTCGGACAGCTTCAGGCTGCCCTTGGCCGCGGTGATCAGCACCAGCACGCCCTTGGCGCCGGACAGGTCGATGCCTTCCAGCAGCGGGCAGGCGACGGCCTGTTCGGCGGCGATGCGGGCGCGGTCCGGGCCCGAGGCGACGGCCGTTCCCATCATCGCCTTGCCCGGTTCGCCCATCACGGTGCGCACGTCCTCGAAGTCGACGTTCACGTGGCCGGGGACGTTGATGATCTCGGCGATGCCGCCGACCGCGTTCTTGAGCACGTCGTTGGCGTGGGCGAAGGCTTCGTCCTGGGTGATGTCGTCGCCCAGCACGTCGAGCAGCTTCTCGTTCAGCACCACGATCAGCGAGTCGACGTTGGCTTCCAGCTCCGACAGGCCGTTGTCGGCGTTGGTCATGCGGCGGCCGCCTTCCCAGTCGAAGGGCTTGGTCACCACGCCGACGGTGAGGATGCCCATCTCCTTGGCCACCCGCGCGATCACCGGCGCGGCGCCGGTGCCGGTGCCGCCGCCCATGCCGGCGGTGATGAACAGCATGTGGGCGCCCGAGATCGCCGTGCGGATGTCGTCCACCGCCAGCTCCGCCGCCTCGCGGCCCTTTTCCGGCTTGCTGCCGGCGCCCAGCCCGCTGGAGCCCAGCTGGATGGTCTTGTGCGCCGGGCTGCGCGAGAGCGCCTGCGCGTCGGTGTTGGCGCAGATGAATTCCACGCCCTGCACGGCGCGGTCGATCATGTGCTCGACCGCGTTGCCGCCGCCACCGCCGACGCCGATCACCTTGATCTGGGTGCCGAGGTGGAACTCTTCCACTTCAATCATTTCGATGCTCATTTGGTACTCCTGAAATTTGTCTTGCAGTTGCCGGTGATAGATTGTTTTTTTGTTGCCATGGACGTCTACCGAGGTGGGTCGGTGCACCTCCGTCGTCGCTTCTTGATGCGGACATCCGGACGCAGAATTCGCAGAAGCAACGCAGCAGCCGCAAAAGAGACGGTGAAGAATCTGAATTCAAGATTCATATGGTTTCCTCCTGCGCGTTCTGCGTCCGCTGTCCGTCTTCGGGATGTCCATCAGAAATTCCCCACGATGAAATCGCGCAGGCGGCCGAAGGCGGTCTTCATGGAGCCGTTCTTCTGCGCCACCTTGAAGCCGCGCAGGCGGGCCAGCCGCGCCTCCTCCAGCAGGCCCATCACGGTGGCGGCACGGGGCTGGGCCACCATGTCCGACAGCGCGCCGTAGTACTTGGGATTGCCGCGCCGCACCGGCTTGAGGAAGATGTCCTCGCCCAGTTCCACCATGCCGGGCATCACGCAGCTGCCGCCGGTCAGCACGATTCCGGAAGACAGCACTTCCTCGTAGCCCGATTCGCGCACCACCTGCTGCACCAGCGAGAAGATCTCCTCGATCCGCGGCTCGATCACGCCGGCCAGCGCCTGCTTGCTCAGCATGCGGGGGCCGCGGTCGCCCAGGCCGGGCACTTCGACCTGCTGGTCGGGGTCGGCCAGCAGCTGCTTGGCGAAACCGCTCTCCACCTTGATGTCTTCGGCGTCCTTGGTCGGCGTGCGCAGCGCCATCGCGATGTCGCTGGTGATCAGGTCGCCGGCGATCGGGATCACCGCGGTGTGGCGGATCGCGCCGTTGGTGAAGATGGCGACGTCGGTGGTGCCGGCGCCGATGTCGACCATGGCAACACCCAGCTCCTTCTCGTCCTCGGTCAGCACGGCAAGCGACGAGGCCAGCGGATTGAGCATCAGCTGCTCCACTTCCAGGCCGCAGCGGCGCACGCACTTGATGATGTTCTCGGCCGCGCTCTGGGCGCCGGTGACGATGTGCACCTTGGCTTCCAG
The DNA here is from genome assembly GCF_042655405.1 of Caenimonas terrae. NCBI lineage: Bacteria > Pseudomonadati > Pseudomonadota > Betaproteobacteria > Burkholderiales > Comamonadaceae > Caenimonas > Caenimonas terrae. Next base: position 77,224 of record NZ_JBHSMF010000009.1, on the reverse strand, counting down.
CCGGATGCCGCTCATGCCGATCGGCTCCTTCACGTCCTGGCCGTCGATCACGAATTCCTGCGGCTCCACCAGCAGCAGCCGCTGGTCGGTGGAGATGTTGATGGCGCGCGCCGTCTCGACCACGCGGGCCACGTCGGCGGGCGTCACTTCCTTGTCCTTCACCGCCACCATCCCGCTGGAATTGATCCCGCGGATGTGGGCGCCGGTGATGCCGGTGTAGACCCGGGTGATCTTGCAGTCGGCCATCAGCTCGGCCTCCTTCAAGGCCTGCTGGATGCTCTGCACCGTGGCGTCGATGTTCACCACCACCCCGCGCTTGAGCCCGTTGGACGGCGCCACGCCCAGCCCCGCGAGCTTGAGCTTGCCGTCGGGCATCACCTCGGCCACCACCACCATCACCTTGGCGGTTCCGATGTCCAGTCCGACGACCAGGTCCTTGTACTCTTTTGCCATGTTGTCTCGATCCAGTTATTTCTTTGGCGGTGCCTCGGCCCCGGTCGTCACGCCCCGCAGGCGCACCGCATACCCGTCGCCGTGCCGCAGGTCCGCGGACACCAGCGAGTCGGCGTGCCGGTTGTAGCGCGCCGTCACCTGCGTCAGCGTCTGCACGAAGCGCCTGGTGCGCTCCAGCACCTCCTGCTGGCTGCCGCGCCCCAGCTCGATCCGCGCGCCGCTGTCCAGTTCGGCCGTCCAGCTGCCGTGCGCCGACAGCGCGATCCGCTCGATCGACAGGTCCAGCGGATCGAACAGCGGCCGCAGCGCCTCGTACATCTGCAGCACCTGCAGCGACTGGCCCTCCGGGCCCTTCAGGCGCGGCAGGTTGTCCTGCTCGACGTCGCCCGGATTGGCCTCGAACACCTCGCCGAAGCTGTCGACCAGCTTCATCTCGCTGTCCTCGCCCCAGAAGGCCACGGCCTGGTGCTCGCGCAGCGTCACCCGCAGTCGGTTGGGGAACTCGCGCCGCACCACCGCTTCGCGCACCCAGGGCACGGCCTGGAAGGCGTCGCGCGTCTCCTGCAGGCTGACGGTGAAGAAGTTGCCCGCCAGGTGCGGCGCGACGTTGGCGCGCAGCGTCACCGCGTTGGTGTGGGTCACGTCGCCCTGCACCGTGATGGCGCCGATCGAGAACGCGGGGTTGCGCACCAGCCACCACAGCGCCGCCGCCAGCAGCACGACGCCGGCGGCCGCGAAGATCACCGTGGCGGTGAAGTTCATCAGCTTGACGTCGAACGGTTGGGGCAGCGCCGGATTCATGGCCGGGGTTTCTCCTGGTCGAGCGCGGCCGATGCCAGCAGTTGCAGGCACAGGTCCTCGTAGCTCAAGCCGGCCGCCCGCGCCGACATCGGCACCAGCGAGTGGCTCGTCATTCCGGGCGAGGTGTTGATCTCCAGCAGATAGGGCTTGCGCGTCTGCGCATCGATCATCACGTCCAGCCGGCCCCAGCCGCGGCAGCCCAGCACGCGGTAGGCCTTGAGCACCAGGCCCTGGATCGCTTCCTCCTCACCGGCCGGCAGCCCGCACGGCACCAGGTACTTGGTGTCGTCGGTGAAGTACTTGTTGTTGTAGTCGTAGTTGCCTTCGGGCGCGACGATGCGGATCACCGGCAGCGCGATGGCGTCGGCACCGCTGCCCAGCACCGGGCAGGTCACCTCGTCGCCGGCGATGAACTGCTCGCACAGCACGTCGGCATCCAGCAGCGACGCCGCTTCCACTGCCGCAGTCATCTCGGAATAGCCCTGCACCTTGGCCACGCCGATCGACGAGCCCTCGCGCGCCGGCTTGACGATCACCGGCAGGCCCAGCTCGTCGGGCACCTGCAGCACCTGCTCGCGGGTGTAGCCGCCGCGCCGCAGCAGCTGGTATTTCGGCGTCGGCAGGCCCTCGGCCAGCCAGACCCGCTTGGTCATCACCTTGTCGATCGAAATGGCCGAGGCCATCACGCCCGAGCCGGTGTAGGGGATGCCCAGCAGCTCCAGGGCGCCCTGCACCGTGCCGTCTTCGCCGAAGCGCCCGTGCAGGGCGATGAAGCAGCGCTGGAAGCCGTCGGCGCGCAGTTCCGACAGGTCGCGCTGCGCCGGGTCGAATGCGTGCGCATCCACGCCGCGCGACTGCAGCGCCTTGAGCACGCCCCCGCCCGACATCAGCGACACCTCGCGTTCCGCCGAGTGCCCGCCCATCAGGACCGCGACCTTGCCGAAATCCGACCGATTGCCCTGAGCTTGTCGAAGGGTCATGCCGCACCTCCCAGCTCGACGAGCTTGGCGGGGACGCCGCCGATGGAGCCGGCGCCCATGCACATGACGACATCGCCGTCGCGCACCGCGTCCAGCACGGCTTGCGGCATGGCGGCGATGTCGTCGACGAACACCGGTTCCACCTTGCCGGCCACGCGCACGGCGCGGGCCAGCGAGCGGCCGTCGGCGGCGACGATCGGCGCCTCGCCGGCCGAATAGACCTCCGACAGCAGCACGGCGTCGGCCTGGTTCAGCACCTTGACGAAGTCCTCGAAGCAGTCGCGGGTGCGGGTGTAGCGGTGTGGCTGGAAGGCCAGCACCAGCCGGCGGCCGGGGAAGGCGCCCCGGGCGGCCGCCAGCGTGGCCGCCACTTCCACCGGGTGGTGGCCGTAATCCTCGATCACGGTGAACTTGCCGCCGCCCTGCGCCGCCGGCACCGCGATCTCGCCATAGCTCTGGAAGCGCCGGCCGACGCCGCGGAATTCCGCCAGCGCCTTGAGCACCGCGTCGTCGGGGATGTTCAGTTCCACCGCCACCGCGATTGCCGACAGCGCGTTGAGCACGTTGTGGTGGCCTGCCAGGTTCAGCACCACCTTCATGTCCGGCAGCGTGACGCCGTTGCGCCGCTGCACGGTGAAGTGCATCTGCGCGCCGACCGCCTTGATGTCCACCGCGCGCACTTGCGCCTCGGGGCTGACGCCGTAGCTGGTGACCGGGCACTGCACGCGCGGGGCGATCTCGCGCACCGCCGCGTCGTCGATGCACAGGATCGCGGTGCCGTAGAACGGCATGCGGTGCAGGAACTCGACGAAGGCCGACTTGAGCTTGCCGAAGTCGTGGCCGTAGGTCTCCATGTGGTCGGCGTCGATGTTGGTCACCACCGCCATCACCGGCATCAGGTTCAGGAAGGAAGCGTCCGATTCGTCGGCCTCCACCACGATGTAGTCGCCCTGCCCCAGCTGCGCGTTGGCGCCGGCGCTGTTCAGGCGCCCGCCGATCACGAAGGTCGGGTCCAGCCCCGCCTCGGCCAGCACGCTGGCCACCAGGCTGGTGGTGGTGGTCTTGCCGTGGGTGCCGGCGATCGCGATGCCCTGCTTCAGGCGCATCAGTTCGGCCAGCATGATGGCGCGCGGCACCACCGGGATGTTGCGCTTGCGCGCCGCCAGCACTTCCGGGTTGTCGGCCTGCACCGCGGTGGAGGTGACGATCGCATCGGCGCCGATCACGTTGGCGGCGGCGTGGCCGACATAGGTCTTGATGCCCAGCGTGGCGAGCCGCTGCAGCGTCGCGCTGTCCGACAGGTCCGAGCCCGAGATCAGGTAGCCGAGGTTGCGCAGCACTTCGGCGATGCCGGACATGCCGGCGCCGCCGATGCCGACAAAGTGGATGTGCTTGATTGCGTGTTTCATGCCTTGGAAGCCAGTTGTTCGCAGGCGGCCACGATCTCGGCCGCCGCATTGATTCTTGCCATCGAGCGGGCGCAGGCCGCGCGCCGGATCAGCTCCGCGCGGTCGACGTTCTGCAGCAGGTCCGCCAGGAATTCCGGGGTGAAAGCGGCTTGCTGCACCAGCCAGCCGCCGCCCGCGTCCACCAGGAAATGCGCGTTCGAACTCTGGTGGTCGTCCACCGCATAGGGGAACGGGACGAACACGGCCGCGGCGCCGACCGCCGCGATCTCGGTCACGGTGCTGGCGCCGGCCCGGCAGACGACGATGTCGGCGGTGGCGAAGGCCTGCGCCATGTCGTCGATGAAGGGCACCAGTTCCGCCTCCACCCCGGCGGCGGCGTAATTGGCGCGCAGGTCGTCGATCTGCTTGGCGCCGCTCTGGTGGCACACCAGCGGCCGGCGTTCGCGCGGGATCAGCGCCAGCGCCCGCGGCACGATCTCGTTGAGCGCCCTGGCGCCCAGGCTGCCTCCCACCACCAGCAGCCGCAGCGGGCCGGTGCGCGCGCCCATGCGCTCGGCCGGGGCCGGCTGGTGCAGGAAGGCCGGGCGCAGCGGATTGCCGACCCAGCGCGCCTTGGCCATCACCTTCGGGAAGGCGGTGAACACGCGGTCGGCGACGCCCGCCAGCACCTTGTTGGCCATGCCGGCGATCGAGTTCTGTTCGTGCAGCACCAGCGGCTTGCCCAGCAGCGCGCTCATCATCCCGGCCGGGAAAGTGATGTAGCCGCCCAGGCCGATCACCACGTCCGGCTTGACCCGGCGCACGACCTTGATGCTTTGCCAGCAGGCCTTGAGCAGGCGCAGCGGCAGCAGCAGCAGCGTGGCCGCACCCTTGCCGCGCACGCCGGAAAAATCGACGGCCTCGAACGGGAAGCCGCGCGGCGGCACCAGCCGGCTTTCCATGCTGTCCGGGCCGCCCAGCCAATGCACCTGCCAGGATTGCTCGCGCAGCGCCTCGGCCACCGCCAGCCCCGGGAAGATGTGGCCGCCGGTGCCGCCCGCCATGACCAGTGCCGTGCGGGTCATGCGCGCCCTCCCCGCATCAGCGCGCGGTTCTCGAAATCGATGCGCAGCACCACCGCCAGCGAAACCATGTTCATCAGGATCGCCGAGCCGCCGTAACTCATGAGCGGCAGCGTCAGCCCCTTGGTCGGCAGCGCGCCCAGGTTGACGCCCATGTTGATGAAGGCCTGGAATCCCATCCAGATGCCGACGCCCTGCGCCACCAGGCCGGCGAACACCCGGTCCAGCGCGATTGCCTGGCGGCCGATGTGCATGATGCGGCGCGTGATCCACAGGAACAGCGCGATCACCACCAGCACGCCGACCAGGCCGAATTCCTCGCCGATCACCGCCAGCAGGAAGTCGGTGTGGGCCTCGGGCAGCCAGTGCAGCTTTTCCACGCTGCCGCCCAGGCCGACGCCGAAGATCTCGCCGCGGCCGATCGCGATCAGCGAATGCGACAGCTGGTAGCCCTTGCCCAGCGTGTGCTTCTCGCTCCACGGGTCGAGGTAGGCGAAGATCCGCTCGCGCCGCCAGTCGGAGAAGGCGATCATCATGGCGAACGCCACCACGATCACGGCCGCGATCAGGAAGAACATGCGGGCGTTGACGCCGCCCAGGAACAGGATGCCCATCGCGATCACGGCGATCACCATGAAGGCGCCCATGTCGGGCTCGGCCAGCAGCAGCACGCCGACCATCGCCACGGCGGCGGCCATCGGCAGCACGGCGCGGAAGAACCGCTCCTTCACGTCCATCTTGCGCACCATGTAGTCGGCGGCGTAGAGCAGCACCGAGAACTTGGCCAGCTCGGACGGCTGGAAGCTCATGAAGCCCAGGCTGAGCCAGCGGCGGGCGCCGTTGACGCCCTTGCCCACGTGCGGGATCAGCACCACCACCAGCAGCAGCAGCGAGGCCACGAACAGCCAGGGCGCGACGCGCTCCCAGGTCGCGACCGGCACCTGGAAGGTGATCAGCGCCGCCACGAACGAGATCACCATGAAGAAGGCATGGCGGGTCAGGAAATAGGTGTGGGCGTAGCGCGCGAACTTCGGGTTGTCCGGCATCGCGATCGAGGCCGAATACACCATCACCAGCCCGAAGGCCAGCAGCGCCACCGTCACCCACAGCAGCGCCTGGTCGAAGGCCTGCACCCGCCCCGGTGCGTCGGCGTTGCGGCCCAGCACGCCGACGCGCGGCGCGCTCGAGCGCGGCGGGCCCTTGCGCACGCCGCCGAACAGGCCGCCTAGCTTTTGCGCCAGCGCGCTCATTGGTTGCCCTCCAGCGGCACGCCGGCGTCGTCCGCCACCGCCTGGACGGCGGCGCGGAACACCTCGGCCCGGTGCGGATAGTTGCGGAACATGTCGAAGCTGGCGCAGGCCGGCGACATCAGCACCGCGTCGCCGGCGTGGGCGCGCTGCGTCGCCAGCGCCACCGCCTGCCCCATCGATTCGGCCGCCAGCAGCGTGACGCCGGCCGGCTCCAGCACGGCGCGGATCAGCGGCGCGTCGCGCCCGATCAGCACCGCGGCGCGGGCGTGGCGGGCCACCGGCGCGGCCAGCGGCGCGAAGTCCTGGCCCTTGCCGTCGCCGCCCAGGATCACCACCAGCTTGCGCTCGGCGCCCAGGCCCTGCAGGGCGGCGACCGTGGCGCCGACGTTGGTGCCCTTGCTGTCGTCGAAATACTCGACGCCGTTGACGGTGCCCACCGACTCGACCCGGTGCGGCTCACCGCGGTATTCGCGCAGGCCGTACAGCATCGGCCCCAGCGGGCAGCCGGCCGCGCCGGCCAGCGCCAGCGCCGCCAGCGCATTGACCGCGTTGTGGCGGCCGCGGATGCGCAGCGCGTCGGCCGGCATCAGGCGCTGGATGTGGACTTCCTCGGCTTCGTCGCTGCGCTTGCGGCGGGTCTCGTCGGCTTCCAGCGCGCGCACCAGCCAGGCCATGCCGTTCACCACCTCGATGCCGTAATCCTGCGGACGCGCCGGCATGTCGGCGCCGAAGGTGATGTAGGGGCGCTGCTCGAACTTGCCGCCCTTCATCCTGACCGGCGCCGGCAGCATCTGCATCACCAGCGGGTCCTCGCGATTGAGCACCATCAGCGACGACGGGCCGAACACGCGGGCCTTGGCCGCCGCATACGCCTCCATGGTGCCGTGCCAGTCCAGGTGGTCCTGCGTCACGTTGAGCACCACCGCCGCGGTCGGCTCGAAATTCTCCACGCCCTCCAGCTGGAAACTGGACAGCTCGATCACCCACACCTCGGGCAGGTCGTCGGCATCGAGTTTCGCGGCCAGCGTGTCCAGCAACGACGGGCCGATGTTGCCGGCCACTGCCGTGCGCTTGCCGGCCCGCTCCACCAGTTGCCCGGTCAGCGCAGTGACGGTGGTCTTGCCGTTGGTGCCGGTGACGGCCAGCACGGCGGGCGCATAGCCCTTGTCTGCCTTCAGGTCGGCCAGCGCCTGTGCAAACAGGCCGAGCTCGCCCGACATGGGGATGCCGCGCTCCTGGGCGGCCGCGGACACGACGGCGACCTGCTGCGGCGACAGGCCCGGGCTGCGGAACACCGCCTGCGCGCCGCCATCCAGCAGCGCCGCACCGAACTCGCCGGCAATGAAGGTCGCGTCGGGCAGGTGCTCGCGCAGCGCCGCCAGTTGCGGCGGCTCGGCGCGCGTGTCCGCCACCGTCACGCGCGCGCCGTTGCGCGCGGCCCAGCGCGCCATGGCGTAGCCGCTGGCGCCCAGGCCCAGCACGAGAACGGATTGATCCTGCAATGATTTCATCGAAGCTTCAGGGTCGACAGCCCGACCAGGCACAGCAGCATGGTGATGATCCAGAAGCGCACCACCACCTGCGTTTCCTTCCAGCCGGTCTTCTCGAAATGGTGGTGCAGCGGCGCCATCTTCAGGATCCGCCGCCCCTCGCCGTATTTCTTCTTGGTGTACTTGAAGTACATGACCTGGGCCATCACCGAGATCGCCTCCACCACGAAGATGCCGCCCATGATGGCCAGCACGATCTCCTGCCGCACGATGACGGCGATGGTGCCGAGCGCGCCGCCCAGCGCCAGCGCGCCGACGTCGCCCATGAACACCTGCGCCGGATGGGTGTTGAACCACAGGAAGGCCAGGCCGGCCCCCGCCATCGCGGCGCAGAAGATCAGCAGTTCGCCCGAGCCGCGGATGTAGGGAAAGAACAGGTACTTGGAATAGACCGAGCTGCCGGTCACGTAGGCGAACACGCCCAGCGCCGAGCCGACCATCACCACCGGCATGATCGCCAGCCCGTCCAGGCCGTCGGTGAGGTTGACCGCGTTGCTGGCGCCGACGATCACCAGGTAGGTGAGGATCACGAAGCCGAACACGCCCAGCGGATAGCTCACCTCCTTGAAGAAGGGCAACATCAGGCCGGCCTTGGGCGGCAGGTCGACGTCGAAGCCGGACCGCACCCAGGAGAAGAACAGTTCCAGCACCCGCATGTTGGAGCTCTCGGAGATGCTGAACACCAGGTAGAGCGCCGCGATCAGGCCGATCAGCGACTGCCAGAAATACTTCTCGCGCGAGCGCATGCCTTCCGGGTCCTTGTGCACCACCTTGCGCCAGTCGTCGACCCAGCCGATCGCGCCGAAGCCCAGCGTCACGGCCAGCACGATCCAGACGAAGCGGTTGGTGACGTCGAACCACAGCAGCGTGGAGACGGCGATCGACAGCAGGATCAGCACGCCGCCCATGGTCGGCGTGCCGCTCTTGGACAGGTGCGACTCCATGCCGTAGCCGCGCACCGGCTGGCCGATCTTGAGCGCCGTCAGGTGGCGGATCACCGCCGGGCCGGCGATCAGGCCGATCAGCAGCGAGGTCAGCGCCGCCATCACCGCGCGGAAGGTGATGTACTGCACCACCCGCAGGAAGTTGAATTCCGGGCCCAGCGATTGCAGCCACGAGGCGAGGCTAAGCAGCATGGCCGGACTCCTGTTGTTGTTGTCGGCCGGCGGTGATCGCCTGCACCACCCGCTCCATCTTCATGAAGCGCGAGCCTTTCACCAGCACGCTGGCGGTGCGCGGCAGCTGTTCCAGCACGGCGGCGTTGAGCGCATCGACGTCGCCGAAGTGGCGCCCGCCCATGGCCTGCGCCTGCTCGCCCAGCGTGAGCAGCGTCTCGATGCCGCGCTCGCGGGCGTAGTCGCCGACCTCGCGGTGGAACTGCGGCCCCTGGTCGCCCACCTCGCCCATGTCGCCCAGCACCAGCAGGCGCGGGCCCGGCAGTTCCGCCAGCACGTCGATGGCGGCGCGGGCCGAGTCCGGGTTGGCGTTGTAGGTGTCGTCCACCAGCGTGAGGCTGCGGCCCGCCAGCTTCACTTCGACGGCGCGGGAGCGGCCCTGCACCGGCACGAAGGCCTGCAGGCCGCGGGCGATCGCCTCCAGCGGCGCACCGGCGGCCAGCGCGCAGGCAGCGGCCGCCATCGAGTTGCGCACGTTGTGGCGGCCGGCGATATGGAGGTCGTAGGCAAGCCGGCCGGCCGGTGTCTCCACCGATACCTCCCAGTGCCCCTGTTTCCATTCAGACCCGGCCAAACGGATCTCGGCGCCGGCGGCGCCGAATGTCATGCTGGCGCGCGGTGCGGCCAGGCCGGCCCACAGCGCGGTGAATGCCTCGCCGGCGGGATAGACCGCCACGCCGCGGGCGTCCAAGGCCTCGAACACCGAGCCGTTTTCCAGCGCCACGGCCTGCACCGTGGCCATGAATTCCTGATGCTCGCGCTGCGCGTTGTTGACCAGCGCGATGGTGGGGCGGGCGATCTTCGCCAGGTAGGCGATCTCGCCGGGATGGTTCATGCCCAGCTCGATCACGCCCACCTTGTGCGTCTGGTCCAGCCGCAGCAGCGTCAGCGGCAGGCCGATGTCGTTGTTCAGGTTGCCCTGGGTCGCCAGCGTCGCCTGCGGCTGCCAGGCCCGCAGGATGGAGGCCACCATCTGCGTCACGGTGGTCTTGCCGTTGCTGCCGGTGACGGCGATCAGCGGGATGGCGAACTTCGCGCGCCACGCAGCGGCGAGCTGGCCGAGCGCCAGCTTGCTGTCGTCGACCTCCAGCCCGGCAAAGCCGGCGGGGATGCTGCCGCGGTGCGCCAGCGCCGCGACCGCGCCCCTGCCCCGGGCCTCGGCGACGAAGGCGTTGGCGTCGAAGCGCTCGCCCTTGATGGCGACGAACAGGTCGCCGGGCTGCAGCGTGCGCGTGTCGCTGTGCACGCGGGCCACGGCGATGCCGCCGTCGCCGACCAGCGTCGCGCCGGGCAGCCAGGCCTGCGCCTGCTTGAGCGTGAACATCGTCATGCCTTCGCCCTCGCGTCCAGCGCCGCCTGCGCGTGCACGATGTCGGAGAACGGGTGCCTGACGCCGCCCGCTTCCTGGTAATCCTCGTGGCCCTTGCCGGCCAGCAGGATCACGTCCTGGGGCGCCGCGCCGGCCACCGTCTCGGCGATCGCCTGCGCGCGATCGGCCTGGACCTGCACGCATTCGTTGTGCGACAGGCCCAGCAGGATCTGCGCGATGATGGTTTCCGGCTTCTCGCTGCGCGGGTTGTCGCTGGTGACGACGACGCGGTCGGCGTTCTTTTCCGCCACCGCCGCCATCAGCGGACGCTTGACCGGATCGCGGTCGCCGCCGCAGCCGAACACGCACCACAGCCGGCCGCCGCGCTGCGTGGCCAGCGGCCGCAGCGCCAGCAGCGCCTTGTCCAGCGCATCGGGCGTGTGCGCATAGTCCACCGCCACCACCGGCTGGCCGGGAAGCTGCAGCCGCTCCATCCGCCCCGGCACCGGCAGCAGGTTGCCGCAGGCCGCGACGGCCTCGGCCAGCGGCACGCCGATGGCGCGCATCGCGCCCAGCACGCCCAGCAGGTTGGACACGTTGTACTGGCCGATCAGCTGGGTCTCCAGCAGGTGGCGCTCGGCGCCCTCCACCACGGTGAAGCGCAGGCCCTGCGCGCCGTAGCCGATCGCCTGCGCCTGCAGCCGGGCCGGCCGCTCGCAGGAGAAGGTCCAGAGGTCGACCGCTGCGGCCGCCATCGATTGCTCCAGGCCGATGCCGCGCTCGTCGTCGAGGTTGACCACGGCCGCCTGCAGGCCAGGCCAGGCGAACAGTTCGGCCTTGGCGTCCCAGTAGGCGTCCATGTCGCCGTGGTAGTCCAGGTGGTCCTGGGTGAAGTTGGTGAAGATGGCCACGCGGATCTTCGTGCCGTCCAGCCGGCGTTCGACGATGCCGACCGAGGAGGCCTCGATCGCGCAGGCCTGCAGGCCCTGCTCGACGAAGCGGCGGAACTGCGCCTGCAGCAGCACCGGGTCGGGCGTGGTCAGGCCGGTGGCTTCCACGTGCGGTGGGCGGCCGACGCCCAGCGTGCCGACCAGCCCGCACGGGATCGGCTGGCGCAGGTTGGACAGCGCCTGCGCCAGCCACCAGGCGGTGGAGGTCTTGCCGTTGGTGCCGGTGACGGCCAGCACCTGCAGCTGCCCGGTCGGCTGGCCGTAATAGGCGGCGGCGATCGGGCCGGTCGCTGCCTTCAGGCCGGCGTAGCTGGCGATCGACGGCGCGTCGAAGCTGAAGTGCTCCAGGCCCGCATGCTCCACCACGCAGGCGGCCGCGCCGCGCGCCAGCGCCGAGGGCACATGGCGGCGGCCGTCGGTGGCGGCGCCCGGCCAGGCGATGAAGCCGTCGCCCGGTCCGATGCGCCGGCTGTCGCTGTGCAGCTGGCCGGTGACGCGGGCGCGCAGCCACTGCGCGGCATCGTCGGGGCTGTGCAGCTGCTGCATCAGAACGACTCCTCCACCGAGTCCACCACGATCTGCGGCTTGACGTTCATGTCCGGTTGCACGCCCATCATGCGCAGCGTCTGCTGCACGGTGGCGCTGAACACCGGCGCGGCGACGTCGCCGCCGAAATACTTGCCGGCGCTCGGCTCGTCCACCATCACGGCGACGATGATGCGCGGCTTGTCGATCGGGGCCAGGCCGACGAACCAGGAGCGGTACTTGTTGGTGGCGTAGCCCTTGCCGACCTGCTTGTGCGCGGTGCCGGACTTGCCGCCCACCGAGTAGCCGACGGTCTGCGCCTTCGGCCCGGTGCCGCCGGGGCCGGCAGCCATCTGCAGCATCGTACGGATCTCGGCGGCGGTCTTGGCCGAGAACACGCGCGCGCCGACCGGATGGCCGGCGCTCTTGAGCAGCGTGGCCGGGATGATGTTGCCGTCGTTGGCCCACACGGTGTAGGACCGCGCCATCTGGAACAGCGATGCGGACAGGCCGTAGCCGTACGACATGGTGGCCTGCTCCACCGGCCGCCAGGTCTTGTAGGGGCGCAGCCGGCCGCTCACCGCGCCGGGAAAGGTGATATGGGGCTTCTGGCCGAAGCCGGCCTCGGAGAACACTTCCCACATCTCGCGCGGCTGCATCTGCAGCGCGATCTTGAGCGTGCCGATGTTGCTGGACTTCTGGATCACCTGCTGCACCGTCAGCAGGCCGTGCGCGTGCGAGTCGGAAATCTTCGCGCCGCCGATCACGACATAGCCGGGCGCGGTCTGGATCTGGGTCTGCGGCGTCACGCGGCCGGTGTTCAGCGCCAGGCCGATGGTGAACGGCTTCATGGTCGAGCCGGGCTCGAAGGTATCGGTGAGCGCGCGGTTGCGCAGCTGCTCGCCGGTGAGGTTCTGCCGCCTAGCGGGGTCGTAGCTCGGGTAGTTGGCCAGCGCCAGCACTTCGCCGGTGAGCGCATCCAGCACCACCACGCTGCCGGCCTTGGCCTTGTTCTCGGTGACGGCGTCGCGCAGCTTCTGCCAGGCGAAGAACTGCACCTTGCTGTCCACCGACAGCTGCAGGTCGCGGCCGTCCATCGGCGGCACCTGCTCGCCGACGTCCTCCACCACATGGCCCAGGCGGTCCTTGATCACGCGGCGCGAGCCGGCGCGGCCGGCCAGCTCCTTGTCGAAGGCCAGCTCCATGCCCTCCTGCCCGTGGTCTTCCACGTTGGTGAATCCCACCACGTGGGCGGCCGCCTCGCCCTCGGGATACTGGCGCCGGTACTCCATGCGCTGGTGGATGCCCTTGAGGTTGAGCGCGGCGATCTGCTTGGCGACGCTTTCGTCGACCTGGCGCTTGACCCAGACGAAGGTCTTGTCCTCGTTCTCCAGCCGCTTGTTCAATTCCGCCAGCGGCATCTCCAGCAGCTTGGCCAGCTGCTGCAGCCTGGCCTTGTCCTCGCGTTCGACGTCCTCCGGAATCGCCCAGATGCTGGGCGCCGGCACGCTGCTGGCCAGCAGCAGGCCGTTGCGGTCCAGGATCCGGCCGCGGTTGGCCGGCAGTTCCAGCGTGCGGCCGAAGCGCACCTCGCCCTGCTTCTGGAAGAAGTCGTTGCCGAACACCTGCACCCACGCCGCGCGGCCGGCCAGGCCGAGGAAGCCCAGCGCGATGCCGGCGACGATCAGCTTGCTGCGCCAGACCGGGGTCTTGCTTGCCAGCAGCGGGCTCGATGTGTAGGCGACGGACCGGGTCATTGCGCCGCTCCCGCCGATGCCGCGCTCAGCGCCTTGAGCGAGACGTACTGCGTGATGGCCGGCGAGGCCGTGCGCATCTGCAGCTGCTCCTTGGCCAGCTTCTCCACCCGCGCCGGCGTGGCCTGGGCCCGCCGTTCCACCTGCAGCCGTTCGTTCTCGGTCTCGAGCCGGCGCGCCTCGTTGGTCGCGCGGTCCAGTTCGGTGGTGAGCCGGCGCGAGTCGTACTGCGTGTGCACCAGGTACAGCGCGCTCGCCATCACGGCCACCAGCAGGACGAGGTTGAGCCTGGTCATGGGGCCCCCACGCTTGCGGCCAAGGCCGCGGCGCCGGCCCCCGAGGGGGCTTGAGCTTGCCTGAAGCGGTTCTGCGCTGCGCTCATGCCACCTCCGTCCGCTCGGCCACGCGCATGATCGCGCTGCGGGAACGCGGATTGGCCTTGACCTCGTCGGCCGACGGCTTGATGCGGTCCAGCGCCTTGAGCCGCATCTTGACCGGCTCGGCAAACGGCGCGCGGCGGTCGAACACCTCGCGCGAATGCTTGGCGATGAACTGCTTGACGATGCGGTCTTCCAGCGAGTGGAAGCTGATCACCACCAGCCGGCCTTGGGGTTGCAGCAGGTCCAAGCTGGCCTCTAGCGCCTGCTGGAGCTCCTGGAGCTCCGCGTTGATGAAAATCCGAAGAGCCTGAAAGGTGCGGGTTGCGGGGTCCTGCCCCCACTCGCGGGTCTTGACCGCGCCAGCCACGAGCTGGGCCAGGTCCGCGGTGCCTGTGATCGCACGCTCTGCGCGGCGAGCAACAATCGCCTTTGCAACCGGAACAGCAAACCGTTCTTCGCCATAGTCACGAATCACCTCCGCGATCTGGTCCATGTCCGCCGTCGCCAGCCACTCGGCCACGCTCTCGCCGCGGGTGGTGTCCATGCGCATGTCCAGCGGGCCGTCGTTGCGAAACGAGAAACCGCGCGCCGGGTTGTCGATCTGCGGCGAGCTCACGCCCAGGTCCAGCAGGATGCCGGTGGCGCTTTGCGGCGGCAGCGCGCCGATGTTGCTGAAGCCCTGGTGCCGGATCGAGAAGCGCGGATCGGCGATGGTGGCCGCCTCCGCGATCGCATCGGGGTCCTTGTCGAACGCGATCAGCCGGCCCTGTGGTCCCAGCTTCGACAGCAGCAGGCGCGAGTGGCCGCCGCGCCCGAAGGTCGCATCGACGTAGGTGCCATCCGTCCGTGTGAGAAGTGCTTCGACCGCTTCTTTCAACAGGACGGTGGTGTGTTGCCATGTGCTTTCCACCGCCTGCTTTCAGAAAGAAAAGTCCTTGAAGACATCGGGCATCGCCCCGCGCATCGCTTCGGCCTCCTTGGCCTCGTAGGTCGCCTTGTCCCAGAGTTCGAAGTGGTTGCCCATGCCCAGCAGCATGGTGTCCTTCTCGATGCCGGAGGCCGCGCGCAGCTCGGGCGAGACCAGCACGCGGCCCGTGCCGTCGAGTTCGACGTCCATGGCGTTGCCCAGAAAGATTCTCTTCCACCACTGGGCTTCCATGGGGAGCGCTGCGATGCGGGCGCTGAATTTTTCCCACTCCGGACGGGGGAAAATCATCAGGCAGCCATGCGGGTGCTTGGTGATGGTGAGCTGGTTGGAGGCGGTCGCGCTCAGGACGTCACGATGCCGGGTCGGCACGGAGAGCCGACCTTTCGCATCCAGACTGAGAGACGACGCCCCTTGAAACACTGTGTGAGCCCTTGCTATGGAAAAAGCGCAACCGTGGAGGTGCGAAGGCACTGTTCACCACTTAATTGCACTTTTTTCCACTGTAGCAGGAAATGTCACTTACGCAAGGCATGCCTCTCGTGAATTTTTCAATGAAATCAAGGACTTAGATCACTGTCTGAATCCTCAGCTCGACAGAAAAGCCTTCTAAATGAAGCACTTAGCCGAGGCTGTCAAAGTGAAACCTCAAGCTGAGCCAGCTTGTCAGAGGATGTAGCGCGAAAGGTCCTCATCCTTGCTGAGTTGCTTCAGGCGCGAATCGACGTACGCGGCGTCGATCGTCACCGTCTGGCCGCCGAGCCGGGTGGCGCCGAAGCTCACTTCGTCCAGCAGCCGCTCCATCACGGTCGACAGCCGCCGCGCGCCGATGTTCTCGGTGCGCTCATTCACCTCGTACGCGATATGGGCCAGCCGGGTGATGCCTTCGGGCGTGAACTCCAGCGTGACGCCCTCGGTCTGCAGCAGCGCCTGGTACTGCTTGACCAGCGACGCGTGGGTCTGGGTCAGGATGGCCTCGAAGTCCTGCACCGACAGCGACTGCAGCTCCACCCGGATCGGCAGCCGGCCCTGCAGTTCCGGGATGAGGTCGCTGGGCTTGCTCATCTGGAAGGCGCCGCTGGCGATGAACAGGATGTGGTCGGTGCGGATCGGCCCGTACTTGGTCGAGACCGTGGTGCCCTCCACCAGCGGCAGCAGGTCGCGCTGCACGCCCTGGCGCGAGACCTCGGCGCCGCTGGAGGCGCCGTCGCTGCGCGATGTCACCTTGTCGATCTCGTCGATGAACACGATGCCGTTCTGTTCGGCGCTGTTGATCGCCTGGGTGCGGATCTCGTCCTCGTTCACCAGCTTGCCGGCCTCTTCGTCCACCAGCAGCTTCATCGCCTCGCCGATCCGCAGCTTGCGCAGCTTGCGCTTGGCGCCGCCGAACTGGCTGAACATGCCGCGCAGCTGCTCGGTCATTTCGTCCATGCCGGCCGGCCCCATGATTTCCAGCTGCGGCCGCGGCTCGCTCAGCTCGATCTCGATCTCCTTGGCGTCGAGGTCGCCCTCGCGCAGCTTCTTGCGGAACGCCTGGCGCGCAGTACTGTCCGCCGGCGGGGCGTCCACGCCGCGCGAAAACGACGAATCGGCCGTGCGCGCCGTGGGAATCAGGATGTCCAGGATGCGGTCTTCCGCCGCGTCCTCGGCCCGGGTGCGCACCTTGCGCATCTCCGCCACCCGGGTCTGCTTGACGGCCATCTCCGCCAGGTCGCGGATGATGGAATCCACGTCCTTGCCGACGTAGCCGACCTCGGTGAACTTGGTCGCTTCCACCTTGATGAAGGGCGCATCCGCCAGCCGCGCCAGCCGGCGCGCGATCTCGGTCTTGCCGACGCCGGTCGGCCCGATCATCAGGATGTTCTTGGGCGTGATCTCGCCGCGCAGCTTCTCGTCCACCTGCTGGCGCCGCCAGCGGTTGCGCAGCGCGATCGCCACTGCGCGCTTGGCGTCGGCCTGGCCGACGATGTGGCGGTCCAGTTCGGACACGATTTCTTGTGGCGTCATTGAGGACATGGTCTTCTTCAATTCGGGGACAAGGACGCAGAAGACGCAGAAGCAACGCAGAAGTCGCAGAGGAAACCGATGGAGGTTTTGAATTCAGCTTTCATCGTCTTGTTCTTTGCGTGTTCTGCGTCGCTTCTGCGCTTTCTGCGTCCGGCTGTCCGTTTTCAGAGCGTTTCGACGGTGTGGTTCATGTTGGTGTAGATGCACAGCTCGCCGGCGATCTCGAGCGACTTCTTGACGATGTCGCGGGCGCCGAGTTCGGTGTTGTCCAGCAACGCCTTGGCGGCCGCCTGGGCATAGGCGCCGCCGGAGCCGATGGCGATGATGCCGTGCTCGGGTTCCAGCACGTCGCCGTTGCCGGTGATGATCAGCGACGCCTCCTTGTCGGCGACGGCCAGCATCGCTTCGAGCTTGCGCAGCACGCGGTCGGTGCGCCAGTCCTTGGTCAGCTCGATCGCGGCTCGCACCAGCTGGCCCTGGTGCTTCTCCAGCTTGGCTTCGAAGCGCTCGAACAGGGTGAAGGCGTCGGCGGTGGCGCCGGCGAAACCGGCCAGCACCTTGTCGTGGTAGAGCTTGCGGACCTTGCGGGCCGAGCCCTTGACCACGATGTTGCCCAGCGTGACCTGGCCGTCGCCGCCGATCGCCACCTGCCAGCTGCCGTCCGCATTCCGGCGGCGGACGCTGACGATGGTCGTTCCATGAAATTGTTCCATCGCCAGCAGCTTGGGGCCGGCGCGGCCGAATCAAGGCCGGCAGCAGCCCGGGCCGCTAGTCGGTGCGGGCGATGACCCGTGCGTGCTCGCTGATGCCGATCACGTTGAAGAAGCCGGCCACCAGCCGATGCACGTGGACGAACTGCACCTGCCGGCCCTCGGCCTGGCGCGAGGAGACCCAGTTCAGCAGCGTGCCGGCCGCCGAGAAGTCGATGCGGATCAGGCGGTCGCAGGAAATGATCATGATGTCGGCGCCGGCCAGCTTGGCATCGAGCGTCGCCAGCGCTTCGGCGGCGTCGCCCAGGATCTGGCCGGCAAGCTCGACGGTCGACACGTTGGAGATCTGCGGGATCTGGCTGTCGCCCACCATCGTCATCGCGCCGGTCGCCATCGAATCGTGGAAGGCGTCGCCGATGATGGTGTGGCCGGAGATGTAGCTGCCGTCGTTCTGCAGCGGCTTGAACTCGGTGCGCGCGCTTTCCCAGGACGGCGGCGACACCTCGTAGGTCACGCAGTAATCCAGCGCCACCAGCTCGAATTCGTCCGGCTGGTGCGTCACCCGCAGCATCTCCATGCGCAGGCGCCACCAGGCCGGATTGGCCGTCTTGTCGCCCGAGGGCGTGCCGTTGCGCAGCACGTTCTCCAGGTTGCCGGCGCCGATGAAGCGCAATTGCACCGGTTGCGAAGCCCACTGGGTGAACAGCTTGGCCAGGCCTTCCAGCGCCACTTCCTCGATGGTGGTCAGCTTGTTCCAGTTCAGGCGCCACGGCTGCGGGGCCTTGGCCAGCGCCGCATTGAGCGCGGCCAGCGTCTGGGTGCCGAACGATGCCGGCGAGGTCCAGTCGGCGATCTGCTGGTTCGGCGTCGGCGTCCCCGCCGGCGGCGCGTTCATGCGGCTCACCGCGTCGGGCAGCGAGACCCATTGCGGTGCCGAACGCGCAAAGCGGCCGGCGAATTCGATCGCGGCCGCCTCGTAGCGATCCAGCTGGCCGGTGGCGCGGTACAGGTCGAACAGCGTCAGCCAGGTTTCGTCGTGGTTGATCCGCGTCCCGGTGGGCGCCAGCACTTCCATCAGCCCGGCCTCGGCACCGGCGTCGTCGCCGTTGGCGAAGCGGATCGCCGCTTCCTCCAGCTCGGGGTCATGGGCAAATTCGTCGACGTCGATGGCGATCAGCTTGGAGGCCGAGAACACGCTGTTGCTGTTGCTCGATGGCAGCGAATCGCCCTTGTTCGGCGTGACGGCGGAGATCGGCCGTTGCGGCGCCGGCCTGGAGGCAGGCCCGGCCCGGCCGGGCGCGGGCGCCGCCGGTGTCACCGGTGCATCCGGCCGCGCCGGCGGCATCGCCCCCGGCGTCACCGACCCCAGCATCGGCGGCGTTTCGGTCGGGGCCGGGGAGGCCAGCGGCTCCAGCGGCTGCGGCGCCGTGCGGGTGTACGAATTGGTGCGGTTGGGCGGCAGCGGCACGCGCGCGTTCTCGATCGGCGCATGGGCCGAGCCCGGCAGGGCGCCACTGGTGCTGCGCAGGGACGAGTCGCCGTGCTTGGTCTTCCACCACTGCATCGACATCTGCGCCTCGATCTCGTCGATCTTCTTGAGCGTGGTGGCCCGGTCGTCCGGCTTGGACGGCATCGAGCTCTGGAAGAACGAGGGCCGCGCCATCGGGTCCTGCCCTGCCATCACCTCGCTGCGGCGCATTTTGCGCAGCATGTCGAACTCGCGCTTGCGCACGAAGTCGTTGCGGCGCTTGCGCTCGATCATCTCCTTGAGCATCTGCTTGGAGTAGCTGCTCTCGCGATCGGTCTCCTGCTGGTCCAGGTCGGCCCAGTTCGTCGTCGGGTTGCGGACGAATTTGACGACCTTGGACAGCAGGCCGGAATCGTCTTTGGACATGGGGCTGGAAGGTCGCTTCTGTGGTTGGACTGCCGGGGAAAGCCTAGTCCCCGAACATCTTCTGTTTGAGTTCGCGGCGCTGCTGCGCCTCCAGCGACAGCGTCGCCGTCGGCCGGGCCAGCAGGCGGCCGACGCCGATCGGCTCGCCGGTTTCGTCGCAGTAGCCGTAATCGCCGGCGTCGATGCGGGCGATCGACTGC
Organism: Caenimonas terrae; assembly: GCF_042655405.1. Lineage (NCBI taxonomy): Bacteria > Pseudomonadati > Pseudomonadota > Betaproteobacteria > Burkholderiales > Comamonadaceae > Caenimonas > Caenimonas terrae. Next base: position 57,891 of record NZ_JBHSMF010000009.1, on the reverse strand, counting down.
TCGATCTTCTTGAGCAGCTTGCGCTCGCGGTCGCGGGTGCGCAGTTCCAGCGCGTGCTCCTCCTCGATCGTCGCCCGGTCGGCGGGATCGGGCACGATCACGGTGTCCTCGCGCAGGTGCTCGGTCGTTTCACCGGCGCTGTTGAGGATGTCCTGCTTGAGTTGGGTCAGCTTCAGGCGGAAGAACGCCATCTGCTTCTCGTTCATGTATTCCGTGTCCGGCATCGCCAGGACTTCGGCGTCGCTCAGCTGGTCCACCGACTTGGTCTTCCAGTTGTTGGCGAGCTTGGGGTCTTTCTTGACCGCCACCATCGGCGGCGCGGGGAGGACTGCTGGAGGCATGGTGTGGGTGTAGCTGGATTTGGCGGCGGTGGAGGCCACGGACTGCGCCATCGAGGGCACCGTGATCTGGGCCAGCCGGGCGGAGGGCTTGGTGGCCCGCGCCGGCGCACCGGCCTGCACCACCGGCATCGGCCGGGGGGCGTCAGGACGGACGGCGGACGGCGCCGGCGGCGCCTCGGAGCGGGTGGTGGCCTTGGCTGCGGATGCGGCCTTGGGCTTGGCCGTGGCCGGAACGGCCTTGGCTGTCGGAGTCTTGACGGGCAATGGTTTCTTCGCTGCGGGTTTTTTTGCCGCTGTCTTGGCCGCCTTGGGGGCCGGCCTGGTTGTCTTCTTCGCAGCCGGCTTGGGGGCCGGCTTTGCTGTCTTCTTCGCTGCCGGCTTGGGCGCCGCTTTGGCGCTGGGCTTGGCTGCGGGCTTGGTTTTGGCCGCGGCCTTCACCGGCGCCTTGGCTGTCTTTTTGGCGGGGGCCGGTCTGGCCTTGGCGGATGCCTTGCCATTCTTGGCCGTGGCCTTGGATTGAGCCTTCAAGTCCTGTCTCCTCGCGACGGCGCCGGCACTGGCCTGGCCCGGATGGGACGGCCTGCCTTGTTCTGGGGGGATTTCGCCTTCATGAGTGCGAGTTATACCCTGATTGCCCCGCTCCCGACCGCCCCCCGAGGGGCCTTGCGCGCGGCTCACCAGCGACGGGCCGCCCCCGGAACGACGCGCAAGTTGCAGAATCGAGACAGTCATCAAGGCTCCCGCCTCAAAAAACGAACGCGCAAGCCTACCTCAAACCAGGCACTGTTCGAGCCCCTGCAGAAAGATATCTTTGGGCAGGTCGATGCCGATGAACACCATCTTGCTGTTGCGGGTCTCCTGCGGCGCCCACGGCGGACCCAGGTCGCTTCCCATCAGCTGGTGCACGCCCTGGAAGATCACCTTGCGCTCGGTGCCCTTCATGCTCAGGACGCCCTTGTAACGCAGCATCTTGGGCCCGTAGATGTTGACGATCGCGCCCAGGAAGTCCTCCAGCTTGGCCGGATCGAAGGCGCGCTCGGAGCGGAACACGAAGCTCTTGACGTCGTCGTCGTGATGGTGGTGGTGCCCTTGCGCGGCGTGCGAGGGGTGGTCGCAGTGCTCGCCGTGCTCGTGGTCGTGCGCATGGTCGTGGCCGTGCTCCTCTTCTTCCTTCAGGAAGTCGGGGTCGATGTCCAGCTTGGCGTTGAGATTGAAGCCGCGCAGGTCGAACACCTCCGCCAGCTTGACGTCGCCGAAATGGACGGCCTTCATCGGCGCCCGCGGGTTCATGTGCTTGAGGCGGTGGATCAGGGCGTCGGTCTCGTCCTTGGCCACCAGGTCGGTCTTGCTGATGAACAGCTGGTCGGCGAAGCCCACCTGGCGCCGCGCCTCCTGCCGGTCGTCCAGCTGCTGGCCGGCGTGCTTGGCATCCACCAGCGTCAGGATCGAGTCCAGCAGGTAGGTCTCGGCGATCTCGTCGTCCATGAAGAAGGTCTGCGCCACCGGGCCCGGGTCGGCCAGGCCGGTGGTCTCGATGATGACGCGGTCGAAATCCAGCAGGCCCTTGCGCTTCTTGGCCGCCAGCAGCTGCAGCGCGCCGCGCAGGTCCTCGCGGATGGTGCAGCAGATGCAGCCGTTGCTCATCTGGATGATCTGTTCCTTGGTCTCGGTGACCAGGATGTCGCTGTCGATGTTCTCTTCGCCGAATTCGTTCTCGATGACGGCGATCTTCTGGCCGTGGGCTTCGCTGAGCACGCGCTTGAGCAGCGTGGTCTTGCCCGAGCCCAGGAAGCCGGTGAGGATGGTGGCGGGAATGAGGCTCATGGTGGCGTCCAGATTCGGTCAGGGGGGTGGGCAGTTTAGCGGTCCGGGCTGCCCTTTGGGGACTACGGGCATCGGCTCACTTGCGCAGCACCACCAGCCCCTTGAGGTACTCGCCCTCGGGGAATTCCAGCGTCATGGGGTGGTCGGGGGCGCCGGCCAGCCGCTCGGTGATGTAGCCGTCGACGCCGGCATCGGCGCCGGCGGAGGCGACGATCTTGTGGAACAGGTCGGCGCTGATGCCGCCCGAACAGGAGAAGGTGAACAGCACGCCCCCCGGCTCCAGCAGCTTGAGCGCCAGCCGGTTGATGTCCTTGTAGGCCCGGGCGGCGCGCTCGGCATGGGCGACCGTCGGCGCCAGCTTGGGCGGGTCCAGCACGATGGCGTCGAAGCTGCGGCCCTCCTCGATGAAACGGCGCAGCGAGCCGTTGACGTCCGCATCCAGGAAATCAGTGCGCGCGAGGTTCAAGCCATTGAGTTGCACGTTGGCGCGCGCGCGCTCCAGCGCCGGCGCCGAGGAATCGATCGAGGTCACGTGGGCCGCCCCGCCGGCCAAGGCCGCCACGGTGAAGCCGCCGGTGTAGCTGTAGCAGTTGAGGACCCGCTGCAGTCCCAGCCGGCGCGCATGCTCGGCGAACTTGTGGCGGCTGTCCCGCTGGTCCAGGTAGAAGCCGGTCTTGTGGCCGGTGGCGATGTCCAGCGTGAGCTTCCAGCCGTGCTCCTGGATCGTCAGCCCGGTCGGCCCTTCGCCGCGCAGCCAGCCAGTTGCTTCAGGCAGCCCTTCCAGCTTGCGCGAGCTGGTGTCCGAGCGCTCGTACAGGCGCGCGAGCCCGGTTTCCGCCAGCAGCGCGTCGGCCAGTGCCGCTTTCCAGCGCTCGGCGCCGGCCGACAGGAACTGCGCCACCAGCGTGTCGCCATAACGGTCGACGATCAGGCCGGGCAGGCCGTCGGATTCGCCATGCACCAGGCGCATCGCGTCGCTGCGGATGTCGAAGCGGCGGCGGGCGCGGATCGCCGCGGCCACCCTGGAAGCGAGGAAGGCGGCGTCGATCCGCTGCTGCTCGTCGAAGCTCCAGGCCCGGGCGCGGATTTTCGAGGCCGGGCTGACCGAGGCCCAGGCCAGGAATTCGCCCTTGTGCGATTCCACCCGCACCGTTTCGCCCGGATCGCCGCCGCCCTTGGCGATGGCCGATTCGAAGATCCAGGGATGCCGGCGCAGGAGCGAGCGCTCCTTGCCGTCTTTGAGTCGCAGGCTTTTCATGCCGCCATTGTCCTGCTTGCGCGTGCAGTGCACGAAGGGCCTGTCATCCCCGCCTCGCGCCGGGATCCAGACGCGACGAAAGCAAACCGTCGACCGGGATCGGAGGCGCACCCTTCCTTGATCGACGGTACTGGTATTCCAGCCTACGGATGCCGGGTCAAGCGCGGCATGGCAGCCACTACGCCTTGCCTGCCTTGCGCTGCGCCCGCGGGTGGGCGGCGTCGTAGGCCTTGGCCAGGTGCTGGAAGTCCAGCCGGGTGTAGACCTGCGTGGTCGTGATGTTGGCGTGCCCGAGCAGCTCCTGCACCGCGCGCAGGTCGCCGCTCGATTGCAGCAGGTGGCTGGCGAAGGAATGGCGCAGCATGTGCGGATGCACCGGCGTCGCCAGGCCGGCCTTCATGCTGCGCTGCTTGAGGCGCTGCCACACCGCCTGCGCCGTCAGCCGCGTGCCGTGGCGGCCGGTGAACAGCGCCGGCTGGTCGGCATGCTTGGCATCGGCAGCCCGCAGCGGCAGCCACGCCTGCAGCGCCTGCAGCGCCTTGCGGCCGACCGGCACGCTGCGCCGCTTGCTGCCCTTGCCCAGCACGTGCGCCTCGCCGGCTTCCAGGTCGATCCAGCCGCGCGCCGTGGTGCTGGCGACGGCATCCAGGCCGACCAGTTCGCCCACCCGCAGGCCGCAGCCATAGAGCAGTTCCACCATCGCGGCGTCGCGCGCCTCCAGCCAGGGATCGGCGCTTTCGTCATGCCAGTCGGCCAGTTGCACCGAATCGTCCACGGCCAGCGCCTTGGGCAGCGGCTTGGGCGCCTTGGGCGCGCGCACGTCCTGCACCGGATTGCTCTGCACCCTGCCCTCGCGGCCCAGCCAGGTGTAGAAGCCGCGCCAGCCCGACAGGATCAGCGCAATGCCGCGGCCGCTGCGGCCCCGGCTGTGCATCTGCGCCACCCAGCGCCGGATGTGCGCGTTCTGCACCCGCAGCAATTCGACATTGGCAGTGGCGGCGAAGTCGGACAGTTTGCGCAGGTCGATCGCGTACAGCTCCACCGTCCGCCGCGCCAGCCGCTTCTCGACGCGGACATGCTCGAGATATCTCTCGACCAGGCCGCTGTCGTCGAGTGCGGCGCTCATCGCCTCAGTCGTGCCGCAGCCGCGACAGCGCGGCGCTGGCCAGTTCGGCGATCCGCTCCAGGAAGTCCGTGCCCATGCCGCTCTGGAAGCGCTGCGGATCGGGCGAGGCCAGCACCAGCATGCCGAAGGCGGGCTCGGCGGTGTTGACGGCGCCGTCGCGCAAGGGGATCAGCGCCAGCGACAGCGCGGTGGCGCTGTCGGCCAGCCAGTTGACGGCCTCGAAGCCGGAATTGACACCGCAGTACGGCTGCGTCAGCGAGGAGGCGAAGCTCTTGGCGTCCTCGGTCACGCCCTCGGCGAACGCCTCCTGGCCGTAGCGGCTGTCCACGTCCCAGACCTTGATCGCCACCTGCGGCACCATGAACTGGTTCTCGATCTCGCTGGCGATGGTGGCGGGCAGCGAACGGCCCGAGCGCACCTGCAGCAGGTTGCGGGCCCAGCGCTGCAGCCGGTCGGCAATGATCACGTTCTCGTTGCCGTGCCGCACCATGTCCATCAGCCGGTGCTCCAGCGCCTTGATCTTCTCGCGCAGCATCTCGGCCTGCCGCTCCTGCAGGCTGACGGCGCGGTGGCTGTGCGGGCTGGTCAGGTGCACCGCCGCCAGCAGCTCGGAGTGGCGGGCGAAGAAGTCGGGCGTGTTCGCCAGGTAATTGGCGATGTCGTCCTCGGTGATCGGGTTCATGGCGTCGGTCGGTTTCATGCGTTGTTCTCGTCCAGGTTGATCTCGCCTTCGTACACGGTCACGGCCGGCCCGGTCATCAGCACCGGCGCGCCCTCCCGGCCGCTCCACTCGATCGTCAGCACGCCGCCGCGGGTCTGCACGTCGACGCGCGCATCCAGCAGGCCGAGCCGGATGCCCGCCACCACCGCGGCGCAGGCCCCGGTGCCGCAGGCCAGCGTCTCGCCGGCGCCGCGTTCCCAGACCCGCAGCTTCACGTGCGAGCGGTCCACCACCTGCAGGAAGCCGGCGTTGACCCGGCGCGGGAAGCGCGCGTGGTTCTCGATCATCGGGCCCTGCGCCGCGACGGGCGCCGTCTCCACGTCGGCCACCAGCTGCACCGCGTGCGGATTGCCCATCGACAGCACCGCCACCGAAATGGTAGTGGAAGGCGCGGCCGGCGCCAGCGCCAGCGGCCAGGTTTGCCAGGAACCGTGGCTTTGAGGGGAAAGCCCGGCCGCATCGAAGGGCACCAGCTGGAGTTCGAACACCGGCGCGCCCATGTCCACGGTGACGCGGCCGTCGGCGTCGAGCCGCGGCTCGATCACGCCGGACATGGTGCGGACCCGGACGCTGTCCTTGCCGGTCAGCCCCTTGTCGCGCACGTAGCGCACGAAGCAGCGCGCGCCGTTGCCGCATTGCTCCACCTCGCCGCCGTCGGCGTTGTGGATCACGTATTCGAAGTCGATGCCCGGCGCCGGCGAGGGCCGCACCGACAGGATCTGGTCGGCGCCGACGCCGAAGTGGCGGTCCGCCAGCTGCCGGTATTGCGCGCGGCTCAGGTGCAGCAGGCCGCGGGTTTCGTCCAGCACGACGAAGTCGTTGCCGGCGCCCTGCATCTTGGTGAACGGGATCCTCATGGGCCGATTATCGTCACCCGCTGCCTGCCCCGCCGCAGGACGCTAGTCGATGCTGACGTTGGCCGCCTTCACCACCTCGGCCCATTTGACGCGGTTGGCATGGACCGTGGCGCGGAACTGTTCGGGCGTCTCGATGCGCACCGAGTTGCCGGCCAGCTCCAGCCGGGCGCGCACCTCCGGGTTCTCCAGCACCGTGCGGATGGCGGCATTGAGCTTGCCGACGATGCGCGGGTCCGTGCCCCTGGGCGCGAACACGGCGAACCAGATCGAGCTGTCGAAGCCGGCAGTGCCCGGCAACCTGCTTTCGGCGATGGTGGGCACGTCGGCGATCGCCGGCACGCGGGTGGCGGTGGTCACGCCCAGCAGCCGCACCTTGCCGGCCTTGTACTGCGTCATCACCGTCTGCACCTGGTTCATGATGCAGCAGGTCTCGCCCTTGAGCACCCCCAGCATCGCCTCCGGGCCGCCCTTGTAGGGCACGTGGACCATGTTCAGGCCCAGGCGCGAATTGAACTCGGCAAACGCCATATGGGTGCCGGTGCCGTTGCCGGTGGACGCGTAGTTGTACTTGCCCGGGTTGGCCTTCACCAGCTCGACGAACTCATGGAGCGTCCTGACGTTCATCACCTGCGGATTGACGGTGAGCACGTTGGAGACGTCCAGGATCGGCGCGACCGGCACGAAGTCGTTTTCGACGTCGAACGGCAGCTTCTTGTACAGGGCCGCATTGCTGCCATGCGTGGCCGCCGTGCCGAACACCAGGGTGTAGCCGTCCGGCTTGGCGCGGGCCACGTATTCGCTGGCGATGTTGCCGGCCGCGCCGACCTTGTAGTCGATGACCACCGGCTGCCCCAGCACCTTGCCCAGCGGCTCCTGGATGGCGCGCGCCACCACGTCGACGCCGGAGCCGGCCGGGAAGGTCATCACCAGCGTGACGGGCTGCTGCGGCCAGTCGCCCTGCGCCCGCGCCAGCGGCGCGGCGGCAACCAGGGACGCGGCCAGCAGCCCCAGAGCGGCGCGGCGGAAGGTCTGGATGTTCACGGTCGGCTCCTTCGATGGTGGCTGCCATTCTGGGGGCAAGGCGGCCCGCCGGCGCCGGGCTTCAGTCCGCCTTGATGTTGTTCTCGTGGACCACCTTGGTCCAGATGTCGACCTGCTTGTCGATGAAGGTGCGGGCCACCTCGGGCGAGCCGCCGATCACGCTGATGCCCTGGCCGGACAGCCGCTGCGCCACCTCGGGCGACTTCAGCGCCTTGTTCAGTTCCTCGTTCATGCGCCTGACGATCTCGGGCGGCGTCTTCGCCGGCGCCAGCACGGCCCACCAGGCGGGCGCGTCGAAGCCGGGATAGCCGCTCTCGGCCACCGTCGGCACGTCCGGCAGTTCGGCGGTGCGCTTGCTGGTGGTCACGGCCAGCGGCCGCATGCGCTTGGCATCGATGAAGGGCTTGGTCACGAACACCGAGCCGATGGTCAGCGGAACGTGGCCGGCGACGCCGTCGTTCATCAGCGGGCCGCCGCCCTTGTACGGCACGTGCTGCCAGTCGAGGCCGCCGTTGCGCCCCAGCAGCGTCATCGCCAGGTGGCCCAGGCTGCCGGAGCCGATCGAGCCGTAGTTGACCGGCTTCTTGGCCTTGGCGGCGGCGACCACGTCGGCGAAGGTCTTGTACTCGGAGCCGACGTTGGTGGCGATCACCATCGCGGAGGTGCCCACCAGGATCACCGGCGCCAGGTCGCGCTTGGTGTCGTACGACAGGCCGGGAATCAGCGCCTGGTTGACGCCATGGGTGTCGAACACCACGGCGAAGGTATAGCCGTCCGGCTGGGCAGCGACCACGGCGGCGGTGCCGATGGTGCCCGAGGCGCCGCCCTTGTTCTCCACGATCACGGTCTGGCCCAGCTGCTGCTGCAGCGGCACGGACAGGATGCGCGCCACCTGGTCGACCGAGCCGCCCGGCGGGAACACCGCCACCAGCCTGATCGGCTGCTTCGCAGGCCAGGCCTGGGCATTCGCCGCCAGCGGCAGCACCGTCAGGGCCAGCAGGCCCGCCAGCATCGATACGCCGGTCCAACGCTTGATCATCATCGGTCTGTCTCCTGCAAAAGCAGCCAGTATGGAAGTGCCGGCGCGCCAACGGTGAGCGCGCTTTCACCGACGGGTTTTCCCCAAGCCGCCGGGCCGCGGCCGGGCGCTGCCGATAATGGGGCCATGGTCCGTCCCTCCCAGCTCCTGCATCCCCAGCGCGAACCCGCGGCCCCCCGGCCCGCCGCCACCGTGCTGCTGCTGCGCGATGGCGCGGCCGGCGCCGGCATCGAGGTGCTGATGACCCGCCGCTCGCCCACCGCCAGCTTCGCGCCCGGCGCCTATGTCTTTCCCGGCGGCGGCATCGACGCGGCCGACGGCGCCGCCCACCGGATCGCCGCGCGCCGTCCGGGCCAGGGCGACCTGCACCTGACGCAGGCGATCGCAGCCATCCGCGAGAGCTACGAGGAGCTGGGGGTGCTGCTGGCCCGCCACGCCGACGGCCGCCCGGCCGACGATGCCGACATCGCGGCGCTCAGGCGCGACGCCCCCTTCGCCGCCCAGTGCGAGGCCCGCGGCCTGACGCTGGCTGCCGACGAGGTCTACGTGCTGGCGCACTGGATCACCGACCGCGAACTGCCGCGCCGTTTCGACGTGCCCTTCCTGGTGGCGCGCATGCCCGCCAGCCAGGCGCCGGTCGCCGACGAGTCGGAGCAGTTCGAGCCGGTGTGGGTGCGGCCGGCCGACGCGCTGGCCCGCCACAAGGCCGGCAGCTTCTTCATGATCTTCCCGACCATCCGCACGCTGGAGCGGCTGGAGCACTTCGAGTCGGTCGACGCCGTGCTGCAGGCTTGCGCGAGCGAGCTGCCGCTGTGGACCAGCTGTCCGCGGGCCGGCCTGCTGCGCGGCGCCGAGGCGCGCTACATGGAGCACGAAAGCCCGTACGGCGAGCTGGAACTGGTCAGCCCCGACGGCCAGATCGTCCACCACCTGGACTGGCGCACCGACGAGCCGGTGCGGCTGCTGAAGAACGTGCTGCGGCTGACCGCGCCCAACCCCGGCGTGATGACCGGCCCCGGCACCAACAGCTACCTGGTCGGCGATCCGGACAGCGGCTACATCGCGATCGATCCCGGCCCCGCGGGCAGCGAGCACATCGAGCGCCTGTGGCACGCCACCGGCGGCGACATCCGCATGATCGTCTGCACCCATTCGCACGCCGACCATTCGCCCGGCGCCAGGCCGTTGCAGGCGATGTGCAGGAACCGTCCGCCGATCCTGGGCCTGGCCTCGCTGCCGACGGCGCGGCCGGCCAGCGAATTCACGCCGGACCGCCAACTGGCCAATGGCGAACGGCTGATGGTCGGCGCCGGCCCCGCGCAGCACACGCTGCAGGTGGTCCTCACGCCCGGTCACGCGGCCAACCACCTGTGCCTGGTGCTGGTGGAGGACGGCCTGCTGTTTTCCGGCGACCACATCCTCAACGGCAGCACCACGGTGGTCGACCCGCCGGACGGCAACATGACCGATTACCTGGAGTCGCTGGACGCGCTCAGCGCCGCCTGCGACGCGCACGGCATCGGCTTCATCCTGCCGGCCCACGGCCACGTGCTGGGGGCGGCCAAGCAGGCGATCGCCCACCTGAAGACCCACCGGCTCAGGCGCGAGGCCAAGGTGCTGGCCGCGATGCGGGCCCGGCCTGACGGCAGCCTGGAGCAATGGGTGGAGCTGGCCTACGACGACGTGCCGCCGCGCATGTGGCCGGTGGCGCAGCGCTCGCTGCTGGCGCACGTGCAGCGGCTCGAGGCCATGCAGGGCGGCCAATGACCGAACCGGTGCGGCTGGCCAAGCGCGTGGCCGAACTCAAGGGCTGCTCACGCCGGGAAGCGGAGCAATACATCGAGGGCGGCTGGGTGACGGTGGACGGCGTGTTGGTCGAGGAGCCGATGGCGCGGGTGCAGGACCAGAAGGTGCAGGTCGATCCCTCGGCCAGCCTGCTGGCGCTGCTGCCGGTGACCATCCTGCTGCACAAGCCGGCCGACGCCGCGCCCGAGGTGCATCCGAACCTGCGTGCCAGCGACGATCCCTCGGGCGTGCGCCCGCTCAAGCGCCACTTCGCCCACCTCGTGATCCCGTCGGCGTTGCCGCGCCAGGCCAGCGGCCTGGTGGTGCTGAGCCAGGACGGCCGCATCCTGCGCAAGCTGACCGAGGACGCGGCCACCATCGAGCAGGAACTGATCGCGCAGGTGGCCGGCGAGGTGACGCCGGAGCAGGTCAAGCGCCTGTGCCACGGCCTGACGTTCCGCAACCAGCCGTTGCCGCCGATCAAGGTCAGCGTCAACAGCACTGGCGAAGGCGAGACGCGGCTGCGCTTCGCGCTGAAGGGGGTGCTGCCCGAGCATGTGCCCGGCATGTGCGACGCCGTCGGCCTGCGGCTGCTGGCGCTCAAGCGCATGCGGCTGGGCCGCGTCTCGCTGGGGCCGCTGCCGGTGGGGCAGTGGCGCTACCTGATGGCGCACGAGCGGTTCTAGCGGCCGTCATCGGCACAAACTGTCGTCCCGGGCTTGACTCGGGACCCATCCCAGTCCGCGCAAACCCGTCCCGTTCGCGTTGAGCCTGTCGAAACGCCGCAGGGCCGGCTCCGCGCGGCGCGACAGGCGGCGCCCGACGCGCAGAAGGTTGGTCAGCGTGCGCGCGCCATCGGGTCATCGACGGCGAGGCTGGGGAGGGTGCGGCGCATCTTGCGCGGTGCCTGTGTTTTCCCGATTCCATGACGGCGCGCTTCAGCGCGCTTCGTGATCTGGCTCGTCGCACTTGTCCGAACAGTGCGGCCTGAGGCGCACTGTGAGTTGTGCGACGCGTCATGGAATCGGGAAAACACAGGGAAGCCGGTGCATGGCACCGGCCGCCGTGCCGATGCGCTGCGCCCTCGCCGGCTTCGCCGTCCGCGCGGAGCCTGGCCCTCTGCGGCGTTTCGACAAGCTCAACGCGAACGGAGAGACGGCGCACTCCCGGCCTCGCCGTCCGCGCGGCCGCCGGCCGCCGCCGCAGAAAGAAAAAAGTGTGAAGTCCGCCGATAAGCCGGATTCTGTGGCGCCGGGGTTGCCCCCGGCGTGACCGCCATTAATCTGGGCCGCCTGTCGCCAGACGGCTCGGTGCTACCTACCCGCACACTCCGGGGGCCCCGTCAACGTGTGCCTACTTGGTATTGCTGCGCGTAGAGATTGCCCGTTTCACCCGACAAGCCGTCCTTGCGAACGACCCGTCGACTCGTCTCTGTTGCTCTGATCCTCACCTCGCGGTGGAGAGGTGTTACCTCCTACGCTGCCCTGTGCAGTCCGGACGTTCCTCCAGTGCCTGGTTTCCCAGATTGCACCAGCGGCGGTCTGGCGGGCTTCACCCACGCATTATCGCCCTGCGCCACAATGGCCGCCCGACCTCGCCAAAAGGAGCAGCCCTTGAAAGCCGAAAACATCCTGCAGACCATCGGCAACACGCCGCACATCCGCATCAACCGCCTGTTCGGCGCACGCAACGTCTGGATCAAGTCCGAGCGCGCCAATCCCGGCGGCTCGATCAAGGACCGGATCGCGCTGTCGATGGTGGAAGCCGCCGAGAAGTCCGGCGCCCTCAAGCCCGGCGGCACCATCGTCGAGCCGACCTCGGGCAACACCGGCATCGGCCTGGCCATGGTGGCGGCCGTCAAGGGCTACAAGATCGTGCTGGTGATGCCCGACAGCATGTCGGTGGAGCGCCGCCGCCTGATGCTGGCCTACGGCGCCAGCTTCGACCTGACCCCGCGCGAAAAGGGCATGAAGGGCTGCATCGCCCGTGCCGAGGAAATCGTCGCCGCCACGCCCGGCGCCTGGATGCCCCAGCAGTTCGAGAACCCGGCCAACATCGAGGTCCATGACCGCACCACGGCGCAGGAAATCATCGCCGACTTCCCCGGTGGCCTGGACGTGCTGATCACCGGCGTCGGCACCGGCGGCCACATCACCGGCTGCGCCCGCACGCTCAAGGCCAAGTGGCCCAAGCTGCAGGTGTTCGCGGTGGAGCCGACCGCCTCGCCGGTGATTTCCGGCGGCCAGCCGGCGCCGCACCCGATCCAGGGCATCGGCGCCGGCTTCATCCCGAAGAACCTGGACACCGCGCTGCTCGACGGCGTCATCCTGGTGGAAGCCGAGGCGGCCCGCGAGATGGCGCGCCGCAGCGCGCGCGAGGAAGGCATCCTGGTGGGCATCTCCTCGGGCGCCACCCTGGCCGCGATCGCGCAGAAGCTGCCCGACCTGCCGGCCGGCGCCACGGTGCTGGGCTTCAACTACGACACCGGCGAGCGCTACCTGTCGATCGAGGGCTTCCTGCCGGCGTAATGTGAGCCCCCACGCTGGCGGGCATGCCATCCCGCGGCGCTGCCCCCCGAGGGGGCTGTCGTGCCTTGGGGCGGCCCGGCGGCGCGACGTCCGCCCTGTCGCCGCCCCGTTATCATCGGCGCTTGCCTGCTTGATCAACACAAGCCGCAATTGCGATGATCCGACTGTCCGAAATCAAGCTCACGCTGGCCGAAGCGGAGCACCCCGAACCCGTCCTGCTCGCAGCCGCCTGCCGGTTGCTGGCGCTGCCGCGCGAGCAGATCGCGCAGGTGGAGTTGTTCAAACGCAGCTTCGACGCCCGCAAGGCCGACCTGGCCGCGGTCTACATCGTCGACGTGACGCTGGCCGATCCGGCGCAGGAGCCGGCGCTGCTGGCGAAGTCCGCCGGCAACCCCCACGTCAGCGCCACGCCCGACATGGTGTGGCATCCGCCGGTCGCCGCGCCCGCCGACCTGCCGGTGCGGCCGGTGGTGGTGGGCTTCGGGCCGTGCGGCATCTTCGCGGCGCTGGTGCTGGCCCAGATGGGATTCAGGCCGATCGTGCTGGAGCGCGGCAAGCCGGTGCGCCAGCGCACCAAGGACACCTGGGCCCTGTGGCGCCAGGGCGTGCTCGACCCGGAAAGCAACGTGCAGTTCGGCGAAGGCGGCGCCGGCACCTTCTCCGACGGCAAGCTCTATAGCCAGATCAAGGACCCGCGGCATCTCGGGCGCAAGGTGATGGGCGAGTTCGTCAAGGCCGGCGCGCCGCCGGAGATCCTGTACGTGGCCCATCCGCACATCGGCACCTTCAAGCTGGTGAAGGTGGTGGAGCACATGCGCGAGCAGATCATCGCGCTGGGCGGCGAGATCCGCTTCCAGCAGCGCGTCACCGACCTGCAGATCGAGGACGGCCAGGTCAGGGGACTGACGGTGCTGGACCAGGCCAGCGGCAAGAGCAGCGAACTGCGCGCCGACCAGGTCGTGCTGGCGCTGGGCCACAGCGCCCGCGACACCTTCGAGATGCTGCACCGGCGCGGCGTGTTCGTCGAGGCCAAGCCGTTCTCGATCGGCTTTCGCATCGAGCATCCGCAGGGCGTGATCGACCGCGCCCGCTGGGGCCGCCATGCCGGCCATCCGCTGCTGGGCGCCGCCGACTACAAGCTGGTGCACCACGCCGGCAACGGCCGCTCGGTCTACAGCTTCTGCATGTGCCCCGGCGGCACGGTGGTGGCCGCCACCTCCGAGCCGGGCCGGGTGGTCACCAACGGCATGAGCCAGTATTCGCGCAACGAGCGCAACGCCAACGCCGGCATGGTGGTGGGCATCGATCCGGCCGACTTTCCAGGCGGTCCGCTGGCCGGCATCGACCTGCAGCGCCGGCTCGAATCGACCGCCTACACGCTGGGCGGCGGCGACTACCGCGCGCCGGGCCAGCTGGTGGGCGACTTCCTGGCCGGCCGCGCCTCGACCCAACTGGGCGAGGTCGAGCCGTCGTACACGCCCGGCGTGACGCTGGGCGACCTGGCGCCGGCGCTGCCCGATTACGCGATCGCGGCGCTGCGCGAGGCGCTGCCGGTGTTCGGCCGCAAGATCAAGGGCTTCGACATGCCCGACGCCGTGCTCACCGGCGTCGAAACCCGAACCTCCTCGCCGCTGCGCATCACCCGCGGCGAGGACTACCAGAGCCTGAACGTGCGCGGCCTGTTTCCCGCCGGCGAAGGCGCCGCCTACGCCGGCGGCATCCTGTCGGCCGGCGTCGACGGCATCCGCGTCGGCGAGGCCGTGGCCCGCGCCGCCCTCCGAATTTCCACCTGAATCCCACCATGAACGACACCGCATCCGCCCCCGCTCCTGCCCCCGCTCCCGCCGACGACCCCGCACCCGCTTCGGCTGCCGGCATTGCAGCGCCCACGCCGGCTGCGCCCGGCCCCGCGGCCAAGTCCCGGCCCAAGGCGCAGCAGCGCAAGGGCCCGCCGCGCGGCAAGCCGGCCCACCCGGTGCTGGACAGGCTGTTCGAGCTGCATCCGCAGCTGTTCGGCGCCCAGTTCAAGCCGCTGAAGATCGGCATCTTCGAGGACCTGCTGGCGCGCCATCCGGATGCCTTCCAGCGCGAGGAGCTGAAGGTGGCCCTGGGCCTGCATGCCCGTTCCACCGCCTACCTGGAAAGCGTGGCGGCCGGCCTGCAGCGCCATGACCTGGACGGGCAGCCGGTGGCACCGCTGGCGCCGGAGCACGTGCACCACGCGATCATGGAAGTGTTCCGCCGCCGCCAGCAGCGCACCAGGGAAGACCTGCGCCCGCGGCTGATGCAGAAACTGGTCGCCGCCATCGAAGCCTCCGGCCTGAGCCCGGCCGAGTACGCGGAGAAGATGCGCACGCAGGACGAAACCAACAACGCGCTCCTGCAGCAGGCCGTGGCGCAACTGGCGCACAAATCGGCCAAGCGCGAAGCCCTCGCCCGCGCCTTCGCCGCCAGCGGCCAGAGCATGGAAGCCTTCGCCGAGATGTACGGGATGGACCTGGCGCAAGTGAAGCGGACGCTCGGATAAGGGCTGTCATCCCGGGCTTGACCCGGGATCCAGGCTGTGGCGTCGCGAAGAACGTCGATCAAGGAAAAAACACCGCCACTTCCTGATCGACCGCATCTGCATTCGCAGCGTGTGGATGCCGGGTCAAGCCCGGCATGACAGAAAAAAAGCCGCCCGTGGGCGGCTTTTTCGCGGGCGCGGCGCGCTCAGGCGGCCTGTGGCGTCTGTGCCGCCTGCAGCGCGGCGATGCGCTCCTCGATCGGCGGGTGGGTGGCGAACAGCTTGCCGACACCGGAGGTGATGCCCAGCGCCTGCAGGCCCTTGGGCAGCTCGCCGGGCACCATGCCGCCCAGCCGGGCCAGCGCGTTGATCATCGGCTGCTTGCGGCCCAGCAGGCTGGCGGAGCCGGCGTCGGCGCGGAACTCGCGGTGGCGCGAGAACCAGGCCACGATCATCGCCGCCAGGAAACCGAGCAGCACGTCCAGCACGAAGGTGGTGATGTAGTAGCCCATCCCGGGGCCGGAACGGTTCTCCCCCTTGCTCAGGAACCCGTCGACCAGCGAGCCGATCACCCGCGACAGGAACACCACGAAGGTGTTCATCACGCCCTGGATCAGCGTCATGGTCACCATGTCGCCGTTGGCGATGTGCGCCACCTCGTGGCCGATCACGGCTTCCACTTCCTCGCGCGTCATGCCCTGCAGCAGGCCGGTGGACACCGCCACCAGGGCGCTGTTCTTGAAGGCGCCGGTGGCGAAGGCGTTCGGCTCGCCCTCGAAGATGCCGACCTCGGGCATGCCGATGCCGGCCTTGTCGGCGACGCGGCGCACCGTCTCCACGATCCATGCCTCGTCGGCGTTCTGCGGCTGCGCGATCACCCGCACGCCGGAACTCCACTTGGCGATGGTCTTGGACAGCAGCAGCGAGATGATGGCGCCGCCGAAGCCCATCACCAGCGCGAAGCCCAGCAGCATGGGCAGGTTCAGCCCGTTGGCCGTGAGATAGCGGTTGACGCCCAGCAGGCTGGACACGACGCCCAGCACCACCACCACCGCCAGGTTGGTCAGCACGAACAGGAAAATGCGTTTCATGAACTCTCCGAAAGGTTGTGGATTGCCCCCGCGTCCAGATGAGGCCCGGCTTGCCGGAATCAAGGGTGGGCGCGGGGGTGCAGGGGCGGAGTTGTTGTGCGTTCTGGTGCCCTGCGGGGCCGAAAGACCTGGGCGTCATCATAAAAGCAAACGTCCGCGTTTTGAGCGCTCCAGCCCGGAATTCCCAGCAGCGGCAGCGGCGTGAACGGCTTGGCCGCCAGCACGGCCGGGGTGAGCATGGCGGCCAGCAGCGCGTCGGCAGCCGCGACGGATTGCAGCGCGACCGGACTGCGCCACAGGTGCGCCGTCAGCGCCTTGCGCGGCTGCACCAGCTTCTCCAGCAGGGCATGGCCGACCACCAGCAGCCGCGCCTGCCGCCAGAGCGGGCGCAACTGCACGAACAGCCGCTGCCAATCGCGCTCCAGCAGGGCGGCCCAGAGCTCGGGCGGGGCGTCGAGCAGGGCGCCGTTCTCGTCGAACAGCGTGATGGCGTCGCGCACCGGCCCGCGCACGGCGCCGACGCCGCGTTCCTCGATCTGCGCCGCCTGCAACCGGTTGAGGCGAGCCTTGGACAGCGGCAGCGCCAGCCAGGCCAGCCCGTTGAAGAAGTCGTGCAGGCCGGGTCGCACCGGGCACTGGCCGCTGGCGCTGATGAAGTGTTCGTAGGCCCGGCCGTCCGGCAGCGCCTGCTGCGGCACGAAGCGCACCGGTGCGCCCTGCTCGCGGTTCAGCGCTTCGTGCAGCGGCTCGCCCTCGCAGACGCGGGCGGCAACGCGTTGTCCCGGATCGCGCCAGGGCGCAAACCAGGGCCGGCTCCAGTCGATCGCGGCTAGCGGCCGGTGCGCGCCATCCATTGCACGTAGGCCGGATTGCGCTCGGGCGTGAGCCTGAAGTCGGCGGCGTGGCGGCCCAGCAGCGCGGTCGACCTGGCGCTGCGCCCGAGCACCTTGGCGTCGCGCAACTGCTTGGTGACGTCGTTCAGCGGCACCTGCTCGCCGCTGAGCAGCGCCGGCACCGCTTCCAGGATGGCGTCCAGTTCGTCATCCTCGTCGGCGAACACCTTGCCGACGGCCTTTTTCGCCGCGGCCGGCCGGGCCGGCGCCTTCTTCGCGGCCGGCGCCTTGCGTGCCGGCGCCGGCGCCGCCCGTTCGACCCGCTCGGCCCGGTCGACCCGCTCGGCGCGGCTGGGCGAGTCCAGGTAAACCACCTCGTCGTACACCAGCGCCAGCGCATCGCCGTCGGCCTTGTCGCGCAGCGCGAAGCAGAGCACGCGGATGCCGTCCTCGCGCAGCCGCACGGCCAGCGGCGCGAAGTCCGCATCGCTGGAGCCGATCGCCACCATCGACGGCAGCGCGTCGTGGTGCAACAGGTCCATGGCGTCGATCACCAGGGCGGCGTCGGTGGTTCCCTTGCCCTGGTTGATGAACGAGCGCACCGCATGCTGGCGCAGCACCTCCTTCATGCCGACCAGCTTCTCGGTGCCGCCATAGGCGCGCCGCACCGTGACGGTGATGCCCAGCCGGCGGAAGTGGGCGAAGATCTGGTCGACGTCGGCGGCCGACGACAGGTTGTCCGCATCGAGCAGGAAAGCGACATTCATGCGCGCAGTCTCCATTGAAGCGTCTCGCCGCCGCGCAGCGGCTTGAGCCGCGCCTCGCCGAACGCGTAGCTTTCGGGCATGGTCCACTCGTGGCGATCGAGCGTGATGGTGTCGGTGTTGGGTTCCAGCCCATAGAACGCGGGGCCGTGCAGGCTGGCGAAGGCCTCGAGCTGCGCCAGCTTGCCGGCGGCGTCGAACGCCTCGGCGTACAGCTCGATCGCCGCGTTCGCGGTGTAGCAGCCGGCGCAGCCGGTGGCGTGCTCCTTCAGGTGCGCCGGGTGCGGCGCGCTGTCGGTGCCCAGGAAGAACTTGGAACTGCCGCAGGTGGCCGCTTCCACCAGCGCGACCCGGTGCACCTCGCGCTTGAGCACCGGCAGGCAGTAGTAGTGCGGCCGGATGCCGCCCAGGAAGATCGCGTTGCGGTTGTACAGCAGGTGGTGCGCCGTGATGGTCGCCGCCGTGTGGCGGTCCGCGGCGTGCACGTACTGCGCCGCTTCGCGGGTGGTGATGTGCTCGAACACGATCTTCAGTTCCGGGAAGTCGCGCCGCAGCGGCACCAGTTGGGTGTCGATGAACACCGCCTCGCGGTCGAACAGGTCGATGTCGGGCGAGGTGACCTCGCCGTGCACCAGCAGCGCCAGGCCTTCGCGCTGCATCGCTTCCAGCGTCGCGTAGGTCTTGCGCATGTCGGTCACGCCGGCGTCGCTGTTGGTGGTGGCGCCGGCCGGATAGAGCTTGACCGCCACCACGCCCGCTTCCTTCGCGCGCCGGATCTCGTCGGGCGGCAGGTTGTCGGTGAGGTAGAGCGTCATCAGCGGCTCGAAGGACTTGCCGACGGGAACGGCCGCCAGGATGCGCTCGCGGTAGGCCATCGCCTGCGCTGCCGTCGTCACCGGCGGCCGCAGGTTCGGCATGATGATCGCCCGGCCCATCTGCGCCGCCGAGTGCGGCACCACCGCCTGCAGCGCCTGCCCGTCGCGCACATGCAGGTGCCAGTCGTCCGGCCGCTTGATCGTGATTTGCTCTGTCATGCCGCCATTTTCGCTGAATACGGAAGGCGGACAGCCGGACGCAGAAAACGCAGAAACAACGCAGAAAGCGCAGAAGGGAGAAATGAAAAAAAGGAAAGCCACGCGACCTTCCGCCCTCTCCGGTTCAACCCTCAACTCTCTTTTCTGCGTCTTCTGCGTTGCTTCTGCGTCTTTGTCCCCGCTCCGCTCCCGCTTTCAGTGCTGCAGGATCTTGTTGAGGAAGTCCTTGGTGCGGGCCTGGCGGTTCTCGGGATGGGCGAAGAATTCGTCCTTGGAGCAATCCTCCAGGATGCGGCCGCCGACGTCGATGAAGATCACGCGGCTGGCCACCTTGCGCGCGAACCCCATCTCGTGCGTGACCACCATCATCGTCATGCCTTCCTTGGCCAGCGTCACCATCACGTCCAGCACCTCGCCCACCATCTCGGGGTCCAGCGCCGAGGTCGGCTCGTCGAACAGCATCACGATCGGGTCCATCGACAGCGCGCGGGCGATCGCCACCCGCTGCTGCTGGCCGCCCGAGAGCTGGCCGGGGAACTTGTCCTTGTGCGCCATCAGGCCCACGCGGTCCAGCATCTTCAGGCCGCGCGCCTTGGCTTCGTCGGCCGTGCGGTTCAGGACCTTGATCTGCGCGATGGTCAGGTTCTCCGTCACCGACAGGTGCGGGAACAGCTCGAAGTGCTGGAACACCATGCCGACCCGGCTGCGCAGCTTGGGCAGGTCGGTCTTGGGATCGTGCAGGCCGATGCCGTCGACGTAGATCTCGCCCTTCTGGAACGGCTCCAGCGCGTTGACGGTCTTGATCAGCGTGGACTTGCCCGAGCCCGACGGGCCGCACACCACCACGACGTCGCCCTTGTCGATGTTGACGTTGCAGTTGGTGAGGACCTGGACCGGGCCGTACCACTTGGACACGTTCTTGATTTCGATCATGGACATGGTGAAGGTTCCTTTCAGTTGCCGCCGGGCCGCCCCAAGGGGACCGATGCCCCCTCGGGGGGCAGCGAAGTACACGAAGTGACGAGCGTGGGGGCTGTCATCTGATGATGGCGATCTTCAGCTGCAGGCGCTTGACCATGAAGGACAGGCCGTAGCAGATCGCGAAGTAGACGACGGCCGCCAGCAGGTAGGCCTCTTCCGGCCGGCCGTAGATCTTGCCGGCGGTGACGAAGCCCTTGAGCAGGTCGTAGGCGCCGATGGCGTAGACCAGCGAAGTGTCCTGGAACAGGATGATGGTCTGTGTCAGCAGGACCGGCAGCATGTTGCGGAACGCCTGCGGCAGGACAACCAGCCGCATGTTCTGGCCGTAGCTCATGCCCAGCGCCTGGCCGGCATGCACCTGGCCGCGCGGGATCGACTGGATGCCGGCCCGCATGATCTCGCTGAAATACGCCGCCTCGAAGGCGATGAAGGTGATGAAGGCCGACGGCTCGGCGCCGACCGGGCGGCCGATCAGGGTGGGCACCAGCAGGTAGAACCACAGGATCACCATCACCAGCGGAATCGAGCGCATGCCGTTGACGTAGATGGTGGCCGGCAGCATCAACGCCTTCTTTCCCGACAGCCGCATCAGCGCCAGCATGGTGCCGAAGAAGATGCCGCCCAGGGTGGCGATGACGGTCAGCGTGACGCTGAAATAGAAGCCCTTGAGGACGAACTTGCTGATGATGTCCCAGCTGACGAAGGTGAGGTCCAGATTTCCCATCAGTGGCCTCCCGTTCCGCCGGCAACGATGAAGCCGGGAATCGCCACCTTCTTCTCGATGAAGGCGAACACCCGGTTCACCGCGAAGGCAGACAGCGCATACAGCGCCGTGACGCCGAGGTAGATCTCGATGCCGCGCGACGTCTCCTCCTGCGCCTGCATCGCGAACATGGTCAGCTCCGCGATCGACACGGCAAACGCCACCGAGGAATTCTTCAGCAGGTTCATCGACTCGCTGGTCAGCGGCGGCAGGATGATCCGCACCGCCATCGGCAGCAGCACGTAGCGGTAGGTCTGCGCGGTGGTGAAGCCCATCGCCATGCCGGCGTAGCGCTGGCCGCGCGACAGCGCCTGGATGCCGGCGCGCACCTGCTCGGCGATCCGCGCCGAGGTGAAGAAGCCCAGTGCGAACACCACCAGCAGGAAGCCGGGCACCGCCTTCATCGGCGGAAACAGCTTGGGCAGCACGAAGTACCAGAGGAACAGCTGCACCAGGATCGGGATGTTGCGGAACAGCTCGACCCAGGCATTGGCCAGCCGCACCAGCCACGGACTGTTGGGAAGCGTCCGCAGCGTGCCGACCAGCCCCCCCAGCAGCACCGCGATGACCCAGGCGCAGGCGGCCACCGACAGGGTCCAGCCCCAGGCCTGCAGCATCCATTGGAGGTAGGTGATGTCTCCGCCCTTGCCGAAGCAGGTGGCCATCACGGTGGCGTCGTCGGTGGTCTTGCAGAATACCTGCCAATCCCATGCCATAAGGGCTCCTCGCGAATGCTGGTTATTCTGTGCCTGCGCCGTCCGGCGACCTTAAAACAGAAACCCCGCCCGGGCAAGTGCGCAGGCGGGGTCCGGCAGGCGGCTCGCGCCGCTTACTTCTTCAGGTAGTCTTCCAGCGGCTTGTCGTTCGGATTGGCCCAGGCGTTCTTGGTGGCTTCGCTGGCCGGCAGGCCGACGCGGGTGTTCTTCGGCGGGATGGGCTGCACGAACCACTTGTCGTAGATCTTGGCGATCTCGCCGCTCTTCATCAGGTCGCGCACCGTGTCGTCCGCCACCTTCTTGAAGGCCGGATCGTCCTTGCGGATCATGATCGCGATCGGCTCGACGCTGATCACTTCGCCGACGATCTTGTAGTCGGCCGGGTTCTTGGAGGTGGCGATGTTGCCGGCCAGGATCTGGCCGTCCATCACGAAGGCGTCGGCGCGGCCGGACTCCAGCAGCAGGAAGCTCTCGGCGTGGTCCTTGCCGAACACCTCGTTGAAGTCGACCCCGTGGGCGCGCTCGTGCTTGCGCAGCAGCTGCACCGAGGTGGTGCCGGTGGTGGTGGCGACCTTCTTGCCATTGAGCTGCGCCAGCGAGTTGATGCCGGAGTTGGCCTTGACGGCGATCCGCACTTCTTCCACGTAGGTGGTCAGCACGAAGGCAACATCCTTCTGGCGGGCCGCGTTGTTGGTGGTGGAGCCGCACTCGATGTCGACGGTGCCGTTCTGCACCAGCGGGATGCGGTTCTGCGAGGTGACCGGCAGGTACTTGACGGTCAGCTTCTTGCCCACGGCCTTTTCGACGTTGCCGATGATGCGCTGGCACAGCTCGTAGTGGAAGCCCGCGTACTTGCCGTCGCCCAGGGTATAGGACAGGGCGCCCGAGGAATCGCGCACGCCCATGGTGATTTCGCCCGAGGCCTTGACCTTGGCGAGGGTGTCGTTGGCCTGGGCAAAGGCGCCCGTGGCCGCGGCGGCCGCAATGGCGAATGCCAGCAAATGCTTGTTCATGAAGATCTCCTGAGAGGAAGCGATGTGTGTATGGACAACGAAATTCTAGGCGTTGCGGCTTTCGGGATTACCCTGAAGCCGCCCCGGACGGGGTCTGCGTACCGTTTCAAAGCATGGTTTGTGCCCGGCCCGCCCGTCAGGCTTCGGGGCGCAGGGGCTGCGTCAGTTTTTCCGGGATCAGCAAGGCCTCGACGTCGGCCCGGGTCATGATGCCCAGCGACTCGGCGACCTCGTCGATCGGCAGGCCGGTGGCGATCGCGGTCTTGGCGATCATGGCCGCCTTCTCGTAGCCGATGATGGGATTGAGCGCGGTGACCAGCGTCACCGACTCGCGCACCCGCCGGGCCAGCAGTTCGTGGTTGGCCTCGATGCCGTCGACGCAGTTCACCCTCAGCGTCTCGCAGGCGCTGGACAGGTGCGAGATGCTCTTGAACAGGCTCCAGCCCATGATCGGCTCGAAGGCGTTGAGCTGCAGCTGGCCCGCTTCCGACGCCATCGTCACCGTCACGTCGTTGCCGATCACCTCGAAGGCCACCTGGTTCATCACCTCCGGGATCACCGGGTTGACCTTGCCCGGCATGATCGAGGAGCCGGCCTGCCGCGGCGGCAGCCGGATGTCGCCGAAGCCCGCCTGCGGGCCGCTGGACAGCAGCCGCAGGTCGTTGCAGGTCTTGGACAGCTTGGTCGCCACCCGCTTGAGCACGCCCGACAGCTGCACGAAGGCGCCGGTGTCCTGCGTTGCTTCCACCAGGTTCTTGGCCCTGACCACCGGAATGCCGCTTTCCTTCGCCAGGAAGCCGACCGCCAGCTCGGTGTAGCCGTGCGGCGCGTTGATGCCGGTGCCCACCGCGGTGGCGCCCAGGTTGATCTCCTGGATCAGGGCACGCGCCTCGCGCAGCCTTTCCTCGTCTTCTTCCAGCATCACGGCGTAGGTGGAAAACTCCTGGCCCAGCGTCATCGGCACGGCGTCCTGCAGCTGGGTGCGGCCGATCTTGAGCACCCGCTCGAATTCGTGGGCCTTGCGCTCGAAGCTGGCGCGCAGGCCGGCCATCGCCAGCAGCAGCCGGTCGATGCCGGACCACAAGGCCAGCCGCACGGCGGTCGGATAGACGTCGTTGGTGCTCTGGGAGGCGTTGACCTGGTCGTTGGGGTGGAGCACGTCGTAGCGGCCCTTCTCGAACCCGAGCCTTTCCAGCGCCAGGTTGGCGATCACCTCGTTGGCGTTCATGTTGGTGGAGGTGCCGGCGCCGCCCTGGATCACGTCGACCACGAACTGGTCGTGGTAGCGACCCGCCACCAGCTGCTCGCAGGCCCACAGGACGGCGTAAAGGCGCTTTTCGTCCAGCACGCCGAGCTGGTGGTTGGCGCGGGCCGCGGCCTTCTTCACGTGCGCGAAGGCGACGATCAGGTCGGGCATCGCCGAGATCATGGTGCCCGAGATCGGGAAGTTCTCGACGGCGCGCGCAGTGTGCACGCCCCAGTAGGCGTCGGCGGGGATCTGCTTGTCGCCGAGGAAGTCGTGCTCGACGCGGAAGTTGGGGCTCATGGAGTGCCTGCAGTGATGGGACCGCCGGACTGTATGGGAGCTGGCGCGATGGCGCCAATGCCGATTGGGCGCCGGGTCATGTCGATGCGTCATAACGCACCGCAGCCGGCGCCCGGAGCTAGCCTGGCGGCATCCGCTCGAAAGCCGGCAGCGCGGGATCGACCGTGTCCCACGCCAGCCCGCGGCCGCGGTAGGTGACGACCTGCGGCGCGAAGCCGGCCGGCTCGTCCAGGCTGGCCGCGTGGACCGCGATCAGGTCCGGCATGGCGACGAAGCTCAGGTAGACCGGCGTTCCGCAGGCCGGGCAGAAGGAGTGCACCTTCAGGTTGCCGCTGTCGCCGGCGACCTGCCAGTGCGCCGCCTCGCCGGTGATGGTCATCGCGGCGCGCGATGCGAAGCTCAGGTAGGAGCCGTGCCCGGTGCCGCTGCGGCGCTGGCAGTCGCGGCACTGGCAGTGGTTCTGGAAGATGGGCGCCTGCTCGGTCGCGTAGCGGACCGCGCCGCACGCGCAGCCGCCGGTATAGGACTGGGTCATCGAGTGCTTCGCCGCTCAGGCCGTCTTGGGCTTGGCGAACACGTCCATGCCTTCGCCCGTTTCCAGCAGCGACTTCAGGCTGGACAGCACCGCCGGCCAGCCCTGCTGGATGCCCTTGGCCATGCCGCTGCCGGCTTCCAGTTCGTCGTGGGTGACCGTCAGCCGCACCATGCCCTCGTACGGCACCAGGTCGAAACTCACGCGGCTGTAGCTGGCCGGGTCCGCGGCCTGCGATGCGTTGGCCCAGGTGATGACCAGGCGCGTCGGCGGCGCCACCTCCACCACCTTGCCCACCAGTTCCACCGTGCGCTGCTCGTTGGCGCGCACGTGCTGCCAGCTCGACCCGGGTTTCCAGTCGGAGACGTTCTCGTGGCCCCAGTAGCGCCGCGCGATCTCCGGCCTGGTGATGGCATCGAACACCTTCTCCGGCGTCGAGCGGATGTAGGTCACATAGACGAAACTGGTCTTTTCCTTGCTCATGGTCACTCTCCTTCGAGTTGTTGCTTCAGGTCGTGCAGCAGGCCGAGCCGCTTGCGTTCGAATTTGCGCACCCACCGCTCGTAGACCTCGTGCAGCGGCACCGGGTTGATGAAGTGCAGCTTCTCCCGGCCCCGCCAGCCCGTGCTCACCAGGTTGGCCGCCTCGAGGATGCCGATGTGCTGGGTGGCCGACTGCCGCGCCATGTCCAGGTGCTGGCACAGCTCGCCCAGCGTCTGCCCGTTGCGCTCGTACAGCTGGTCGAGCAGCTTGCGGCGCGACGGATCGGCCAGTGCCTTGAAAACCTTGTCGGGGTCCATTCGTGGTGTGTATGCGTGAGGCGGATTATATGCAGGTAAATGCCTGCATGTCAAACCGCAGCGTGTTGCGTTGCGGGCGATCCCGCGGCGAAGAATGAAATGGACGGGGCTAGCGCGCGCCCGGGCCGGCCAGGTAGGTCCACAGCGCCTGGGCCGTGCCCTTGGGCGCTTCCTTGCCCAGCGGCTTCTCGCGGTAGGCGCGCACTTCCATGGTCAGCTCCAGCTCCTTCATGCCCGGCGGCGCGGCGCTGACCAGCTTCTTGCTGCGCAACTCCTTGCGCACCGCGCTGTGCGGCAGGAAGGCGACGCCGTGGCCCTCCAGCGCCATCACCTTCAGGCCCTCGGCCATGTCGGTCTCGTAGACCCGGTCCAGGTGGATGGCGGTGCCGGCCTGCTTGAGGATCAGGTCCGTCACCCGGCCCAGGTAAGCCCCGGGCGCGTAGCCGAGATAAGGCAGCGGCTGGCCGGGCGTGCCCGGCATCCGGAACAGCGGCTGGCCCGATGCGTCCGCCCGCGAGTACGGCGACAGCACTTCCTCGCCCAGCGTCACCATCTGGTAGCGGTCCGCGTCCAGCTGCAGCGGCTGCGAGGGGTGGTGGTAGGCGATCAGCACGTCGCAGCCGCCCTCCACCAGCCGCATCACCGCGTCATGGACGTTCAGCGCGATCAGCCGGCTCTTGATCGGGCCGAACTTCTCGCGCAGGCTGGAGACCCAGGCCGGAAAGAAGGTGAAGGCCAGCGTGTGCGGCACGGCGAACTCGATCACGTCCTGGGCCGCCGCCGAATGCCCGCGCAGCATGGCGCGCGTGCTTTGCAGCGCCTGCAGCATTTCCAGCGCCTGGCCGTGCAGGGTCTCGCCGGCCGGCGTCAGCCGCGTCGGATACGAGCTGCGGTCCACCAGGTCGGTGCCGGCCCAGGCCTCCAGCGCCTGGATCCGGCGCGAAAACGCCGGCTGGGTGACGTGCCGCAACTGGGCCGAGCGGCTGAAGCTGCGGGTTTCCGCCAGGCTCACGAAATCTTCCAGCCATTTGGTTTCCATGGCCGATTATTGCGGCGCGGCCCGGGTCGGCAGGCTGTCGCCCAGCGTGACCCAGGAAACATGGGTGTCGTAATACGCGTGCATCTGCGGCTCCCGGTCCACCGCCTCGGCGAACAGCGCGCGGGCGATGTGCAGCTCGCCCGGCCAGCGCTCGCCCTGGAAGAACATCGGGCTGCCGCATTCGCCGCAGAATCCGCGGCGGCCACCCAGGTGCGCCGCGTGCCAGCGCAGCGCGCCGCGGCCGTCGTCGATCGCCACCGCGGCCTCGTCCAGTCCGACCCAGGTGACGAAGGCCGCGCCATGGGCGCGCTGGCAGCGCGTGCAGTGGCAGTGCGCCACCCAGCGTGAAGGCAGCCGGGCGGTGAAGAGCACGGCGCCGCACAGGCAGCTGCCGCGTGCGGCATCAGTGGACATGGCTCATGCTCCCATCACGGTGGCGTGCAGTTGCAGACCGGCGCGCCCTTGTCGAAGACGATGCGCCATCCGCCGGCCTCGCGCCGCCAGATCGAGCTGAAGCGCGCCGTCAGCTCGCCCTTCGGATTGCGCACCGGCCCCGAGCTCAGGGCCAGGGTGCCCGAATCGAGCACTTCCACCTGGTCCGGTTCCCATGAAAAGGGCGCGGCCGGGCTGCTGTAGAAGCGTGACCAGAAGGCCAGCACCGCACTCTTGCCACGCAGCGGCTCCGGGCCGCTGAAGAAGACCGCTTCGTCGGACAGGAACGAGGCGAAGGCGGCCAGGTCGCGATCCGCCATCGACTTGGCGAACGCCCGCTCGGTCGCCATCACTTCCAGCCTGGCCCCGTCCGGCGCCGGCCGCGGGCCGATGGCCGAACAGGCGCACAACAGCGCGGTCGCTGCCAGGGTGCCAACCGTTTTCATCTGCATCGTGAATCTCGCGCCCATGATTTTCAGTCAAGGCCGCGGCGGGCCGTGATGCGGCGCAGCATCACGCGGTGCTCCATCTTGCCGTCGGCGTTGCAAAGCGGTGCTACCTCCTGCACGAAACGCGGGCCGATCGCCGCCCGGTCGGCCGGCCCCAGCCAGGCCATGTTGTACAGCCCGCTGAACCAGTCCCACAGTCCGTCCGGTCCGCTGCGCCGCAGCAGCAGGATGTCGTCGATGGCGGGCAGCCCGAACGCCGGCCCGAACAGCTCGGCGATCCCGTCGGGCGCGTACAGGCGGCTGTCGCCCAGCCGCAGCGACTCGAACTCGGGCAGCTTGCGGGATTGCCGCAGCAGGGACACGACGACCTCGTGCGCCGGCGAGGCGGCGGCACCGCCGCCCACGACCACGGCAAACACGCCGCCGGGCTTGAGGACCCGCCGCACTTCCTCCAGCACCCGCGGTGCGTCGTCCAGCAGCATCAGCGCCATGTGGCACAGCACGGTGTCGGCACTCGCATCGGCCAGCGGCAGCGCCTGGGCGCGCGCCTGGTGCAGCAGGACGGCTGGGCCGAGCCGGCGCCGCGCGGCCGCGAGTTCGCCGGCGCTCAGGTCGATGCCCACCAGAGAGAGGCCGGCCTGCCGGCGCGCCGCCAGCAGCGCCAGCAGGTAGCCGTCGCCGCAGGCCAGGTCGACCAGCGTGCCGGGGCCGGACGGCACCACGGCGGCCAGGCACTCGTACGACGAGGGGAAGGTGCAATCCGCCATTCGCGCCGGCAGCCGGGCGAAGGCGCGCGAGGTGACGCCCGGGTCGGCGTCATGGAAGCCCGCGAGGAACCGTTCGGAGCCGGAAAGGGACAACTGCATCCGCTGCAGGATATTCCTAACGCAGCAGCTGCAAGGCGATCGCCGCCTGGCACAGGAAGCCGACGGTGAACGCCAGCGTCCGCAGCCAGGGGATGCCGAGCGTGTAGACAGCCGCATGCACCACCCGGGCCCAGAAGTAGACCATCGCCGCGGTGGCGATGGTGCCGTTGCTCACGCCCGCCACCTGCGCGGCCAGCACCAGCGCGGCGAACACCACCAGGTTCTCGACGGCGTTGGCATGGGCCTTCATCAGCCGCTGCGCCCACAGGCTTTGCGGCTTGGGATTGTCGGGATAGCCCACCGCATCCACCAGGCCGCGCACCAGCACGCGGTCCAGGATGTAGGGGACCCACAGCAGGCCGGTGAACGCCGTCACCAGCACGAGGTACCAGAGTTCCGTCTTCATCGCGCCCTCCTCGGTTTGCCGGCAGGGTACGCCGCAACCATTGCGGCGTCCAGCGCGGCCGTCAGGGCCAGCGGCCCAGCCCGGCAGCGGCGTCGAAGGTCGACTGCAGGAACGCGAGCAGCGTGGCATCCGGGTCGGCGGCTTGCCGCACCACGTCATAGGGCAACAGGAATTCCCCCAGACCGGCGTGGAAGAAGGCCTCGGCCGGTTGCACCTGCGCCTGCGCGAAGCCCGGCGGCGACGGATAGGCGTACGAATAGAAAGCCGGATAGGGCAGGCGCGCGTCGCCGGCCCAGAAGCCGCAGCTGCTCACCTCGTGCGAATAGGCCTCCTGCGCCACCCAGTCCGCCAGGCCGGGGACGCCGCCCGGATGCCGCGGCGCCGGCCGGCCGGAAAAGCGCGTCACCGCCAGGTCGGGCGCGCCCCAGAAGAAATGCACCGGGCTGCACTTGCCCTTGAAGCCGGCGCGGAACTGCTTGAACACGCGGTCCGACTGCAGCAGCACGCGCCAGAACCGGTTGGCGTACTCCGCGTCGTAGGCGCAATGCACGACGTCGCGGTCGAACGGAAGCGCCTCCTCCACCTCGCAGGGCAGGCAGCGGATCTCGACGTGCAGGTCCATGCGGTCCAGTTCTTCCATCAGCCGGCCGTAGAACGATGCCACCGGCTCGGCCCGCAGCGGCCAGCGCGCCAGCTGGCCGTCGCTGGCCTGCAGCACCAGTTCGTGGCTGACAAAGTCGAAATCGATCTGGAAGCTGCGCTCGCCGTGCGGGATCGGCGAGGTTGTGAGCCCGCGCGGCGTGACGTACAGCGTGACGTGCCAGGAATGGTTGGTCCACGGACTGCGCACCAGCCGCACCTTGCCGACCACCTGCAGCCACATGTGCAGCGTCGCCAGGGTGTCGCACCAGGCCGCCAGCGGCAGCTCCGGCCAGGGGTCGGAGCAAAGCGCACGTGCGGCCGGTATGGCGTTCTCCTTCAGATGCCGCGGTCGATGGCGGCCGATGGCGGCCCCTTGAGCTCCACCACGTTGCCCTCGGGATCGCTCAGGTAGATGGAGGGCCCCTGCCCTTCGGCGCCGAAGCGCGGCTCGATCGGCCCGGCCTGGACGCCGTGGGCATGGAGGTGGGCGCGGATGGCCGCCTCGTCGAACGGCTCCACGCGCAGGCAGAAGTGGTCCATGTTGCGGCCTTCGCGCCCGGGCGCGGCACCGCCCTCGCGCCCGAGCTTGCCCTCCACCGGCACCAGGTCGACGATGGAGCGCCCCGCGCGCAGCTGCAGCAGGCCGATCGCCTCCTGCACCCGCTCCACGGTGCAGCCCAGCACCTCGCAATAGAACGCCTTCATCGCATCGAGGTCCACCACGCGCAGCACCAGGTGGTCGATCTCGCGCGGCTGGATCGGGCCGGCCATGGGCTTACTCCCTGCCCTGCTTGAGGGCGGTGACCTCGATCTCGATCTTCATGCGCGGATCGGCCAGGCCGGCGCTGAGCATGGTCGCGGCGGGACGCACCTCGCCGAAATGCCTGCGCAACACCGGCCAGCACTGCTCGAACAGCGCCCCGTCCGGCAGGATGTAGTGGACGCGCACCACGTCGGCCAGGCTCGACCCGGCCTGCCGCAGCGCGGACTCGATGTTCACCAGGCACTGCTCGGCCTGCGCGACGACGTCGTCGGAAATGGTCATGGCCGCGTAGTCGAAGCCGGTGGTTCCCGAAACGAACACCCAGTCGCCCGCCACCACCGCCCGCGAGTAGCCGATCTGGGCCTCGAAGCTGGAGCCGGAACCTATCAGCTGTCTTGTCATTGCGATTTCTCCATCATCATCCGCTCGCTGGCGGCGAGCGACTGCAAGGACGCGCACTGCCAGCGGAACTCGGGCTCGAACGATCCGCGGTCCGCCACCGCGGCCGAGCCGCCCTGCGCATAGACCGCCGCATAGGCCGCATAACTGGCGGCCTGCAGCGCCTTGCCCTGCAGCGCATTGGCGACCGCATAGGAGGCGGACACTGCCGCGTGGCCGCAGCCGTCGATGGACGCCGATCCGCGGTGCGAGTTGGCCAGCCGCACCGCCTGCTGCGCCGCCGCCGCCAGCGCGTCGCGCCCGGCCCGGCCTTGCAGAAACAGCCCGAGCACGTCGAGGCAATGCATGACATCGGGCTCTTCCAGCAGGTGCTGCACCCGCAGCACGCACGCATGGCCGAAGGCCAGCCGCAGGCCCTCATGCTCCGGCGCCGGCAGGTCGAGGCCGGCTGCGAGCTGGTCCAGGGCGTCGTTCATGGGCGGCTCCGCAAGCGCTGCCGGCGCTGCTCAGCCCGGGATCTCGGGCTCGACCAGCTGGGCCAGCAGCACCAGCGATTCCTGCCAGCCCAGGTAGCAGGCCGGCAGCGGGATGACGGCGGGAATGCCCTCCTGCACGACGTTCAGCTCGGTGCCGCAGAACACCGGCGTGAGCGTCACGGTGGTGGTCATCTCTCCCGGCAGGTTGGGGTCGTCGAACACGCTGGTGTAGCGGATGGTCTCGTTGGGGACCAGCTGCAGGTAGGTGCCGCCGAACGAGTGGCTGCTGCCCGCGCTGAAATTGGTGAAGGACATGCGCCAGCGGCCGCCGGCATTCGCGTCCATCTGGTGCACCTTGCCGGTAAAGCCGTTGGGCGGCAGCCACTTGGCCATCGCATCGCCGTCGAGGAAGGCGCGGTAGATGCGCTCGGCCGGCGCGCGGATGACACGGTGAAGTCGGACGGTTCCGGTGGACATGGACTCAGCTCCTGGTGGATGGCAACTGCAAGGTCATGAAGACGCTGTGCGGATCCTCGGCATAGCTGCCGAAGGGACCGCAGCGCGTGAAGCCGGCGCTTTCGTAAAGGACCTGCGCCGGCCGGAAGGCGTCCGAGGAACCGGTTTCCAGGCTCAGGCGCTGGTAATTGCGCTGCCTGGCCACGCCGATGATGTGCGCCAGCACCGCCCGCCCGGCGCCGGTGCGGCGCCGCGCGGCCGGCGTGCGCATGGACTTGACCTCGCCGTGGCCGGGCGCCAGTTCCTTGAGCGCGCCGCATCCGAGCAGACCGTCGCCGTCCCACACCGACCAGAAGGTGATGTCCGGCTGCCGCAGCTTGGCCAGGTCCAGCGCATGCACGCTCTCGGGCGGGGACAGCTCGTACATGTTGGCCAGGTGTTCGTTGAGCAGGGCAATGACTTCGGGCCGGGTCAAGTCGTCGATCTCGATGCGCATGGCCGCACTTTAATACGCCTAGAGCGACACCGTCAGGCTCCAGACGATCGCTGCGAGCTGCACGACGTTGATCGCGATGGCCGTGACGTGGGTGCGGCGGAACCCCGGGATCGCATCCATGGGGTTGGACTGGATCTCGGTTCCCAGCGCGTCCATCTTGGGAATGATCCTGCTGCGCAGGACGATGGCCAGCAGTGCCAGCAGCGCAGCGCCGGTTGCCAGCCCGGGGCGTTGCGCGATGGCATAGCTGACGGCCGTTGCGCCGGCCGTGGCCACGGCGGCGCGGTAATAGACGTTGAAGAAGCCGCGCACGAAGCGGGCGTCCAGCGGCGTGTCGTGCTTGAGCACCAGCAGCGGGATCGAGCCCAGGATGAAGTAGGCGGTGGTGACCAGCAAGGCCACCGTGAAGACCAGCGCGGCGATCATGGCTCCAGGCATCCCGCTCTCCTTGCAGTGTCGATGGCCGCCCTACGCGGCAGGCGGCCGGTGGGTGAAGACCAGGTCGCCGTCATCGTAAGACAGAAGCCGCGGCGCGTCCGCCGGCGCCACCGCCACATAGCCGGCGCGTGCCAGCAGCGCCTGGCAGCGCAGGTTGGCCGGGACCGCCGTCGCCCAGAAATCGACCGGCCCGCAACTGCGGACGACCTCCTGTTGCAGCCAGCGCAGCCCATGCGAGGCGTGGCCGCGGCCCCAGCTGTCGGCGCCGAAGAGAAACGCCACTTCGGCGATGCCGTCGTGCACCGTCGCTTGCAGCTGGCCCAGCACCTGACCCGAGTCGGCGGCCCGGACCAGGTAGTTGAGCCAGCGCTCGGTCCTGCGGTGCTCTGGCGGGCCGGCCAGGGCGCGCTGCAGGCCCGATGCGAAGCGCTGCATCGCCGGCGCCTTGCCGCCGAGGTGCGCGTAAACGGCGTCGGTGCGGATGGCCGCTGCCAGTTCGGCCAGGTCCGACGCCTGCAGAGGAGCGATCTGCACCGCACTCATGGATGGAGCCTTTCGCCCGCGGCCAGCATGGCGACGAACTGGGCGATCTTCCTGGCCCGCGTCTCGGGCTTCTTCGCGTTCTGGATCCTGAACAGGACGGCGTAGCGGTTGCGGCTGTCGAGACTGGCGAAGAAGGCCCTGGCGGCCGGACTCGCGTCCAGCGCCTGCTGCAAGTCGTCCGGAATGGTGGCATTGCGCGCCGACGCATAGGCTGCATCCCAGCGGCCGTCCTGCCGGGCCCGTTCGACTTCGTCCAGGCCGGCGCGGCGCATCCGGCCCGATGCGATGAGAGCCTCGGCCTTCTCCTTGTTGATCTTCGACCAGATGCTCCGAGTCGCCCTGGGCGTGAACCGTTGCAGCCAGTGCTGGTCGCTCTCGGCGCGCTTCTGGCCGTCGATCCAGCCGTAGCACAGCGCGCTCTCCAGCGCCTCGGCGTAGGAGAGGGTCTTGTCCGCCGCCCCTGCCTTGGCCAGGCGGAGCCACACACCCGGCGACGTGCTTGCGCCTTGCGCGAGCCAGGCCTCCCACTCCTGCTGGCTCACGAATGCGAGGATTGGATCTTCCATCCGTCCCAGGTCAACGGCCATGGCATCGCCTGCATGCGCAGGGCCAGAGGTCGGCGCTCAGGCGGAATCCGCCAGGCCGATCATTCGCAGCGCCTCGTCGATCGTCGCCGCCACCTCCGCGCCAGGCTGTCCATCGCCGCCATCGCATCGCGGTCGGCCACGATGCCCGCGCGAAGCTCGGCAACCAGTCCTGGGCTGGCCCGCTCGAGCCGCGGCAGCAGCCCGACCAGCAGGTAGCGGCAGGCGGCAGCTGTGATGTTGGGGTCTTCGCTCTGCATTCGTATGACCTCCGGGTGCTAGCTTGCGGGGCGCCTGGCGCCGATGACGGCGAGCACGGCCAGGCCGAGGGCGGCGACGCCGGCCAGGCTGCGCACCACATGCCACTGCCACCATTGGTCACGCAACTGCGCCCAGTTGGCCGCCGGCGCCTGGGGGCTCCATGTGATGACCACCGCGTTGATCGGCTGGTTGCCCAAGCGCGTGACCAGGCCGGCAACGATCATGAGCAGCGCCGCCGCGACCAGCAGATAGCGGCTGCGGGGATCCCCGCTGGACAAAATGGCCAGGCCCAGGCTCAGGAGGATGCACGCCGCTCCCATCAGCGGCAGCAGCACGTTCAGCCCGCGGATCGCGTTTTGCTGCTGTTCGACGTAGGCCGAGGCCGAGAGCGAGGAAGGGTTGTATCCCGCCCAGATGCCGAACATCGTGCCCACGAGCAGCGCCAGCACGACGAGAAGAACGAAGCGGATGATGTTCGCTGGCACAGAAGTCCTCGTGTCGGTTGTTGTTGCGCCCTGGAAACTTCCTCCGCCGGCCGGTGGAGTCTTCCAGCAATGTGGCCGCACCGCAAGTGCCCGTCGGCGCCGCAATCATTGCAAGCACCCTGGCGGTCCGGCCGCATTCGCTGTAGCTTCCGTGCCTCAAGTGAGGAGAACACATGGTCGACTACATCATCGTCGGGGGCGGTTCGGCGGGCTGCGTGCTGGCTGCGCGCCTGAGCGAGGACCCCGCAGTGCAGGTGGTGCTGCTGGAGGCGGGCGGCCCCGACGACAGCGTGCTGATCCATTGCCCGGCGGGGCTGGCCCTGCTGGCCAAGACCGGCCAGGCGAACTGGGGATTCCAGACCGAACCGCAGCCGGGCCTGGGCGGACGGCGCGGCTACCAGCCCCGGGGCAAGGTGCTGGGTGGCTCCAGTTCGGTCAACGCGATGATCTACACGCGCGGGCATCGTGACGACTACGACCATTGGGCGGCGCAGGGCAATCCCGGCTGGGGCTGGGACGATGTCCTGCCCTACTTCAAGCGCTCGGAGCACAACGAGCGCGGCGCCGACCCCTGGCACGGGGCCGACGGGCCGCTCAACGTGATGGACCCGCGCAGCCCGAGCCGCTTCGGCCGGCTGTTCACGCAGGCGGGCGTGCAGGCCGGCTACCGCGAGAACACCGACTTCAACGGCGCCGACCAGGAAGGCGTCGGCGTCTACCAGGTCACCCATCGCAAAGGCGAGCGCTTCAGCGCGGCCAAGGCCTATCTCACGCCGAACCTGCAGCGCCCCAACCTGCAGGTGATCACCGGCGCCCTGACCCGCCGCATCCTGCTGGAAGGGCGGCGCGCCGTGGGCGTGGAGTTCGACACCCGGGGCGAACGCCGCCAGCTCAAGGCGGCGCGCGAGGTGCTGCTGTGCGCCGGCGCGCTGCAGTCGCCGCAGGTGCTGATGCTCTCCGGCATCGGGCCGCAGGCGCAGCTGCGCGAGCACGGCATCGCCGTGGTTCACGACCTGCCGGGCGTGGGCGCGAACCTGCACGACCACGTCGACGTGGTGACGACCTGGGATGTGCCCACGGCGACGGACCTGTTCGGCCTCTCGCTGCCGGGCGCGGCGCGCGTGCTCAAAGGCATCCTCGAATGGCGCCGGCACCGCAGCGGCATGCTCACCACCAACTTCGCCGAGGCCGGCGGTTTCATCCGCAGCAGCCCGGACGAGGCCATCCCCGACCTGCAGCTGCACCTGGTGATCGGCAAGCTGGTGGACCACGGCCGCAAGACGGTGTTCGGCCACGGCCTCTCCTGCCATGTCTGCGTGCTGCGCCCGAAGAGCCGCGGCAGCGTGAAGCTGGCCAGCGCCGACCCGGCGTCGGCGCCGCGCATCGACCCCAACTTCCTGGGCGAGGCGGACGACATGGCGAGGCTGGTGCGCGGCTTCCGGGCCATGCGCCACCTGCTGCGCCAGCCGGCGCTGGCCGCGCTGGGCGGGCGCGAACTGCCGGAGTCCGCCGCGGCGCAGACCGACGAGCAGATTGCCGCCTTCATCCGGGCCAAGGCCGACACGATCTACCACCCGGTGGGAAGCTGCCGGATGGGCAATGGCGGGATGGACGTGGTGGACGCGCAGCTGCGCGTGCGCGGCCTGGATGGCCTGCGCGTGGTCGATGCCTCGATCATGCCGCGCATCGTCGGCGGCAACACCAACGCGCCGGTGCTCATGATCGCGGAGAAGGCGGCGGACTTGATCCGGGCCGCTCAGAAAGAGAAAGGCGCCGTTGGCGAGGCTGCGTCAGCGCGGTGAGCCCGCCTCGGCCGCGGGCCTGGGCCCGCCCCGGGCCGCAGTGTCCCGCGCCAGCAGCGTCCGTGCGGCTTCCCGCAGGGCGCTGCGCCCGACGCCGAGCGGCGACGCGCGCAGGAGCCCAGCCAGCCCCGTGAGCACGCGCGCGTTGGCATAGGGGTGCGCCAGTGACGGATCGTCGCTCTGGCTGTCGACGAACGATCCAAGGCGATCGGCTGCAGTGGCGTCGTCCGCCGCCCACAGCTCGGCGAGTTTGGCCCGGTACTCCAGCTCCCACGGCTGAAGCTTCTGGAACCTGTTCTTGTCGGCGAAGTGCTGGGTCTCGTGCGTCAGCAGGACGGCCAGGAACGCATTGCTGCCGACGCCGCCCGGATAGCGCGGCATGACCGCATACAGGGTGGACTCCGTGGCCCATCCTCCGGTGCTTCTGTTGCCGCAGGTCGCCCACCCCGCCCAGCCCAGGGAGGCGAAGTCATCGAGCATCACGACCCGCGATTCGTAGTCCTGTTCGGGCAGCGCCACCTGGAATGACCTGGCGCTCTGTGTCCGCCAGAGCATCAGTTCGCGCAGGGGCGGTGTGACGCCCATGAGGGAGTAGAAACCGTCGGATGCAAGGCGGGACCGCAGCTGGTCCTCCAGGCCGGAGAAATCGCGGTCCGCTTGCCCGAGGAGTTCGGCCAGGCGGGATGCGAGCGCCATCTCATACCCCGCTCTCGCAGGCGGGTTCAGCAAGGACTGCTGCCAGTACAGCTGATAGGCGTTGAGCACCCTGGCGGTGAATGGCGGCAGGCCCTGGTCCGTCGAGACGGGACGCCCGAGCCGGCCCTCGACACAGGTAACGTAGCTGCGGTCTTTCTCGCCGAGCTGCTCGCCCCGTGCCGCGGCGGCGTAGGTTGTCGCCGCAACGCCATCGCCCTTCAGAAGGGCGCCTTCCATGCCCCGCACGCTGGCCGGCGACTGGGCGAGCGCTGCAGTCGCGGAAAACAACAAGGCAGAAATGAGCAGTCTCACTGGATGCGCCACACCATCGGCAGCGCGTACCGACCTGGCGGAAGCGCTGCGTCGGGCTGGGTCGTGACTGAAGCGATGCATTTGTTCAGATGGGCAAGGGCAGCCTGGTCCAGCAGACCATGGCCGCTAGACCGCAGCAGGCCCGGGTCTTCGATGTGACCGGTGGGACTGACGGTGAATCCGACAAGGCTTGCTCCTTGCTCGTCGTTGCGCAGAGCCCGGGCCGGGTAAGCAGGCTGCCGCCCGAAGCAGGCGCCCAATGGGGACGAGGCGACGCGCCGCGCGCCCGAAGCGCCGGCGGGTGCCGGGGCTTGCGAGGCCGCTGGTATCGCCGGCGACGCCGGCTCCTGCGCCGCTGCGTGACCGGCCAGCGCCAAGAGGAGAAGCGCGGTCTGCAGACGTGACATCGTCGGGTGCGCTGGGGCCACACGCAAAGCGCTGCGGCGCCGGGCCGGCATGTGCAATGGCGCGTCGCAACTCCCGATGGACATCTCAGCCCCGCGATCGACCAAGCGAAAATTCATGCATTTGCCTCCACTGCCCCGACGAATTCTCCATCAAAGACACGCAGCTGCAAACCGATCCCAGCGGCCCATGCGCGTCCATGATCTTGCGCATCGAAAGTTCCGCCTCCCCTGCGCCCGACGCGTCGCCGTCAGCGACCGTGAGATGCGGGATGACGGTCTCATAGGCACCGCCATAGGGTGGGTACTCGGGAAAACGAGCGACCACCGCACGGGTCAACGCGATGAACGGGCCGGGATCATCTGGCGCCAGGTACGCCGCTTGCGGGAACCGGCGCACGGCACCGAGCACGAACGGGAACTGCACGAATCGGGCAAACACCTGCGCCAGTGCGGCGCACTCCGCCGCGCCGATTTCCTCCGGCGCCATGAAGGGAAACAGGACCGTGACATGCGCCGGCACACCCAGTCGCGCCTGCGGGTCGAATCGTCGACGCAGTGCCCCGAAGCGCTCCTCGGCCTGCGGCACTCGCACGATCAGGCCCGACTGCGGCATGCGGGCTCACGTTGCCGCCGGCGGTGCGCGCCGGGCTGCCATTGCGGGTGCGGCGCTGCCCTCATTCGAGCGCAATCCGGAAACGCAGCCCGGGAACACTCCCGAACTGCGGCGGCTTGGTGAAGCGTTCAACGAGCACGCCCCCGTTGGCTTGAATCACGCGTTGCGAGGCGAGATTGTCTGGATCGGTGGTGATCTCGACGAACGCGAGTCCGGCAGCTCTTGCCTCCGGCAACAGCAAGCGCAGCGCGAGCGTGGCGTAACCTCGGCCCTGCTTCCACGGCACGACCGCATAGCCGATATGCCCCAGGCAGTGTGGCGGCAGCGCCGTGGTACCGGGTTGCCATCGAAAACCGATACTTCCACAGAATTCTCCGTCCCACAGCCAGCGGCGCAACGAGGGAAGCCGACTGACGACCGAGCCATCCGGCAGCGTGACCGGCTCGCCCCTTGCTTCGCGATCCACCAGGCTGCCGAGGAAGGCCGTGGGGTTGGCGTCGATCTGCGCGAGTTCTTCGCGTGCCGCCACCTCGCCGCGCACGTTGTCCGCCGACCACCCCCGCTCCAGCGCCGACACGTAGCCCGGCAAGTGTTCGGATGCGGGCCAGACTAGCTCCATCTCCGACCCGGGGCGTTGCGGCCGGGACTGCGCGGCGATGAACGGCCTGTCAGCCGGCATCCGCGTCACCCAGCCAGTCGATGCGACGCAGCCCGCGCACCGCCAGGTGTTCGTCGGTCTGGGTGAAGCGCTCGGCCATCCGCCAGCCGTAGCCGACCACTGCAACATCCGCGGTCTCGCATTCGACCTTCACGTCGAATGCTCCGGGGATGGACATGACCGCATGCAGGGCGTCCCTGCCCAGGGAATTCCTTGACTTCATCCTCATGCCGGAGACACGGCCGATCGAGACGCTGTGACGCACTGCGGAGATTGAGTTCAACATGAAATATGTCCCCCATGGCCAAGAATAGCGCGGCGTCGGCGTCCGTGTCGAACGCATTGGTCAGAGGGCATCGCGGTCCTCCCCGAGTTCCCGGAACCGCCTTCGCTCGTTGAGGGCCAGGGCCGGTCCGACAAGAATGGCAAAGGACAGGATGAAGAACCGGATCCCGCCGACAAGCTGGAACAGGTCGACGTCGCGCCGGGTGACGTAGATGGCTCCAATGAGCGCCACGGCGGCCCAGACGCTGAACCAGATCTTCAGCCAGGGAGCCGATTCCACCAGGCTCGCCAGGTCCTCATTCCCGTCGCGCGCCATCTGCGAGCGCGACCGGCCCTGGCCGAAGGACGCGAAGACGATCCCCGCGAACAAGACCCAGCGCAGCCACGCCGCATTCGCCTCAACGAAGTCGCCGAAGACCAGCACGAGCAGGAGCACGGCTGCGGCAATCAGCCAGTTCGTGCGCAGGCGGCGTTGGGCTGGCGTCATGGCGCAATGCAAGGCTGGCGACGGACGCGGCTAAGCGGTCTGTCTGGGCGCATCCCGGCCCCTGCGAAGGTAGTAATTGTCGAATTCCGCCTCCTCCACCAGGTCGAAGCCATGGCGTGCGTAGAGGCGGTTGGAATCACTGGCGCGAAGAGCGCCGACGCGAACTGCATGTCCGCCTTCGTCTGCTTCCGAGACGACCGCCTGCAGCACCCTGGAGCCGATGCCGCGGTTCTGGTGCGACGGCCTGACGTACAGGTGATCGAGCAACAGCGTCTCCCCCTGCGGCCGGACGACGAAGAAGCCGACCCTCTGGCCGTCCAGCAGGATCGCGCGGGTGTGCTCGGGCGAGAAATTTTCCAGGAAACGGCTGCGCGCCCGCACGGGGTCGAAGCGGCCGATGCGTTCCAGACTCTCGCGCATTGCTTCGACCCGCAGGGACGCCAGTTCCTGCGCATCGCAGGCAAGCACTGGGGCGAATGCGAGGGCGAGTGGGTCCATTGCCTGCACTCCTTTCGCTCAGAGCAGCGCGCCGGCGAAGACGCAGATCAACCCCAGGACCACCGAGATCGAAGCCACCCACATGGCCGAGCGTGGCGTTCGGGCGCAGAGCATGAGCGGCAGCAGGCCGAAGAACAGCATGGCCAAGCCGAAGCTCTGCGCGCGCCCCTCCTCGAGCGGACCGGCGTAACCCAAGCGGGTCCAGCGCTCTCCCACATGACCAGTGACCAACGCCAGCGCAGCCAGGCCCGAAAAGACGCCAGTGATGAGAATGGCCAGCAGCCGCACGTAGAGCGGCGCAGGAAGCCGGAGAGGTTGCCTACTTGCGTCGCTCGCTATCGTCGGCGTGGTCACGCTGCACCCACTTCTTGTCCAAACATGATTCGATGCCCATCGACCGTGCGCAGCCCGAACTCGCGCATCCCCCATGGCTCGGTGTTCAACGCCTTCACCACTTGCGCTCCGGCCGCCGACGCTCGCGCATACAGAGCGTCGAGATCGTCCACGACCAGATAGGCAGGACGAAGCTTGTGCGCAGGATCGTCATCCGTGCCGTCCGGCGTTGGACGCCACCTTCGCCGGCAACGTCAGGGTGAAATCGAGCGCCCGCTGCAGCCAGGCGGACAGCGCTTCCGGTCCCTGGACATCTGCGTCAGGAATCACGACGTATCCAGTCATGGCGCGGCCGGGCGTGGGCGCAAACTGCGCTGCCTTGCCCGCCGCGACTGCCTCCGCGGCGCCATTCTTGCCGAGCCGCACCACGACCGAATCCCGAAACAGGCTGCACACCATATTCCCCTGGACGAAGGCGGCAGGGTACCCGAACATCGGCTTGCGAACCAGGCCCGGGTGGGCTGGCAACGCGGCGGAGAAGCGTTCGATGAGCTCGGGCGGTGACTTCTTCAAGGTTGGCATGGCATCATGATCGGCAATGCGGATTGGCATGTCAGAGCGCATGCAAGATTGCGGCGGCAGCCGAAACAAGCGCCACCAGCAGGCCACCCACCAGCGCTGCCAACACATGGCTGCGACGCCTGGGCAGCATGTCCGTGCGCAGCACCGCCCAGTCGGAACACGTCGGGCATACCTTCACAGTCACGTTTGTGGCCGGCCTGTACGAAAGCAGCAAGCTCTCGATCTCGCCCGAGGTACGCGCGCGGAACAGCGAGGACGAAACAGAAAACAGGCTCCCGGTGCGCGCCCCTGCATCCCCCTCGTATTCGTAGCGCACCTGTGGCCGGTATTCGGTGTCGGTCGCCTCGTCGGGCACAAACACGCTTTCCACCGACGCCGAGAGGATTCGGCCCCGACGCTCATTCCAGTTCGAGGCGACGCCGCACCTGCGCAGCAGTGCGAGAGCGTAGGACACCAGGGCAAGTCCTGCGCCGAAGCCGGCCAGCCAGATCAGCGTTCCCGATATCAGCGCAACAGCAGCCGCCGCAGCCGCAGCGCAAACAAGCACGCCTGCCAGAAAGCGCCTTTCTCCCGGGAATGCTGCGATTTCCACAGTGCGCCCTTCACTGCTTCACTTGCGGGGCAGCGCCATCGCGGCCCCGAAGCCGTCGCCAGATGGATGCCATCGCAATGGCAAAGAGAATGCAGAACGCAGACAACAGCCACAGGATCGGTGCGACAGATGCGAGGACTCGGCTCTGTGTCAGCAATGCGCCGATCACGCCAAGCGACAAGAGGAAAAGCGCGAACAGCAGATAGATGCCGGGCGTGAGACCCGTGAGCCGCTGCGCCTTGACCGTGAGGGCTGCGTGGGTTGCCAACTGCCCGGCCAGTGCGTCCGCCCGGACTCGGCAAGCTTGCGAGCATGTGACCGCGGTCTCGGTCGGGCGCACGCAGGACATGCAAATTGCGCGACCGCACATCCTGCAGACCGCAACAGCCTCGAGCCCCGCATGATTGAAGCAGTGCATCCTGAATGCGCCTTAACGTTGGAGCGCGCCGATCAAAGCCGCTACCGTTTGCGTCACCACGCCGGGGCCGCCGACACCGATGACAGCGTAGCCGGCGGCCATCACGCGGCCCAGGGCGTGAGAGGGAAGCAGCCACGGGCGAAACCCGCGGGTTGCACGAGCGTCCGTGAAGGCGCGAGGCGATACATGCTTGCCACGATACCCCAGGACGCCGGGAGAAACAAAATGGGCGGTGCGAAGAATCGCCCGTGGCGGGCTGGCGGAGCCAGTCGCATCCGTTGGCGCGAAGCGGGACCGGAAGCGCAGTGCGCGCCACCCGCCCGTTGGCGCAGGCACTGCGTCTGCAACTCATCAATACGGCTCGGTCCAGTGCGGGTTCGCGTCGCGGCAGCCCATTGCGCGCAACTCTATCGATGTCGTGGACCGTGCACTAAGGCCGCGAGGCCCTGGAACGGCCCCAGACTGACGTGGTCACGCAACAACGCGGAAACCCCGGGAATGCATCGCTTCCTAGCCGCATTCGGCGAGGCTGTATAGAGTGGGAGCATCTGCAGTTTGAGGATCACCATGGACTTCTTCAATTCTCTTTCGATGGACTTGAAGTTGCTGGTCATCGGCATCGCCGGCTGCGCGCTGCTGGCACTTTTCAGCGGAAATCCCAAGACCGAAAAGAGATACCTGCTGGTCCTCGCCGTGCTCGCTGCCGCAGGAATCTATCGTTTCAACCACACGCTGGCCCATGAGCAGGAAGAGATCAGCGCCGCCCGCAGCGCTGCGTCCCGAGTTGTTGCGACACCGCCGCCGAAGCGCGCCCCGCTCGCTTCCACCTTCGCGAATTAGCGATTGCCCCCGCAGTGGGGCGGCTACTCCGGGACGACTTCAAAATCCACGCTGTACCTGCGCTGGCCGTCGACGTACCGCTCGAGGCGACGCTTTTCCTAAGGGTCGCCCTGATCAAACCAGAAGTGATCGACAATCCGCCCGTCGCTTGAACTGAACCTTCGGTCTGCCGCGTCGACGGACCTGTCAGGCATCGATCCTGGGTGCATCGAACAGCGCCGTAGAGCCGGCAAAGAAAGGGCTTGACGTCCAGCCTGATCTCCTCAGCCTTGAACTTGGCACGAAGCAACCGGTGCAGAAGGAGATCTTCCGCCCCAAACCACGCGGTGACGCGCCCGCCACCAGGGTGGGCGCCCGAGACCGCGACGCAATCGACACCGGAAACGCGCCGTCGGGACCGGAACCTGATCTTGCGCATGTCAAGAAGGGTGAACCCACCGATCTGCGGGAACAGCAATGCAGCGATTGTGTGCGCCGTACCGCTGGAGATTCCAGTCGCTCCGGCAACCGCCATCATCAGCGATTCCGATTTTTCGAGCTCCTCGCCGCCGTCATAGAACCTGGAATAGAAGTACGGAGCGTTCCCATCCGTGCCGATCACGTGTCGAGCGACCCGGTGAGATAGCTTTCTGAACGGATGGGGCGACGCGAAGGCGAAGCGAAACAGATCAGGCGCACGATAGGCAGTTTCGAAATGACAGACTCGGGGCCGCCGAAGCCCCAACGAACGCGCCAGGCCCGTGTCTGAGTACCCCGGAAGGCTAAGGTAGCGCGCTTGGACGGCGCGCAAGAACTCACGTGCATTTGCGTAAGACGGCATCACCGACAGCACTTGGCGTTACCCGCGACGATACTTTGCATCTACAGTGAACCACTCGAGCGGAGAGCCTCGAGTTGTAGAGCGATCTTCTGTTCCAGCTCCTGAGCCGGATCATCAGCGGCCCCCTATCCGCTGTAGGGATCGTTTCCTCGAATAAGGCACGAAGGCCCCTGTCAGAGCGCATGCTGTGCATTGAATGAAATATCAATCGTCAATCCAGGAAACGCGGCGCGCCATCGATCAACTTGCGCAAGTACCTCGTCCACATCGATCTCAGGCGCCTCAATCGGCAAGGCGAAGCTCACGCATGTTCCCGTGGCTCCCGCTGCCGGTTCGGAGCTTACCGGGCCTTGTGCCATGCCCCATACGAAGGTTTGAGCAGATCGGCAGCCATTTCGGCGCGATTCAATCCGTAGCATGGGCGAGGACATCGCGATGATCGCCAGCCCGATGCCGTGCAGGGCCACGTCGCTTCGCCGCCCGCCGAGTTGTTCAAGCAGCCCCACGACGTAGCCGTCGCGATCGAGCCCCATTCCGCGTCCGTTGTCTCGAACGGTACAAGACCGCGGCTGCAGGGTCACCTGGACGTGCGTCGCCGCCCCGTCCTGATGCTCATGGACCGAGTAGGCGATCAGGGCCCGTGCGAGAACGGCGGAGGTGTTCATGAGCTCTTACGTCGGGGCGCACCCGGCGCCAAGAGAGGCGCGTGGCAGTTGCGAAGCGACTCTGGGCGTGCGCGTTGCAGGACTTGTCATGCGGTTCTCGCAGCCAGGGAACCTCCCGAATAGTCTTCGTCGTCCGTGACCTCGCGGCGAACGAACGCGGGGACGACGTAGCACTGCGCATCGTTCACCGAGTCAAACTCTACTTCAAACATCG
The DNA here is from genome assembly GCF_042655405.1 of Caenimonas terrae. Classification (NCBI taxonomy): domain Bacteria; kingdom Pseudomonadati; phylum Pseudomonadota; class Betaproteobacteria; order Burkholderiales; family Comamonadaceae; genus Caenimonas; species Caenimonas terrae. The sequence goes on along the minus strand of NZ_JBHSMF010000009.1, from coordinate 13,835 downwards.
CAAATCGGAAAGCGGGATAGAAATCCAGCGCGCCACCGCAGTAGGAGTAGCGGCGCTTGCGCAGGACCCGACCGGGAAGAGCCGCTAGGGACTCGTACTCACGCGGCGACAGGTAGAGGTTTGTGATGGCTTCCGCCAGTCCTTCGCCGCGGCCGTACTTCTTGCAGAATTTGAGTTCGACCTCCCCGCTCTGGGCGGTCACTTTGCGAAGCCGAAGCCGGGTACCGCGAACGTACAGGTCTTCAATGTCCCGATACGCAAGCCCTTCAAGCGAACCAACAGACGACAAATCCGCGATCCACCGCCGCTCGATCTCGACCAGAGAGTACTTCGGCGCGAAAGACTGTGCGTCACTCTGCTGCACGGAAGGACGGCAACGGGCGCCGGCCGGAATTCGTCGCGCAGCGGTGACGCCTGCGGGCTTGCCTGTGTCTGGTTTGTTGTGCGGCACTGGAGCCCCTTTCGCTACTTGCAAAGACCTTTGGCGGCAGCATAGGCGAGCAGCGGCAAATCCAGCAATCCGCCGATCCGCACCGGCATGCGGCGAAGCGCGTCCGGTCGAGCGCAGTCCGGAATCGATGCATCGCCCACCGAGTCGCGCAACCTTTCCCCTGGCGTCAGGTCTGCCTGTGACTCACCGATCCTGGCTCTTGACCTCTCAGCCAACGACGGCTCATATGATCGCGCAAAATCACGAAGCGCTCTGTCATCCGGCCAAAGAGTGACCGGGCCACGCCTGCTGTCCGGCATCTGCGCAACGGCAACGGTGGGAGGCTCGGATTGGACTTCCTGTGCTACGCCCTTCGACGCATGTTTGGCTCCCACACTACTTGACCCGAAGCCGCGCCCCCTACGCAGGACGTCGCGCTTCGGCACGTCAGGCTCAACCCTCAAAAGAGAGACCGAGATCCCCGGCGTTTGGCGAATGGAGCCTCCCGTTCGGGGCAACCAGTCGGTCAAGCGCATCAGGTAGATCAGGCCAAGATGCGCCAAAAGAACTGCTCCAGCGAGCAAGAGGCGCTCACGCAGACCGTGCTGCATACCGTCAGACGTAAGCGGCGATCGAAGACCGGCGTGGCGCAGGTGGGCGACACCCTTGAGCGTCCGCACCGACGGGCCTGTCAGGCCACGGAAAGCTGCTTCGCAACGACCCGGTTTCCATACGCCTTCCCCTCGAACATGTAGTCGGTTGCTCCAACGTCAGCGTAGCCACTTCGGGCGTAGAACGCCAGCGCGCGCACGTTCTCCTCCCACACGGTCAACCATATGGCAGGAGAATGAGCGGATGAAGCGATCTTCTCTGCTTCCCTCAGGAGAGCACTACCCACGCCTGCTCGTTGCGCCTGCGGCTGGACGTACAACCGAACCAACTCGAAACCACGCGGGGCCGCGCCCGGAGCCTTGCGCGATTCGCACTGAACTTCGGCAAAACCCAGGAGAGCATCCTGTGCCTCTGCTAGAACGAACCGGCAGCCGGACATTGAAAGGCGTTCCACAAACGCTTGCTCCGAGTATTCGCGGAACGCCTCCCGCGCCAAATCTGGCCGGACCCCAGCGGTCGCGTAAGTGTCGAGGAACACCTGCACCGAGAGCGCGGCAACCGTCAGCGCATCGCTTCTCCTACCAAGACGAAGGCTGACGGGTTCCATGTGCATTCCCCATTGAGCGGTCTAGCGTGAAGTTGGCCGGCGACCGGACAAGCCAGACGCAGACCGGCGTCCATGTCGATCGACAATTCGGCCTTCAAAGAGTGGTGGCACATCCACGCGGGACAAGGCTCCAACCATGCTGCGCATTCCTCCTCGTTGCTTCGTCATCTGTTCACCGCGCAAGGCACCATGCTCGCCTTCTGAAAGACACCGGGCGCGAGGAAGTAGAGAAATTCCTTGCTGGTCCGAAGCGTTTCCTTCGTCCGTGGCAGGTGATGCATGGGATCGCCTTCAATGTCGAGGCCGCGGATCCACCAATACCCCATGACATCTTGGTCCTCGGGGGCATCGTGCACCTCGGGACCCTTGGTCGCACCCGACATGAATAGACCATGCGTGACCTCGATGCCGTCCCTTTCCTTGCCGCCGATGGCCTCCTTGATCAAGCGCAGTTGCCTCGGGGAGGAAGGCGCCCAGATCAGCCGCAGCTGGTATGGGCCGTCACTGCCCATGGCCGAGTACAGGGTGCCGCCATCCTGGCTTACCTCCATCGCTTCTTGCCGCGTCCCAACGCGGTCAAGCATCGGGCCTTCAGACTGGTAGCAGCCGACCCAAGGGCTCGGCTTGAACGTCTGGACCGTCGTGTCCGCGCCGCCCTGCCCTGCGCAAGGCTGTTCCTGGTAGCTCGCCTGGCCCTCCTTCACGCACTTGTGGACCTCGGCGCTCGCGTCGGCGGCGAACATTACCGTCAACGCGATGCATGCTGCGATGGCCGGTGTCGTCCACTTGCTCTCCGACGGGCGAAAGCGCGCGGTCCACGAAAGGAGCGGACGACTTTGGGCGTCCGTGTCGATGGGCATTGCCAGGAAGTTCTGCCAAGTATGCGTACGTCCGATTGCCGTGTTAAGGCGCCAGCTAGTGAACTGCCCGCGGCGGCCAGGGCCTCGGCACGGCGACACAAGGTGGCGAACCGAATGCCGCCGGGTCATATCCATCTGCCGTAGCGGGTCGGCTCGATTGCCGGCTCAGGCCACACGTTCAAGGGCTGCGACCGGGTAGATTTGCACTGAGCCCGGATGAGCCTCGGATTCCACCGCATAACCCTCTGGAGTCAGGGTTGTGCTGTACCAGCCGACCACGCAGCCTTGCCACGCGGCGCCGGACTTTTTTCTTACTCGATCCCCGAGTCCGAACGTCGTCGGTTCTGGTTGCTTGAGTTGGCGCCCGTCTTGAGGACCAACGACTTTGCTGTTCTGTCCCATATCGGCCTTTGCTTCACGCTGATTCGGAGTAGAAACCGGCGTGCGTTCGAAGTCAACGCCATTGACCTGAGAGACGCCCCTTATCGACTGCATAGACAGACCGCGGACCTGTTCGGCGAGAGCTTGATCACTGTTCAGCCCACTTTGCAAGCGCCTCGAGCTCGTTGTAGATTGGTACGCGCTGTGTGACGTCCAATCCGCCAGCGTCGATGACGGTGATGGCTTGCATACACGCTTCCTCCCGAGAACCACGGGTGATCCAGGACTGCGCCGAAGCTTCACCGTCCCGTCGGATCGCGGCCGCGTACTCAGCCAAGACAGAGTCGCGCTTTGCCGTCCCACCGGACGCAAGCGCCGCGTCAAGACGTTTGACCATGTACTTTCGTGCTGCAATCCAGTACCTGGCGTTCCTGCTCTGCCAGATAGCGGCGTAGTCCTGGGGCGACTCCGGGCGGCCGACGACCACCAGGCACTCACTCGCGATGCGACCAACCAGGAAGTTCGCAGTGCCCATGTATGCGGCCGCTGCATCCCGCGATTCCGACTGCATGGCGCCCTCCTGCGCACGTGCGGAAAACGTTGCGAGCGTTGCGGCGGCGCTCAAGGCAAGAATAACGATCCGGCTCATTCAAGACCTAACGAAACCAACGCCGAAGAAGAAGAGCGCCGAGAACAGCACAACTCCCCAAAGAAACCGCCGTTCGAACTCAAAGACGAGAAAGAGCGCGGCCGCGAAACCCAGGAGCAGCCCGAAGACCGTGGCGATCACGCCGTCGGCGATTCGATCCCGGAGTGACAGCGAAGTCATCTGTGCCCTCTAGCTTAAAGGTAACCCGGGGAAAGGCGCCGCGGAGCGGACGATGAACCGTCGGGTGTCCGTGTTGGCCGACATGTCAAGCACCTGCCGCGCGCCGGTAGTGCAAGGCGACCGCGCCGCTGCGCAGCGGCCTCGCTGAGATCAAGTCGAGCCGTCGCGTGCTGGGCAGCCCGCCCTCGTACAGGGTCGGGCCGTGGCCGGCGATCCTCGGGTGGACGAGCAACTTGTACTCGTCGATCAGACCCAGCCGGTCCAGCTCCGTCGCGAGTTTGCCGCTCCCGAGGAGCACGCCGTTCGGTGTCGCGTCCTTGAGCTTCTGTACACCCGTGCGCAGGTCACCGGCGATGTGGTGGCTGTTGGTCCAGGCGTAGTCCTTTCGCGTTGAAGACACCACGTACTTCGGCTTGGCCTCGAGCTTCACCGCCCACTGGCGCATCGCCGGCGGTGCCTCCCCGTCGCCGCGGGCGACCCCTGGCCAGTAGCTCTCCATCATTTCGTAGGTGACGCGGCCCCACAGCATCGCCCCGCCCTCGTCCATGAGGCGGGTGAAGAAGGCGTGTGTTTCCTCGTCGGCGATGCCCTCCTGGTGGTCGACGCAACCGTCCAGGGTCACGTTGATACTGAATGTCAAGAGTCCCATGGCGCCTCCGTTCGTTGACGAACCCGTTGGACGGAACGTTTACGTCAGCTCGCATTTCCCGCCGACGGAATCTCGGAACCACCGAGCTGACGGCGCGGCAAGGCCGCGGGACGACCTTGGGCGTCCGCGTTGACGGACCAGTTATTCAGCAACTTCAGCCTCCTTCGCAAGCAACAATTGGACGAGCCCGGCGGGGTAAAGCGGCAATTGGGGGCCAAACGAGCCAAGCCCCCGCCACACGGCCTGAAAAGGCTGGCCGTCACTTTCCACGACTGAAACGAAGGCACGCCCGTACAACGAACGGTCAGCCAATTCGCCGTCATAGACCTGGACGATTTCGTGACCTGGCGCCCCGAGGTAGGTGAAGATGTTCTCCAGCGTTCCAATCAGGCGAACATTCGCGACTTCAGCGCCGAGCTCCTCACGCACTTCGCGCGCGACGGCCTCGGCACCTGTTTCTCCGAACTCGATGCCCCCATCCGAAGGACGACAGAAGCTCGACCCCTCAACCGGATCGTGTCCCTCATTCACCAGGATTCTCCCGTTGTCTAGGAAGACGCAAATGGCGACGGCACGGATCTTCTGTGCGGGCATGTGCGGATTATGTGTTGCCAGTTTACGTTGGAAATTGCCGGCGGCGAAGCCGCGGTTCTATGTTGCGTGTCCGCGTCGTTAGACCGCATTCGGGACATCGCAATTTTTCAGATCTGGGCAAATCGAACCAAATGGACTGCGGCAAGCCCCCACGCCAGGGCTGAAGCAATTCTGGCTGAGTTGCTTTTTGATCGATCGAGTCTTGGCTGGGCGACCCACCCAACTGCGCAACCAACGGCGGCACTGGCAACGGCCGCCGCCCAATACATCGGGATGCTGCGACTCCGCCGAGCAGAAATGACACACGCAAAGAATGCGCTCAAGTAGGCGCTGGCGGACAAAGCTACGGCAAAGAGTACGACGATGCCCATGGGCTCTAACGTTGGAGTTGGCCGGCGGCCCGGAGGCGCGGGCGCGAAGCGCACGGAGGCATTCGGGCATCCGTGTCGAACGACCTGTTAGACCGCATGTGCATCGCCTTTCCCTGCGCCCTGGAGAACTCGATGGATAAAAGGAGCTTGGCATCCGTGTAGCCATCGCGATCGTGACGGAATCTTGCCGCTAATGCAACCTTGAGGTCCCGATACTCCGCTCGGAGAGCTTCGTCGGCGCGCAGAGCATCTCGGAACGCCAATCTCTCGTTCCAGAGACGACTTCCCCTCGGAACCAAATGAAGATGATGCGTGCGCATCGACGGCGACGGCTTGCAGAACCAGTGCATTGCTTCGGCGCGGTAGGGGAAATAGACATAGCCGGCGCCCGCTGCGGCAGCGATAGCGCCCCGGGAGTCCTCGAGGGAAAGGACCTGGGCCATGATGTCAATGATGGGTTTGGCCGCAAGACCCGGAACGGCAGTGCTTCCAATGTGCTCAGGGCCGCCAACAAGCCACGGGGCGAGAGCGACACCGAGGACATCTCGTTCAAGTTGGAACGCCTCGACCCACCTCGGGTTGTACTCGGCGATCTCGATCGGCGCGTCATCCAAAGCAGCCGCCCGGTGCGGTTTAGCGTTGGAGATGATCAGCACGCAGTGGCATTGCGTCGCGAGACGTATGCTCCCACGCACGGCTTGCCGCGCAATGCCGCTGCGTGTCCGCGTCGAACGACCTGTTAGCTTTCATGGCTCTCTCCTGAACACAAGTCCATTCGGCGTGCCTTTCGGCGACCTCGACATGGCCAACCAGCGCCGAAGGAAAGGCGCAGCGTAGCTGCGAAACAACTCCGGGCGTCCGCGTTGACGGATCTGTCATGCATCGAGCGCTCCGGTCGCCTGGGTGGCCGGCGCCCACTTCACAAACCCGCGAACATTCATCAAAAAGAACCCGAGGTTAGCCAAGACCATGGCGTAACTGTGTGCCCAGACACCGATCGCGGTCCAACAGAGGTTGCCAGCCATCATGATGAGGAAGCCGTATCGGCTCTTGTTGCCGAGGAGATAGATCGCGGTGAAGGTCAGCACCATCGCCAGCCAATCAAGTCCGAGGTAGTCAGTCATCAATTGCCTCCAGCATCCGATCGCCGCTCCCGGCTGTGACACGCTCGCATCTCGCCGCGTGGAGTCGGACGCAACCGGCCGCCAGGGTAAGGCACGGTGCAGGTGCGGGCCGACCCTGGGCGTCCGCGTTGACGGACCTGTTAGCGGGCACTGCAGCGAGCATGTTCGACGACCTCCCCACGCGTGACATCGAAGACCCCTACGCAGCCGCAGCCAAGCTCAACCGAGCACTCGTGCCGGCCAAGTCAACCGCCAGATGGCGCTGGTTCGCAGAACCGGCGAGGCGGGCAATCTGGCGCAGCGCGCCAAACTCCACGCCGCGCTGTGCTGTGCTGTCCTGCGCTGTAGCCGAAGCTAGAGGCCACGAACACGGCACGCGAGGAGCAGCAGGCCGAGGCCGACAATCCAGGACCACGATGCAAACGGCTCCGGAATCTTCGCAATTCCAAAGTGAGCCGCGAGCGCTATTAAGAAGAGCACAAGCGAAATGACCCACACGGCCATCGTTGGAGCCTTACCGGAGTTGCGCATTTCACTTCCTTTGGTTAGTCGATGTGCCGCCATAGAACGCGGCCAGTAGAACATGGATTTACCGGAGCTGCGCCTGCCGCGCGGGCGTCCGTGTTGAGGGACTTGTTAGACCGCAGCACTAACTTGCTCCAGCGTGGCGTGGGCATTGGTGCCACTACCAGCCACAATGACTTCGACGAGGATAGATGCCCCATTCTCGGTTGGCACTAAACTCTCCACGAGAGCGAACAAACCCGTGTCGTTCTGCTTGAAGTAGCCCACGCGCGGCGGTTGCCAGCCAGTTGCAATGAGCCGACTGGCCCCAGCTTCGGCGAGGCTGGACGCGAGTTCCTCGCGGATGGCGTCGGCGGGGTGCCGATCGTATGCAAGCGCGTACCCGAAGCGCGTCGCAAGAGTGTCGATGTCACCGGCGCACAGAAGCATCCTGGCCTCGTCGCCAAGTTTCGCCAAGGAGACGGCGTCTAGTTCTTGCGCGGACAGTTGCATCTGCGGCCTAACGTTCGAGCCAACCCCGCGAGCGGAGGCAGGTCCTGTAAGGCCTAGCGAGTCGGGGGTTGAGCGACTGGTTAGGCCTCACTGCGCATGCCAGTCGAATGCGGACTCACCCAGGTTGAAGACACCAACACCGAACTGGCTCTGAGGAAGGCGGATAAGCAGGACGCCCAGAGGCGAGATGCAGACACTGTGACCCGTCTCGACGCTGCGCTCCGGGTTGTTGAGTGCATTTGGCCAGTTGGATTGCACCACGTACGCTCCAGTAACTGCAGCAATGCGCTGCGCCTGTACGACGTGTTCCGGCGGGTCCGTGACTGGCTTGTCCGGGTCAGGGCTCATGAGGCCAGGCCACAGTACAAGCCGGACAGCGCTCTCGCGCAATTGCTCTACGACCGGACCGTGATCTTCGACTTCTCGGCAGATGACGGCCGAGGTAACGAAGCCTCGAAGAGGGGCTGCAGGCCTGGAGGTTCCTGGTTGAAAGAACGTTGCCTCAGGCGCAGTGAGTCCGTTCTTGTGAACCTCCGCTACTACTTCGCCGAGCTCGTCAACCAGGATGTGGCTGTTGTACTTGGCGTCGTCCGGGCCGAATGTCGGTGCACCGAAGGCAACTGCCAAACGCAACTCCGACGCCGCGTCAGTGATCTGGCGTATCGCTGGCGCCACGAGGTCGGCCTTCGCCAGTTCAACGATCTTGCGGTGGAAGCCCGTGACGGCCAGTTCGGAGAAGGCGCACAGCGTCGCCCCGGCCGAGCGCGCCAGCCGCATAGCCGAAAGCATTGCCGCGAGGTTTTCTTCAATCGTCCAGTGCATCGGAATCTGCGCGATGGCGATGCGGAGGCTGGACCGAGGGAGTGACATGGGGTGTGGAATGTGAAGCCTAACGCGAAGGTGACCGGCGACCGAGGAAAGGTGTGCGCGCAGCACGCGGACGCCCTCGGGCGTCCGTGTCGACCGACAAGTTAGACAACAGAGCGCACCCGCCCCAAGCTACCGCTTCCAAGACGCCCTCCATTCCGGATCGCGCGAGAGGTGGCGCACATGCAGGACGGCTGCGACCAAGGCGAGGGCTCCAATTAGAAGGTAAGCCCAACCTGGCACGGCCATGGAACTCGCTCGAAACACTGCGATGAGCAGTATGCAACCCGCGAGGGACACCTCCGACCAGCGGCGTTTGCTCGCGGCCAAAAGGACCCACAGGGCTGAACAAAGTAGCGCGAGAAAGACACTTGCCTGAAGAAGCATGATTCAAACCTCCACCGTCTAACGTCGGACTTGACCGGCGCACAAGGCAGGTGCGACCGAAGGGAGCCGACTCCCTTTTGCGTCCGTGTTGAAGGACTGGTTAGGCGTCATAGTAAGGTCCATCGCCACGCACCGCAGCAAATTCAGTCTGAGCTACCTCGACAAGAACGAGCGGCCCAAGGGCATTCTCAAGGAACGCGATAGCCTCGCGCTCTTCACTTCGCCCCCACTCAGGCCTTATCTCCACATACGATCCATCGTTGTCGACGGCCCTGTAGATACGTCGGCCCGCCTGCCCATAGACAACGACCTTCTTCGTGGTTGAAAGGTTGACTTTCAGTTCAGCGCCAACTCGTGGACTGATATTGAGAGAGCCATTGAAACGAGAGACTAGCGGCCGACCTAACTGACCGTACCGTCGGCGTTCGCGCACACTTTGAACCAACGACCCGGCGGCAATGGCGGCCGGAATAAACGCCTCACCGGGAAGTCTCTTCCCCCTAGAGAAAAACGCAACGATTCCTGCTGCGACAAGAAGTGCAATGAGCACACACGCATGCGTCCAAGGCGGAACCTGAGATAGCCACACGCCCTCGTCTGTCCGTACGATCCGGTTGGGAAAGATGGCCATTGCCCGATGACGCCTAACGTCGGACGTAACCGGCGACCAAGGAACGGCGCGGCGCAGCTGCGAAACGACTTTGGGCGTCCGTGTTGACGGACCTGTTAAGTCTCATAGTTGGCCTTCAGCCTCTCGACTTCCCCATTCGCAATTGAGCGGTGGTACTCCGACGGTTCATTCTTAGCAAAGTCAGCCAACAGTGCGATTGCCTCGGCCACCATAGCAGTATCCGCAAGATCGTATGCCGCAATCATCGCGTCGCCAAGACGCTTGTTCGCCGCGCGGACTTCCTCGGGCGCGTCCTCATATGGGACCTCCAGTTCCGGTCGGAGCTTGTACAGAGCGCCCTGAATCTCATAGACCGACGCCAACGCCTCTCCGATACGCCGAATGTGCGCGTTCGTGGAAGGAAGGGGGGCATCCCTAATCAGAGACGCAGCGCCATCGAGCAATCCCGCGATCAGGCGAAGGCGCTTGTTAAGCTCGGCGAGTGCGTCCATGAGACTTAACGTCGGACGTAACCGGCGACCACGAGAGAGGTGCGCCGAAGGCGCGGACACCCGTGGGCGTCCGCGTTGACCGACCCGTTATCGGAAGCCGCCCTGGCCAACGCCAAACCAACCCCGACTGCCGACCGGCACCTTGCCGCTGCGATGCCGGCAAGTGTGCGGCAGTGTTGAAGGCTGACCGGAGCGCTACCAGGCTGAACTGCTGCCCACCCGAACGCTCGGGAAGACCCCCCAGAAAAGTGGAGCGGTTTGAGCGCGTGCGCACTGGAGTCCACCCACGCGGAACAACTCGGCTGCCAAAGCAGGCCAACGCAACCATGCGCGCCAGAAGACCGCCCGAGCGCCGCGCACGCAGCGCCGTCCGCAAACCGGCCGTGGCGCGGGGCGTTCCGGCGCGACAGTGCCCGAGCTGCCCGACGGGCAACGTGCGCGAGCGCCACGGCGTTTTCCCTCATGCCTTTGACCGATAACGTCGGACGTAACCGGCGACCACGAGAGAGGTGCGCCGAAGGCGCGGACACCCGTGGGCGTCCGCGTTGACCGACCTGTTAGGCGGCATAGCGGCCAGCGAAGAATGCGACGGCTGCAGCGGTGGCCAGTAACATAGCGGCGACGGTGGGGATCACAGGAGTTCTCGCGCCCGGAGACTGCTGACGCAGCCAGACAACGACGTAAAGAATGGGCGCGGTGACTACCAGCACTACCGTGAGAGCGGCCCAGACCGCCCAGGGCTGCCCTCGGCCGATGGGGAGCAAGAGCCACAGAACGGCGCAACCGGAACTGAGCAAGCCAGCACCAGCAACCCTAAGCATCCCGAGGATGATGATTTGCAGGCGGGGTTCGAGCGCTGACCAAGGCTGGCCCAGAACCTGCGCGTGATATGACATGAACTCGCGCGTGACGAGATACCGGACTCCGAACGCGACAGCAAGCAGGCCCGCGAGCGCGAATGCAGAGAGACTCACTATTTGCACGATGACTCCTTTGCCGTCTAACGTGAAGATGACCGGCGACCGCGGTACGGTGCGACCGAAGGGAGCGGACACCCGTGGGTGTCCGTGTGGACGGACATGTTAAGCATCAGGCCTCCCGGCAGGTGCCCACTTGGCGACGAGACTGAGAAACACGCAGGCGGCTCCAACCGCGATAGAAACGCCAATGATTGCCTTGAGCCACGGCGACGGAAAATACAGATACGCGGTGAAACTCGTGACCGCGCCCGCGAGGCCAATCACAGAGCCACGCAGCAGCCTTAGCTGTACGGGTGTGGCTGAGGCCTCGAAATCAGGATTTGCAGACGAAAAGCGGGAGCCGATGAAGCCGGCAAAGAAGGCGATGCACGCGCCCATCGCTGCACCCACCCAAGAGAACGCAGTTGCGCCAGGCTCGGCCAGCGAGGGCAACTTCGCCGCGAAGAGCGCACAGACCACGGCGATCGCGGCGGTTTGTAGGAGGGCAGTACGTCGCATTGCTGATGCTTAACGTTGGAGGTAACCGGCGACCATGGAACGGCGCGGCGCAGCTGCGGAACCACTTTGGTCGTCCGCGTTGACGGACCTGTTAGGCGTCACCGCCCCGATGTCCTCTCGACTACTTCCGGCCATAGCGACGTTTCCTTTGCTCGTGCGCCTCCATGTCACCGCGAAAGAGGCCTTTCTTCCCCGTGCTACCGTATGCACCCCACCAAATACACGCCACGGCCATCACCAGCGCCATAACGCTTCCCACCAAGGTGGCACCACTTTTGTGTGCCCACGCAGAATGTCCCCCAAAGGCTGCCGTCGCTGCGAAGAGAGTTGCACCGGCAAAGCAGATCGTTCTCCGAAGGATCAGCCAGACCTTTGCGATCGTGCGTTCCGTCCTGGTAGGAGCAAGGCTCTTCCTACGCGATGCAAAGTACCAGCTAAGCAGGATGAGCGGAAAGCTCCATGCCGTTACCGTTGCCGCTTCGCGAAGGCTCCCACTCATCGCGAGGCCGAGTCCGAAGAAGATGCAAGTCAGAGCAGGCAACCACAGCCACATGTGACGCCTAACTTTCGGGCTGAGCCGCGTGCGGAGGCAGACGGCCCTGGCCGCGCGGAGCGTGATGGACCACAGCGTAGCGCGGCCAGGGCTGGCTGCTGTAGCGCGTCGCCTCGAGCGAGGGGTTAGGCGCCTGTCGACTGGAAGAACAAGTTGATGGCATGTGGAGTGGCGTAGCCAAGCAGGCACGCTGCCGAAGCGAGCACGACAGAGAAGGGGCTGAGTCTCTCCTTGGACAAGATGCCAAAGACGGGTGCTAGGAGCGGCGGGCCAAGAAGCATGCAAAGGACCGCAAACGTTCGGCCGAAGGCGAGTTCCGCCAGGTAGCCCCACAGGCCGCCAATGGCGGCTACCGTCAGGAACGCGAGTGCGCTCGGCAGGCGCGGCCTGCGACCAGGCGTGACGGGTGGAGACGGTGCCTGCTTGGATGCGGCTGCGGCCTGCCATACGCCACCAACCGACGCGCCAACGAAGCCAAGGAGGAACCATGCGCCGGCTGGCACCGGATAAACCGCATTCGCTGCAGCAACAAGAGCAAGTGCAAGGCCACAGCCCAGTGCGATGCGCCACACGGCGCCAATGTTGAGCAGGAGTTCCAGCAGGTCCAACATGAGGCGCCTAACGTCGGACGTAGCCGGCGACCAAGGAACGGCGCGGCGCAGCCGCGGAACGACTTTGGGCGTCCGCGTTGACGGACCTGTTAGGCCCCGAGCTCGATCGCACAGACTTCTCCCACGTTCAATGTGCCGCTGAACCAATCCTTACCGCCCGTGCGGTCGAGTGCTTCGACCTGCGAGAAGCTGCTGAAAGTCATGCGGCAACGGTCAGGTCGAAAGGAGTGCCAGCTAAAGCGACAGGATATGAATTCGCGCCCACTTTCAAACGACGCCACGATTGGTGGGTCAGATTTCCAATAAAGCGCCAGCCTGGCGTCCGCTTGCTTGCGCTCCAAAACCACTGGTCCAAGAGGGTTCTCTCGGAGGTCGTCTTCATAGGCTGCACGCTCGGCCGCATATTGCGGTGAGTCCGTTCGCCGGGCCTCGGACGGCGGCGTGGCTGTCGCCGCTTCAACAAACTTTACCGTCACGCGATCGCCTTTTACGAGATCGATCATCTCGACCCACGAGAGGTGACAGCTGACATCGTTCCCCAAGTCCTCCATGCCGCTCACGTCCAACGTACCACCACTTTCATGAATGGATAGGCTAATTCCGGCGGAGAGCAGGACCGCGGCTTCCGATCCGGCGACCGCCAAGCTCTGGCCATTCAGCTCGATCTGTAGCGCGCGCATTCTTGAGGCCTAACGTTTGACATGAGCGGCGGTTGGAGGCGGGCGCAGCCCGCTGGAAACCGTCCGCTCGATGGAAGGGTTAGGCCACTTCACGCTTAAGCCTTCGCAGCATGAAGAAGCCCACGCTCGCGAGCATAGGCGACGAGCCTTTCGACAACCGCGGTCTTGTACTTGTAGTCTCCGGCTTTGGATTGCCAGCGATAGCGCTTTCCGTCGACGATGAACGTGAGCCTGTGCCGCTTTACCCCGAACAGCATGTTCAAACCAAAGATCAAGGCGAGTGCCACTGCACCAAGACGAATGCTCGTTCCCGCCTCGACGCTACCGAAGATGAATGCGCTGAGAAGCAACAGTACGAGCAGACCACCGAGAACCATTGGAACGACAGCGAGCCTCTGTTCGTATTGGATCGACGAGCACTGCGATGCCGGCAGCGATATCAACTCGAACGGCTTGAGCGACAGCTCCTTGCGTTTGATGTAGAGAATTGCGTGCGTGGATAGGCTGGCCACTTGTCCCGCATTCCGACCGTAGTCCTCGGGTAAAACAAGTGTGGCAATTCGCCGTTCTTCCTCGATGTCCTGTGAGGCTTCCATGATGTGGCCTAACGTCGGACGTAACCGGCGCACAAGGAACGGCGCGGCGCAGCTGCGGGACGACTTT
>NZ_JBHSMF010000008.1:0-513 GCF_042655405.1 Caenimonas terrae | reverse complement strand
AGGCCGCAGCCACAAGCACCGATAGCGTTGGGAAGAGCGCGCGTTTCATGCCAGCTAACGTTGGACGTAACCGGCGACCATGGAACGGCGCGGCGTAGCTGCGGAACGACCTTGGTCGTCCGCGTTGACGGACCTGTTAGCGCTCATCTTGCGCTCGCCCCTTTCGCATGCGTCTGAGTCTTTGCCCAAGTAAGACAGCAAGGAAGCACAGCCCGGCGTAGCCCCCCACAAAAGGCAACATCCAAAAGAATCCTTCCGCCGCCCGATTTGCCTCCACCGGGTTTGAACCCAACATCTCGCTGCAACTTGGTCCCCACAACAGCACAAACCCGCCACCGATTCCCAAGAGGTTGGCACCACTGAGACCACGCAGGTAGCGTCCTGCGCTGACCGCCAGGGCTAGACCGAGAATTGCGAGAACTGCGTGGGTCATCGACGGGAAGCCTTGAGCGCTAACGTCGGACGTAACCGGCGGCCAAGGAACGGCGCGGCGCAGCTGCGGGACGACCTTGG
>NZ_JBHSMF010000007.1:0-1939 GCF_042655405.1 Caenimonas terrae | reverse complement strand
AGGGATAGCTCCGCGCCTGTAGCACTTCATGAGGGCTAACGTCGGACGTAACCGGCGACCAAGGAACGGCGCGGCGGAGCTGCGGGACGGCTTTGGGCGTCCGCGTTGACGGACTTGTTAGGCAGCTTCATACGCATCCAATTATTCTCCAGCGTCCGTCACGGCATTGCGCCAGTAGTGCGGCTGCAATTCCCCGAGTCGTTTAGATTGCCATTCGCCGGGACTTCCGGGTACAGCAACGCCCAGCGCGACGTCCGAACCCCAAAGCGCCATGCGTTCTTGACAGATCCCGCAAGGGGCGAGGATAAGAAACGGCTTGCCAGGATCGCTTCGCGAGACGCACACCGATGCGACTACCCGAAGCCCAAGCCGGTTCGCTTCGCATAAGGCGCCAGTCTCGTGGCAAAGAGCTGCCGATGCATTCGGCGGATCTAAGCAAACGCTCGTCAATATTTGGCCCGTCTCTAACCTAACGGCCGCTGCACCAGAGTATCCAGCCGGGAATCTGGCTATCGCCTGCTCGATTGCGGCGTCAACGAGGGCTTGATCGACTGCCATCTGCTGCCTAACGTCGGACGTAACCGGCGACCAAGGAACGGCGCGGCGCAGCTGCGAAACGACTTTGGGCGTCCGCGTTGACGGACTTGTTAGACGCCAAGGGGGACCAGCCGCGCCCGAAACACCGCGATTGCACGACCCCCCTGAATGCCGCCAGCCTATGCATGCTTGCGACGATACCCGAGGAGCCGCGCTGGGAGAAGCAAAAGAGCGCCCAGGAAGGCAAACAATGCGCGAAACGTTAGCCCAACCAGGCGAAACGGGATGGACAGAAGCCAAACGATGGGCCAAAGCACCAGCGCCAGCAAAGCAAGCGGCCAGCACAGGACAAAAAGCAAACACCAGCCGATCAAAGTAAGTAGTGCGCTCATACGCTCCTTCTCTTGACGTCTAACGTCGGACGTAACCGGCGACCATGGAACGGCGCGGCAAGGCCGCGGGACGACTTTGGGCGTCCGCGTTGACGGACCTGTTAGCCCTCATGGCGGGGCCCCAGGCGCTTTAGACAAACACTGGCCATATAGGACCTGCCCATGGCAGTCAGAGCACTCGCATACCAAAGCATCCTTCTCAAATCGCATCAAGACAGCTATCGCGGCCACGCTGACCAAGACGCCGACGGTAAGCCCTACCACTAGCCCGAAGGGCGCGCCAAGCACGCTACCGGCTATGGCGCCCGCGAGCAGCGAGACGATACCAATTAGCTCGCCGGAACCCGCTAACAGTACGACCCAGGATCTTGGCGCTACGTGCCCAGTCGCCGCCTGGCGCATTAAGCCGCCACAAACGGGGCAATAACGAGACGGCCAAACGCGCATCAGATCCATGCGGGCTAACGTCGGACGTAACCGGCGGCCAAGGAACGGCGCGGCGCAGCTGCGGGACGACCTTGGGCGTCCGCGTTGACGGACCTGTTAAGACCCATCGCGTGCTCCCTTTCCTTCAGACTGCTGCTCGCGCAAAGCGGCCAGCCCCTTGGGTTCGCTCGCAAACCAGAACCACTGCGCGTCCGTTCCGCCCGCGCGCAGGATGAACTGCGAGAACTGGAGCGAGCAGATGGCGCCAAGGATGATGAGCGCCATGACGCAGGCCACGCCAATGGCGCAATACGCCAGCAGCTCAGCGAGTGTGACCGAGGGCGCCAACTGCCGCGCCGGAAGTGCGACCAGCGCCACGAGCGCCATTGCTGCGACGAGCAACTTGCCGAGGAACACGATCTTTCCGCTTCGAGTGCTCATACGTTTCTCCGATGAGTCTTAACGTCGGACGTAACCGGCGACCAATGAACGGCGCGGCGCAGCTGCGTAACGACTTTGGGCGTCCGCGTTGACGGACTTGTTAGCCCTCATTGGCACCTCCGCCGAGCGGAACGAGCGAAAAA